>JBAXPV010000008.1:0-121336 GCA_037132075.1 Bacteroidota bacterium
TCAGTTATGCGTCTACGATTCCAATCAAACTGAAAAATGTCCAAATAGCTTTATCTGTCGGAAATACTGTTGCATATTCTGCAAATACAGATACTCTGGGGAATTATCTGATCCCGGGAGTCATGCCAGGACATTATAAACTAAGCGTGTCATCAACCCATACCTGGGGCGGTGTTAACGCAGCTGACGCCTTGGTAATATTAAAACACTATGTAGGCCAAATTACCTTGGCTGGTCTCAAGCTCAAGGCAGCCGACGTTGACAACAGCCATTACGTGAATTCCAACGACGCGCTTCAGGCATCAAAAAGGTTCACCGGTAACATCTCTTCCTTTGCAGCCGGCGACTGGGTCTTCGATACAGCAAATCTGTCAGTTACATTCAATAACATCACAAAAGACCTGCAAGGACTTTGCGTTGGCGATGTAAATGCAAGCTTTATCGCACCGAACAACAGAATCAAGCCGGATGTTGAGCTCAAAACTTCAGGCCAGCTTGAAGTTGACAAAGAGGCAACTTTCGACATTCCGGTTATGACAAGCCAGGACCTCCAGCCAGGAGCGATTTCTCTGGTGATGAATTATCCTTCAGACATCCTTGAAATCAAAGATGTTGTCGTCAACGAAGCAATAGGATCCCTTGACTTCAGGGCAGCCAACGGCGAACTGCGAATTGCATGGTACAACAAAACTGCTTTAAACCTGAAAGCAGGCGAACCCCTGCTGCACCTCGTTGTGAGAATGCTCGACCCAAATGCTGAACTGCAAAATGTGACCTTTAGCCTCGAAGGAAGAGAATCTCAGATCACAACCGACGCTGCCGAAGTAATCCACGATGTCATGCTCATCGTGCCATCACTGAAAGCCAGGTCAGTTGTATCCACTGACTTCAGCCTGGTCACCAACTTCCCCAACCCGCTGCAATACACAACTACATTCAGCATCATCCCACCGGAAGAAGGAACGATCTCTGTCTTCTTATTCAATGCCACCGGCGAAAAAGTTCAGGAAATTGTAACAAATCATGAAGTCAGCAAATCCTTGAACACCTTCGTTTTCGATGCATCGGCACTGGCAGAAGGAGTCTATTACTACACTGTTGATTTTAATGGAATCAGCATGAACCTGCAACGGACTAAGAAAATGGTTATCGTAAGATAATCCTGGAGTCTGACTCAAAAAGGATGCATGATCATGATCCTTTTTACAACAAAAGAGGCTGTCCCAAAAGGGCAGCCTCTTTGCTTTAAAAAATAACTATGCCGTTCTTATAAAGCCTGCCTCAATGCTCGTCTCCGGTACCTCAAAATCAAACCATGCCTGCAAAGGCAAATCAAATCCTATCCCATGCATATAATTAAACAATGATTTGCGCAAGCCCTCACTAAAGGCTCCATGCTCGCATCCCAGCGGATCATTAAATAAAAGGTCATTGTTGGCAAAACAACCTTTCTTCGACGTCTCCATTTGAATCTTGAATTTCTGCGGATCTAAACTGACACCGCTATGTGCCGTGAGCGCAAAATGATGCCAGAATCCCGATTGAACCAGGCCTTCCTCAAACAATTGCCTCACAACCTCAAGAGAATCAATAGTTTCCGCTGCCGTCTGCGTCGGAAACCCATACATCAGGTAAGCATGTACCATGATGCCGGCTTCTGTGAAATTGCCTGCTACTTTGGCTACCTGAGCCACAGTGACGCCTTTGTTGATGAGTTTCAGCAAACGATCTGAAGCCACTTCCAGGCCACCTGAGACCGCAATACACCCTGATTCTTTTAACAAATGACAGAGTTCCGAACTGAAGCTCTTCTCAAAACGTATGTTTGTCCACCAGGCAATTGTGATCTTTCGACTGATAATCTCTGTGGCCAGAGCCCGCAACAAGGCAGGCGAGGCTGCCTCATCCACAAAATGAAACCCATATGTCCCTGTCTGGCTGATGATTGCCTCAATCCTGTCACAGAGTAAAGAAGCCTTGTTGGGCTCATACCGCCTGATATAATCCAGGGTGATGTCGCAAAAAGTGCATTTTGCCCAATAACAGCCATGAGCCAGGGTGAGCTTGTTCCACCGGCCATCACTCCACAAACGGTGCATGGGATTCACTATCTCAATAACAGAAAGATATTGGTCCAGGGGTAGCTCAGAATAATCAGGGATTCCGACATCTGACTGGGGAATGTCCTTGTCCAGGGATCCATCACAATAAGTTAGCTTTCCTTCAAGCAAGGTGAAGGTGCGCTTCAGTTCTTTGACACCTACCTCATGATTCAGATGACGGATAAGAACAGCTAAGGGCGCTTCTCCGTCATCCAGCGTGATGAAATCTACATACTGAAAAACCCTCGCCTCATTGAGCGATCTGAGTTCCGTATTCACATATCCTCCTCCCAGGACGATTTTTATCTCAGGACGATTTTTATGGATCCACTGACCACTCTTTAATGCACAATATAAATTGCCAGGAAAAGGCACTGTTATCGCAACAAGCGTTGGCTGTATCCGATCAATTTTTGCTTCTACCAAGGTAAGGAAACGCTTATCAATAAAGCTGTCCTCCCTTTGAAGCGCCTCGTGGATCTCCGTAAAATCAGAAGCCGAGCGTCCCAGCGACTCCGCATAGCGGCTAAATCCAAACCAGGGATCCAGGATCTCTACAATTAAATCGGAGATGTCTTCCAGGTAAAGTGTCGCCAGGTGTTTGGCCTTGTCCTGCAAACCCATGCTGCCAAAAGCCCATTCCAGGTCGTCAAGCTCATGAAACCTCCCGGCTTCAGGCAAAAACCCTCCCTGGCAGATCAGGTAAGCCAAAGAGGGATTCTTCCCTTGTAAAAAACTGATCACTGGATCTATGGTCTGCTCATAAGCCTCACGAAAGCTAAGTATCGTACGCGCATTCTTCGACAGTTTCCTTTTTTTCGCTCCGATTTCCTGAAACATATCCCTGAATCCTGCACCTGAAAAGAGATCCAGAATGAGTTCTATGCCCAAATCAGCCTGCCTGCTGGCGATGTTTTGTGTGTTCAGAAAACCCTTTAAATAGGCCGTGGCCGGATAAGGAGTATTCAGCTGGGTGAACGGTGGCGTTATGAAAAGGATCTTTTGACTCAAGGATTTTAGGATTTTAATTTACCCGCAACAAAGCCGGTGGTCCAGGCACATTGCAGGTTATAGCCACCGGTGATCGCATCGATGTCCATAATTTCTCCCGCAAAATACAGATTTTTACATACTTTGCTTTGCATCGTACTCATATCGATGCTATCCAGACTGACACCACCGCAAGTCACAAACTCTTCTTTAAATGTCGTTTTGCCTCTTACCGAATACTCATCATTGGTCAAAATACTCATCATTTTATTCAGCCCTTTTTTTCCCAATTCACCCCAGATCTTTTCAGGGGGAAACCCGCTTTTATCCAGAAGAAACTGCCACAAACGAGAAGGAAGCGGGTATGGCTTGTGATTCGACAACAACTTATAAGGATGCTCATCAACGACACCTTGTAAATCCGCTAACACCAATTCATTGTTTTTCTCCTCAACCCAGTTAAGCTGGATCTTGAAATCATAATTCATGTCGTGCAAAACCCTCGCTCCATAAGATGACAATTTCAAAATCACAGGCCCGCTCATGCCCCAATGGGTGATCAACAAAGCACCTTCTGCCATGACTTTCGTTCCCTGGATTCGTACTACCGTGTTCTCAGCGACAACACCCATCAGGCTGATGATCGGCTCAGAAGGCATATTAAAGGTGAACAATGATGGAACAGGATTTTCAATCCGGTGATTCAGCGTCTCCAGCCACTCAAGCCCGCTCCTTTTGGGAGAACCGCCCGTCGTAACAATAATTTTGTCAAAAACAGCTGCCTGCTGATCTTCTTTTGCAAATTCAACCGATAAAGAATTCTCCTGGGGCCGGATCGCAATTACACCTTTCCCGCACTGTATCTCGACCTTGAGCCTCTTTGCCTCCCGGATTAGACAATCCACAATGCTCCTCGCATCATTCGACTCCGGGAAAACACACCGATCCGCCTGAACAACCAAAGGGACTCCCCTGGAACGAAACCACGCCATCGTATGCTGGTCATTAAATACATGAAAAGCTTTTTTCAGACTTTTACCACCCCTCGGCACTGCTTTGCAAAGGTCTGTGATAGATTCGCAGTCATGACTGACATTACATCGCCCGCCTCCCGTAATCCTGACCTTCGACAAGACATCTTCCGACTTCTCATAAATGACGACACTGGCATCCGGGAAATTTTCTTTCACAGCTATAGCTGAAAAGAAACCTGCAGCACCACCCCCGACGATTCCGACTTTCATAGATCTTCACTAAGTTATCAAGCTACAAATTAACAAATAAATTAAACCCTTAGGTAATAATTGAATCAAATGAAGGTTATTGTATTTAATTTAAACTAAATAAATATAAGCAAAGTCCATGAAAGCCACACTGATCATCCTGATTCTCTCAATGTTCGTCTTTGTTCAATGTCAGAAAACCGATTCCGGTGTATCCAACACACAGAAGGACAAAATCCTTTGCTGGATCAACAATGGCGCAAAAAATAATTAAGTTCAGGATACCTGAAAAATCATCCCACCAATGAGCCGTTTCTCATCGGAAAGAACTGACTCACTTGCAGATTACGGCCAATTAAAGTATTTTTGTTTGGATGAAAAGATTTCTACCCAAAGGAAAGACACTCAGCCTGCTTCTGAGAATAGGCTTTATCCTGCTCTCACTGATCCTGATAATCTTTTTTGTTCGTCACGAAAAAGCAGAGATCGTCCATGTACAAAAAGCACTGTCAGAAGCGAATCCCTGGTTTTTGCTTTTTGGCCTTGTCATGGCGCTGGTCTATATCCTGTTGCAAGGGGGAATGAATTACTACAGCTTCAGTGCTATCAGGCATAGCATCAGCTTCAGACACGGCACAAAGCTTTTTTTAAGACGCAACTTCATCAGTGCTTTTATCCCTGGCGGAAACCTCACTTCCCAGGCTTTTTTTACCAAAGAACTCGAAGCACGAAATATCTCCAAAACCGAAATTCATTTCGCCTCTACCATTTACATCCTCAGCGGTTTTGTGACGATTCTCCTCATCGCCCTTCCTGCGGTAATCATTCTAAGTATACGAGGTGGCATGCAACGCTACGAAATCATTGCATTTGTCGTCGCAATCGCACTCACCGTTTTTATAGCACTCGCCTTTTATTCTCTGTTGAAAAATGGCTTGAGCTATAAACTCTTACAAAAACACCTCCCCGAATACGCCCTGGTTTTTGACGAAATCATGACAAAAAAGTTCAACGCATGGAGTTTTGCAAAAGTGATCCTTTGTTCTATCGGCATTGAAATCACCGGCATGATTCATCTGTGGATCTCAGCCCGGACGATCGGCGTCGAGTTAACGCCCCTGGTTGCTTTCATAGGCTATGTCGTGGTGGTGGTGATGCTGATGGCTTCTCCTTTACTGAAGGGCGTCGGACCTGTCGAACTGATCTTGACCCTGGTATTACAGCAATTTGGATTCAGTGCAGTAAATGCTCTATCTATCACCTTGATCTTCCGCTTTTTCGAATTCCTGCTTCCGCTCCTGGCCGGGCTGTTGGGTTTCTTTTCAAAATCAGGGAATATGCTGTACCGGGTATCACCCCCCTTGTTTATCCTGGGCCTCGGTCTGGTCAATATTTTATCCGTCCTAACCCCACCGATACGCGACCGCTTACACCTCCTCCATGACTTCTTACCCACTGAAGTCATCCAGGGCTCCAATATGGTCGTCATCATCACCGGGATTATCCTTATCATGCTCGCAGCCTCGCTTTTTAAAGGCTATCGAAATGCCTGGATCGGCACCCTGTTTCTGACCGCCATTTCATTGGTCGCAAACCTTACCAAGGCCATCGACTACGAAGAAGCCGCCTTCGCATTTATCACTGCAGGGATCCTGGTGATGACAAGAAAACAATACACCTTAAAATCCAATAAAAAGTTCATTCTGCTGGGAATACAAACTGCAGTACTGACTGTAATCGTGGCATTCATTTACGGACTCATCGGATTTTATATCCTGGACAAAAAACACTTTCACCAGGATTTTTCATTTCAGCAATCTGCATTAGCCACTTTTGAGAATTTTCTGCTCATGAATAATAGCGGGCTAATCCCTTTAACACGCTTTGGAAGAGAGTTTATTGTCACCATCAATGTCGCTGGGACTCTCTCACTTGGGTTTTTGCTGGTTACCTTGATATTGCCGGTTTTCAAGAGAGAAAAAAGCGAAGAAAGTTATTTTGGCCTGGCAGAAGATATCGTAAAAAATCATGGCAATTCTGCCCTCGATTATTTCAAAACTTATTTCGACAAGAGTTTATTTTTTACAGAAAATCAAGAAGCATTTATCTCGTATAAAGTCAGTAATGATTATGCAATCGTATTGGAAGACCCGGTAGCTCCCGACGAAAAAACAAAGAAAAAAGCCATCCTCGAATTTGAAAATTATTGCCAGGAAAATAACTTAAATTCTGTCTATTTCAGAGTCCCGGAAGAAAGCCTTGGGATTTATACAGAATTAAAGAAAAGACCTATTTTATTGGGACAGGAAGCCATCGTCGACATAACCAATTTCTCGCTGGATGGCGGCGCAAGAAAAGGACTCAGAAATTCCGTAAATAAAATGGAAAAAGAAGGTTTTTTCTATAAAGTCTATGAACCACCCATCAAAGATGGCTTGCTGCAAAAGCTGAAATATGTCTCTGATGAATGGCTGAGAGATGGCAAAGAAGAATCGGCATTTTCTCAAGGAATATTTCTTTGGAATGAATTAAAAAAACAAACCATTCTCACTGCCGAAAATGAAGATGAGAAAATCGTGGCTTTCATTAACCTCATCCCGGATTATGCAAAGGGAGAAGGCACTTATGATCTGCAACGCCGACTCAGTGATTCTCCCAACGGGGTGCTGGAATACCTTCAAATTAAACTGTTTCAGTATTTCAGGGAACAGGGCTTTCAGTCGATCAACCTGGGATTGGTGCCTATGTCGGGCATGGAAAATGCCACACACCCTGCCGAAAGAACCATCCGCTTTCTCTATGAACAGCTGCCCCAATTTGCACATTATAAAGGACTCCGATTCTATAAAGAGAAATTCGATCCGGTATGGGTTAACAAATACCTCGTCTATAACCACAGCTTCGATTTGCTGATGATTCCTTCAGCAATCAACAAAGTAATGAAAACCTAAATTTCCCTTTTCTTCAAAAACGTGAGAAGTCAGGCCGGAATTTTTACTGGGATGAGGTGCGCCGACAATTAATTTTTCCTGTGATAAAGGACGTATTGTTCCCTGGCAAAAGCCGTATAAGCCCCTGGCCTGCTATAGCCGATCAGGCTGAGCCATTCCGGATTATTGCTGAATGACTTCTTCACATTATAGTAACCATTCGTATGCAGAAATACCGAATAATCTGAAGGTGAATAATCCACAGGGCAGGAAAAGCTCAATCTGGCATCTTCCCCTTTGTTCATATCCAGAAATTGATCGTCAGTTTTGTTAACTCTTTCTGTGAAGTTGTGACCCTGATCAGAAACAACATTTGATGCAGAACAAGTGTAAACACTGGCTGCCTGGTTAACAGTAAAATCAAGAGAAGCATAATCTACTTCCCAGAAATTATAGCCACAGACCAACTTTAATTTTACCGTTTCTTGATCAACATCACGCAGGTCTATTTGCATCACCATTTCCCTGGAATTCAACTCCTGCGCACCTACCATATCGAAATAATCGGCCATCTGCCATCCATGACTGGTTTCGACATATACTACCAGTGGCAATCCCTGATCCAAAGCCCATTGCTTAAGACTTTCCCCGGAACCTGAATTTTGTTTTTGTGACCACTCAGAAAAATAGGTCCCGAATTTTCTTAAAAAGTCATTATAGTAAACCTGCGATGTCCAGGAGGGATTTTTCGCTTTCACAATAAATTTCGCACTGCTGACATTTTTTGGCTTCTTGTATTCAACAACCAGGTCAACCATATTAGATCCATCCTTGCCCCAAAAGACTTTCTTCACGGCTGTATAAAACCTGCTCAGAAAATTCTGAGCTTCCGGTAATATCTTTTGTCCTTCTTTGAACCCATAATAAGAATTGTCAGAAGACGCAAGCAATGACCTGACATCGTGATATCCATTGGCAGTAGCCTTCATGGGAATCTGTGGGCTGGAGACTGTTTGTATCTTCCCGTATTTATCCAGGAGATGATACGTTCCCATGGCATTTTTTACAAAAATCAGTTCTGTAAGGTCGGTATGGTGAACCTCATCGAGCCTGTTGGCCAATTGAATCTGAATGCTGTTTTTGGAGGATTTAAGGTTTTCAAGTGGCAGATAATCGTCCCTTTGCAGTGATTTAAAAATAGCCACGGCATAGATCTCTCCCCTGAAATGCCAACGACCATCTTCCAAAGTAAATACATAAGGACAGGATCCGGCACCGCCGCCACCAGTGGGATAATAATATGATCCTATAAAATTGATATTCGTGGTAAGCACCTCATTCCCGTCATTAATCTGGACCTGGCTGTACCCATAATAACGGAACGGTGCCCCTGTCGAATCCTTTATGGTGAAATCAATGAGCAGGCAATAATCTCCAACACTGAGGCCATTAAATGAAAATTTTGAATCAGCATCGGTAATCGTCGTTTTTAAATAGGCAGAACCGCCAGGAACTTCTCCGGGCTTTACCTTGGCATAAAGATAAATCTGGACTGCTTGTCCATTGTGCGTGCCTCCTAATGGGATGGCGATTCCCTGGATCACAGACGCATTTTCAATCGCAGGCTTTTTGCAGGAAACCACAACAGATAAGCCTGATACCAACAGCCAAAAAAAGATTTTCCGAGTCATCATGATCCGCATTATTTAGTAAATGGAATTCCCACATTAAACCAAAACGGAACAATTACGAAAGAAGTCATTTCCTGTTTTGTATCCTTATATTCTACATAATAATTTCCGTAGTTGCTAAGATCCTGTGCCCATCCGATCCCAATGCCTATGGTGAAGGTAAGCGACGAATTGCTGTGCAGGATAAATTCATTACGCAGGCTAATGTCATAATAATAACCCTGTACCGGTTTCGGCTTTTCGAGTTTAATGACAGTGTCATCAGGCTTGTTATAAGACTGCATTCCCACATTAAAACCGACACCCATACAATAAACTGACGTTCTTTTATAAGGAACTAACATAGATATCTCAGCACCCAATGCCGCAATTTTTTGCTTCGAAAAATTAAAGGTATTGCTGGCAATATCCTTTGAATTCAAACCTACAGTTAATGGAACACTAAAGGCAAAGGACTTGTTGTGGCTATTTTTAAAACTACGCTGAAAAGTTAATTTCAGATTGTTATAAAAAATCAAATCTAAAGTGCTTACATATAGATAGTTATTGTAGTTTTTCGGACTCTTTTCCGTAAGCGGTTTATCAGGTAAGCCAAATCTTGCCGCTGATAGCTTGGCCATGTTTAAAATGAGAATAACGAAAACGAGAAGCCCGGCGAAAACTGTCGATCTCATGCTCTTTTTCATAGTGTTTGGATTGAGAAATCAAGGTCACATTCTTATACAAAGGTAATTCGGAAACACGCACTTGTCAATATTTTCCCACAATTGACTTATGTCATTATTATTATTGACTTTCCCACATATTATTGTTGATAATTAGCGCTTTTGTAATTGACAAATTTCAAGTTGAATCAGACAAATATCAAGAATTCGGCACTTTTCATGTTTTAAATAACTATATTTTTACATCTGTAGTGCATTGTCATATTTTCATTTGTACATATTTTTAAATTTAAATGAAATAGTAAGCCAATGTCATTGATCTATTCCATATAAAAACCAAATTAAACATGAAAAAAGTTATTCTTTTAGTGGCTTACTGTCTTCTGGGATGGGGTACCACAGGCTTATGGGCGCAACAAGGTTTCGTTGCGACTGGCGGAGACGCCAGCGGTGCAGGAGGTGGTGTGAGTTACTCTTTTGGTCAGGTGGACTACCTTTCAGCAGCTGGAACAGGTGGCTCCGTGAACCAGGGACTCCAGCATCCTGGCGGGTATAGCCTGAGTGGAACACTATCTTATGACAATGCATTAGGAAGTGGGCTCTCAAACAGCACAGTGCAATTAAAACAAGGAAATACTGTCATCAGCCAGACCACGACCAACGGTGATGGTTATTATTCATTTAACAACCCGGCTGCAGGTCAATATACCCTGGCTGTTCTAACAAGCAAAGCCTGGGGTTCTGTTAATGCAACTGATGCTTTATTGTGTCAGAAACATTTTGTGGAAATCTCCTTGTTAAGCGGATTAAAACTCATCGCAGGTGATGTCAATCTATCCGCTTATGTTAATTCAACAGATGGTCTTGCTATTCAAAAACGCTTTGTCGGTCTTCAATCCAGCTATGCCTCCGGCGACTGGTATTTCCAGGCTCCTGTAGTTGTTCTTGACGGTTCCACCAACACCACAAGCGATATTAAAGGGATCTGCTTTGGTGACGTTAACGGATCTTATGACCCCAGCGGCACCAAACACCAGCCAGACCTTTTTGTTGAAAACCAAGGCGTTCAGCAAATCGATGGCCAGGTTTTGGTCAGCGTTCCTGTCAGGGTGAAAGAATCTCTGAATATGGCTGCAATGTCCCTCGTTCTTAATTATCCGGCTAATGACATGGATGTATTGGGTGTTGAAGCCGCTTATGACAACCAAAGTCTTGTTTATAACACAATGGGCAACGAGCTTCGTATCGCATGGTACACCCTCCAGCCCAAAGCCATTAATGCTGACGAGACCCTCCTCACCCTGAAACTGAAACTGAAAAACGCCAACAATCCTTCTACCGACCTCAACCTCAGCATCAACACTGACGAGAGCAGCCTGGCCGATTTCAACGGTGGCAAAATCATCAACAAAACCTTGCTCATCCCTTCACTCGTGAACAATGGCAATGGTTTCTCATTGAGCCAGAACGTGCCAAACCCTTACAAAGATGTTACCCTTATTGCTTACGCTATTCCAGTTGATGGCAATGTAAAACTCGAAGTTCTCGACTTGATTGGACAATCTGTTGCAGTTCTGCAGGATGGCCTTATGAGTGCCGGGGCTTATACGTATTCCATGTCAGGAAGTGTACTTCCAAGCGGTGTTTACTTCTATAAAATGACAGTTGGTACCTCAACAACACTGTTTACCCAGACCAAGCGAATGGTCATCTCCAGGTAAAACTTTTTTTGAAAAATGCATACCATATAATATAAGACAGAAATTCAATAATCAAACCAAACAATACAATACAAATGAAAAAGCTAAAACTAAATTTGAGTGTTTTTTCGGTGCTGGTCATATGCCTGGCACTTTCAATCAGTGCTTTTGCTCAGTCACCCCATCTCATGAGCTATCAGGCTGTGGTTCGCAACGCAAGTGGCAACCTCGTAACTTTTGCCAACGTTGGGGTCAGAATCAGCATTCTCCAGGGAACTGCAACAGGTGCTGTAGTTTTTGAAGAAACACAAAGCGTCGTCACCAATGGCAATGGTTTAGCGAGCCTCGCTATCGGAAACGGAACCAACGTAAGCGGGAGCATCGCTACCATCGCCTGGACAACCGGCCCATTCTTCATCAAAACAGAAACAGATCCTGCAGGCGGAACGAACTATAGTGTCACTTCAACCACCCAGTTGATGAGTGTTCCTTATTCACTCTATGCTGAAACCTCAGGAAGCTCAATCCCGGGTCCAAAAGGTGACCAGGGTGTCACAGGTACTCAAGGTCCTGCCGGCCCTATAGGCCCTCAGGGTCCAGCCGGCTCAGGCGGAATGCCGGTTAACTGCTTGGAGTGCCACAACCACAACCCTGCTACTGCTACGCCTTTATCACACGCACTGGAAAACGCGAAATACGAATATGCATTTTCAGCACATTCTGCAGGCGCAGAACTCTCAATGGGCGAAGGCGGATCTGCAGGTTGTGCTCCTTGTCATGCAAATGATGGCTTCCATAGTGTGGTTGATAACAACACTATTCCTACTTACACCCTCAACGCTGCTACAGGCAAATATTCTTATTCCTACAACGCGACTGCTGCGGCATCTTCTTCTCTGACTACCATGCCGACCAAAATTAGTTGTTTTACTTGCCACAAAGGCAATGCCGCTGATTCTATGGCATTATACACCACTGCTCCTATTCAAATGTGTATGTACCCGCTGGGATCACCTACGCCAAAAATCATCAACGTAACCCAGCACAATGGGCAAAGCAATTTATGCCTAAAATGCCATCAGCCTCGTCCGCTGGCAACCTCTACTACATTGTCAAACGGTCAATCACTTGATTATTCTGCTCTCGCCGCTAACCCTAGCGCTCTATTTTACGATAGCGCTGTAGGCAATGCCGCTCCAAATAAAATAGTTCCTGCCAGAGGTACAGGAAACCATTATGGCACCATTGGTGCAATGTTTTCAGGTTCCGGTGCTGTTGAATTCCCAGGAAGTGTATCATATGCAAACACATCAACCCATCCTAACGCTGCTTCCTGCCAGACCTGCCACATGGCTACTCCAACTGGAGAAAATGGTGGACACAGCTTTAGCGTTTCCAGATATGACGACGCAGGTGCAAAAACATGGAACTTTAAAGGTTGTCTCACCTCTGGTTGCCACACTTCAATGAGTGCCTCCAGCACAACATTAACCGGTACCCAGTCAAACACACTGACATTACTGAATACCTTATCTGACAAACTAAGATCAGGTGGCTTTGAAATTATGCGCAAAAACACAGACATCCTTACAAACCGCTGGTACTATGTCACTCCTGAAAAATATGATGGCACCCTCGATTTCTACGACCCAAGCGCCAACCCAAATGGGGCTCTCAGAACCATCGTACCCAGTACTTCTTGGACAACGGCTCAAAAAGCCTACAACCTCACATTGCCGAAATTTACAAGCCTGTCAAATTTACAAATGGGCGCGATTATCAACTTCCAATTGGTTTTAAGAGATTATAGCGCTGGTGTTCACAATCCAGCCTATACAAATGCTGTGCTTAACAATACCATAAATGCACTGACCGACGCCGGTTTTTAGTCTTTAATCAAATATTATAAAAGAGCTGCTCCCTAATCGGGGCAGCTCTTTTTGTTTAAAAAATTGCCCCTTTTGTTCATAAATAGAGGCCTTGATTGTACACAAAATAACAACAGTTGACTTATGTCACTTTCCTTGCTGACCTATATCACCAATAATTGCATCATACCTCACTCTATTAATGACAAATATCAAATCTTATCGGACAAATATCAAGGATCTCTCTGTTTTTCGAATAACAATTCTTTTTATTTTTGATATTGTCAATTTTAATTACATAAGCTCATAGATACATATGAATTTGTAAGCAAAATTTACAAAAAAAACAAGGTTCTATTGATTAAATCTATCATAAAACAAAGAAATTCCGGGTAATTGAGATTAATATAATTTAAATATCCTAGATCTATTCCAAACAAACAAAAACCAAACAACACATGAAAAAAGTTATTCTATTACTGGGTTACTGTCTTCTGGGATGGGGTACCACAGGCTTATGGGCTCAACAAGGCTTCGTTGCGACGGGTGGAGATGCCACTGGTTCAGGAGGCAACGTGAGTTTCTCCATCGGCCAGGTGGACTACCTGTCAGGAGCAGGGAGCAGCGGTTCTGTGAACCAGGGCCTCCAGCATCCAGGCGGGTACAGCCTGAGTGGAACACTATCTTATGACAATGCACTGCAAGGTGGACTCTCAAACAGTACTGTTCAATTAAAACAAGGAAACACAGTCATCAGTCAGACTACGACCAACGGTGATGGTTTTTATTCCTTTAGTGGCCCGGCAGCCGGCAATTACACCCTCAATGTACAGACAAACAAAGCCTGGGGTTCTGTAAATGCTACTGACGCTCTTTTATGCCAGAAACATTTTGTGGAAGTTGCTTTGTTAAGTGGCTTGAAACTCATTGCTGGTGATGTCAATGCTTCCGGTTATGTCAATTCAACGGATGCGCTTGCCATTCAAAAACGTTATGTTGGCCTCCAAACCAGCTTCACCTCAGGCAACTGGTATTTCCAGGCTCCTGCTGTTGCACTTGATGGCTCAACAAATACCACAACCAATATTAAAGGTATTTGTTTTGGTGATGTTAACGGATCTTATGATCCCAGTGGCACAAAACACCAACCAGACCTTTTTGTTGAGAATCAAGGCGTTCAGGTCATCGATGGCCAGTCATTGGTAAATGTTCCTGTCAGAGTGAAAGAATCACTCAACTGTGCAGCCCTCTCTCTCATCCTGAATTATCCTTCAAACGATATGGATGTTTTGGGTGTTGAAGCCGCTTATGACAACCAAAGTCTTGTTTATAACACAATGGGTAATGAGATTCGTATCGCATGGTACACCCTCCAACCCAAAGCAATCAATGCTGACGAGACCCTCCTTACCCTGAAACTGAAACTGAAAAACGCCAACAATCCTTCAACTGACCTCAACCTCAGCATCAACACTGACGAGAGCAGCCTGGCCGATTTCAACGGTGCCAACATCATCAACAAAACCTTGCTCATCCCTTCACTAGTGAACAATGGCAATGGTTTCTCACTGAGCCAGAACGTTCCAAACCCTTACAAAGATGTTACAGTTATTGCTTACGCTATTCCTGTTGACGGAACTGTAAAACTCGAAGTTCTCGACGTGATCGGACAATCTGTTGCTGTTCTGCAGGATGGTCTCTTAAGCGCCGGTGCTTATACGTATACCATGTCAGGAAGTGCACTCCCGAGCGGTGTCTATTTCTACAAGATGTCAGTTAGCAACTCAACAACACAGTTTACCCAAACCAAACGTATGGTTATCTCCAGGTAAAACAATCATTTGAATTAGAATATTTCCTTATTATATTAAACAATCATTCAGACATTACATAATCAAACAAAACAACACAAAATGAAAAAGCTAAAACTAAATTTGAGTGTTTTACCGGTGCTGGTGTTATTCCTGGCCCTTTCAATCAGTGCTTTCGCTCAGGCACCTCATTTCATGAGCTATCAGGCTGTCGTTCGCAACGCCAGCAACAACCTCGTTTCTAATGCCAACGTTGGCGTTAAAGTGAGCATTCTCCAGGGAACTGCAACAGGTGCTGTTGTTTTCGCAGAAACCCATACCGTCATGACAAATGGCAACGGTTTAGCTACCCTCGCTATCGGAAACGGAACCAACGTCAGTGGTAGCATCGCTACCATCTCATGGACAGCTGGTCCATTCTTCATCAAAACAGAAACTGATCCTGCAGGCGGAACGAACTACGGTGTAGTTTCTACCACCCAGCTCATGAGTGTTCCTTATTCACTCTATGCTGAAACTTCAGGAAGCTCAACCCCAGGCCCAAAAGGTGACCAGGGTGATGCTGGTGTTCAAGGTCCGGTTGGCCCAATGGGTCCTCAAGGTCCTGCCGGTGCTGGCGGAATGTCAGTTAACTGTCTGGAGTGCCACAACCACAATCCTGCTACTGCTACTCCACTTTCAAAAGAACTGGATAACGCTAAATACGAAATCGAATATTCAAAACACTTCGAAGGTGCTGAACTTTCTATCTCTGAAGGTGGATCTGCCGGTTGTGCTCCTTGCCACTCAAACGAAGGTATGCACAGTGTTGTTGATGGCAACGTAATTCCTACCATGGTTCTTAACGCTGGTACTGGAAAATATTCTTTCTCTTACAACGCCACTACTGCTGCTTCTTCAGGTCTCACCACCATCCCCACCAAGATCAGCTGTTTCACCTGCCACAAAGGCGGTGCTGCTGACTCTATGGCTTTATACACCACAGCTCCTGTTCAGATGACCATGTATCCTGTGAACTCACCTACGCCAAAAATTATGAACCTTACCCAACACGAAAGCCAAAGCAATTTGTGCTTAAAGTGTCACCAACCACGTCCAATGACTACATCAACAACTACTTCTAACGGACAATCTGTTAATTATGCTGACCTGGCTGCTAATCCTGGCAACATTTTCTACGACAAAACTATTGGCAACGCTGCTCCAAACAAAGTTATTCCTTCATACAGAACACACAACCATTATGGTGCTATTGGTGGTATCTTCTCAGGACAAGCTGGCGTTCAGTTCCCAGGTGCAAAGAGCTATACCGTTGCTTCTACTCACCCAACAGCTGCTTCTTGCCAAACTTGCCACATGGCTACTCCAACCGGAGAAAATGGCGGACATAGCTTTACCGTAACCAAATACGATGCTGCCGGTGCTAAATCATGGAACTTCAAAGGTTGTATCCAAAGCGGTTGCCATACCTCTATGTCTACTACCAGCACTACCTTAACAGGAAAACAAAGTGCTACGCTGGCTCTGATCAACACCATCGCTGAAAAATTAACCTTCGACGGTATTTGTCTCTTCACCAAGAATACTGACTATACAACCAATATTTTTGCCCACGTAACCCCTGCTGGTTATGATGGATACCTCAACATCTATGATCCTTCAACCAACCCAACCGGTCAATTCAGGAATCCTGCTGTTGCAACTAGCTGGACCGTTGCTCAAAAAGCTACCAACCTGGCTTTAACAGAGCTTCCTACCCTGTTGAATGTTGAAATGGGTGCTATCATCAACTTCCAGTTATCTGTACGTGAATACAGTCTTGGCGTTCATAACCCAGCTTATACTGATGCATTACTCAACAATACTGTAGATGCATTGACCGACGCTGGTTTCTAGTCTACTACGAAATACTTTCTTAAAAAGGCTGTCCCGAATCCGGGACAGCCTTTTTTTTATTGCCGATGCAATTCCCTATAATTGTATAATTTTAGACTCCTATTAGAATCTTCCATGTGTAAACAACCGAATTCCCATCTTCCTGTAAATCCCTTTCTGATTCTTGTTGCTTTAATTCTGTTTTGCACTTCTGCTTACTCACAAACAAAGGACATCCGCTGGTTAAGCCAGTTTCCTCCAGCTCTTAATGACAAAAAACAAAAAAGCCTTGCAAAACGTATAACCGAATTCGTTGTAGGAAAAAAAGAAGAAATTCAGCTCATCAAACCCATGGCCGTTTTTGCCAGTAACCCTGACACCTTTCTCCTCCTCGACCAGGGCATTGGGGCATTGCTGGAAGTTCAAGGCAAAAAGATCGAGTACCCGCATTCCCTGAGAAAGAAATTTATCAATATGAATTCTTTGATCGGAATCTGTGAAACACCAGGGAGAGCAATCCTCTTTACCGATTCAAAACGGAATAAGATCTTCGAAATTTCCACCGACAGAAAAGAGCTTGTCTCACTAAATGATTCGCTCCAACTGCAACAACCCACTGGGATTGCCTGGTCAACTCTAAACAATGAAATATGGGTGGTTGAAACCGCCGCACACAGAATTGCCATTCTCGACAAACAAGGAAAACGAATAAAAACCATCGGAAAAAGAGGAACAGGGCCCGGTGAATTTAACTTCCCAACCTATCTTACCATCGACAAAGACGGAAATGCCTATGTGATCGATGCTATGAACTTCAGGGTTCAAATCTTTAACAAAGCCGGAGATTTTATTTCTGCTTTTGGAGAAAGCGGCGATGCCAGCGGCTATTTTTCCCGTCCTAAGGGCATTGCCCTTGATTCCTACGGCAATATTTACGTGGTGGATGCTTTATTCCATACTGTTCAAATATTTGATCATTCAGGAAAATTTCTCTTCCGCTTCGGAGAACAGGGACAAGGGAAAGAAGAGTTTTGGATGCCCACCGGCATCTTCATCGACAAAAACAATTATATCTATATCTCTGATAGCTATAATGCACGGGTGCAGATATTTAAGCTGGTGGATTAAAGCCCACCCTTCCCTCCCCGATCCGCAGAGGATTTAGCTGGGGCAACCCGATCCCGGAGGATTTAGCTGGGACTATCTTTGGTAAGTTTTTACCCCATGACAGCCTGGACCGCATGAACCGCCATTCAAAGTATCCTTATAGTTCATCTTCATTGCCCAATCACCAAAAGGAATTTTCTCATTCAGCAAATGTTTGAGATTGGCTGCATGAACGTCATGACAAACATTACAATTTCTGCCCTTTGCGCCATTAACATGAACAAAATGTAGATTTTTGTCTCCATTACGGAATGATGTTGCGGTGGTCGTCGCAGCTTCAGTCAGAAGTTCGCTCTTATGACAAGTAAAGCATAAAGCAAAACTGTCTTTCACACCCTGAGTATAAAAGTCCTTGCCAAATTTAGCGACCAGCAAGTTCTCATTTTCAGCATAATGTGGGTTATGACATCCGGTACATCCGTTTTTCTCTATCGCACCATGAACATATTTATTCTTCTGGAAAAGCTGTTTCATGTTGGCGAGGGTTCTGTTGCCGACTTTGATCGCCTTGCTATGACAATTGACACAAAGGCTTTTCTGGTCAGCCAGCAATATCTTCTCCGTGGGAGAAGCATGCGGAGAATGACAATTGGTGCAGGCTTTGGCATCTTTTAAAGGCCCGTGAACGACTTTAGACTTTTGCAAAGGCTCTTCAAAGTCATCATGACAACCGACACAAAGTTCACCAACTTTTTGCTTCAGCAGCTTTGGTTCATCAGAAGCATGGGGCAGATGGCAGATGCTGCATTTGTTTTTAAACGGAGGATGCGTAAACGCCATAGCCATTTGCTTATTCTGAGTCTCATGGCATTTCAGGCAAGGAGCCGGGCTCAGGTCTTTCACAAGATTTTTATTATCCCCTTTATGTGGATCATGGCAAGCATTACATTTCCCCTGGCTCACGGCGCCATGGATTACCTTTTTGTCCTCCAGCCCCAATTTGTGGCAGTTCAGACATATCGTTCCTATGCTGGCAGCTTTGAGTAGCGAGTCATTGGGCGAGCTATGCGGACTATGGCAAGTAATACAGCTATTCCCTTCTTTCACCGCTTTGTGTGAAAATTTTGCCGCATCAACATCAGCTTGCAATTCATCATGACAGCCAAAACACAATTCTGTAACTTTTTGACCCAACATATGTGCTTCATTTGACCCATGAGGTTTATGGCAAATCACACATTTATTTCTAAATGGAGGATGAACGCTTTTGTCAGCCAATGCAGCCTTTTTCTCTGTATGGCAACTATAACATAAATCCTGTCCTTCAAATTTCAATAATTTCTTCACATCCGACTGATGAGGATCATGGCAAGCCTTGCAATTGCCTTCTGCAACAGGTTTATGCTTATTTGTCAATTCGTCAAGGCCAAGATCATCGTGACATTCCATACATATTTTCCCAACCGGAGTCTCTTTCAGCAATTTAGGATTGTCAGAACTATGAGAAGAGTGACAAATCAAACACTTACCGTTACTCACTACAGCATGTACATTGGCTTTGGTATTCCATGGCTTATGACAGGAATAGCATAAGTCAGGGATTGCTTTTGCCAGTGCAAAACCTTTCACTTCTGCCTGGGGATGGGTCTGGCCGTTAGGAGTATGGCAAGCATCGCAGCCCTCTGTGACAGGCTTATGTGACATCTTGCCAGCCATAATAGCAGAATGACAATCCATACATTTTTTGTCCTCTGCCATTGCTGATTTGAAAGGCATGAGCAGGGCAAAAACCGGTATCAGTATCAGTAAGAATAAGCGTTTCATCTGAAAATATTTATATATATTAAACCGCGCCAGGTGTTTTAAAAAATACAAGCTTAAAATTACCAATTTCCTTCATACAATCACGCTGTCAGGCCTGTATTCGTTAAGAAAAATACGAATTTATCCATAAAAACCAAGATTTATCGTAAAATAAAATGGTTTGCCCCCCCATGTGGGTTATGACATACAGTACATTCACGATTCCCAATCTCGAGGTGAGCGCTGGTTTTCATTAGCTGCCCTCCCTGGTGGCAAGTAGTACAGATCTGTTGGCCCTTGCGTTTCAACAGCTTGGGCTCAGTGGACATATGTGGGGCGTGACAATTGGTGCAATAGCCGCTACTCACAGGTCCATGCAAAAAGGCAAATTTCTCCTTAAAATCCTGATGACAGGAATAACACATACCTGGCTGCGGTTTCAGATTGCTCCTGTTCCCGCTATTATCATGGCAGGCATTACACTCTTCTTTTTTATACGGTGGGTGATAAATATAACCAGGTACATTGGTATAAGACATATCGTTCATGCGGTTAAGGCTGTCTTTTATCCGGCTGGAGTCAATTTTAATGACATCAGTCGCACGAACAGTATCAGAAACACCGTCAAAAAAGAAAGATAAGGTCCTGAAATTTGATTTTGGCGAACAGCTGAACAAAATGCCAAAAACAAATATCAGGAAGACATAAGGAACGCGAAATTTCATCCGTTCAATGTAAGGTTATAAAAATAAAAGGCGATTAATATCTAATCGCCTTTTAAAATTTCATAGAAAAAAGAGCCTTCTTTACTTGCTGTGGCAAGTTAAGCAAAGGGCACTGCCCGCATTTGATTTCTTCAACAGGTGTGCAATGCCGGCGCCATTGTGAACGTCGTGGCAGGAAGCACATTCTACTTTACCGCCTAAGAGCATATTGGAAGCAATTGTTCCTGCACCAATGCCTGATGGAGATGTAACTGCCTTAAGACCTGGATCTAAGGTAACAAGTGCGGCATCATAGGTGAAAGAAATCGGGTGATCATTGCTGAGATCTATTCCGAGGTTTGAATAACCGACAGGAGATCCAACTGTTCCAATGAAGGTTGTGCCACCAATGGCCACCGTATTATCATGACAACTCAAACACAATTTAGAACTGGCAGATGGCTGTCCGATTGTTCCTGCTGGTGTACCCGCATTCAAGGTTGGGGAAGAATAAACCGTATAGGTAGCTGTTGATGTAGCATGGCTCCACAAAGGAGCGTTTGCCACCAAAGCCGCAGCATGAGGTGTATGACAAACTTTACAGATTTCGCCGCTTGAATTCCATGAAGCGCTCGTAAAGTCGTGTTTAGACCCTACGATGGTTTGACCCAGAACAAACTGGCTGAAAACCAGCATCGCCAGAAGAACGAATAGTTGTTTTGCTTTCATAATTGTTTTTTTTGGGGGGATTAATAATTACTAATTAATTTTTAAAAGGAAATAAAAAACTAAATCCTTCCAAGTTTCAAAATTAAAGTAAATAACTACCGATTTACCTATTTTTGTAATTTGGAATCATTCTAAATACTTTCATGCGTTAATACGATGAAGCATCATGCGTGTGGTTGTGACATTTCAGCGTACAATTTCCTGTTCTGTTGCCATTATCCTGGAAAAATAAATTCCCATTTACACTAGACACAACATGTGTATTAAAGTTGACCAGGTGGGTATTTCTATTTGGAACACCCTGGGTACTGCTGATTCCATGGGGATCGTGGCAAGTATTACAGGGGGTCTTTGCTGTAACCACATGTTTATAATGGACTAATCTTTTCACATTGTCGCCATTGGCGTCATTATATTCACTCCTATTATGGCATGAATAACAGAGTGCATAAGCAGAAGCAGATTCGCTAACGTTCTCCGATTTCGAATACTGAGCTTTCAGAATTTGCGGATAAATAGATCCGTGCGGACCGGAAGGACCGTCAGCATCGTCGCTTGCGTGACAGGAAGAACAATAAATAATACTATTTTCAGTCATCGGAGAAATCAAACCAGGGACATTGGTATTTTTCCCAAAAGTCTCCACAGGATGGAATGAGATACTATTACCGGCAAATTCAAGCCTGGTATCTGACTGTGAGATTTGCCGCTGGCTAGATGAGGCAGTGGCCGGATTACTGCTATGACAACGGAAACAGATTTCATATTCATACTGAGCTTGTTCAACAGGCATTCCTTTACTGTTGATTCCTTTGACACCAGCGAGGAAACCGCTGACGGCAGGAGCCTGTGCAACTGCCTTATAACTAGCGTGCGGGTTGTGGCAATCAGAGCATTCCACGTGTTTGGTGGCCATGAGTGCTGCCTCGGAAGGATCATGTAATCCAGTATATGCGCTCATATCATGCCTGTAAGTTTTAGAAATCTGAGCCTGGATGTTTTTCTGACTGGACGCGACAGTACCGCTATGACAATTGAGACAATTTTTTTCTTCGGCGACGAAGTTCATCAATTGGGACTTTCCACCTGCATGATGTGGACTGTGACAATTCTCGCAACCGTTTTTTGCAACGGTATTGTAGGTTGAAGGCGTATTAGTCCATGGGTTTGGGCCGCTTCCGTTCCAGCTTGCGACAGAAGTCCGGTGGGTAGCAGTGCCCCAGTATTTGGTCTGGTGACAACTCAGGCAAAGGTTAGAATACTCAGTGGTGGCGACAAGGAAATTCGTCGTAATATTTTTATGTGGGTCGTGGCAGGAGGTACACTGCATTTTGCCGTTTTCAAGTTTTACAAGACCCTGAAGACTAGACGGTGCCTTTAGCTCATTGTTAACGGCGGCAAGTGATGCGTCATAAAAAAATGAAACCGGATGATCATCTGAAAGATCTTTCCCAAGGTTCGTTTTACCGGCCGGCATTGTGGAGATTCCCCTGGAAAATGAAATTTCACGGGGACGACTTAGTACATTACCCAGGGCGATAGTCCCATCGTGGCAGGAAAGGCAGAGTAATGAAGATCCATCCGGCTGACCGGGCTGGGCATGTAAGGTAGAACTCGTTGCACTGTTGTACAAAGTATAGGACAAACCCGGATCACGTTTGTTCCAAAGAGGTGATTGTGCTTTGGCGGTATGTGTTGTATGGCAGAAAATACAAATCTCGGATTCGGAAGTGGCTTTTACTTCTCCCGGACCGGATGCGGAAAGGTTATGGACTGTATTAACGATAGATTGAGAAAACACAAAAACCGGCAAGCACAAGAAAAGGAAAAGAAGTATATAGAGTATCCTGTTCATAATTTTAATTGATTAAAAGCGGCGGGCGATTTTGAAAAACAATCCATTGTAATTGTTTATTTCATTCATATAATTCCTCCGGTAAGTTTGGGCTCCGACAGAAATAAATATCTGCCTGATTTGCGTGGTGTACTCGAGGCGGGCGTTCAGCATATCCAAATCAATGTTGACCTTTTCCCCACTTTGATGCCTGTATCCCAATTCGAGCGTAATTTTTGAATACCCATTTAAATTATATCCTAACTGACCATTCACATCAGAATATTGCTGGTGAATGGTATCTGCAACCAGTTCATATTCGCTGAGGTTTGCATTCAGAGAATAAATAAGTTTTTTCCTGTATTCTCCCTGCCAGCTGATGAAATAGCGTAATTGCTTATAGGGCATGATAGAGCTGTTATAATCATCATATTCAACACCGCCACTCAAAGATTTATATTCTGTCCTGAATCCATACAGATTCTGGGTGATGGAATCGAGGGTAATAAAATCGGTTTTTTGTAGATTTCTATAGCTCTGTTTCTGATGACGATAATATAAATTAACAAGCCTCTTAAACAAAGTAATGCCAGCTGACCAGTTCTCGTTATGCATATCGAACCGGTAGGCACCGGGCATCAAAGCTCTGTAGTCAACGAAAACAGTCATGTTATTTGCAATCTGACCGCCGGGGACACGTTGTATTTCAAGATATTGCCCATGGGTCACGATGATATAATCAAAATTAACCTGGTATAAAATGGTGCCTGTAACATCCCTAACCTGGAGTGACGCAACATCGACATTCGGCCGTTTTAATAAGACGATTGTAGCGTCAATCAGAATATATTGTTCGTGCATCACCTGGAACCATTGGGAAGCGCCATTGGGCTGTTCCTGGTGATCCCATAAATAGCTGTACGACAGATTTATCTGACCTGTTGGGATTTTCTTCTCATACATGAAGTTAATCCCGGTTTTGATTTCTTTCTGATCAAAGTCAGTTTGCTTGATGTTGACATTCTCATAAAAAGCGTTGGAATTCAAACTTTCAAAGAGTTTGTGCCGAATCAGTCCCCTCCATGTTTGCTGATTGATATTTTGACGTTCCCGCTTAATATCATAATAGTTGTAATTGGCTCCCAGTTCAAATTTCCAAGGCAACTTAAACGATAAAGTTTCGAAGGCTTGTTTCCTTTGCATGGTATCATAGCCAACCTGATCAGCAAAGTTGATCAAAGAATTGAAGCGCTGACGCTGCAAACGATCAAAATAAACCTCATCTGTCAGGTAAAACTCCCTTAAGTCATTGGTAATAGCAGGCATGTCTTTCTCTATCCTTTTCAAATAATTCCTGGAGAGAATAAGTTCATGACGATCATGACGACCAAAGGATTGCATGACGCGTCCTTCGAGGTTGTCGTTGTCATAACTGAATAACCTGCCTGTATTAATTTCATTCTGGATGATATTCCCTTTTTGATAGCTTATCGAGAGTGGTAGATATTTGGTACGTAAAAAGAAAACACCTCCAAAATTTTTCGAATCCGTTTTAATGTCTGACAAAAACTCCCTATTGCTGAAAGTCTGAGAGGCATTGGCAAAAGCGGAAAGACTAACGATCTTTTTTTGAAACAACAAACCTCTAAGGTCGAGTCGTTTTGTTGTTCTCATCTCCCCTTCATCCGGGATGGCAATATACCTGTCGCGGCTTTGACCCGGGGAATACTCAGCATAGACGTCGAACTGGAAAAAGTCAGGATGATAGAAAAAGCTAGTGGCATTCAGAAGAACCCCGGCATTGACATTATAACTATCGGCAGTATCAGTCTGGTCGCCGCGTTTGATCGCTTCCTGCCTGAAATATCCATCAAGACTTAATTGCCCGGTAAAGCTGGTAAGTTTAAAAAACGTAGGAGCTACTGTCGACTGTTGGGCGAAGGCCCCCAGTGACAGTAACATTATAGCTGCTATGATCTTGAACGTTCTCAATTCTGATCCATTTTTTTATTTTAAGGCATACCTTGTTGCTCCACCATGCGGGTTATGACAGCTGGTACAGTCATTACTCCCGATGGAGCTGTGTGCTTTATTCTTCATTACTTCAGTCAAAACATGGCATTGGGTGCACAGTTGCTGGCCTTTACGTTTAAGTAATTTCGGCAGCTTTGCGGTATGAGGTGAATGGCAGGCAGTGCAATAACCACCGCCAACAGGACCATGTACAAACGCATATTGGTCTTTAAAATCATCATGACAACCATAACAAACGCCCGGCATGGGTTTTACGGCACTCTTTAAGCCTTCCTCATGGCAACAAGTACACTTATGATTCCCGTAGGGAGGATGAGTCACCAATTCAGCAACAGGAACAGCCGCAAAGGAAGCCAAGGCCGGGACGCCATTGCCAGGTTTCAGCGTGTCAAGTGGATGGTAGATCCGCGTTTTTGTAAAGTTGGGGACCCCATCAAAAAGAAATGACAAGATTCTATAACTGGTTATCGGGGAACAACTAACCAACATGCCCATGAGCAGAAACAGGAGAATATGGGAACTACGTAGTTTCATCCGTTCAATTAATGGTGTTGTTATTTTTTAATTCCGACTGCGCCATAAACGTTGATTTTGTCCGGACCATACTGGTTGGTAACGAAAATCAAATATTTCAGTGTAAAGCCAGGGTCCACGTATTTCTTGAAATAGCTTAAATTGTCATAATCAACGATAACCTTTGCCGGTAACCAAAGATCTCCGGGGCCTTTGTAAGATCCTCCGAAAAACATTAGCAACTGACCTTCTTTATTAAATATCTGTACATTCTCAAATCCGGCATCCACAACAAAAAGGTTACCATCATTGTCGACTGCGATTCCCTTCGGCCTGACAAATTGCCCGAGAGAATTCCCAAAACCGCCGACAGCCTGGCGAAACTCGCCTGCATGCGTATATGTCTTAACTTTAAAATCACCAAAGTCAGTTACATAAACAAAGTCCTTCGTTACGGTGATGTTGATCGGCTGAAACAAATGTCCGTCACCTGTTTCAGTGCTGTCAGGAAAGGAATACAGTAATTTATGAGTGCCTTTTTGATAAACATTGACTTTATTGTGACTGGCATCTGGAACCCAGATTTTGTCGCCATAAATTCCTATGTCAGTCGGTTTTGCATCACCCAAATCACCAAAAGCATCGACATACTCACCGTTTTTATCGAAAACCACAATCTGGCGACGCTGGGCATCGGCAACATAAAGTGTTTGTGCAGTATCCACGATGCAATTGGCAGGCATTTTTAACTTGCCCCTGCCTTTTGGGACCAGATAATCAAAGGTATGTTTGTCGAAATCGATATACTCCAAGCCATTGATACTGGCATCACAAACAAAGAGTTTCCCTTTTTGTATTGCGATTCCATAAGGCTTTGCGATAGGCAGAGATTTATTCTCTCCCAGGACAAAACGAGCCAGTCCGCTTCTTTGACCTGTGATATCGAGTGATGTACTGATGCTTGTTAAAAATTGTACGCGTGTCGTATCTGGAGGTGATGGGTAAATGACCAGGTCACCTCCTTTGTGAACATTACTGACTTTCTTTGAACAGGATAGAAAGACAAGTGGTCCAAGTATGATTAGCAGAATAACAATGAAGCGTTTTTCCATGAAAAGGCAATGTAATGATATGGTATGCGAAGCAAAATTGCCTGGCAAATAAACCTATAAGCGAAGGACAGTAATTTCTTATTTACTGTGGCAAGTCAGGCACAGTGCACTTGCTGCATTGGATTTCACCAGGAGGTGTGCAATACCAGCACCATTGTGAACATCATGACAGGAAGCACATTCCATTTTTCCGCCCAAAAGCATACTGGAACCAATAGTACCTGAACCGATTCCTGAAGGTGAAGTTACCGCTTTCAAACCTGCATCAAGTGCTACCAATGCAGCATCATAAGTGAAAGAAATCGGGTGATCATTGCTGAGATCAATGCCCACGTTAGAATAACCAACAGGTGTGCCTACTGTGGCAATAAAAGTCGTTCCACCTATGGCCACGGTGTTGTCATGGCAACTCAGACATAATTTTGAACTGGCAGAAGGCTGACCAATGGTGCCGGCAGGTGTTCCTGCATTCAGTGTCGGGGATGAATAGACAGTATAAGTTGCCGTTGAAGTAGCATGACTCCATAATGGGGCATTGGCAACGAGAGCAGCACCGTGAGGCGTATGACAAACTTTACAGATTTCTCCGGTGGAGTTCCATGAAGCTGTAGAAAAATCATGTTTGGAACCGACGATGGTCTGTCCGGTTACAAATTGAGCAGTTAATAATATTGAAATTGCAAAAAGTAAATGTCTGATTTTCATAATTTTTGTTTGTTTGAAATTGTTGTTTTTATAGTAATTTAATTACCTAAATAATTCAAATTATTATTGTTCTTGATGCCTTCCAAAATTATAGGAAAAATATACATAAATATCCACATGTCTCAATTTATAATAATTCCAAATAACTCATTATCACACGTATGCTGTCCAAAAAACCCTTTAAAAATTATATCCAGTTATTTTAATGTATAAATTTGTAAAAAAATATCTTGTGAGAAACCTCTTACGTTCTATCCTCACCCTAACAATACTCCTGGCAGGTATTAATGGTATCCATGCCCAGGTGACAACAGGGGATTTTCAATATTCATCAAGTATAACTGGTAGTTTACAGGCGCCGGGCCGGATGGCTATTGACAACAATGACAACGTGTATGTTATTGATACCTACACCAGCAACATTAACAAATATGACCCGGCAGCCAATTTAATTTCTACCATTACGCTAGGTTTTAAACCTGTATCGATTGCAGTTAATAGTTATGGTGAGATATTTGCCGGCGATGCTACAAGTGGCAACATTTATAAGTTGAGTTCGAATGGGGCCAGCAGCCTGTTTTATAGCGGTAGTGCCTATCCGAATGGCTTATCGTTCAGCCCATCAGATCAATTGTACGTTTCAGACAGCAAACTTGGAAAAATCCTGGTGATCAGCAATTCCGGGACGCTGATTCAAAGCATCGGACAAGGCACCTTGAATTTCCCAACAGGTATTTGTTATGATCGTAAAAACGACAGGATCGTCGTCGGAGAGCAAGGGGCTACAGAAAACAACCTTCAAACCCGTGTGTATATCTATGCACTGGATGGTACCTTAATTAATGTATTGGGCTCTTACGGAAATACCGACGGTAAATTTTACCGTATTCAAGGCATCACTGTTGGCAGATGTGGAAATATCTATGTTTGTGATGCATTTTTAGGGAGGGTCAGTGTGTATAATGAAAATGGAACTTTTATCACAAAATTCGGCGAATTCGGCAGTGGCCAGGGCCAATTAAATGTGCCGCTTGACGTGGCTTTTAATTCCCAGGAGAAAGTCATACTAAGTTCAATGAATAACGGATCTCTCGAATTATTCAGTATCAGCGATTCATTACCATCAGCATCTGTTTTAAGTGGGTTACTATTCGTTTGTGAAGGAGATTCTACTGATATTACCATAAAATTCACCGGTACTTCACCCTGGAGCTTTACCTATACACGCAACAACCAGAATCCGATTACACTAAACAACATCAGCACCAATCCTTATCATCTTAACGTTTCACAATCAGGGACATATAAGGTGACTGCCCTCACGGATGCCTCCACCGCAGGAAGCTGTTTCAGCGGAAGTTCCACCCTGAACCTGGTGCCAAATCCTATTCCTGATTTCAATACTACTTCTAATAACCTGAATATCAGCTTTGTCAATGTCACCCAAAATGCAGTCTCTTATTCATGGGATTTCGGCGACAATACCACCAGCAACGCTATGAACCCGGTTCATGATTACTTCGCCCCGGGAATTTATACCGTTAGCCTTACGGCTGAAAACCAGGGATGTACCAAAACGATCCAGAAAACCATCACGGTCGGAAATGCCAGCAGTATTGCAAGCATTACTGCTGCTTCAGGGATGAATGTGAACATAAGCCCTAACCCTTGCGACGGCAGATTTGTACTTGAAATTAACAAATTGAAAGGACGCATGAGCTGCATTGAGATCACGAACATGAATGGACAACTGATCTACAATAAAGTTTTTAGCCAGTCTGGTTCACCAGCTACAGCTACAGAATATACCACCACAATTGACCTTGGTGATTTTTCAAACGGAGTTTATGTAGTTAAGGTCATTACAAGCGATTGTACGACAAGCTCAAAGCTCATCTTAAACAAATAATTTTTTACCTGCTGCGATAATCTCCAGTTCTATACAAACAAGAATGGATAAGATAAAGACACTCCCCTCAAAAAATATTCTCAGCTTTAGCGGCATCTTCCTACTGTCGGTCTTCCTGATGTCAACTATTTTTCAAACCAGGTCTGTCGCCCAAACGGCAACGGCAACATGGGCTCTTACAGCTAATGCCAGCGTGGTCGTGAATGGCAACATTACAGCTACATCGCACCTGTTTGGAGCAGGTCTTACCGTCGGGGGAACGCCTTATAATGCTACAAATGGGGCTACTGCAACCCAGTTTAACGGAACTGTTTGTACTCCAAACCCAACTGACTATTATGAGTTTTCTATCACCCCGGGCTGTGGAAATGATCTTAATATTACTACCATCACTTTTGATCATCGGACCAGTTCCCCAACAAATTGTTTACAGCTAAAATATGCTGTGAATGGGGGTGCCGAGACTCAAATCGGGTCAAATATTTCAGTGGCTTCCTCTACACCAACAGCCTTTACAACTGGAGCCATCAGTATTGTTATTCCTGCTACACAAACTGTTGTTTTTAGATTATATGGTGCTTCTGGAAGTACCAGCAAATCTATTTCGACAAGAAATTTTATCGTTACAGGGACACTCATAACCTCCCCTACGCCAACGCCTTCCGTAAGCCTCAGCGCCAATCCATCCGGACCTATTTGCCCGGGTACAGCCGTAACATTTACCGCAAGCCCGACAAACGGGGGCACAACACCAATTTATCAGTGGGTTCTTAATGGCGCAAACGTTGGAACCAATAATCCAATTTACACCAATGCAGCCATAAGCCCTGGTGATGTGGTTAGCTGCAGTTTGACCAGTAATTTGCCTTGCGCAATACCGGCAACAGTCTCTTCTACTCCCTTCACACCAAGCTTTTTGCCATCAGTTATTGCAACACCGGGTTCCATCAGCGGGACAACACCCATTTCAGGTTATACCCCAGGCATCACCTATAGCATCGCCGCCGTCCAGGACGCCACAACCTACATCTGGAATCTACCCATTGGCTGGACTATCACCGCCGGTGCAGGAACAACAGCAATTACCGTGACAACGGGTGGCGTAGGCCAGGATGGAAACATCAGCGTCATGGCTTCAAACGGATGCGTGAACAGTGCAGCTTCTGTTTTTGCCGTTACGATAATCCCTCCACATAACGATTGCAGTCAGTGCCATATTACCCATACCTCTCCCGCCGGTAACCTTACTGCTGTGGCCGGAAACGCAAACTTATGTATGAGTTGCCATAACACCAATGGTGCCGCAAGTTTGCATCCCTTCTCGAATGCGATGAAAGCAGTACCAGGCGTGAGCGGCACTTCACATGCCTGGGATCAGCCTGCTGTCAACACAACTTATGATGCCAACACCCCTGTAAACGCAGACATGGCATTAAGACTCCCCGGCGGAAATATCATTTGTTCCACTTGTCATAATCAGCACAATCCTTTTGTAAACCCCAGCTATTTAAGAGCCTCCAACACCAGTGATGCCATCTGTAAAGATTGTCATGCTGCCCGAAATGTCGGAACCTATGGCATGGCCTCTGCCAATAAAGGAAGCCACCCTGTCGGAGTGGATTACAACCCCTCAGACGCTCGCTTCCTGGCTTCGCCAGCTTCACCACTTACTTTAGTCAACAACAAAGTTGAGTGCAGTAGTTGCCATCAGCCACACAATGCCACTTCAACAGATGGAAATTTGCTGAGAGCCACCAATGGCAACAGCGTATGCACCAGTTGCCATATTGAGAAAAGTCCCACCATCAATATGGATCACAAGAATATGGGTTGCAAAACTTGTCATTATACCCACAATCCTGACAAATCAAATATCTTAATGATCCGAAATACCGTTGCAACTCCTTTCAGTGGAAATAAAACCGTTGTTTTTCCGGACAATTCCACTCCAATCAACTATGCTGCGGCTTCCGGTACTTATGATAAAATCTGTGAAGTTTGTCATACCAACACTGACCATTATACGAACACCTCCGGTGGCACTTCTGACGCACGACATGTACCTGCTACTCAAAAATGCGTGAACTGCCATCCGCATAACAATGGCTTCGCTCCTAAAACAGATTGTTTTTCATGTCATAACGCCCTCACTGACAAGCCTGGTGTTGGCCCGGCGGGAGGCAGACGTCAAATCGTTGACAACTCCGGGAATGGCCTGGGTGATGGCGGTGACTTTAAAAGGACTTCACATCATGTCCTCAGCGCGATTCCTAATGTCGCAGACTGCATGAAATGCCATTATATGGGAGATCATATGAGAGGCATTGTTAAATTATTGGATCCTGACCTTGGGTTCCTCAATGTAATCACTTATGACCCGACCAACAAATCCAGTGTCGAGAGTTTCTGTGTGAAGTGCCATGACGCCAATGGGGCCAATGGTTCTATGACACCATTCAGTGATAATGTTACGGTTCCACAAATTGATGCTGCAATGTGGAATGCGTCTTCACATAAATCCTCTTTAAGCTGTCTCGATTGCCATGATAACGGCCATGGCTCAAACAAAAGGGTGATGTTGGGACCTTATGGTTATTCTGGCCCCGGAACAGGAACCGACCTTACCAATGAAGAAGAAGGCTTCTGCCTGAATTGTCATGGGGCCTCTGGTTCTGCCACTGTTAAAGTACATTTGGCTTTTAGCAGTACCACCAACACTACCACCGATTTTTACAAACACAATCCTGCTTCCAGCTATCGTGTTCATGATGTTCACGAAAGCGCCGGAACTGCTTTCGGAGGTGCAAATCGCCATGTTGAATGTGTAGATTGTCATAATCCTCATGGGGTACAGGCCGGCACTGCTACTGCTCCTGCTTTATTACCTACTTTGATCGGGGTAAAAGGTGTTGAACCAAGCTATGCAGGCCCCGGTGCTCCAACTGGATTTACATGGCTTCCCAACGTTACTCAGGAATACCAGGTATGTTATAAATGCCATTCCAGTTACACCACACTCCCAACCTACTTACCCAGCGGGTGGAATGGAACTGCCCTCGTAGCTGATGGTCTGAAAAAGCTGACAACAGGAGGGACAAATGGGCAAATTGCTGACAACAGAGATATGGCACAGGAATACAACCCCAATAACAATTCTTTTCATCCCGTAATGGCCGTTGGAAAGAACCAGGGAATCAATCCAGCTTCTTTCCAGACAGGATGGAATTCTACATCCCGTATGTATTGTTCCAGTTGCCACAACAACCCTGAATCAGCCACAAATGGCCAGGGACGCGGACCCCATGGATCACATAACCTGCACATTTTAGATCAGCTAACCCAAGGAACAACGGTGACGAATTATAAGACCGACCATGGCAGTACACTCGCAAATTCAGCGGATGTCTGTGGCAAATGCCACCAGGATGTCTCTTATTGGTCCAATCACAACAATTCAAGATATACTTACCATGATACCCACATGAACGCCCAAGCCACTGAATGTTATTTATGTCATGATTCCCATGGGAGTGAACAGTTCCATAACATTAACTTTGACGTTAACTTGCCGAATTGTATAAATACTGTAACGACGACGTCACAGAATGCGTTCGCTCATGCCAATGGAACAGCCATAAATTCTTGTACCATCACTTGCCATAGCACAGGACATAGCCCCACAAGCAGAAATTACAGTCCTGCTTATTAATACATTTAGGATTATTTTACAATCACAGCTTCTTCCATGATGATTTTGAAGAAGTAGCCTGAACCGAAGTCTTTGTTTAAAGTTATTTTCCCTTCAAGTGTCACAATGTCTCCAACCTTGAGTTGTTCTTTCGTGGTTACAGTCAGGTCAAAATCATCACCAAAAGAAGACCCATCCTGAAGATGAGCCCAGTTCTTGCCCATGATCTGCTCGTTGTATTTTACGACACCTCCTTTGATTTTTATTGTCTTTCCCGAAATGCTTTCCCTGTTATTGAACACTTCGGCCAGGCTTAAGGTGCCGACACCAGGCTCAATGAAAATTTTAGCCTTCTCCGACTTCGGTTTTGCTACCTGAGGATGCGCTTTCTTTTCCTTTTTTAAAGCGCCTTCAGGGGTTTTGCCCACAAAATCCAGAAAATATACTCTTGGGAATACCCTGTTGAGTTCCCTGCTCTTGAAATCAATCATCTCAATACCAGAGATGTGATAACAGGTGTCTCCGACTTTTGCATCCATTAATGGAACTGCAAGCCATGTCACGCTGGTATCTTCTTTCACATTGAGATACGTATATTCACTGGTTTGAAGGACTTCTTTCACGACTCCTTTATGAATATCCCCGCTAATTGTTGTAACAGGGTTTTGGGCATTAAGACTAATTGAGAATAAGAAGAAAAGGATTAGGCTACTGTAGATTTTCATGATTTTGTATTTTTTTTAGGGCTGCGAAGATAAATATTTCAATTCTATTTCAGCAAAATAGAGTGGCCCTGAATTTTTTTCTGTCATGCTTTTCTTGACAACCCATGCTTTCCTTTGTATATTCGTCGCATAATTTTTAACCATGAAGAAAATAACCTTGACAATTTTAAGTGTTTTTGTCTGCTATTTCGTGATGGCCGGACAAGGAGGACCTGATAAATACGGCTATACCTGGAAAGACAACCTGGAACCAGGGGGACCTACCTTTCACTGGGTCGATATTGTTAATTCGGAATACCGCGTTTTTGGTCTTGCTGATGACAACTTTAAAGGACCTTATACCATTACTACTTCACCCGGACCAGTTTTTGATTATTACTGGTATCCAGTGGATCAATTGTGGATTGGATCGAATGGCTATGTCTCTTTCAGCCCAATCAACCTTGCTTCTGTTTTTCCGTCTATTCCAGATTCTATCGACAATAAACATAACTATATCAGTGCCTTACTTACTGACCTGACTTTTACCGGAGCCGGGAATCCCGGGAAATGCTACCTGAAAGTCACCGCTGACTCTGTGATCATTTCTTTTATCACGGTCCCGTTTTATGCACAAGTCTCACCTTACTGGACTGGAAGTAACACCTTTCAGATCATCCTGGATAAAACGGATAAGTCAATCACAGTGAATTACCTCGCACAAAACGGCACCGCCATGACCTCTACAGATGTAAAGGGCGGTATTGAAAATGTAACAGGAACAATTGGTCTCATGCCTTTTATTGCAACGTATCCCTCTGCCTCCTATACCATCAAATATTACTATCCGGTAAATTCGACATATTTCGTTACTGACGGAGCTGTGCGCTATAATTCTATCCCATTTAACCGGGGAATCTTTGTGCCTAAAAACGCGAACTTTTCCTTGATCTCACAAATTTCAAATATGGGGAATCTCCCGATACCCCCTGTTTTTACTGCCGCTGCAAAGGTTAAAACTTCTTCAAATACAGTTCTTTTAAACTCAAGCGTTCCTTTTAACAATACCCTTGCGGTGCAGGATGACAGCCTCATCACCTTCCCCACTATTTTTAACCCGACAACAATTGGTACTTATTCTTATATCACGCGCTTATCAGGGGTCGTAGGTGATGCAGTAGTGAACAATGATTCGGCCATACAGGAAATTGTAGTAGTGGATACTACACAGGTTTCCTACGACCTTGGTTATTGTTACGACGTTCCGGATGTAACCGGCATATCCTGGGTCGATGGTCATGGTGGCGTTGGCGTTTATTTTAAACCCCTAAACTATCCGGTAAAAATCAACAATGTTCAATTCTATATCTTATCAAACTTAAGCGGAGTTGGTTGTAGCATAAAACTCTATGATGACAACGGTCCCAATGGTGGCCCGGGAACCTTACTTGACTCAACAGCGGTAGTCGCTCCAACGTCAGGATGGATCACCTTAAGCTATAACTTCCCTGTGGTGATCTACAGTGGGGGCTTTTATGTAGGGTGGGAAATGGGCGGAACTAATATTACCATGGCGGTTGATAAAGTCTTGCCAATTTCACACCGTACTTTCGAAATCATCGGAAATTCATGGTCTGAATACAGGGATGGACTCACCCAGGACTTCATGATCCGTTGTAATGTAGAGAAAACTTTACCTCAGGATTTGGGATCTGTCAGCATCACACATCCGCTCAATAATGCCGTTATCACAAGTCCTACCCAGGTATCTTTCTGGATCAAAAATTATGGCTCATCCCCTATGTTGACATTCCCGGTTTATTACAAATTTGCAAACCAGCCTACTGTCACTCAGAATTATGTATCACCTTTTTTAATGCCCGGCGATTCTATCCTATTCACATTCAATACTTTATTATCCAATTTACCCAATACGAGCGGGAAGCTATGCGCATGGACAGGACTTACCTATGATGCAAACCATGGCAACGACACTACTTGTATTTTTGTCACCACGCAAACACAATCAGGTTTGGATCCCCTAAACCCGGAATCTTCTCTTACGATCTATCCCAACCCATTTTCAACGTATTGCACCTTAGACTTTGGCAGCCTGAAAAATGAGGATATTGAATTACAGATCAATGACTTAACAGGACGAATGATGAGAAGTCAAACAATAAAGTCTTCCACTAATTTCCGTTTAGAAAGGGGAAATCTAAAACCTGGCATTTATATGCTCCGGATAAAAACAAAGAAACAAGAAGTTGTCAAGCGGCTAGTAATTGACTAATTTGAAAGATGCACCTCATCCCCCGAAAATAGCACTTATAAGTAACTGTTCTATAATTTCTTATCCCTTATTCAACCACAAATTTACGACAGAAAAAATCTTTGTCGGATTTCAGAGTAATGAAATAAATTCCCTTTGACCAAGCCTCTGCATTCAGGTCGAGATTCAATTCACTGGTGGACGTTGTGATTTTGCTGTCATACAGATTCTCACCTACTAAATTGCTAACAGTGACTCTGCTCTGACTTGCTTTCATCCCATTCACTTTAAGGTGAAGTACATGACTTACAGGGTTTGGAAACAATTCAAAGGAGACAGGATTTACAGCAGGATTGTCTATTCCGATACATGGATCAACAAAAATAGGTTTAGTGACTGATGCGATACAGTAATTCGCATCAAGGTATGTATACATAAGGTTGTTATTGCCGGGAATGGCAGATGCAGGCCAAAACCAACCACTGGATACCGCATTGCCTGTATAGGTCCCGCCTATAGGAAGTCCTCCTGAAAGCTGCACAGGCCCCCAGCTTGAGCAGACGTTGTCGAAATTTGTTTGCGTTACCACGGGAGGAAGCTTGACTAATACCTCTATTGGAACAGAAGCTGCACCGCTGCCGCACTGATTCACTGCAGATACACTAATAGACGCCAATCCTGAAAACACATTACTCCAATTTGCATTTACCGTTGTATCAGTAGAATTCAGTGTTCCCGCTGAACTTGGCGTCATATTCCAGGCATAAGCAGTGACCTCAGCAATCGGGCTTGTACTATAGGAACAGAGTGGCACATTGTTGCAAACACTTATTGGACCTGTGGGTTGATTGGCCTGAACAGGCAGGGTAATCACTTTGATAATACCTGGTTTTAAAATAGAATCCACCAATGCACCTTTGGTGACGATGAGTTTCACATCAAACAAACCTATTGAGTCATAAGTGACTACAGGGCTTGAAAGGCTGGAACTTGATGGATTTCCTCCCGGAAATTCCCAATACCAGCTATCCGGACAGCTCACCGACTTATCATGAAAGCTGGCTGTGGTATTTAAGCAAACATTCGTGTTTGTCGCACTGAATTTGGCTTTTAAGTAATCATTGTTACGCAAGCCAAAAAAGACCATATATTGGTACATCAGGTTCTCTTTTGTTGAAGGACAGTTATTGCCGGTAAGTCCGCCAAATTCATGAGAAACGCCAATGGTTTTATAGTTTCCGCCGTCATAAGCAATACCGGTACAATAAGAAGGGATCTGGTTTTGGAATATTTTGAATGCAGTGCTTCCGTTCAGGATGCCGATCCTGTCGACATAATTATTTGAAAATGAATACGAAAAACTCATTCCCTGGGTAAACGACCCGCTTTGGCCGTTGACAGTAGCGAGGTCACCTGAACCATCTGCCAGGCCTGTGATTTTAAACATGGGATGCACTGGGGTTTGGACATCATAAAACCACGTCTCTCCGCCTTCCATATACACGCGCCCCCCTGCATTCAGGAAACTTGCAAGCGCCTGTCCCTGTGTGAACGACAAGGCCGTGACACCAGAATAGACCCCAAGGCATACAAAAATGGATTTATAGTCATCTAAGCCCGTAGGGAAAATCGTGGTATAGTCACAACTCAGATCGAGAGACTGAATGCTTGTTTTAATGATTGGACCAGAATTGTGATTGGGATACAGGTCAATAACGAGTGCCGGGATCTGACCAAAAACCGTTGTGAAACTCCCCGATCCCGTGATCCCAAGGTTAGCATTTAATCCCAGGTTAAACAAAACCATATGTCCGGTGGGAGTAGCAGAATCTGCAGTGACGCTGTATGAAGCAAGCCCGGTAGTTCCGGGGGCCAGGTCACCATAAGGAAGTGCGGCTGCATTCACCAATGCAACAGTATCCGCAGTTGACAAGAGTCCGAACACATTCACTGCTTTGGATGAGCCTGAATTTTTAATGATGATATCCAATGTAAAATTCTCTCCTGGATCTATCCTGTGGTTGTTGTTACCCAAAGAGTCATTGACAGAAAACGACACATAGGAAATAACAGGCGCATGTCCTTGTAAACTGAAATAGCTGACCCAGTTATTGGTCCCATCTGAGGCAGTAAGTTTGAAAACGATCAAATGCCCATCGGGGATGTTATTGGCAACAGTAAAGCTATACGCATTCGTTACACTGACGATAAGGCTGGCTGCGATATTGCCATAGTTTGCACTTGCAGTTCCCATCGTAATAAATGGGTCGCTTGTTGACAGGTTCACTACGACATTATTTGCCTGTGAATTCCCGACATTTTTAACCGCCACTGTTAGTTGGATGGCTTCGCCGTAATCTACAAGTCCGTCACTGTTTCCTGCTGTATCGTTTACGATAACTACATTTTTCACAACAAAAGGACCATTCGGTGGAATTACATTGACTACACCTTCATAACGAAGACGGTTCTGCTTGGTGACCACCACATCGATCACATCCGGAGGAATCTGATTCCCGGGTATTGTGATGGAAACCGGTGCTCCGGTACCGATTCCGGTACCCAGAATTTCTCCGTTCATCGATAAACAAATGAGTGCTCCGGCATCAGCCGTAACAGCAAAGGATGTTTCGGCTGTATATATGGTTGGATTGTGTACAACGGTCAGTGATTGCGGCACTTCTGAAAATACAGTGAGGAAAGCATCTCCATGATGATGAAACAGGTTGTAAGTGACTTCTTTATTCGTGGTATTGTATGGCCAGCCTGACTGCTGCAGGAAATACTTCCCGGCAGCATTCCCAAAGGCAGGAAGGATTCCCCTATCCGCAGGGTTACTGCCATAGGCAGGCAAAAACTCGGGCCACATATTGTCGTACATGCCCCAAACAAAAACATCATTTACAAAAGAATAGGATACTTCAGTGGCTGCAAGGACCCCAAGTGCCCCGGCAGGCTGACCATTATAAGTATAGCGGTGAAATCGCTCAGCAAAAACTTCGCTTGAGTAATTGAATTTCCCGGTCAGGCAATTCACTGACATGATATAAGAAAGGTCGGTATTGGTAAGGTCATCGATATCGGGAGTCGTATAGCCCGGCTCGCCCCAGCCATTTTCAAAACCATGGTCACGGTGCTGTAACATAAACGAGCCTTCATTCAAAGCAATATTTACATCGGCTGGTGTGCCGCCTGTCCATCCACTGAGTCCTTGCGGAGTCGCCGGGATATAGCCTAGACCACTTGGCCCGAAATAGCTGACAACAGTACTGGTATTTGTTGCCGATGACCAGGGATCAACACTCGGATCTCCAACATAAACGGCATTCACCCTTACCGGATGCTTTCCAAGATTGTTTTTCCAGAATCCACCAATAACCTCTGAACAGACCTGGAACCAACGTTCGGTCTGCCAACCCAAGGCGGTGATCGGGTGGTCATAAAAAGCAGGACTCATCGGAGGATTCCTTTCATAGTCAAGGAACTTACGGACCATCACCTGGAGTTGCGGTCCATCCTGCGCTGTCATCCTTGCCATCACCACATCGGGCATACTATTCCCGTCCACATCACCATAAATGTTGTCGGACGCACAATAACTGTTATATATCGGAGAAATGAGCGTATTAGCTGCATTCGTGCCAAAATCCCCGATAAGCAGGCAAGCAACAGGAGGAATGCTCCAGGTATTATAGGCATTGTTGATATAGTTCTCAATAGCAGTAGTGGTATTTCCACCAACCTCAGCCAAAGTCTTTATTCCGGTGATGATGCCCTGGCGGGTCCTGAATTTTTTAATTGAATCTGCCCATTGGGAAAATATTTCATCATTAGGAACAATGATCAGGTACTCATAACCAACTTCATCGGTGTTAAGGGTCGTTTTATTATAGTCAACTTTTTGTAATGATTTGGGGTTAAGCAACATATCCTCAAGTAATGGATCAAACCAGCGGCTGCGCAAACGGTCGATGCCAAAATGAGCATTCCCGCCGAGGAAATGGACTTTTACTTTAATATCTTTATACACCAACAATTCCTTAGTAACAGGATTATATTGGAAGGGAGAAATCCCCAACATAACAACATCAACTCCTCTCACTTTGGTTGGCGCCGAGAGCAAAGTCGCCTGTGCCGGATAATACGCATTGTTGCTGTAAATTGACTGATCCACGGGATATTCGAGCCCGTCTTCATTTTCCTTAGGGATGCGGGGTGCGGGAGCCAGTTCGACATTTTGAATGATCTCAATCCTTTGATCCAGAACCTCTACAAATGCAGTAGCGCCTTCCGGTATAGCAATGTATCTGCCTGTTCCGGGCACATTAGGAGCGCCTTCATTATTGAAAAGAAAGACCCCGGGGAGTTGAATGGAACTTTGGTGTTTTCCATTGACGATCACAGGATCAATCGAAAAATCAGGAACAGAAAAATTCACAATGATACCAGATTGGTCTTGTTGTACCACAGAAAAACCAGCCTGGCCCCAATTGCCTTCATATTGAAATTTTTGCTGGGGAAATGCTGAAAAACTCAACAGAATCAGGAATGCAATTGAAAAGCCTAAGTAGAAATTCCTCATAAGATAGTTTTGGGAAAGTAAAGTGAGAGACTCATTTGTAAGCTACAAATATAATAAAACATAAATAACATTTATATTAGCGCCCGATTATGAAGCGCAAACTATTCATTTTAAGTTTTTTCGGACTGATGTTGCTGAACTCGTTCTGTGGCTGTTCGCAGGATACGACACAACAATACATCCGCAAATACTGTGGACTTGCGACGATGATGATGGATGAATACGGAATTCCTGCGAGTGTCATCCTCAGTATTGCCTACATCGAAAGCGGTGGTGGCAATAGCCGTAATTGCAAACTCTTGCACAACCATTTTGGGATCAAAGCTGTAAAACGATATAAAATCCCTGGCACAAAACATCTGACTGCCTACAAAACCTATAATAGCGACTCTTTATCATACAAGGGATTTTGTGAATATATATCAAAAAAAAGCTATTACCCGATTCTGCAATGTAATGCAGATTATGCGCTTTGGATTAAACAAATCGGCAACTCCGGCTATGCCAGGGCCAACAAAAGCTGGAAGCACAATGTCCTGGGGACAATTAAAAAGTTCAACTTGTCGGGCTTTGACCTGAGTCTTTCGCCATGGCTACAGCATCCGATACCGGTGGTCCCTTTGAAGTGAATGTCCCAAGTGAAAGAATTTACCAATATTCCCCTAATTTGGTGGTTGCAAAGGTTGTCAGATAATGGCTTATTTCACAGGTAATTAATCAAGATTATGTACTGGCCTGCTTTGTTTAAAACCAGAAATAACCTAACCCTTCAATTGGTATACTGGTATATTAAAAATTGGGATATTGGTAAATTCCTTCCCCTTCAATTAGTCTATTGAAAATTGGCATATTGATATGGCCACCTTCCTATTTTGTTATATTATAGTTAATTATTCCCATTTACTTGATCTTCTATGCGTTATTGTATTAATTTAGTCTAAATTAACATAAATCACAATGAAATCATTTTTGTTTAGTAGCCTAATGTTCATTTTTCTTTGTAATATCTCATTACAAGCTCAGGATGAAAAACATTTAAGAATCCCCCTCATTGGGGAAGAAGCTCCCTCTTTTGTGGCAAAATCGACCCTTGGAGAAATAAAGTTTCCCCAGGACTATTTTGCCAAATGGAAAATTATCTTTAGCCACCCTGCTGATTTTACCCCGGTTTGTTCTTCAGAAATCCTAGAACTTGCCAAGCTTCAGGAAGATTTCCGGAAATTAAATACCCAAATATTGGTAATTTCTACTGATGGGCTGAACAGCCATATGGAATGGGTCAATTCGCTCGAAAGTATTGAATACAAAAAAGGACCCAAAATGAAGATCAACTTCCCTTTGATTGCTGACGATCAGCTGGAGATCTCCAAGAAATACGGAATGATCCACCCTTCTTATAGTGACAAAAAAGACATCCGTGGCGTATTTATCATCGATCCCGAAAACAAAATCCGTTCTATTTTCTTTTACCCGTCCACAACCGGTCGTAATTTTGATGAAATTGAACGAACCTTAATCGCCATGCAAAATTCTGATAAAGATAATGTGTTGACTCCAGCTGACTGGCATCCCGGTGACGACGTATTGCTGCCAGCTCCTGCCAACAAGAATGATGCGGAAAAAATGCAGCAAAAGAATGACCCCAGGTTCTATTCCTATGCCTGGTATCTTTGGTTTAAGAAAATGAAATAATCGCTTAGAGCAATTGGAATTCAATCACAGGATAGCCCTTCACTCCTTGTGAATTGTAAAATCCAACAAAACGCATTTTGTAATAGGCACCTTCAGTATCTTTTATGATATAAACCAATTTGGTATTAACCGTATATGAAGCCACGGCAAAGTCATACTTTTTCCAATTATATCCAATATAGTCCATCGTATTTTTAAAAGGGAGGCCCTTGACATCGCTGAGGGTCACACTTTCAAACGAATCTATTGAATCGACCACAGCCTCAACATTATTTCTATTGAGTAAAACGCCAGTAACAATATAGGGATACGGGGCACCTAAATCGGTATACAACAAGGTAGTATATTGGGTAAAGATGAGATCATAAGCTCCCTTTACAGGTTCAATTACTTTTGAAATTCCACCAAACTTCGGTGTGAAATAAATAAAATTATAATCTGCCTCTTTGGCAATCGAATATGATTTTTGACTTGAGCCATTAAGGTTGGCAATTCTGAAATAATATGTGCTGTTTTTCAGGCTGTCAAAGATCATCTGTCGCATCCCTAATTCAAAGCCGCTTTCATCCAGTCCCCGGTTGATCACATAAACATGAAGATTGGAAATGGTATCGTTCCCCTGAACAGTAAACCACTTCCCAATAGCCAGGGAATCGAGGTTTCCATCCGATTTGTCGAATTTAAAGTTCATCCCATTGGTATCGATGGCTTGTCCGAACGGACGAATTCCGGCATCAGCAGCTTTCATGAAAGTGCTGGTATTCAGGATAACACGCCATCCAGCTGCACCACACTCAAAACCAAGGTCGAAATCAGACTTAAGATTTGTGGATACTGACTGCCCTTTACCAAGGTCGAAATATACCTGTGATTTATAATACTGACCCATGGCTACGGTATCCGTTTTGACATTCCCAGGTGCATGCCTGGAAACCATCTGATCCTCTTTAAAGCAAGAAGTCAGCAAAAGGAAAATCCCCGAAATAAAATATAGATATTTCTTCATGTCTTTAGTTATACTGGTTGAAGATGAAGGAGAGCTTTACAAAGAATGTTCTTCCCCAACCTATGTTGGTGTCAGTCCCACTACCACTATGAGCACCGCCAGTCGAACCCACTGCAGCAATTGTGGTATTGTTAAATACATTTTTTACCCCTGTTGAAAAGCGGATGCGATTATGCAGGAAGCCTTTGTTTGCGGTAATATCCATTGTATTATAGGCAGAGACAAATCCCTCGACAATAGTATCTTTTTGAAGATACAACTGAGGCATCTTGCCATTATATTTATAAAAAACCGAAAAGCTAAGCTCCTGCTTTGGAATCTTAAAGGTTAAGTCTGAACTAACATCTGGTGTATACTTGAATTCACTCACATGAGCTTGTGACGATGATACCGAATTCAGCCTGCCAGTCTCTGCAAATCCAAGGTTCACAGTAAGCTGGGGATAGATATTCATCCCGACTTTTAGTTCTCCTCCCAGTGTTTTATAGCGGTCAACATTGACGTAAGTATATAATGTGCCAGACCTTTGTGCCAGCGTTATAATGTCATGAATATCATTATAAAACCCATTGAGTTCTGCCCTGTATGCTAAATCCTTTAGTTCATGATTAAAAGCCAGGTTGAAATTGAAGTTATTCGAGTTTTCTGCTTTGAGATTCGGGTTTCCCTGGACATTGTGATTGATGTCGACAAAATACAAATACAGTTCCTTTAATGCCGGGGCGCGGAATCCCCTGGAATAACTAGCCCGTAAAGAATAAACTTCATTTATATTCCATTTTGTACTTAATGAATAAACGAGTGGCGCTGTATATTTCGTGTTATAGATGAACCGGAAACCAGGCTGAATAGACAACACCGCAACTGGTTCATATTTAAGACTCAAATAAGCAGCATAATCACCAATCTGCTGTTTCGTCCCTAAAATCCGTTTTCCACTACCATTTTCGCTATTTAAATCCACACCTCCCTGGTAATTTAGTTGCTTATTTTCATCACTCAAAGCATATGACGAACGTAACATCCAGGAACTCATCTTCGTTGTATCCTGGTCTTCAGGATTGGTGGTTAAGATCTCATTCAAAGTAGTCAGGTCATTAAAATAAGTGTTTTTGATCCGGTCGTAGGCTGACCAGGAACCCAGAAAATTCACAAAATGTGTTTTGTCAAACTGATGTGAACCTTCCAGCCTGCCAGAATAACGAATCGTATAGTAATACGAATCAAAAGCCGTTTCGTGATAAGGAGGCAGCAAATTGCCTTTATCTTCTAGTTTTTCATTGAAATATTGTGCCGCTAGTTTTATTTTAGTTTTCTCCAGCGCATAGATATAATAGGTGTCAAACATATACTGGCGCTTGGGCTTCCAGGTTTTTGAGCGTGTCGTGTCTTCCACCGAATATCCATCAAAAAAATGCCTTCCGCCTTCAAAAGAAAAAACATTTCGTTTCCGATTCACTGAAACGCCCCCATCAATATTAAAAACGCCGACACTTTCATAATAAGGATCAACGTGAGCGCCAATTTTAGCGACTTTGTTTTCCTTGGTGATGATGTTAATGACACCAGCCAGGGCATTGCTGCCATAGATGACCGACATAGGGCCTTCAATAATCTCAACATGATCTACATTATTGAGGTTGATCTGGCTGAGGTCGATACCGCCATTCATGCGGCCAATGATTGGCACGCCATCCATCAGGAATTTTACATTTTCGCCCGACATCCCTTGAAGACTTAGCGAAGTTCCCAGAACAGCATCTTGTGAAACCCTCATATTAAGCTGGCCTTGAAGCAGATCCGTTAAGGTATTGGCTCCTTTCTGTTCTATCTGCCTGCTGTTGATCACATTGATTTTATAAATTGACTTGTCAACTTTTTCGGGAGTGTATTGCGCAGTAACGACAACCTCGTTCATGCTGAGAACTGTTGGTTTTAACTCAACTGTAATATTTTGACCCGGTTTAACAGTATCCAAATATGTTTCATAACCAACAAAAGAAATAGCGAGTTTTGACCGCTCTTTACAGTCATTGACCGCTTTGCCATTCAGGTCGGTAACCAGGTGTTTTTGTGTCTTATTTTTCATGCCCTCAAGACATACATGAGCAAATGGTATCGTTTCCCGGCTTTTCAGGTCGATGACCTTAATTAAAGCCTGCTGACCCGAAACCAATGCGGGGGTCAGCAGGCTGAGAGAAACAAACAAACAAACAAACAAACAAACAAACAAACGACCTTTACTCATTGTAAATAATTATAATTCACAATTATAATGAAGCTAAGAGGAAAGAATCCTCTAAGCATTTTTTACCTGTTGACAATCAATTTTTTGGTGATATTTACCAGTCCTGACTGAATATTGAAAGTGTAAACCCCTGGTTTAAATTCATTTACATTCATATTCATTTGATTTGTACCACTCACAAGTTCAATACGATCATTGTATACGATATTCCCAAGGAGATCAAAAACCTTCACTTCGGCGGGGCCATGGGTTTCAGTGAAAAATTTCACGTTCAGAACATCGCCAACCGGGTTTGGATAAAGCTCCAGGCTGGCAGGGTTGTTATTCATGGCAATGCCGGTAACAGAAATTTTAGATTTCCCGAAGACGATCTTGCCGGTTGCGCTTCCGCCAAACTTGTTGAAAGCCATTCTGTAAACATCACCAGCCTGGTCTCTGACGAAAAAGATCAGGGAATCTTCAACGGACCATGATGTGCCGCTAAATGTTTTCCAGTTCCAGCCAATGGGCTGACGTGTTTCATCAAAACCAAGCGAACCCCATGCCATGAAGGCAGGATCAACCTGTGCATACCTTTCAACGCCAATCACTGGATTGCTCAAGACTCCCATAACAGGGTAGGGTGTTCCATTAGGTTGAACCGACATATATTTTGTAAAGAGCAAATCCCAGTTGGCCTTTGGAGCCTGGAAATCTACCACAACATTAGTCTGAAGGTCATAACCTACGAAATCCTTGGTCATATAAGGATTACAATCCATCGCGATATCATGAGCATCTGTGCCATCCATATTGGCATACTTGAAATAATAAGTTGCACCAATAGAATTCTTCAAATAGACAAAGATCTTTTTCAAGCTGCCATTTCTGAGCTTTACGATGTAAAGAGAGTCCCCGTGGAGATTGTGCGTGATGCTGTTATAAACGCACCATCCGTAATTCGGGTGACCGGTAGCTGAACGGCTGAATGCGCCATTTTCCCAATCCTCAGGGTCATTATAATACACCGGGAATGTTGAAAGCCCAATGGTATCCATTGTAGCATATCCTGATGTGTCTGACTTTGGATAACTGTATAGAACAACACCGGAACCATCGTTGATCAGGATACTTGAGCTATAAGCAAAAGTACGGAAGGCAAGATCCCAGGTATTTCGCGCATGAGAAGAGACCTGTCCATTGGACATGCTGTAATATATCTCGTTAGAATAAGTAGCACCCATGGTTACTGAGTCATTGACCATGACCTGTGATTTGGCTAGTCCAGAAAATGCCAGAAATGCGACGAGAAGAATGCTTTTGGTAATGATGTAGTAATTTGTTTTCATGATAGTATAAATTGTGATAATTAATAGTCTAATTCCGGATACATCAAAAGATGTAAAGTGATAAAATGAATTGATCTGATAATTAAAAATGAATGTTTTGGGATTTGCTATATAATAAATAGCAGGAAAATCCGGTCTGGAAAATGAACAGTTCTCCCCAAAGGAGACACATATCAAACGGATTTATTGGAATCTTAGCAAACTGGAGGAGCCCGCAAACCGCAGGAGCCGGGATCATAAGCAGAAGGCTTGAGATCCTGAAATTGAAAAGGCATGACATTCATCGCGAAAACAGGACCCGAATAAGGATTCAGGTCAACAAGCGGGAAGTCGGCAACAGAAACCGGTGGAACTGAGGCTTCGTCAGTATTGGATGACCAGGAGGCACAGACACCTGCTTTGGCTTTTTCGCGTTTGAAGACAGCGAAGGTTGGATTTAATTGCTTTTTCCAGATTTGGTGCTGGTGGAAGTTGATCAAGGATCCGAAGTACATCCAAACTATAGCGATAGCCCAAGCTACAGCTAAGTATTTTTTGAATGTCATTGATGTCCTCACTTCAGTAATTATTATTTCCGGCACAAAATTAATTCTTTCCACCTCTTGTGAACAAAAAAACAATGTTAATATTGGTTATTATGTCAGTTTAATTTCAGTCTAAATTAAATTTATCAGCGGAAACTCAGGCCTAATAAGGAATTCAGGTGTTTGTTTTCTTAAATATTATTTTTGCTGGCTCCCCATCTCCCGGGATAGTCGTACTTGAATTATTATGGTCATGGCACCTCATCCCCCAACTCCCCCAGATAAGGCCGGGGGATTAGGGGCCACGATCTACTACCTTACCAATGAAAGCTTCTCTAAAGTCTTTACCCCCTTTTCCGTTGTGAGCGTGAGGAAATATAAGCCCGGGTTAAGGGAGCTGACATTAATCTGATTCGTACTCTTCCCTTGCGCAATATTCAGTTGCCGGCTCATCACATCTTTCCCGCTCAGATCCGTAATTTCTGCGGACAATTGCATTGGATAGGCAGATTCGAGGCTGAGACTGAAGGATTCCCTGACAGGATTCGGGTAAATCCCCAATACTACAAAATCTTTGATCACAGGATTCTCATCAATTCCTATGATTCCTGAAGGCGTTTTTACCAAAACCAGGTTATTAACCAATGGATTTGCATCACTAAGGGTGATGATCGCAGGGACAGTAGGAATTCCAGCCACCTCCGCGTAAACCAAATAGGTTCCATTGGCCAGGTTATTGAATGAGAACTTCCCAAAAGCATCTGAATAAACCACGGCTATTACCTCGTAGTTCATATTAAACAGCATAATCTCAACATTCGGGATCCCATTACCGGAATTGGTCATCTTCAAACCCTGGGTGAGGGTCCCGCTGATACTTCCGTTGCCGGGAATCGGGCCCAGGATAGGGACTAAATTTATATTGTAAGCAGAATCCGGAGTTCCGATTACAATAGGAGTAGCACTTCCCCAAAAAAGACTGCTTTGATCATAAGTTGGGCTGTAAGTATCAAAGAAGGCCGAATAACAACCCGGTTTGGCATAAAGATAATACGTTCCCTGGGGTAAACTTCCGCCAACGGTAAATGATCCGTTACTATTAACATTCCATGTATAATACAAAACATAACTGTTATCCACAGGATTCTGATAATACAATGAAATGGTTCCGGCATCCAGACTGGCTCCTCCTGCAGTCACTTGTCCGCTAAGTTGAACTTCAGCCGGGCCAACCAAAATCGTGCGGGTAGAAATATAAACACTTCCATTTGCGTCAATTGTCGTGAGGCTAACAACATAAGCCCCTTCGGCAACATAGAGATGCGTGCAATTAGAAACGGAATCTATAACCCCATCACCAAAATTCCAATGATAAGTATACGGAGCTACGCCATTTAAAGCACTCCCCCAGAAAGAATGATTTAAGTAATTACCATCAGCAAAGCGATTGTAATAATGTGTGTTTTGAATATAAAGAGAGTCACACCAGGTACTTTGACAGCCAGTTGCAGTAGTCGTGGTCAGGCAAACCAAATATAATCCAAAATCGTTAAAGGTATGCGATGGATTTGCCTGGGTAGCAAACTGCCCATCACCAAAGTTCCAGACATACGAAATGGGACTTCCTACCGAAGTATCATTGAATTGAACCGTAAGACCACCGAGCGAAGTATCAATCGTAGAATAAAACAAAGCCTGGCATGTGTCATTCCCAAAAACAAAAACATCGCCCTCATAATAATCCCAGCAGAAATTGGGATTTTCTGCCATTAAGTTGACATGGTAAACACCAGCATGCCAGTAAACATGATACGGATTGACATCATAAGAACCTGTACCATCGCCAAATAACCAGGTGTAATAATTTGCATTCCCAACAGAAGTGTTTGTAAAATGAATCCCGTTCCCATTCATGCTATCATGGGAATAGGTATAGTCAGCATAATAGATAGCCGGGGTAAAAATCGTAAGGGATTTACAGACTGTATCATGACAATTATTGACACCCGAAACGATGAGGCAGATCTGGTAGGTACCGGCAGAATCAAAGGTATGATCCGGCATGGCCAGGCTGGAAGTATGACCATCCCCAAAATCCCAATGGTAAGTGGTAATATCACCGGGTTGACCCATATAAAAATGATAGCTCAGTCCGCTGCAATCGCTGGTAAATGACTGGGGATTGAAATTTGCATTGCAGTTGGTCGAGGTTTCATCATTTAATAAGGGCTTATTTTCTGCCATTCCTAAAGCAGAAAAGACGAGTATAAACAGGCTGATCGAGAGTAGTTTTTTCATGAATCCAGGAAGTTTGGAAGATTATTATTTTCCGGCAGAAACGATACATAACAGACCCGGAAATATGAGCTGAGTTGCCTGGGAAATAGTGAATTATATTCACCACAAAGGGCACAAAAGAAAACCACACAAAGGACACAAATATATTTCTGTGTACTCTGTGTGGTTTCTAAAACCTGTGTCCTCTGTGAGAACAAAACTTCAAATCAATTATTGCATTTTAGAAAGCTTGACCGTGGTCTTTTTCCCATTTTCATGCGTGAGCGTAAGGGTGTAAAACCCTGGCTGCAGCTGGCTAATATCGATTTGTGAGGTAGTATTTCCCTGGCCGATGTTCATTTGCTGATTCAGCACAACTTTACCAGTGAGGTCGAAAACCATTGCAGTAAGTTTTTCAGGGGCTAAGGTCTCAATACTTACATTAAGCACATCTCTTGCAGGGTTAGGATAGATCATCGTTTCAGACAGGCCGGCTAAGACAGGTTTGTCATTAATTCCGAGTGCAATTCCGTTGGGTGTCATCACAAGTCCAACATTGCTGTTTACCGGATTGTTTGCTGTTAAAGTCGTTACATAAGGTGTGGTTGGCAAACCAGTAACTTCAGCATAAACCTTATAGGTACCCATGGCAAGATTTGAGAAATTGAACAGACCTGCAGCATCGGTATATTTTATTGAAAGGGCCTGGTTGCTTGTGTTCAGCAATAAAATTTCAACATGAGGCACCGGAGGACCCTGAACGTTAAACTTGGCTCCCTGTGTTAAAATACCACTGATGCTTCCGTTTCCGGCATTGGGTGTCAACAGCTGAACCAGTGCGATGTCATAAGGATTGGCTGCGGTTCCCAGTGTGATGGCTGTGGCGCCTGCCCAGAAGACACTGCTCTGGTAATAGGCTGGAGAATACGTGGTATAATAGGCTGAATTTGCAGCAGGAGCGGCAAGGATGTAATAGGTACCTGCGGCAACATTGCTAAACCAATACATTCCTGAAGAATCGATAATTGTCGTATCCATCAGGTACAGATTGCTTGTAGCAGGATTTTGAATATAAAGGTAGACCTGACCATAATCCAGGTAATTGCTGCCTGCAGTGACCTGACCAAAGAGATAAGGAACAGAATTGCCTACATAACTATATTGACTGGAAGTGGAAGAACATCCGTTACCGTCGACGACAGTCAAAGTAACTGTATAATAACCAGAGCTGGCATAAGTATGGGTTGCGTTCATCCCTGTTCCGGTGTTTCCATCTCCGAAATTCCAGGTATAGGTAATTGGAGCAACACCATTCAATGAGAAGCCGGCAAAAGTGGCAGTCAGTCCTGTAGAATTCTGGATGAAATAATTGGAACAAGGGAGAGCCCCTACCCAAATGCTGTCGCAATAAGTATCTGTGCAGGTGGCGCTGGTGATTGTCAGGCAAACATTATACGATCCCGGGCTTGTGTAGGTATGCACAGGATATTGTGATGCGGAAGTACCACCATCGCCAAAAGTCCATGCAAATGTGGTTGGACTCCCTGTAGATGCATTAAAAAAGCTAATGACTCCTGAAGTTGGGTTGCTGGAATCCGGAGCTGAATAGAACAAAGCCTGACAAGTAGTTGGCGTACCTGAACAAATCTGGAAATTTACCACCATGGTGGTGCCTCCGATAAATACGGATGTCTGGTAACTGGCATTCCCATTACAGTCAATGGTATAAAGATAGAAAGTGATAGGATTGCCGGTTGGAACACCTGTGGCAGTGGCCAGATATTGCCCGCTGCTGTTGGTTATCGCCTGGTTGTAAAAGAAAAAAGCCGGGACACTGCTGTCCGACATAATATAAACTGTTTGGTTGGCTATGGGTAGCCCGCTAGTGATGTTTGTCACCGTTCCACTAATTTGGAGTGTGACTGCATAATTAGCCCCACTGAAAAGAAGCGCTAAGATGCTGATGAGTAGTAATCGTTTCATAATTTTTTGTTTTTTTAGGTGATATTGTGTTGTGATGAAATTCGTTCCTGACTATAAGACGAGACTTTTGCCAAAGGTTGGGTTTCAAATCTAAAAAAAATATTATTTCCTTCAAAGTTAATAATAAAAGGACACCCAACCTTTTCAAATTTCTGCGTCTTATCCTTGAAAAAACATTCTCCTGATTTCCGGTATTTTTCCGGACAAGCTAAGCAAAATGGGTATCCCACAGCTACGTTCGAAGCATAAAGCTTTCAATGCTGGCAGTCATAACGACTGTTTTGCCTTATCTTTGCCTGAAACCACTAGTCCGGAACCCATGCAGATTGGCATATCCAAAGAGATGATTGAGAACTGCAGGCACAACGACCGGAAAGCCCAGCATTCCGTATATAAGCAGCTATTCAGCAATTCGCTGAAGATCTGTAAGCGCTATAGCAACAGTCCCGATGAAGCTGCAGAGGTATTAAACTCAGGATTTCTCAAAGTATTCACTCAAATAGACCAATACAACGGAAAAGGCAGTTTTGAAGGCTGGGTTAGCCGGATCATGGTCAACACCTCCCTGGACCATCTGAGAAATGAGAAAAAATATCATGAGCATTTTATATTCCCTGAAAATCTGGGTGAAATCCCGGCAGAAGAAAGCTCGGATTTCCAGGTTCAGGAAGAGATCAGTTTGGATGTTTTATACCAGATGATCCATGAATTACCACCAGCAAGCAGAATGGTATTTAATTTATTTGTTTTTGAAGATTTTAGTCACGAGGAAATCAGTAAAGAATTAGGCATATCAATAGGCACTTCAAAATGGCATTTGTCCAGTGCCAGGAAAAGCCTGCAGGAAAAAATTACAAAAGTGTATCAGGAATTTCAATGACAAAAACCATGGAAATGGATAACAACATAGACAAACTCTTTAAAGACGGCCTTGCGAAAGACAATCCGCCTTTCAAGGAGGAATACTGGCAAAACTTTGAGAAGATGTTCAATGCGGCACCTGCTGCAGGAACGTCAGTAACAAACACCGGATTAAATTCCGTGCTTGGTTCTATAACTTTTACCAAAGGCATCATTGCCATCGTTTCTGTAGTAGCGATAACCTCTTTGGTATATTTCGGCATAAAAAATACCCGCACTGATCCCCCGGCACAGCAGTTCACCGCCATGGCCACTGATTCTTCTGTCTCAAACAATGAAAATAAAAACACAAACGCTAAGAGTACAAATCAGTTCCAAAAAAGCTCCAAAAATCCATCCCCGGAAAACACCGGAAAACAGTTATACTCCGAAAATTCAAATCCACAAAAACAAGCAATACAAAAGCAATCCAGTAATTCATTAAACATAGGAAACCCACGTAAAAATGCAGCAAACCCAACAGCAGTTTCTGCTATTAATTCAAAAGAAAAAACAGTAGTAATTAAAACAAATTCAGCAACAGAAAAAATATATTCCAGCGAATCTGGTATTCAACAAAATAAACCAAACTTCACAACAAATCAAGCGAAGCAATCAGCTTTTTCCAGCCAGGATAACTTAGCGGAAACCCCTGCTATTTCTAAGGATCAGGAAAATAATAAGCCGCTTGGGGAAACCATTTCAGAAAAGAATACTGTTGAATCTACTCCTGCTATAAATAAAGAAAACAATCCGAAAGGTGATTCAGAAAAAACAGAAAACAATTCAGAAAAGACAGCCAGCCAATCTATAACTGCCGTTAGGGATTCAACAGAGCAAACGCCTGAATCAACTGCAATCAATCCTGCAATACCTGTTTTCGATATTAAAAAAGATTCCAAACTCAAGTTTTTTGTCGTGCCAGGAATTGCTTTGTTTAATACAATCGGGAATACCACTGATTTTAATCCTGCCACCAGGACTGCCTTTCAATTCGGACTTGGAATCTCTTATAAATTCAATGAAAATCTATCCCTTTGTGTGGAGGGAAATGTGCTAAAAATCAATGGATTCAAATTCGATAAATCAAGTATACAAACTGACTATCTTTTTAATGAATGGATGAGTGAACGCCGCATTGAAAACAGGGGATTCGCCTTCCTCAATGTTCCTGTTTTATTGACATATCATCTAAACCATCATAATTTCACAGCAGGCCCCACAGTGAGATATTTGCTTTCTTCCACAGGAGAAAAAACCATTAGAGATTCCACCTTGAATATTTTGCAATACAGCAACAGCAAAGCGGATAATTACCTGTCTGGATTCAACAGGTTTCAGGCAGGGCTTGCCCTTGAATATTCATATGAATTCTATCATCAGAATGCAATCCTCATCAGGTATACGTATTTGTTGAATTATTTCAATGACAATAACTATTATGCAGGATCGAAAAACGAAAAATTGAATTCCTTATTTATCGCATTCAGGTTTCGGATTTATTAATTTACAGATTATGAAAATCACACAAAATATATATTATTTACTTGCATACGGATTATTGCTGATCGCCACTTTAAGCGCTTGTCAGAAAACGGATCTGCCACCTTCAAAAACAGGAGATCCGCGCTTGTTTATCCGTGGCACGTTTAAAAATAAAAATGTTGACCTGTCAATTGGAAATTCATCGGTTACAGGAACTCCGGAAATGAAATATGTTTCAGAAGACAGTATGAATGTCCCGACTTTTATTTTTAATATTGTTGACAATCAAAACCCGTCAGGCTTGTCGGTAAAATTGAGTTTTGTTAATTATGCCAGTCAATTTGGAGTCATCAACAATAGGGACCTTGACAGCACATTTAAACCCGGCAATAAAAAGATTGACAATTACTTTTATAACCCGGCAAATCCATTTCGTTTAAATACATGTACTTTCCTGGTAAGTGACAGTACCGGCAATTATTCTTCAAGGAAATTTTCACCTGATAACAGTTATTGTGTTATCGACAGTGTCAGTGATCTCGTTTGGTTTGATCATAAGACGTATAAAATGATCTATCTGAGCTTTAATGTAATGATGACCTCAACGCCATTCCCTGATTCCACTACATTTTTACCGTTTTCAAACGGGAAGGCTGTGATTGCATTCCCCAAAGAATAAGACCAAAAAAAACAGCCAGAAAGCAAATTACTCTCTGGCTGCAGGACTCAAAATAATGAATAAGCTATTGTATTATTGAAAGTTTCATTGTTGTCTTCTGACTAGATTCACGGGAAAGGCTCAGTGTATAAAGTCCGGGCTGCAGTTGGGACGTTGGTTGCATCAGCTTGATATTGGCCACTGGAATTGGTTATCTAAAGTCCTTTGGTAAAGATTGAAATATTACAGCCTGAAAACCTGGATTTTCCTTAGAGCAGGAAGTGCGCCATCCACCCGGATTCTAATAAAATACAAGCCGGGATTTAAAGTCTGAAGTGGGATTTTCAGTGTATTGGAACCCATCACAAACCGCTGTTCCACCTGCCTTAAAATTCTACCTGAGAGGTCGATCAGTTGTATGTGTGCCATGGCAGGGGTTTTCCGCACAACACATATGTTACATTCGGAACTTGCAGGGTTTGGGAAAGCCTGGGAAACCTGGGAAATCAATTCTGGCTCAGAGATCCCGATGACATTATCCGGAACGACCAGGTCGACCAATGCTGCATCAGGAAAACCGTTACCGGCTTGGAAAGCCTGGGCTTCGAGAAATCTCCCGGGGATTTCAACTTTGAGATAATGCAAACCCGGAGAAATCCCCTGAAAAGCATAAGCCCCGTCGGGCCCGGCAATTCTATAGTCAATTGCCTGCATCAGGCTGTCGAATAGCAAGACCTCCACATAGGCCAGGGGAAATGGGGAGGTCGCAGAACCCAGGCTGACGTTCCCTGAAACAGAAGCAGCACCCATGATGGCATTAGGAACAACGGAAAGGCTAATATCCGCGTTAAACAAATTCTGATTCAAGTGAATCATACTTGCCGATTGCCAAAGTAAAGAAGCCTGGCTATAGGCAGGGAAATAAGTTGTGGATGAAGGGCTTTCCGGGGCAAAGGCTTTTATCACATAATCTCCGCCGGGTACCTGGTAAAAATAATAAACGCCATTGGGATTTAAAGTGGCCGTGTCCAGGGCAAGATATTCAGGGGAGGCTGGTTTGTAAAGGATGACCTGCCCGGCGCTTAAAGGGAAAAAGCTGCCAAAGACTTGTCCGCCCAAATTATACAAAGGCGGAGAATAACAAATCGTGAAATTCTGAATGAAATTATATAATGGACTACCTACAATTGCAGCATGAACCTGGCTGTTGCAATCATAGGTATATATTTGAAGCGTATACATCAAATTCGATGGGACCCATAGCGTGTCGAAGTAGAATCCGCTGCTGTTCGTCAGGGTTGAATCGAAAATGTTGATCGTTGACAATGAATCTGTGACAAAATAAACCTTGTAATTGGAGATTCCTGATCCGCTCGCAGAGTCTTTCACAAGGCCCTGTATCGTGACAGGCACATTGATGGTGCTGTCGGGTGCAGCCTCAGCAGTCAGCCTACAGAAAAACAACAAAAAGAAGATCGTCAGCAGTTTTTTCATTTATCTGTTTTTACCACTTATAAAAGATCCCTGCCTGAACACCCCAATAAACAGGACTACCAACAGTAATTTTTGTCTTATCATATGGATCGCTCAGGTATTCGTTGATCGTAGGAGCCAGGTTGACTCCAAAATTCGGTTTGATGTTCCAGTCTATGTCGGCTTTAAGCATCCACTGAACATTGGTGCTCACATAGGATGGACTTGCACTTTCATAGCTATAAATATGGGACTCAGGTGTTAGATTCTGAAAGCCGTTTCCACTTTGATTAAGGAGGATTCCAAACAATAATCCCCCTTTTACACCAATGGTAAAGGCTCCCAGCTGTTTTTCCATTCCAATAAGGACAGGGATTTTCAGGAAAGAATAGGTGGATTTGTGGCTGAATTTTTTGGTGCTAAGTGCTGAGCTAAATACTGAATCTGTCGAATAATAATAATTCGGGACCAGCTGTCCACCCTGAAAGGCAAAGGCAATAGAGTCGAGGTTTTGATAGGTCCCCAGGAAATCGAAGCTTTGAACATTATAATTCTGGTTCCGGCTCTCACTATTATATTCCAATCCTGATTCGATCACAATATTGTTTCGGCTGTATCGAAGCGCCAAACCAGTGGCATATCTTGTAGAAGCAAAGGCTTCCTCGATTTTCCCCTTAAGGTATTCGGGACGATAATATGCAGTCAGCATATAATTCCCGGCAATCTTGAAATAAGGACTTTTCGTGCTTGAGTTCGGTAAAAAGCTATAGTTATAATTGTCTTTTCTGAGAGATTGGATATAATAAGTGTTGTTGATGTCAGCCAGCAAAAGAACTGGTTTTGGATTGATTGCGACAAGGGAAGCTAAAGGCAATTCTTCAATCGTGGTGATGGTTTCCCTTTGTCCGCCAGGCAGTATGATAGGTGGATACTGTTGCGTAAGCCTGATTTTATTTTTGGGGCTTTTTTCAAGGGGCACGCTATTCTTAAGATTTATTGCAGCAGAGGAATAGCCTATTGTTTTCTGATCAGTGGACAGCTCAGAAGTTGAAGGAGCCAGGGCCTCTTTTTCAGTTTTCAAGACTGATTTTTGAAGCTGGGGTATAACAAGCTGGGAAGATTGTTTTTCTTTGGAAGCCCTGGAATCCTTATTCCCGGCGATGAAATACACCAAGCCAGCAGTTACGATGAGGCCCCCGATGAGCGTCAACAAGATGCCACTATCTGAGCCAGGGAAATATTTCCCAAAAGGCTTATAGGGTAATTTCTGAACAATTCCCTGCCATAACTCTGTGCGGGGCTGTTCTTTATAACCACCGAGCTTTTCCCTCAGGAGGTCATCGATCATTTTGTCTTCATCACTTTTCATATCCTGACAAAATTTTGTTTTCTTTTATTTCTGCCTGTAGCAGTAGTTTCTTTAAATATTTCCGGGCTTTGCTGAGTTGGGATTTCGAAGTATTGTCTGAGATCCCGAGCATCTCACCGACTTCTTTGTGATTCAACCCTTCAAAAACATGAAGGTTTAACACCATCCTGTAGCCATCGGGCAGTTCCTGAACCAGCTTCATCAGGAGTTTGGTGTCGATATTTGACTCCCCATTGCCCCCATTATAATCAGGCTGTGTGGTTTCATCATCAATACCCATCTCCTGGATGTTTTCGACCAGGATAAACTGCTGTTTCAAGGATGCATGGTAGTGGTTGATGGCGGTATTGACCATAATTCGCCGCATCCATCCTTCAAAAGATCCTTTGCCGCTGTATTGATCAACCCGACCGAATACTTTCAGGAATCCCTCCTGTAAAATATCTTCCGCTTCCTCCCGGCTCCTGGAATAGCGCAGACATACGCCAAACATCGTAGAAGCAAACCTTTGGTAAAGTTCGCTCTGCGCACGACGTTTGCCGTCCCTGCATCCAGCTATCATCCTTTCTTCGGCGTCCATTCAGCTAATATCAGATTAAAAGACAAGATTTTAACTATAGGGTTGCCCGAAACTTCATATCAAAAGACATTTATTACAAAAAGACCTGTATTTCATCAAATTTCTTAATTTTAGAAGCTGTAAATCGAAAATTTAGAACAATAGCAAACCCCTCATTTCCAAAATATTCCAAATTATTAATTTCGCAATCTGCAAGAAATAATATGAAAACTATAGACAATTTCAACTTCACCAACAAAAAAGCCCTGATCAGGGTCGATTTTAATGTTCCCTTGAACGATACGTTTCAGATTACCGATACCACCCGCATTGACGCCACCATCCCGACGATCAATAAAATATTGTCTGAAGGCGGATCTGTGATCCTGATGTCACATTTAGGCAGGCCGAAAGATGGCCCTGCAGAGAAATATTCTTTGAAACATCTCTTGCCATATCTCCGGGAAGTCTTTACAACGGAAGTCCTCTTTGCCGACGACTGCATCGGCACCAGTGCCACAAGCCTTTCTGCTGCGCTAAAACCCGGACAGATCCTGCTTTTGGAAAACCTCCGTTTTTATAAAGAAGAAGAAAAAGGAGATGAAGCCTTTGCTGAGAAACTCAGTAAACTCGGCGATGTTTATGTAAACGACGCTTTTGGCACCGCCCATCGTGCCCATGCCTCCACCGCTGTGATTGCAAAGTTTTTCCCTGTTGAAAAGATGTTCGGTTATGTGATGGGAAACGAAATATTGAACATTAACAAAGTCCTGGTCGACACCAAACGCCCGTTTACAGCCATCCTGGGTGGCGCAAAAGTCAGCGGCAAAATCCAGATCATCGAAAATATGCTTGACAAAGTCGACAACCTCATCATCGGCGGCGGGATGATGTTTACTTTCATCAAGGCAAAAGGCGGGCAGATCGGCAGCTCGATGGTAGAAGATGACTTGCTTTCTCTGGCCTTAGAAACCATGGAAAAAGCCAAAGCCAAAGGCGTAAATCTTTACATCCCAAGCGACGCGATCATTGCTGATGCTTTTAACAATGACGCCGACAAAAAGGAATGCGATGCTTATCAGATCCCTGAAGGCTGGCTCGGACTTGACATCGGACCTGTGACCAAAGAACACTTTGCAGAAATCGTCATGAAAAGCAAAACGATTTTATGGAACGGGCCGATGGGCGTTTTCGAAATGAGCAGCTTTGAAGAAGGGACGAAAAATATCGCCAATACTGTTGCTGCGGCGACACGGGCTGGTTCTTTTTCACTGATCGGAGGCGGAGATTCAGTGGCAGCCATCAACAAATACGGACTGGAGGAAGCCGTGAGTTATGTCTCTACCGGCGGAGGTGCTATGCTCGAATTCCTGGAAGGCAAGATCTTGCCTGGCATCCAGGCTATTGAGGAAGATTAAAAAGGACTCTCAGGAAGGTATTCCCTTTTAAGCGATTTGATCTCAGGCAAAACCAGCGGACCAATACATTTTATGGATTTGTAAAAGAATGACTTTTGCTGTTGTTCTTTGCTTAATACATCTCCGGAAGTTGCTATGTTGTTCACGATCATCAGTACAAAACTGAGTATCAACGCTTGTTTCAGAACACCAAAAACGATGCCGAGCAATTTATTGAGCCAGCCTAAAAGCATCATTTCAACTGATTTCTCCAGGACTTTTCCCACGAAATAACCTCCAATCATGACGACGATAAAAATAAAGAGAAATGAGAAGATGGGTAAGTAAGTCGCCTGGATATCAAAAGTTGATTTTAGAAAACCTGAAGCCAGTTTTGCAAAGTGAAAGCCGGCCCATATGCCAAGGATAAAACAGATCAGGGTGATCATCTCCCGGATAAACCCACGGCGGAAACCTTTAAAGGCAGCCCAGGCCAGGAAAACACCGGTAAGGATATCAAACCACTGCATCTATTGCTTCAATCGACGGGTAAGTTCGGTAGAATAGACGAATTCATTCAGCTCTTTGTTGTCGCTCCGAAGAATCTCTTCTTTGTCACCTTCCCACCAGAGTTTGCCCTTGTTGATATAGGCAATTTTATCCCCGATCTCCATCACAGAATTCATGTCATGCGTGTTTACAACCGTTGTAATATTGTATTCAACCGTGATTTCCGAAATCAGGTTGTCAATGACATTGGCCGTGATTGGATCAAGACCGGAGTTAGGCTCATCACAGAACAAATACTTAGGATTTAGGGCAATGGCCCTGGCAATAGCAACACGTTTTTTCATCCCTCCGCTGACTTCTGAAGGGTACAGCTTGTTCACATTCACCAGGTTAACACGGGTCAGGCAAAAATTAGCACGATCTCTCTTCTCAGCCAATGTCATTTTTGTGAACATGGTGAGTGGAAACATTACATTTTCCTCTACTGACAATGAATCAAACAAAGCACCACCCTGGAAAAGCATCCCGATTTCCTGGCGGATATCTTTCATTTCTGAAAAAGACAGACTGGAGATCTTACGATCATCATAATTGATTTCCCCGCTGTCGGGGGTAAAGAGCCCAACGAGACACTTCATCAAAACGGTCTTCCCTGATCCGCTTTGGCCAATGATGAGGTTGGTTTTTCCCTCTTTAAATGTCACTGAGACATCATCAAGAACGAGTTTGTCACGAAAGGACTTGGTAATATTCCGCGCTTCTATCATGACAGCAAAAGTTGTGTGAGAACCAGGTTAAACAGGATGATGAAAATACTGCTTTGCACAACAGCTTTCGTGCTGGCGTGCCCGACTTCCAGCGCGCCACCCTTGGTATTGTATCCAAAGTAGCCTGAAATAGAGGTAATGAGAAAAGCGAAAACCACTGTTTTTACAATGGCATAAAAGACATCATATCCCTTAAATTCATATTGAATTCCATAAATAAATTCCCAGGAAGGGACCATTCTTGTGACAATGCCTGCCAGGTAACCCCCGAAAATGGAGACAAACATACTAATGATGATCAGGATCGGGTTGATGATCATGGCAGCTACAATCTTTGGCAGGATGAGATAACTGGCAGAATTGATCCCCATAATCTCGAGAGCATCAATTTGTTCTGTAACTTTCATCGTCCCAATCTCTGAAGCGATACGTGACCCCACTTTGCCGGCAAGAATAAGACTGATAATGGTCGGTGCAAACTCAAGGATCATCGACTGACGCGTAGCGAAACCGATGGTATACAAGGGAATCAGCGGACTATCTATGTTAAAGGCGGTTTGAATTGTGACAACCGCACCCATGAATAAAGAGATAAAAATCACGATACCTAGTGACTGAAGCCCCAGGAATTCAATTTCAACGAGGATCTGGCTATAATAAATATGCTTCTTCTCCGGTTTGAAGAAGACCCTGCGCATTAACAGGAGATAGGCTCCGAGGTCTTTTAAAATTTGAATCATCTCTCTGTCTGCGAAGGTAATTAATGAAAAGTATAAAACTTACCTTTGTGCCATGAAATTTCATCTCAGGAAAATAAGCACCCTATTTTTTTTAAGCCTGATCATCGTTTTGGGTTTCAGTTGCAGCCCAGCAAAGCAGGCCGGCTCAAATATGCCCAGGAAATCCCATAAAGGCTGTAACTGCCCGAAATGGACCAATAAGTCCTTAGATATCAAGCACTTTACTAAGACTTATGCCTGATTCAAAAGTTGAAATCCTCTCTGCATTTTTACCTCCCGACAGCCTTCCTTTGGTTGAGGAATTGATTGACCGTTGGAACTTTAGTCTGAAAATTACCCGCAAACGCAGGTCGAAAGTTGGAGATTATCGGCCACCTCAAAGAGGGAAAGGACATCAAATCACTGTAAATCACGACCTTAACCCATATGCGTTTTTATTGACCCTGATTCACGAAATTGCGCATCTCGTTGTTAATGAATCCTATAGAAGACGGATGCCGCCACATGGGAAAGAATGGAAGGTTGCTTACCGCGAATTATTGATCCCGTTTTTTTCATCAGAGATATTTCCTCAAGACATCAAAGCAGCGATCGACCATTATTTCAATCGCCTGGGAGAGTCAAACCGCTCTGACCTTGAATTAAACCTTGTACTCAAAGCTTACGATCAATCCAACGGACTTATTATGGTTCATGACCTGCCTGAAAAATCATTATTCCGTTCACAAAGAGGACAAGTCTTCCGAAAAGGTCATCAATTAAGAAAACGTTTTGTTTGTCGCTGCCTCGACAACCAACGTAATTACCTGGTACCGCCGCTAATGGAGGTTTATCCTATTCATTTTCAGTATAGTTTGCTTTTCCCGGAAGAATCCTAAATTTGCATGCCCAAAAAATTAAAAATTGAACCTTTTTTATTATGAGCAATAACTATTGTGTTATTATGGCTGGAGGAGTCGGAACCCGATTCTGGCCTATGAGCCGCACCTTCAGGCCCAAACAATTTATCGATATCCTGGGTACCGGGGAAACCCTGATCCAGCAAACGGTGAAACGTTTCAGGAAAATTATTCCTATCGAAAATATTTATATCGTTACCAACAAAATGTACCGTGACCTCGTATTTGAACAGGTCCCTGAATTATCTGATCATCAGGTTCTTAGCGAGCCGTCAAGACGGAATACGGCTCCTTGTATTGCCTATGCTGCTTATAAGATCTTTTCTTTAAATCCTGAGGCAAATCTCGTGGTTGCTCCTTCTGACCATGTGATCATCCAGGAAGAGAACTTCCAGAAAATAATCCTGGATGCCCTGGAAGCCACGCTTTCAAACAATTGGTTATTGACATTGGGCATTCATCCCAGCCGCCCTGATACCGGATATGGATATATTCAGTTCAACGAGTCCGTCACTTATGATAAAGACGAGAGGGTAAAGAAAGTAAAAACCTTTACCGAAAAGCCTGCCATTGAAATGGCTAAGTCATTCCTCCAAAGCGGAGATTTCTTATGGAATTCAGGCATATTTATCTGGAAAGCCCGCACCATCATCACAGCCATGGAAGAACACCTTCCGGAAGTTAGCCAGCTTTTTAAAGCCGGTGCCGGAAAATATAATACTCCGGAAGAAATTGGGTTCATACAAGAAGCTTATACCGTTTGCAAAAGTATCTCTATCGACTATGGTGTGATGGAAAAGGCCTCCAATGTTTATGTGCTGGCCTCTGACTTTGGTTGGTCTGACCTTGGCACCTGGGGTTCCTTATATGACATCCGGACAAAAGATACTGATGGGAATACTGTCGTTGGTAAGAACGTAATGCTTTATGATTCAAAGAATTGTATCGTTCATATGCCCAAAGAAAAACTCGCAGTGATCCAGGGTCTTGATGATTATATCGTGGTAGAAGATGAATTTATCTTGCTGATATGCCGCAAAACCGATGAACAGCAAATCAGGCAGTTCGTCAATGATGTTATGACTGAAAAAGGCGAACGTTTTGTTTAAACCCCTAATTAATTTCTGATGAAAAAACTCTATTTTTTACTTAGCCTCGTCATGCTTTGCAGCATTGCCAGGGTTAAGGCTGATGAAGGCATGTGGTTACCCTTGTTCATCGACCGTCTGAACTATGTCGATATGCAGAAAATGGGCCTCCGCCTCACTGCGGAAGAAATTTACAGCGTCAATCACTCCAGCGTCAAAGATGCCATCATTATTTTCGGCAGGGGTTGTACGGGGGAAATTGTCTCAGGACAAGGTCTTGTTTTTACCAACCATCATTGCGGTTATGGCTCAATCCAATCACACAGCAGCGTGGAACACGACTACCTCACCAATGGCTTCTGGGCTACCCGGAAAGAAGAGGAATTGCCAAATGAAGGCCTCACTGCTAGCTTCCTGGTTAGAATCGAAGATGTTGGCGCTAAAGTCCTTGGATCACTTGATAAAGGCCTCAGCGAAGAAGACCGGATGAAAAAAGTCCAGGAAATCTCTAAGAAAATTGAGGACGAAGCCACGAATGGAACACAATATACTGCTTCCGTGAAAAGCTTTTACAATGGAAATGAATATTATCTATTTGTCTATCAGGTATTTAAAGATGTTCGTTTGGTAGGAACTCCGCCCAATTCCATTGGGAAATTTGGCGGTGATACCGACAACTGGATGTGGCCACGTCATACTTGTGATTTTTCTGTATTCCGCGTTTATACTGCCCCTGACGGAAAACCTGCCACTTATTCTAAAGACAACGTTCCTTTGAAACCCAAGCATTTTTTGCCTGTCTCCATCAAAGGCGTGCAAAAAGGTGATTATACCATGATCATGGGTTACCCGGGAACAACAAACCGTTACTTGTCATCCTATGGTGTCAGGATGGCTATTGATGAGTCTAATCCTTCCATCGTTTCTGTTCGTGAAAAGAAGTTGGCTATCATTAAAGAAGATATGAATGCCAGCGACAAGGTTAGGATTCAATATTCCGCCAAATATGCCAGCATCGCAAATTACTGGAAGTATTATATTGGCCAAACCCGTGGACTAAAACGACTGAAAGTTTTTGATGAGAAAAAAGGTCTGGAAGACAAATTCTCGACCTGGGTCAATGCCGATAATGCCCGGAAAGAGAAATACGGTAGTGCTTTAAATGACATTCAGCAGGCTTTTGCCCAGATCATCCCCTTTGCCAAAACCCGTGTATATTACACTGAGGGCATTTTGCGCGGATCTGAAGTCCTTGCCTATAGCCGTTCTTTTGAAAGCCTGGTCAAGGAACTAAAAGCTGACAAACCCGACCAGGCAAAGATTGATGCCCAGGTGAAAACTCTTCGTGAAAAACTCGATGCTTTTTACAAAGACCTTGACCCTGCCACTGACCAGAAATTACTGGGTGCCGTCATGAAAATGTTTGGAGAAAATGTTGCTGCAGAAAATCAGCCTTCTTATTTTATTGAACTGAAAAGTAAATACAATGGGAACTTTGACGAATTCGCTACCGACGCTTTTAAAAAGTCGATGTTTTCAGATCGTGCCAAAGTGGAGGCTTTTTTGAGTAAGCCCAAAGCCAAATCCCTTGAAAAAGACATCCTTTTTCATTGCATGCAGAACTTCTATGAGAAATACAACCTCATCGTCGAGAAGCTCACTCCGGCTAACAACCAGCTGGCACGCGGAAATCGTCTTTTCCTGGCTGGCTTGCGGGAGATGATGCCCGAAAAGAAATTCGCCCCGGATGCCAACAGCACAATGCGACTGACCTATGGACAGGTATTGGATTATTATCCTGCCGATGCTGTACATTATGACTATACCACCACCTTAAAAGGGGTCATGGAAAAAGAAGATCCCAAGGTCGATGAGTTCATCGTTCCGGCAAAACTTAAAGAGCTCTATAAAGCCAAAGACTATGGTCAGTATGGCAAAGATGGCGAGCTAGTAACCTGCTTCCTCACGAATACCGACATTACAGGCGGCAACTCCGGTAGCCCTGTCCTTAATGGCAACGGAGAACTGATCGGCCTGGCTTTCGACGGAAACTGGGAAGCCATGAGCGGCGATATCGCCTTCGAACCCGACTTACAACGTACTATTGCGGTGGATGCCCGCTACGTGCTTTTTGTCATCGACAAATTTGCCGGGGCCAAAAATATCATCGCGGAACTGGATATCAGAAAATAGTAGGATAAAACTAAGGGGATTTCAAAAGAATCCCCTTAGTTTTTTATACCCGTCGGCACTGGCTTTTACTTTTGCCCCGCATTTTAGGCTAATCAGGTGGGTGTCTTTTCCATAAAGCTCAGATCCAGTCACTTGGCTGATGTTTATAATATACGAGCGATGAATTCTGATAAAAGACTGGGCAGGAAGATGTTCTTCAAAATACTTCATCGTCTTCTCTTTCAGATGATTACCCAATTCTGAATAGATCATCACATAATCATCCGCAGCTTCAATATAAAAGATCTTGTCGACAGGGATCACCGTTATCTTGGATCCCATGCGGGTCACAACCCGTTCCACAAGGGCGGATGACTTGTCAAGGTGTTCCTGGAGCGGTTCAAGGGCCGTTGTGGCCGTTTTATTCCCAATGCTTGTCAATGCCTTTTGAAAAGCCTGGAGCAGGCGATCTTTTGAGAATGGTTTTAAAAGGTAGTCAATGGCATTGTTTTCAAAAGCCTTGATGGCAAATTGATCATAGGCCGTACAAAATATAACGGCAGGTTTCTCTTCCAGAACTTCCAGCAACTCAAATCCATCGATTTTGGGCATCTGGATGTCGAGAAAGATGAGATCCGGTTTTATCTCCTGTATCATCTTCAGGGCTTCAAAGCCATTTTCACATTCTGAGATCTGCGCAATCCCTTCAATACCTTGCAGGTAATTCATTACCAGGGAGCGGGCGGGTGCTTCGTCGTCGACGATGAGTATGTTAATATCAGGCATGGACAGGAATTTTTAATTCTACAACAAATACAGTTTTTTCCTTTCGAATCCGTAATAGATCTTTGGTGCCATAAGTTGTCTGAAGACGCTTTTTGACATTGACAAGCCCGGTCCCGGTTCCCTTTCGAAAAACGGCATCCGGGTCATAGTCATTTTGTATGGTGATGGTCAGATATTCATGACTGCAGTGTGTGTTCAGTGAAAGTCGATTGATTTGCGTGCTCTCATGAACCCCATATTTTACTGCATTTTCAATCAGCGGCTGCAATATCATAGCCGGCAAGGGGATTGGAAGACATTTCGCATCTACTTCCTTCACAAAATTCAGCTTCTCACCAAAACGCACCTTTTCTATATCAAGGTACAACTGAATATGATAAAGTTCTTTCTCCAGCGTACTCATGGCTTCTTCCGGGAAACTAAGTGAATAGCGCATAAATTCACTCAGGTTGATGATCATCTCCTGTGCTTTTGCTGCGTTGGAAAGGGTAAGTGAGCTGATGGAATTGAGGCTGTTAAACAGAAAATGTGGTCGGATCTGCGAACGAAGCAGATTCAGTTCAGCCTCACGCAACTGTGACTCAAATAAAGCTTCCCTTTCCTTTTGCTGTTGCAGCTCACGATAATTCAAAATCAGGTAAAAGAAAGCTGACATAACTATATAAAACAAGGCTCCACTTAAAACCCTGACCACAATCGACTGATCCAGAAAATGAAGATAAGAGGCATCACGGGAAAACAATTGGTGAAGCAGATAAATTCCTCCATTGATCCAAATCAGTAATGAAATAACAATTCCTGTTATGTGTTGAATTAATATTTCCATGAATCTTGTCCGCATTCCCGAATAACGGACCATCTGCCAGATTCCGGCACCAAGGCCGGCAAGCAAGGTATTAAAAACAATACTGTCAGCAAGCGCTTCCTTTAAATGAAGGCCATAGGCGAAATACAGAAAAAAGCTATGGACAATCGCAATGATCACCCACAGCATTAGATAAATCAAGAAAAGCTGTTGTCTCTGAAAACGCACCATCCCTTGCGATTTTATCAAATCAATAACTCTTAATGTCGCCGCCGCCAAATATCACCACCCCTTTGATAACCAGCGTCTTGCTCATATCAACCGGGACAGGTGGGCGCTTGTCGGCAAGCCCGCCAAAGATACTGATAACTTCCAGTTTAACATTCCAGTCGGCTGGGATCATAAGCTGCGTGCCCCCGAAAACACAAACCATCTCTATGAGGTTCATGCCTGGTGATAAGGTGACATGATTCATATTCAGTTTTGAGCCTCCAAAGATAGCTACGACTTTTCCACCTCTGAAATTGTCCGAATGAATGGTGCGATCCATCCCACCAAAAATGGCAACATCGTCAAAAAAGTCATCCACTTTCTGGTCCGTATAATTGCTTTTAAAGTGTTTAAAACGTGAAGCACCCAGGATCAGAAAGACACCAGCGACGATCAGCAAAACAGGCCAGAAGATTTGCGAAAGGTTAAACGGCAAGTCAAAGTGATTGTTTATCAGGAAAAAAGAACCCACCAGGATCATCACAAGGCCGAATCCTCTGTTTTTATCAAAGAGATTCAGTGCCCCGATAGCGATGATCAGCATCTCCCAGGAGAAAAGAAAGCTCCAGGTCTGTTCATTGATCAGGTTGGTGTTTTTCAGGAGAAGTGCGACTCCAAATAAAAGAACGAGACCGCCGAAAACAATGGGTTTATCGTGGCGTCTTTGCTTTTTAACAGGTGTTTCAGGAAATGGTTCCATGCTTTATATAATTAAGATAGCTTGTTCAAATATCGATGCAAAGATAAACCTTAGACAACAGGCAAAGAAAGCCTAAATCGGTAAAAGCGGCGGATTTCCCGGTAAAATAGCGGTCTAAGTTTGTTTTGTGATAACCACAGTCCCATCACGGTCAGGTAATAGCACAAAACAAACACTATTTTCTTTTACAAATTCATCTACAGCCTTTTGAATCCCTGCCCAGCGATAGTTATAGTCATGGATAAAGATTAAGCCGCCCGGATTTAAACGCGGATAGAAAAACTCCAGGCCAGCTTTCGTTGGTTGGTAAAGATCCGCATCCAGGCTGACCAAAGCAAAACTAAGCTTCTCCAGACCTTTTGAGGTTTCCGGAAAATGCCCCTGGTGAAAATGAATCTTTGGTGAAGTCCCCATAAATTGCCTGACTTTCTGTAAGCTCGTATCCGCAAAGTTCTTCACCGTATAGGTCGCAGCATCGCCGGTTTCTCCTTTAAGATCCTCTTCAGAAAAGCCAATGAAGCTGTCAAATAAGTGTAATTCACGATCCGGGTCAAGATAATGCAGAATCCGGGCAGTTTCTCCTTTATAGACTCCCAATTCGGCATAAGCTCCTTTGACTTTGTTTTTACGAAGCTGTTCTGCCATCAGCCAGAGCGAATAAAAACGTAGTTTGTCTTTGTATTTCCGACGTGCTTTGTTTAAGGTAGCGTCAATACGATGTTTTCGAACCGCCTCTGCCCATTCCTCAGGCCTGTAAAATCCTTCATGAAACAAGCTCCATAAATAACGTAGCAGATAAAAGAGAAAAACAGCTCCGAGAAATATGTTGATAAACAGTACTGGTTTGGTCATTGTAAAATGTTTCATGCAAATTACGATTTTTTTTTAATTTGCCCCTCTGTCTCGCCACGCTCGACATCTCCCCATTCGGAGAGAATCCGCCAGATTTGTCTTTTACGCTTAATTCCTTGGGCATCCCGCCCCGAATGGGGAGGGTGGACCGCCGATGGTGGGATGGGAGGGGCAAAATTTCTTCCAAGCCCCTTGACAAACCTTCTTTGATGTTGTATGTTTGTATTTTATTTTTATTTAGTCTAATTTAATATAGATGAAAACATTCAAAACAATACTCAAGGTACTAGCCATTATTATCATTGGATTCCTGCTTGGCTTCGCTAGTTATATACAATCGAACTGGCCCAAGAAATTTAGCGAGCCGCTTCCTGAAATTCATGCTTCCAAGGACAGTGCCGTGATCAAACGAGGAGAATATCTTGTTTATGGACCTGCGCATTGCGGGGATTGTCATGTGCCAATCCAGCAACTCGGCCGGATAGAAAAAGGAGAAAAAGTGCCTCTGATCGGAGGGCATATTTTCAAACTGCCGTTTGGGGAAGCCATCACGCCAAACTTAACGCCTGATCCTGAAACCGGCATTGGAAAATTGAGCGATGGTCAGATCGCCAGGGCACTTCGTCATAACATCGGGAATGACGGCCGTGGTCTCATTGGGTTCATGGCTTTTCAGCATATGAGCGAGGAAGACATGTCAGCTGTAATCTCCTACCTCAGAAGCCGTGAACCTGTCAAAAGCGACCATCCGAATACCTCCTGGAACCTTATGGGAAGAGCACTGTGGGTCTTTGGGATGATAAACCCTGAAGGTCCGTCTGAGTTAGTTCCAAAAAGCGTAACTCCTGACACTACAGCCCAATATGGGAAATACCTTGCCAATGGCATCTCAAACTGCAAAGGCTGTCATACGAATCGCGACATGCAAACAATGGCATTCACGAGCCCCAAATTTTCAGGTGGGTTTCATATGGAATCAGAAATGCATAAGGGCAGGGTCTACATTACACCCAACCTCACCCCGGATCCCGAAACCGGCTGGATCAGGAACTGGTCAGAAAAACAATTCATCGAACGCTTTCACAAAGGCAGGGTATATGACGATTCTCCAATGCCCTGGACTTCTTTCAAAAACTTCAGCGACAGTGACCTGAAAGCGATCTACCATTACATCACCTCACTGGACCCGGTAAAACATGAAAATGGGCCGACGATGGTTGAGAAGCTTTGAAGGAAGAAGCAAGATATAAGAAGCACCAAGTTATAGGAGTAGGAGTAGGATAAGTCACACCTAGACAGACTCTTCAAGAAGTTCGGCCACTTCAAAACTTCAATACTTCTCCTTCAATTTTGTGCTTCTTGCTTCTTCCTTCTTACTTCTCTACCTTTGCCCCTATGGGCCGCAAAACAATCTTCCTGATCATCCTCTTCACAACCCTATCTCTGATCGGGCTCGTGGGGATTCAGCTCTACTGGGTGCTGAATGCGATGAAAGTGCGGGAAGATAATTTTGGCAACAGTGTCACCACTTCCATCTCGAATGTAATTTATAAAATGGAGAAACTGGAGGTGATCAACGAGATCCAGCGCACCATGTACAACATCGAAGGACGTGACCTGATGAGCACCATCGATACAGGTCGTAACCTGTATATCCATGAACTGGAAATGCTTTCCTCCAGGAATATTGCTGATAGTTTGTATTATAAAGATACCGCTGACTTTAAGCTGCAATACCTGGAAGATATCGACAAAGCCATGGTGTTTAACTACGACACCTCTTTCCTGTCGGTGCTGACAACACGATTTAAAAAGATTAACTCCCGCATTTATACCGGTGATTCCATCGATGAACAAAAGACATCTGCTCAATTGGAGAACCGGCAGAAAAAACGCCTGAAGACCCTCATCCGTCAAAAAAATTCGCTCGTAAATGAGGTGATCGATGATATGTTCAACCCGGCCCGTAGAAATGCGATAAAGCACAGCATCAACTTTGCCCTAGTCGACTCGCTGATCGGCGCTGAGCTGGCCAACCAAGGGATTAACCTTGACTATGAGTTCGGGATTTACAGTCCGCGCAAAGGACTGATGCTGATGGAAAAAACCGGGAAATACCATAAAGAACTCATCAAGGAATACATCAAGAAATCCTACGCCCTCAACCTATTCCCCAAAGAGGTACTGCGCTATCCCGAATTCCTGGTGGTCTATTTCCCTCATGAAAGAGGCTATCTCCTGGCCCAGATGCTGGGAATCCTTGCGATATCATTGATCCTGATCCTGTCAGTAATCGTGCTGTTTACTTATATCATTTTCACCATTCTCAAACAGAAGAAACTGTCGGAAATGAAGAATGATTTTATTAACAACATGACACATGAATTCAAAACACCCATAGCCACAGTATCCCTTGCTTGTGAAGCATTATCTGATAAAGATGTAGTCGCTTCCGAAGCGTTGTGTCAAAGCTATATTCAAATCATCAGCGAAGAAAACCATCGCCTGGGTTCCATGGCAGAAAGAATTTTGCAGACCGCTGTTTTGGAAAACGGACAGGTGAAACTGAAAAGTGACCCGGTGGATGTTCATCATATCATCGAAGATGTCATCAAAAATATTCATCTGCAAGTGGAGGCAAAATCAGGGCAAATCGTGACCATTTTGGAAGCCGAAAACTTTAACATCCTTGCAGACCGGGTTCACCTCACCAATGTCATTTTCAACCTGGTTGACAATGCCATGAAATATTCCACCGACAAACCATTTATCACAATACAAACAAAAAATACAGCCGAAGGCATCGAGATCGCAATCAGTGATAACGGGATCGGGATCACCAAAGCCAACCAGAAAAGGATCTTTGAGAAATTATTCCGCGTTTCTACCGGCAACATACACGATGTCAAAGGATTTGGACTTGGATTGAGTTATGTCAGGTTTATCCTTGAACGTCATGGGGGGACAATCCATGTCGACAGTGAAATCGGGAAAGGCAGTTGTTTTACCCTGCGTCTTCCTTTTGAGATGAAACATAAATTCCAGGATAACAATGCACAAGCTGATTCTTTCATAAAACATATATTCCCATGGAAAAACTAAAGGTTTTGCTCGCAGAAGACGACAAAAACCTGGGCCTGGTTTTGCAATCGTATTTGAATGCAAAAGGCTATTCGATCCGCCTGACAACCAACGGGATTGAGGCTTTTGAAACCTTTAAAAAGGACACATTCGACTTTTGCATCTTCGATGTCATGATGCCACTGAAAGATGGCTTCACTTTAGCCAAAGAAGTTCGTGCGATCAACAAAAAAATGCCAATCCTTTTTTTGACTGCTAAAACGATGCAGGAAGATATCTTACAAGGCTTCAAGGCAGGCGGCGATGATTATCTGACAAAACCCTTTAGCATGGAAGAACTGCTTGCCCGGATGCAAGCCATTTTGCGCCGCTCAGGGGTCAGCCTGGAAGTTGGTCCTCAAGCAAAACTCTTTCGCTTGGGAAAATTCACCTTTGATTATCACCGACAGGTTTTATCAGCTGACACAGGAGAACAAAAACTGACGTCAAAAGAAGCTGAACTGCTCAAGCTGCTTTGCGAAAACAATAACCAGGTACTCGATCGGAAAGATGCACTGAACAAAATCTGGCACGACGACAGTTACTTCAATGCCCGCAGCATGGATGTTTATATTGTGAAGCTCAGGAAGTTACTGAAAGATGATGCCGAAGTTGAACTTATCAATGTTCATGGTGTCGGATTCAAGCTCATCACCAAGAATTAAAGTTTATTCCACGTAAAGTACCAAACCCTTTAAATATTCTCCTTCAGGATGGAAGAAATTCACGGCATGGTCGGGTGGCTGTGACAGGTAATGTAATATCATGACAGGACGTTTTGCCTGGATAGCAGCAGCCATGACTGCACTTTGAAAGGATTGCTTGTCGACAGCCTGTGAACAAGAAAACGTAAACAATAAACCTCCTGATCTGATATTTTTCAAAGCCTGGTAATTAATATTCCGATAACCCTTTAATGCCTGGGAACGCTGGCTCTGTTGTTTGGCAAAAGCCGGTGGGTCGAGAACAATGATGTCATATTCCTCGGTCATATGATCCAAAAAACTTTGTGCATCAGAAGCAAAACTCTGATGACGTTCGTCATTAAACTCATTGAGAACCATGTTCTTTTCAGTCAGTGCAATCGCTTTTTTTGAACTATCAACGGTATGCACCAGCGTGGCCCCGGATTTAAGCGCATTTAAAGCAAAACCGCCTGAGTAACAAAAGAGGTCGGCAACTTTTTTTCCTTTGGCATAATGCCCCAGAAGTGCCCGATTCTCTCGCTGATCCAGGAAAAACCCTGTCTTCTGTCCTTCAAAAATATCGACAGAATACTTGATGTCATTTTCGCAGATCTCATCCGGAAGAAAATCACCGAATAAAAAGCCATCGACAGATTCAAAATTCGCCAGCCGCGACAAAGTCTCTGCACTCTTACAAAAAATTGATTTTATTTCTCCCCCAAAGACCCGCTGCAAGGCTTTTGCTATCGACTCCCGAAGCAGGTACATTCCGACTGTATGGCATTGAATCACACACAATCCATTCAAAAAATCTACGATAAGTCCGGGGATCTGGTCAGCCTCCCCAAAGACCAGCCGATAGGCATTGGTCGATGGGTTTCCTGTCAATCCCAGGCGCTGCCTGAATTGAAAAGCATTTTGAATTTTCCCCAACCAGAATTCTTCATTGATTTCTGTTTGTACAAAAGAAATAAGCTTGACAGCGATAGAACCGGCAATGGCATAGCCAGTGGCCAGGTATTTGCTGTCATGACTGAATACTTCAACAATTTCGCCTTCCTCCACCCTGCCAGATGAACCTGCCAGTGCGCCGGAAAAGATCCAGGGATGAAAACGTTTCAGGGCTTCTTCTTTGCCAGGTTTCAGGGTAATTCGGGGGTATGTGACCACTATAGTTTTTTATGAATGAATACTAATTTAAGGAAGCAGGAATTTGCAAGTATAAAGCTTTTTGTCTGTTGTTTTCAGCGTATATAAGTAAAGACCGCTGTTCCCGGGAGAAGGCAAAAACAAAGATGCTGTTCTCAGTGCCAAAGGTGAAAAAGACTGAACCAAACGTCCGTCAACAGTGTAAACACTCAGGCTTAGCGGCATTTCTCCGGCAGATAAGTTATATTTCAATTGAAGCTGGCTTGTCCCGCTTCCCTGGCAAATACTGAACTTTTTGTCAGGCTTTGTTGGTGTATTGATTCCGGAGGTACTGCCAACAGTGAATAAGAGCGTCGCAGTATCTGCAAAAGCAGGGAGCGTCAGATATCTCATGATATAACGGCAGTGATAATTTCCGGCATCAAGGCGGCCCAAAGCAAAGGTATCAGAGGTACCACAGATAACAGTAAGCATCCCGCTATTAAAAGTCCCGAAAACGTCAATCAGGGTGTCCTGGCTGTAAAGGGCATAATGATTATCCAGCCAGCAGCTTCCGGAAGGGAGCCAGACATTAGCAATGACTTTGACAGAATCCTCAGGGGTGGGATTTGAGGGAAAAACACTGACCGTATTTATCGCCTGGGAAAATAACAGCACATGAATGAAAACAAAAACGCTGGTAAGTAGACTGTGTGAATATACCCGTTTCATGATACAATGATTTTATCAAAATTAATAAAATTTGCCTGTGAAAGCAAGAAATCCTTCATAGCAGAAATCCGGGGCAAAGAAAAAAGCAATCTATCAGTCAATCAGTTCCGCCTTATATCCGGCTTTTTCAAGAATGGCAATGACCGTTGAGGCTTTTACGTCCTCACCTTCGACAGTCAGGATACGATCCGGATCAAAAATATCAACCCGCCACTCAGAAATGGTTTCTTCATTATCTAAAAAAGGGGTGATGGCCGCTTTACAACCATTGCATTTCACATTGGTTTTAAATTGAAGGCTAGGCATGGCTGAAAAATTTAAGGTTTTTGAAAGGACAAAGGTAGGGAGAAAGCCTCAAAAACAGTTCAGATTTTTAGCCTATTTCTGTTAAGACCATTGTGAATATGGATTTTTTACGAGGTTTGAATTTGAATATCGTTTGTCATTGCTGACTTCCTCTCCAACCCAATCCGGAATCTCAAAGTGTTCATCAGCCTCGGACAATTCGATTTCTGCAACAACCAAACCTTTATTCACCCCTATAAATTCATCGACTTCCCATACATGATTTCCGAATGGAACCCGATACCTGATCTTCTCGATCAGTGGTTTCAGGCAAAGCGTTTCCAGCATCTCCAGGGCTTCGTCAGCCGGGATAAGGTATTCATATTCTGCCCTGCTGATCCCTTCAGTCATGCCTTTAATGGTGACAATTCCTTTCTCCCCGATTTTCCGGATCCTTACGATACGGCCCGCATCCAGGCACAGATAGCCCTGAAGATAATGTTCAGCAATGCCCTCAGTCCGATACGCATTGGAGACAAGCAGGAATTTCCTTTCTATTTCTTTACCCATGGGTCGGTTTGAGGCGCTTCATCCCTATTCCCCTTCTCTTTAAGGAGAAGGGGCCGGGGGATGAGGTATTTATTTTACAATCGAAAACTTCTCAGAGATAACCGAACCGTTTGCTGATCTCAGCTGAAGCACATAACTCCCGTTGCTGTATGCACTCAGGTTGTAGTTCAGGCTTTGAACACCAATGGAAAGCGAGACGTTCGTTGTGAAGACTATTCTGCCAATGAGGTCATAAATGCTCAGCTGAGCCTCCGTTGCTTTAGTGAGGCTAAGATCAAGCCTGAGTTCAGTAATGGCCGGATTTGGATATATGTTAATGCTGTTAATAATTCCGATTGGATCATTTACACTGGCAGCCACCTGGCTTGATGTGACGATCAGGCTGAGATTGTTGGCAGAAGGATTGTTTGGATCGAGGTTAATCACGGCTGGAATGGTGGTCAATCCAGCTATTTCAGGATATACCTGGTAGCTGCCATAAGCGAGGTCGCTAAAATCGAACAGGCCATTGGCATCACTGACAACATTACTATAAGGATCTCCGCTGAGTGGCTTTAACAGGATGTCCACTTCGCCAACAGGAACTCCGGCTGACGATTTAAATCCTTCGGTAATACATCCACCGATCATCCCTGGTCCTGCAAATGGGGTGAGCGCTGGCCTCAGGCTGATGTCACGAGGATTAGAGGAAGGAGGAACAACGATAGCGGTTGCACCATTCCAGTATAAATTATGAGGATAATAGGTTGGCAGGAATTGTCCAAAATACTGAGAATTAGGCGTAGGTCTGGCTTTAACAAAATAGGTTCCGGCCGGTAGATTGTTGAAATGATACATTCCACTTGAATCGATAGAAGAAACAGCAATAAGCTGCGCTGCATTGGTTCCGTTGTTAATCTTGAACAGCCTGGCTTTGCCATGATCCAGCAAAGTATTGGCTCCGGCAAAAACATGACCCCAAATTTCATACACAGCCGGAGGTGTAGTCCCACTAACAAATACAGTATCGCAGAATGCCGACTGACAGTTTACCCCGGCAACATGCAGACATACGAAATAATGGCCTGAAGTGGCATACGTATGATGTGGGTCAGCCCCTGTGCCACTGGTCCCGTCGCCGAATGACCATGTCCAGCTTGTTACTGCTGATGAAGCCACTCCAAAGAAATGCACAATATGTGAATTGAGAGAATCGGCAACAAAAGTGAAGGTGGCAGTACAAGGAGGTGGTGAGGTTCCGATTGTAAACGTATGACAGATTGAATCGTGACAATTGGTGGCTGAATTATAAATAACCAAACAAGCCGTATAAGTTCCAGCCACGGCATATAAATGGTTCGGGCTGAATACTGTAGAAGTCGTTCCGTCCCCAAAATTCCAATGACTGGAAAACTGGGTACCGGAATTGGTACCTGTAGAGGCATTTACAAAATGATATTCAAAAAGATTGACCGGACCCGCACTAAATGTAAATGCGGCATGACAAGGACTGGCAGTACCATCACAAATGCTGAAATTCAATGATATTGCCGTGGTATTTAAATTGGTCCCTGTCGCCATATGCATTACACCATTACAATCAGCTGTGGAGACATGAAATACGATGTTTACCCAAGATGTAAGTGTCACATTTGCCTCATAAAAACCCGCCGCATTGGTAGTAACCATGTTGTAGTAACCAAAATAGGGGGCAACGGTGCTATCCGCAACAATATATACCTGATGATTGGCAATTGGCGCCTGGGTAGCACTGTTGTAAACATGACCACTAATGTGTATGGTCAGCGATTGTGCAAAAGATACACTGGCAAAAACAACAAGCAATAAGCATAGTAGTAGTGACTTTTTCATCTTGTTTGATAATTTGATTGTTTAATAGACGATAGACATTATTTGACGCATAAGGTTGCCTCAATAAAAATATCCAGAATTGACAAAGCAGTTAAAATTAGTTAAAATTCCGAAAATTAGACACTTTGACCATTAAGGTTAATGCGAATGTATTCAATCTGGCGAAATAATTATCCTACAATGACGAGATAATAGTTCTTTTTACCCTTCTGAACTAGGATATATTTATCCCTGATCAGGAAAGCGCCAGTTACATTCTCACTTTCCAAAGCTTTTGCTTTGTTTATTAATACGCCTCCATCCTTCAACATCCGCCTGGCTTCCCCGCGTGAACTGAAGATTTGTGTAAGATCAGAAAGAAACTCAGCCATGGGAATTCCGGCTTTTAAATCCTCACGTGAAACCAGGCATTGGGGCACTCCCTCAAAAACGGCCAGTAACATCTCTTCCGAGATACTGTTTAAAGTCGCCGTGGTACCTTTCCCGAAAAGGATCTGTGAAGCTTCCACGGCCATGGTGTAATCCGCCTCCGAATGAACCCGGATCGTGATATCCCTGGCAAGCTCCTTTTGCAGGGCCCTCAGATGTGGGGCCTCGTTGTGCTCTGCTTCCAGCTTGTCGATTTCATCCTTACTCAACAGCGTAAATATTTTGATATATTTTTTGGCATCATCATCAGAGACATTCATCCAAAACTGGTAAAAGGTATAGGGTGAGGTACGGGCTGGATCCAGCCACACATTGCCCTGTTCTGTCTTCCCGAATTTCCCGCCATCAGCTTTGGTGATCAGCGGACAGGTAAGGGCATAAGCCTCTCCGCCAGTCTTTCGGCGTATAAGCTCGGTGCCTGTGGTGATATTTCCCCATTGATCTGATCCCCCCATCTGAATACGACAGAATTTGGTATTGTATAAATGCAGAAAATCATATCCCTGAACGAGCTGATAAGTAAATTCGGTAAAGGAAATCCCGGTCTCCAGTCGTTTCTGAACACTGTCCTTGGCCATCATATAATTCACCGATAGATGTTTTCCCACATCCCTTAAAAAACCAAGGAAAGAAAACTCCTTCATCCAGTCGTAGTTATTGACGATCTCGGCCTGGTTGGGAACCTCTCCAAAGTCAAGAAACTTCAACAATTGGCTTTTCAGACAATGTTCGTTATGACGAAGGATCTTCTCATCCAGCAAATTACGTTCTTCAGATTTCCCTGAAGGATCTCCGATCATACCCGTGGCTCCGCCTACAAGCGCCAGGGGTTTGTGTCCTGCCAACTGAAAATGCTTCAGCATCATCACTGATACCAGGTGTCCAATATGAAGGGAATCCGCAGTTGGATCTATCCCTACATATGCAACGCCCATCCCTTTGGATAAATATTCTTCTGTGCCTGGCATGATGTCATGGATCATGCCCCTCCACCTTAATTCTTCTACAAAATTCATACTTAAAATTTCGGCAAAGATAATCGGAATTGCAGAAGACAAGAAAAACCTTATCAGTCGAAGTATACACTATATTTGCAGAAATGAAGAGACTATGTACCTTTTAACCGGCGCCACAGGCTTTCTGGGATCCCACATCCTACTGAAACTCCTTCAAAACGGAGAACAGGTAAGGGTGGTGCGTCGGAAATCATCTTCGATGCATAACCTGGAAAAGCTCTTTCAAAAACATGATCATCACATTCTGCTCGCCAAGGTGGAATGGATCGAATGTGACCTGTTGAATCCTTTGGATGTGAAAGAAGCGATGAACGGCATTACCAAAGTGATTCATGTTGCCGGGTTTATCTCTTTTGACCCCCGCGACCGACAAAAGCTCTTTGACATCAACATGAGTGGCACAGCCAATGTGGTGAATGCAGCTTTGCAAGCTGGGGTAGAGAAGTTTCTCTATGTCAGCTCGATAGCAGCTCTCGGAGGTGCCCGTGATGAGCTCATGACAGAGAAAAATCTCTGGAAAAACACGCCACTCAACTCAAATTACGGAAACAGCAAATATGCAGGAGAGCGTGAAGTCTGGCGTGGCATGGAAGAAGGTCTTGATGTATTGTTGGTAGCACCTTCTGTTATCCTTGGCTATGGCGACGCCTCGAAAGGAGGGCCAACTATCTGCAGAACCGTTAAAAATGGCATTTCCTATTATCCTGCCGGGACAAATGGCTTTGTCGGAGCCGAAGATGTTGCCAAGGCAATTATTTTGCTGATGAATAGCGAAAAGGTCAACGAAAAATATATCCTCTCAGCCAAAAACTTTAGCCACCAAGAAATCCTGAGTATTATCGCAAAAGAAGTAGGCAGCAAAGCTCCAACAAAAATGGCAAAGCCCTGGATGCTGAGCCTGGCCTGGCGCTGGGAATGGCTAAGCTGTCGCCTCATGAAACGGAAAGCCCGGATCACACGAGAGCTTGCCAATACCATGCAGGTAAATATGATATATTCCGGGGAAAAGATCCTGGAAATCGAAGGGTTTTCCTATACACCGCTTCCTGAATGTATACGGGAAATGGCTGGACTGTGTAAGAATGAAGGATGATATATAATGCTGATGACTCTGATTGGCAACAACACTCCATTTGCTATGAAGAGAACCTGGTGAAGGGTATTAATTTAAAGTCGGTTAAAATCCTATTTGCGTCCTGTTTTCTTGATCAAATTGTTCTTTTTTAACTTGCTCGAACTGTTTGAGATATTCGAAAATCAATAGTATATTATTGTCATGATCAGCCAATTGCATCCTAAGTTGATCTAATTCCTGTTTGATATCTTTATGAAAAATAAGTATCTTCCGAAGCACGGTAAAGGTTCGCATAATAGCAATATTCACTTCGATGGCTTTTTTACTGTTCAACACACTGGACAACATGGCAATGCCATTTTCGGTAAAGGCAAACGGAAACGCGCCTCCAAAATAGCTTTTAGAGGGTATCACATTTTGTGATACCATGCTATCGGGACCGTTCATCCTTCAAATATCATCCTTCAAATTACCCAATCACTTTTCTTAAGAAAATCACAAAAAGCAAAAGCGCTCCGGCAATCCCCAGCGCCAAGCGCCCCAGGTAATCCCCGAAGCGCGTGTAAAAGGTGATCTCGTCATTCGCATTCAGCGTCCCTTTGATTACAGCAGATTCCCAATAGTTCGTCTCTTGATGCATCTCACCCCGCTGGTCAACAAAACAGGAAATGCCGGTATTGGCCGAACGGGCAATACTCCTGCGCGTTTCAATTGCCCTCAGGGAAGCAAAACCCAAATGCTGCTTGTGCCCCGGCGTATTGCCCCACCAGCCATCATTGGTGATGATAAACATGGCTTTTGCGCCATTTCTTACAAACCCGCTAAAAAACTCTCCATAGACACTCTCATAACAAATCGCCGCAGCCGTGGTGATCCGGCTTTTGTCCTGGTCAAAGGCAGTCCGGTGTTCACTGATGCCCAAACTGCCAATAGTTCCTCCAAGGTTCAGGGCATATTTTTCTAAAAACTTCAGGTATTTCGGGAAGGGCATGCGCTCAACCCCTACCACCAGCTTCGACTTGTGATAGAGCTGGTATCTCCCTTCACTATTGATGAACATCGCACTATTATATGCATCGTACCAATATCGCATATTCTGCGACCAGCGGGCCGTTTCTGTCTTCTGGTCCGGATTAAGAAAACGGAAATAGGTCGACGCACCCAGCACCATTGCCGTCCGTGGCCACTTTAGCAGGGAATCGCGTAAGGCATACATCGTCAGTGAACTGCCCGGGGTGTTTTCCCAGATGTCCTCCTGTATCGCCGACTCAGGCGCGACCAGGAAGTCGGTATGCGCATCCACTTTCTGACGGGCCAGCCTGAAAATACGGGCCAATACTTCCTGCGGAGGCAAATTGTATTGTTCTTGATAAGGATCTATGTTGGGCTGAACCACCACCACATTAATCGGGGCAAGCTTTTCTTTATAATTAAAATAAAGGACATAGGAGGTGATGAGCGGAATGAAAAACAAGAGCGCTCCGCAAATGACAGGCATCCATATTTGCCTTGACAATTCTCTCTTTTGGATGTAACGGGAAATCGCGACATATAGTAAAATATTGACGCCAAAAACCCATAAGGCACCCCCGAAGATCCCTGTATATTCATACCATTGTATCCACCGCGGATAGGCTTCAAAAACATGCCCGATGTTGAGCCACGACCAGGTCAGATCCCAGCGCATATGCAGATATTCAAAACTTATCCATAGGAGCGGTAAAATCAGGTATCTCCCATAAGTAAGGGCTGCTCTTTTTGTAGTCCAGTGATAGAGTGTAAAAACAAGACTCATGAAGAGACTGTTAAAAAACAGGGCCATGCTTACCCCAAATAAAGAAGAGTTATAGATCCACCAGGTAGTAAGCAGGTTCCAGACAAAAAATGCTGGATATGAATAGAACAAAGCATGCCAGGTATGATATTTATCTTTGTTGTTTGCCAGTTCATCTTCCAGGAAAAACAAGGGAATAAAGGCGAAAAAGATCAGGCCCGGGAAGCCTCCCATGGGCCAGGAAAGCGAAAAGATCAGGCCCGATGCAATGGATAAAAGCAGCAGTGAAGTTTTCTTCATGGTTTCATTATTAAGTCAGGAGATATTCCTGGTAAGGATAACGCTTCTCCACAATTTTCTTTACTTCTTCAAATAAAGTTAATCTTAATTCTTCGATGTTTTCCTTTTCAGTAGCTGAGATGAACATGGTAGGGACATTGATATTGGCCATCCAGCTTTTCTTCAGGTCATCAAGCGTGAAATTCCATTTCGTTACCGGTGTAAGGTCATCTTCTTCCTTTTCGACAAAAGAATAGGCATCGATTTTATTAAAGATATAAATCATGGGCTTATCCACGACGCCAATCTCGAGCAGGGTCTCTTTCACCACCTTGATCTGGTCTTCAAATTCGGGATGTGATATATCCACGATATGCAGGATGATGTCAGCTTCGCGCACCTCATCCAGTGTTGATTTAAAAGACTCAATCAGCATATGAGGCAGCTTGCGAATGAAGCCAACAGTATCTGTCAGGAGGAAAGGTAGCGTTCCTATTACGACTTTCCGAACCGTGGTGTCGAGCGTGGCAAAGAGTTTGTTTTCGGCGAAGACATCCGATTTGCTAAGTAGATTCATCAGCGTAGATTTTCCCACATTGGTATAACCCACCAGGGCTACACGCACCATTCCTTTTCGGTTGGCGCGCTGGGTAGCCTTTTGTTTGTCTATGTCTTTAAGTTTTTCCTTTAAGAGTGATATCTTGGTACGGATGATCCGCCTGTCAGTTTCAATCTCGGTTTCTCCTGGTCCTTTCATCCCGATACCCCCTTGTTGTTTCTCGAGGTGGGTCCACATACGGGTGAGGCGGGGAAGCAAGTATTCATATTGAGCCAGCTCCACCTGCACACGGGCGTGGGCAGTGCGGGCCCTGCGGGCAAAGATGTCAAGGATGAGGTTATTACGATCCAGAATCTTACACTCAAGTGCTTTTTCGATATTACGGATCTGGGAAGGTGTCAGTTCTTCATCAAAAACAACCATATTGACCTTTTCCATCTTAACGTATTCCAGGATCTCCTGTAGCTTGCCAGAGCCAACGCAGGTCCGGGGATCAGGGTACTCGAGGCGCTGTACAAAACGTTTGACGGTGACTCCGCCGGCAGTCTCCACGAGGAAGGCAAGCTCATCCAGGTATTCCCGCACTTTATCCTCAGGCTGTTTGGCGGTGATGATGCCTACCAGAACCGCAGTTTCCTCTTTTGTTGAATTTTCTATCATAAAAAATTTAAGAACGCAAAAATAGGGCTTTTCGGCAAAGGGATGTGTATAAAGCGTGAATTCTCCAGTAATATCCAGGGATTTCAACCCATTTTCTGTGTAATCTTTGGGGTTTTCTTAGAATCTGCGCGAAACCCCTTTCGGCAGGCAGTCCATAAAGTCAGAATCTCCCCACCCCTACCATCGTTACACCGATACACCGGTACTCCAATACACCGGTACTCCAATACACCAGAACATCAGCATATTATCAAAAAAAACCCTGTCAAAATATTCATTGACAGGGCTACATCAAAACAAAAACAAACAATCCTTATCGATGGATGAGTTTTTTAGTAACAAGCGTACCTGAGGCATCAACAATCTGTAAGAGGTATTCGCCACTTTGCAAAGATGCGACAGACAGCGTATACGTATTTTCACCAAGGACAATGGGGAGCTCATGATGCATCACGAGTTTTCCCAACAGATCATAAAGAACAATTTCGCCTTGGCCTGAATTGGGCGCATTAAAGTTTAGCTGGCAATTATTTATAACAGGATTGGGGACGATCTCCAGCTGCACTGCATCCTGGCTGATCACCGGAATTCCAACGCCTGAACCAGGGCTTGCCGTAAAGCTGCCGGTCATTCCCATGGCGGCATGAGGGGTACAAACATAATTGTAAACACCTTGCTTCGTAACCTTATAATCATATTTGGCATTTCCGCTTGAGATGATATGATTCCAGGGAGCAGCCAGTACAGGAATCGTGCCGGAGGTCGTGGTATGCGTTCCTGAACTCCAGACCCACTCGATGGTGTCTCCGACAATAACATCTGAAATATCTGCTGGAGTAAAGGAATAATTCGAGACCATGACTGTATGTTTTACTGCTGCCTCAGTGCTTTTCACGATGGGTAAAATAACACTCAGATCATTAATCTGCATAGCAGAAGCATCTGCCAGGGAACAGGAAGGATCCGGAATAAAAACCATTGTCTTCCCTGCTTTGATATTATTTTTAAGCCTGGCTCTTATCCAAACCATGGCATTCCCGGCTTCAATGTTTATCTTTTCTAAACTGAACCAGGAAATACGTAACTCACCCTTTATGGTATTAAATTCAGTAAACCCGTTCTGGCTTGCCACTTCTACACCAACAATGTCAAGGTCGGCCTCTGGATACTGCAAAACAAGCGAAATAGCGCCAATTTCAATGGATTGACCAAGCCTGACAGGAATAAAAATGTCCTGGCCAGCCCTCGCGTTAATTACTTCCTGCGGGCTGTTGTTTTGAATAGTAAAACTTCCACTGGATTCATTGGTGATCTTCCCGGCAGCAAAAGCGTTTTGTCCAGTGACAAGCACGCCAATCATCATTAATGACAGGACAATTTGAGTAGTTTTTTTCATAATATATATATTAATGATTTGCAAGACAGTTGTTTATTAATTTTATTTAGTCTTAATTAATGCAAATATATAACAATGAATATGCTTTTGTCAAGGGTTTTTTAAATAAATTTTGTTAATTTTGATTAAGCCCTACCCTCCCCGAATCGGGGACGGCTTCGCTCCGACTAATCATTTTAACTGAATCAATTAAATAGTTCCGCTTAAGCATGCACAGAAGTACCTCTTCCCCACCCCAATTTGAGGAGGGCAGGGTAGCACCACCTACAAAAACTCTATAGTAATATCCAGAATCTCCGGTCTGTTCCCTGAACGAAGCGGGGGGCCCCAGGTACCCACACCATTAGAGACATAGAAGTGTGTGTTCCCTATTTTCTGATAGCCACTGCTGACCTGGTAAATCGCATGCGTCAGGTAATTCAAAGGCCACATCTGGCCATGATGTGTATGACCTGAAAGCTGAAAGTCAAGCCCCGCCTCCACTGCTTTTTCCAGGTTGAACGGCTGGTGATCCATGAGGATCAAGGGCATTGAAGTCGTACTGCCCTGAAGTAGTTCTTTTATCTCTTTTCGCTTTTTGCCGCTGAAACGACTGATGTCCCTGTCCTCTCTTCCCGCCAGCAAAATATGACCGTCGAGTACAACAGCTGTATCACGAAGGACATAGACACCATGATCATCCAGGTACTTTACAGCAGCTTCCACGCCTCCAATATACTCATGGTTTCCAGTGATGGCGTAAACGCCCAGCGGCGCTTTCAGGTTTCTCAATTCCTCACCCAGGTTATCGCGGATCACGGGCCCCAGGTCCTCATCTACCACATCGCCCGCAAGCAGGATCACATCCGGATGCAAGGCATTGATCCGGGCTACAAGTTCTTTCAGGCGGGTCTTCCCGATGATGGTCCCCAGGTGTATATCCGACATGGCTGCAATACGGAGCTGTTTTCGTCCTCCGGCTGACTTGGCGATCTTCAGATTAACTTCTCGGGTGACAGGATGCCTGGCATTATACCAGGAGCCAGCGATAATGATGACTAAAGCCGACAGGACCACAAAAAACACCCGGAGCTTAAACAGTGGCCATAAAACCACATCATGCCTGGGCAGAAAAGGGACAATCCAGTCGGCCAGCCTCACGAGGTCAATAAAAAGCAGGATAAAAAGCAGGTACAGAAAAGCACCCAGCCAGAATGCCCCGATCCAGGTAAGAATATCGCTGAGGTGTCCCATATAAACACGCTCCAAAAAACGAGCGACTACATATGACAATGTCAGAAATACAAACAAAGACGTATACCAGGGCTTTATCCCCGGCATCGCCACGAGTGCCTGGGATCCCCTTTGAAAAATGAAGAAACTAAGCAAGCCATAAATAGTCAGGACTATGCTAAAAAAGATAAGGAAAGCTGATGTTTTCAAAATTCTGCGTATTTTCGGGCTTGGTACGATGCTTTAACACCATCCTGTAAAAAGAGTTCAAAAGTAAGTCTTCTTGTCATGAAAAAAATAAACCACATCCAATATCTCTCTTTACTCTGGATTGCCCGAATTCTGGGTATATTTTATGCGATTTTACTATTCCTGTTTTCCCTCTCTCATATCAAAGACGGGGTCGGGTTTTGGGATAACCTGGCTTCGCTGGGATTGAATCTTCTGCCATTCCTATTTATCATCGGGGTCCTGGCACTCGCCTGGAAAAGGACGTTGATCACTGGCGTGGGTTTCCTCATCGTGAGCATCGCATACCTTGTCTTCTATCGCGACATCAGCCTGGTGAACATGCTGATCGTCCTGGGACCAGGCATGCTCAACGGATTGCTGTTTGTCGTTATTCATTTTATCAAACCTGCCCAGGAAAAAACGCTGTCAAGCACTGGAAGCCCTTTAAAAAAATGAAAACCTCTGCAAAAAAAACAAAAAACAAGCCTGTGGCGCAACAGGAAAATTTCATCAGAAAACACCTGCCTTATCTCCTGATCCTGCTTTTCTCCATTATACTTTATGGGAATACCTTATCTTTCGATTATGCCCTTGACGATCTTTATGCCATAACGGGAAATTCCTTTACTCAAAAAGGCATTGCAGGGATCCCCGATCTGTTTAGCCATCATTTTTTCGCAGGCTATCTAAAAGACAAAGAGGTGATGCTGGCCGGTGGCCGCTATCGTCCACTGTCGCTGGTGAGCTTTGCTTTGGAGCATGAGGCCTTTGGGAAGAATCCGGGGGTAAGTCATTTTTTCAATGTTCTTTTTTATGCCCTTACAGGCATGTTGCTTTTCGCCCTGATGCGTAAGTTTGCCAAATCACAGCCCTTGGAACGAAGCTGGGCTTCTTCATTGCCCTTTCTCGCGATCCTCTTGTTCCTGGCGCACCCCGTACATACAGAGGTGGTTGCCAACATTAAAGGACGCGACGAGATCTTTGCCTTACTGGGATCGCTTGGGGCCCTCTGGTTTGCCATGCGATACCTGGAAAAGCGAAAATTTTCCGCCCTGGTCTCCGTCTTTCTGTGTTTCTTCCTGGCTCTGCTCTCCAAGGAAAATGCCATCTTGTGGCTGGTATTGCTTCCGCTTACCCTTTGGTTCTTTAGTGAAGCCCGCTTCGAAGCTTATGTGAAGGTGCTGTTGCCGATGGTATTGGCAACACTAATATTTTTAGTGATCCGGATCCTTGTCCTGAAAGGATTCAGCAGCACTCCCTCCACCGAACTGCTTGACAATCCTTATCTATATGCGAATACCTCAAAGAAATTCGCCACCATTTTTTATACCCTTTTGTTATACCTGAAACTACTTTTTTATCCCCATCCCCTTAGCTGGGATTATTATCCATTCCAAATCACCTTGCACAACTTCGGTGACCGGCCAGTCTGGACTTCGATGCTGATTTATGTCGTACTGGTTTTGCTGGCCCTCTGGGGATTCCGGAACAAACGTGTGTATTCATTTTCTATCTTTTTTTACCTGATTGGTATATCGCTTGCAACCAATGTGTTTTTCGGAATCGGGACTTTTATGGCCGAACGATTCCTTTACCTTTCGTCACTGGGTTTTGTGATTTTAATTGCCTGGCTTGCGACGACCCGGCTACCGGTGATCTTTACCAAACCGAAGCTCGGTCAACAAATTGCCAATGGGCTGATTGTAGTCATTTTGTTGCTGTTTACCGTAAAAACCATTGCCAGGAATTCAGCCTGGAAAGACGATTATACCCTATACACTACAGACGTTGAGACCTCAGCCAACAGTGCGAAAGGAAACAATATGGCAGGACAGTGGTTTGCCTGGCGCGCCAGCCAACCGGAGTTTGCCGCTGAAAGGTATAAATATCTTCAAGAAGCGCTCAGCCACCTCCAAAAGGCGGTCAGCCTGTATCCTACATACCAGGATGCTTTGTTTGCCCTCGGCAATGTATATTATGACTATGACAAAAACATTGACTCCACGATCTGGTGCTATACCCAGATCCTGAAGCTGGATCCAGAGGAAAATAGTGTCTTCCGCAATGTCACGCTGGTATTGGATAATCTGAAAGACAAGGATGCCGCCATGCGATATTGGGAAAAAATACGCCTCATAAATCCTTCTCGTTTTGAGTCCAATTACAAGCTGGCCATTCTTTATTCTGACAAGGATATCAGCAAAGCCATCAGCCTGATGGAGATGGCTGAACGGAAACAGGCTCACAATCCAGACGTGCTAAAGTTCCTGGGAGATGGCTATTACATGAAACAGAATTATGCCAAAACCTGCTATTACTGGGAAAAGGCAATACAGGATGGGTCCACTGATCCGAAGATTAGGGAGAATTTGAGGTTGGTGGAGAGAATGCGTTAGTAGTTAGTGGTTAGTTTAGATTTTTGTCAAAAGCATTTTTCAAAATTACACTCACTCCCTGCAAGGGTGTAAACGCAAGGTTATTGTTACGGATAATGCCAGTGATTCCAGCCAGATTGGTATCCGGAATATTTGGCGTGATGATCAATTGTTTCGGGGCCGACCTTTCGCTCCAGCGGATGTTATGATCGCAATAGCGTAGCCGCCAGTAATAAGTATTCCCATTTTGGAGAATGCCTGAGGGAAGGTGGAGTTGTTTCAGGTTAATTCCTGAATAATGATCTGTTGGCATGAAATTGGGGCTTCCTGGTCTCTATAAATATCAGTATAATCCCTGATGGTGTCAAGGATAGGTGCCGCGAAATTACCCGAGCCTGAAGCAAGCTGAAACTCAGAACTCATAAGTGAATCAGGACCGCTACAGTCAGAGGCGACAAGCGTGGGAAGGCTATCCAGGCTATAAAGTGGCGGAAATAGGGCAAGAGGGGCGGGAGGCGCGGGACGGTTCAATACGCCATGCCAGGTGGAGCGTTGGCAATAGGATGATCGGGATTCCCCAGGCTATATAAAGTCGCAGTATAGGCGTGCACTTCCATATCAACATCCACAATGGCATTATCTTCTCCATTATCATCTGCAAAAAACAAAAGATCGTTTCCATTATTTGCGGGGATCAATGAAAACCTGTCATCTTGGATTTGAGCGCCCCCATTTTGGATAAACTGTCCATTGAGATAATAATCATAATGACTCCCAAGGTCAACAGTGATTACGAGCCGGTACCAAGTACCTGGAACTACTGTAAAGGCGGAATAGCCAGTTTGACCTACGCCGATCTGGCCGCTGGGATTAATAAAAGCATCTCCGTCATTTGAATTCTGAATGTTTGTCTGGAAAAAGGTATACTATTGACCTAAGATTGGAATTCGAAAATCAATCATGAATACAACGAACAGAAAAGCCATTTCCCTTTGAATTATAATAGCGGTATATTGCCATATTGTCAAATCCCGGATATCGTGCCCAGGCATCATTGGGGTTGTTTGTCGTTGAAGACCAGAAAAAGGCATAGTCCCTGATGCTGTAGAAAATCCCGTAAGGATCGCGCATACCTGCACCCAGTGCAGTAAAACCTTTCTCATTTGTCGCCCCGGTATTGGGGTTATGCCAATGCGCCATCCCTGGTTCCTTGAGTTTCCCGCCGGCAGAGTCTTCCCCGCCGCAATAATTCACAAGTACAGACCAATCGGCATCGGTCGGGATGTGCCAGCCTTCCGGACAAATTCCCCTGTTTAGGGAAGTTGAATATTGCATCATCTCGTTCCAGCTGTACAAACCACCAAATTCAAGGCAGTTGTTCGTGTCATTGTTATAGCAATACTTTTCAATAAGTCCGTTATCAGACGCCATCTGGCCTGCAGGGATTGGCGCACCAATATTCAGGTTTTCGCGCATCCAGCATTGGCTCCCCATTTGGATTGTGTTGTATATCCGTCCGCCAAAAACAACGGCAGGTATAAGCTGACAAGGTGATCCCGGAACCACAGCAGGAAGATTTGACCCGTTCACATCCCCGTAACAGAGGCCAGTTATATTAAGTGTGTAAGACTTATTCGCAATGATCGTGATTTGTTTTTGTTCAAAAACCCAGTCTCCCTTCGGGAAGGCAGTGATAAACTGGTTAAACCGACGTTGGATATACAAGGCATCAAGTGAGTTCACAATATTGCCATTCCGAACACTGGCCGCTTTTAAGAAAAGACCGTTTAACAGATTCAGATGTACATAATGTTTCAACACAAGCAAGGCATCACTTGAATTAAATCCGCCAGCCACTAAGGTGCTGTTTGCTGACAGGACATATTGGCCTGGTGCTATTCCATCAAAGAAATAGAACCCATTCACTGAAGCAATGCTTGAAGCCACTGTGTTTCCGGCAGTATCTTTCAAAATCACCTGAACCCCTTGCAGGGGGGTAGAATGGCTGTTTGAATAAACGATCTGCCCGCTGATCGAGGCATTTTCCCGATAGCTGATTTCAACAAAATGAATACCCGGGGGCAAACCCAATCCACTTTGAATGATACCATTGCTGTCAGCCGACACCAGGGCTGTAACAGTACCATCAATCTTCAGAAAATAAGATCCCGGTTTTAGATCAAATGCAAAAATGCCGACATTTCTTGAACCAATCACATTGTTGAATGCGTGATAGCTAAGCCCTGTATCCCCTTTTGCCGGGAAAAAATAAAGAGTGTCATTCCAGTCAGCCCCTACAGAAAAACTACTTTGAAGTGCGAGGCCACCAGGCATAGCAACATTCACGCTATCCCCAATTTTCATCGTATGCAGGAATATCACTGAATCGCTTTTCACTGAGGGTCGTACTTCAATGCGCCATTTCCCCGGAGAATAGAAAGCTGTATCCGCTGGAGACAAGGGTGGATAATTTGTTCCATTAACCCAGTATTCATAGTTAGTTCCGCCGATAAGCGTGACATTGGTATTGAGTGGTAATAAAGTCTTTATTGCGATACTTCCATTTCCGTTCCTGGCTGAATATTCCTTCCCGTTATAGGTCATTATGTGCCCTGCGACAACAGTATGTGTCAGGCTGCCGTTGATCACGGGCTTTTGAGCAGTATGTGCGACCCATTGAATATCCCGTTGGGTATTTGCGGTGTTTTTAAGATGGACATGATCAATTACGATGACTTTATCCGGTTTCAGGTAAAGGAATCTTCTTCTGAAGAAATCGAGTTTGGCTGAATCGTACGACAGTTGCGCATCTGAAACATTATATTGATAGTTATTTGAACAGGCATAGTTTATCCATTTCCCTCTTTGATTTTGGGGAAGAAATATTTCGCCATAATTCATCAGGGCAGCAGATTCAATTTGCCCGCCATCATTGGAGGCTGGCTGGGCAAAACAGGAATATTGGCTTGCAGAATCATAGACCATGATGCTGTTGTGAGCTATCGTCCTTTGATAATAATTCCGATAATGAGACCCGCCATAGGTGTCATAATATCCAGCATCCAGGAGCAAAGGGGCATTTTTAAATATGGCAAATGAATTGTTATCCCGATGTTCATGCGCTGCGCGTTTGCTCGGTGAACAAAAAAAGGATACCATGGTGGCATTGCTATTCCAGGAGGATCGGCTGACAGACAATCCCGTTTTGTCTGACCACCAGTTGAGCGGGGGATTGGGATGAGGCACTACAGTCGCAGTAAAATTCTTATACAGCAGTTTCGTAAATTTATCATTGGTATTTGGGGTGAATGCGGATTGTGACCAGTATTGAGCAAGCCACAGACTTCGTGGATCGTTAAAGATCCTTGCATGCAGGTAGTCTACTCTGTCAGCGGATCTGCCTGTTTGTCCATCGCCCAGGTGAAGGCTTTTGCCATCTGGTTGAATAAAATACCAATATTGGTTGATGCTGTTTTGAACCCAGGACAAATCGGTATAAAAATTTTTATTGGTTCCTATCCGCATGTTTTCAAAAAGCTGGAACTGATCCACTAGCGACCACATTGAATAGGCAGCACCCCAATTCCAGCCACCATCATCATCACGATAATATCCATAACATGGAAGAAATCCGTTTACCCATTTATTATACACGGCCTGGTACCACTGGACAACAGTATCTTTTTGCGCGGCATTCAGCCCGTCAGCGCCATATAGCACCAGGGTATTTTGATTACAATAAATCGTATTCCAGGCATTGTGACTTGAGACATAGCTATTACCTGCAGAAGATAAAATAAATGTATTCATAAACTCTCTGCACATCCTATACTCACTACTAACCAGCTGATTCCGCAGGCTATTTGGAAGATCCTGGTAACACCAGTCCAAAAGGATGTTGCCTGCATCACTCATTTGCCGCAACAGATTCTCTTTGGCATACCATTCCATCGTAGCAAAACCGGCTGTGTCGATACGGTTGATCACTTGTTTGGCAAGGAAACGACAACGTTTCTGCGCGAGAGGATCCCCGGTGACTTTGGCCAAATAAACTGTGAAAATAGCCTGGCTGTTGGCCCACGTTGAAGCCCAGTCCCAGGTCCATTGGCTTGAATCAGACCCCAAAAGATAAAGTTGGGGATCATTGATCCACCAGTTATTGTAGGCATACAAAAAAGAATTGTACGTTGTCTGAAAATCGCCTGCAACAATGAGGTTATTTTTCATCCAGGCAATCCTGGAAGAGTCAGCTAATATCCTGGGACGGCTAGCGCGAACAGCCGGAAAAGACTGGGCATTGCAAAATTCATGGGGGATTCCCAAATTCAAGGCAAAAACAACAAATATTACCCAAAAGTATCGATCAATGATCAAAGATTTCAGTGAAAAAAAACGCCTTTCATCTTGCCGGATCATTCTTTCTTATTTATTACAATGATAATAAATAATTGTGATTAGTATTTCTTTATTTTTACAGGCAGAAGCTTAGCCCAATAAAGACTTTTTATAATTAGACACTCAGGTATGACTCCCGAACAGCCCAACAATCCGCTTCATGGCAAGACCCTGGAACTGATTTTAAATCAATTGGTTGATGAGCTTGGATGGGAGGAGCTGGGCTATAGGATCAAAATCAATTGTTTTACGCACAATCCTACCATTAAATCAAGCCTGACCTTTCTGAGAAAGACACCCTGGGCACGCGAAAAAGTTGAAAAACTATATATTCGGGCGATTATGAAACAATAATTTGCGCTGTTTGTTATATTGAAAACATCTTGCTTTACGAAGCAAAGATGTTTTGTTTCAATATGGCTGAGCCATTTTATATTCATTTTTTAGGAAAACCTGGTCAGTCGATGTATTAATATACTAGCTGATTCATAATCAATTGATTGTATATGATGTATACAACAATATTTGAAGCCCTGAAAGACAGGTTCATCAAACTTTTGAAAGAAAACCTGAAATCAGGTTTGTCTTATCACAACATAGATCATACCCTTGATGTTGTAAGCCAGGCTGAGAAAATCGCCCGAATGGAAGGAATCGACGATGAGGAAACAATTTTTTATCTCAAAGTCGCCGCCTTATCGCATGATTCAGGCTTTATTGAAGTCTATAACAACCATGAAGAAAAGAGCGTAGAGATCCTGAAAGCAGAGATCCAGGGATTTAATATCCCTGAAGAGAAATTACAACTGATCGCTGATCTAATCATGGCGACAAAGATGCCTCAGAACCCACACAATCACCTGGAAGAGGTTTTATGTGATGCAGATCTTGATTATCTGGGTCGTGATGACTTTTTCGAGATCAGCGACAGGCTGCGCGATGAGTTGCTTGGTTTTGGTATCGTCAAAAATGAGTTGGGATGGGACAAAATACAAATCGCCTTTTTCGAGTCCCATAAATACTTCACAAAGACCTCGCAGCACCTTCGGAATGAAGGGAAACAGCAAAAGTTAATTATGCTGAAGAAGCGATTATCACTGTATACAAGCGTCTAAATGAGACTCAGCAATTCTCTGCTAAAACTTTTGAATATCCGGCAAGAGGAAGAACCCATCGTGCTGAACCTTATGATATTTCAATTTTTTCAGGGTGCAGGTATTGCCTTTTTCTTTACCGCAGCATTCTCCATGTTCCTCGAACATTTTTCAGTCAATGCATTGCCCAATGTCTTTATTTTGGCTGCACTTCTGTTGTCAGTCGCCGGTCTAGCTTACTCATGGCTTGAACACCGCTTGAAGATTACTCAGCTCGGACTTATTGTTACGATCATAATGTCAGTAAGCATTCTAGGCTTCAGAATAGCTTCAGGAACACATAATAATATGCTGCTGACGCTAATGCTCGCGTGGTTTTATGTCTTGTATTTATTAAACAATCTTGAGTTCTGGGGTATTGCTTCTATCATGTTTGATGTGCGCCAAAGCAAACGTTTGTTTGGCCTCATCAGCTCAGGCGACATCCCTGCTAAATTTATCGGATACTCGCTGGCTTCAATCCTGGTCTCAGTCACAGGGGTGGCCAATCTCCTATATGTGGGCTTGTGTTTTATGTTGTTTTCGATCCCATTTCTAATAAGAATAGGAATAGCCGGAAAAACCGAGCTGGAAACCCATGGTCCGTCTATGCATCGTAAACAGCACGCCACGAAAGTCACGTATTCGGGTCTAAAAAATCTAACGGTGAATGAGCTAGTGAAAAGGACAGCCATTCTGGCCTTTTTGTTTTCTTTATGCCTGTTCATGATTAATTTTATTTTTTATGCAGAAGTAAAGACCGCCTACCATGAAGACCAGGAAATGGCAAAATTCATTGCACTTTTCCTGGCAGGTTCACGAATTTTTGCCCTGGTGGTTAAAATGATCTTTACCGGTAGGATGCTGGCAAAGCTGGGATTTTTACGGTCATTACTGATCACGCCTTTTGTATTAGCCGTATTTGCGATTTTGATTATTTTTTCTCATAATATTTCCGGGGACAGCCGTATCATTTTCTATATTTTCGGGATGATGGCAATCACTGCCGATATCCTGAATTCTGCAATTCATTTCCCGGGCTTTTTAACCCTCATGCAACCGCTTTCCACCCACGACAGGCTTAGGGCTCATAACATCTCCAAGGGAATCATGGACCCTTTTGCTCATTTACTTACTGGCGTATTCCTGCTGCTTATGATTCGATTCATTGGCCATGTGGATCTTATAATTTTAAATTATATTTTATTAGGTTTACTGATTTGCTGGGTTAGTAGTATCTCTTTCGTAAACCGTCAATATTTAACTACATTGGTTCAATCCATCACAACCCGTACTTTCGATAATGATAGTCCAACAATTGTAGATAAGGAATCTTTACGTTTGATTTCCGCGAAACTTAAGGATGGCACCCCGCTTGAGAAAATATATCTTTTAAAATTATTGTCGAAAAATCCTTCTATTCCTGAGCTGCCCGGTTTAATATTGCTCGCATTAAACGATCTGTCCAGGGAAGTCAAAGAGGAGGCCATCAACACGTCACTCTGCCTTGAAATTGCCGAGGTCAGTACCTTACTCAAGGATTTTATCAGGAAAGAGTCAGATCCTCACCTGAAAGAAATTGCTTTGTTTTCTTTGTGCAAAATCGCATATGATGAAAACCTTGTTCGCGAAATGGAGCAACATCCTGTTGAAGCGGTTCGCCATGCAGCGATCACGGTAATTCTGATGCATCTGGAATGTTCTTTACACCAACAGGCACAAAAAAACCTATACGATCTTGCTGTTTCGAATGACCCTAATAAAAGAATTTCTGCAGCCAAAATCATTGGCAAACTTGACCATAAAAATTACCCTTTACTGCTGATTGATCTTATCCATGACGCAGACCTTTCGGTATGTCATGCAGCGATTGATGCAGGTGGAAAAACAGGGGATGAGCGTGTAATTATTGCACTCCTGGATCTCTTGCCCGGCATGGAAATAAAGGTGTTCGACGCAATCGTTACTGCAGGAGAACTTAGTGTTCAACCCTTATTCAATTTGATAAAAACAGGGAAAACCGCTGATGAACTTACCATAAAATTGATTAGGATATTTGGCAGAATTGGCGGGACTGACGCCACAGATAGGCTCGAAGCGCTTATTTCCATAAAACCCGATAAATTAAACTTTATAATCGAGGCCTTGCGGAAATCAAAGTTCAAGGCAGGAGCACAGCAAGCCATCAACATTGAAGAACACATCAATCAATATCTTAAAGTGTCAGCACTCATCAATGAGCTTTTGAAAATCCTTCTTCCGGGCCGGCATAAATATTCGCTGTTATACCGTGCTTTATCCATTGAAAAAGATATTCTTCGAGAATCATTGCTCGACTTATTTTCATTTTTATATAACCCGGTAGAACTTTCAAAAATTAAACGAGGCCTATTGTCCGGCAAAAAAGAAAATGTCGCAAATGCCCTTGAATTAATTGAAATGACCATTCCCGGGAATATCGCCTTGCCTTTTTTGGAACATTTTGAGCATCGCGATGGCCCCCATTTACCAGCGCATCATAATCAGTCAGATCTTAATTTTACAGATTGGCATTTTGTATGTAACGCAATCTTTAAAAAGAAAGGAATACATTTTAATTCGTGGACAAAAGCCTGTTGTTTTCACACCCTTTCAACCCAAAATATATCTGGATTTCAAGAAATTGCTGAGAATTACCTGAACTCCGAAAACCTATTGTTAAAAGAAACAGCCATAGCGCTCATAGAAATTAATTAAACAGTTCAGAAATGACACAAAAAAACATAGATAAACTTTTGTTGATCGAGAAAGTTTTAATTCTAAAATCTCTTGACGTATTCAAGGATACACCTGAAAATGTGCTTGCCGAAGTGGCACTGCTCATCGAAGAAGTTGAACTTGAAGCCGGAATTACCATTTTTGAGGAAGGAAGTATCGGAGACTGCATGTATGTTATCTACCAGGGAGAAGTCAGGCTAGAAAAAGGGGGGAAAACATTAACCCATTTAAAAGACAGAGAAGTTTTCGGTGAGTTGTCATTACTTGATTCCGAAACACGTTCTGCCAGTGTCATCACACATAAGGATTGTTTCCTTTTTAAAATAGATCAGGAGCCTTTTTATGACCTGATGGAGAACCGCCCGGAAGTGATGCGTGGCATCATCAAAATGTTATGCAAAAGACTCAGGGCGCAGAATGAACAGATGTTCTCTGCAAAATAATAAACCTATACAGGTCTGTCAACGAAATACATATCGATGGTCCCTTTGTTTTTTGCTTCTACTTTTCCCCTATGTGTGCAATGAAATTTATTCTTTATTAATTCATAGGTGACTTCAGAGATATTGACTTTCCCAACCTGGCCGCTGCTTTCCATGCGCGAGGCGGTATTCACCGTATCTCCCCAAATGTCGTAAGCAAATTTCTTGAGCCCAACAATTCCTGCAACGACCGGTCCTGTATGAATTCCGAGTCGCAACTCAAAAAAAGGCTCCCCTTTCTCAACCCTGTCTTCTTTCGTTCTTTCAATAAATTGCTGCATTTCCAGTCCGGCACCCACAAGGTCTATTGCATGGGTTTTGTTTTCAATAGGAAGTCCTGCGGCACACATATAACTGTCGCCAATGGTTTTTATTTTTTCAATGCCATATTTTGAAATGATCTTGTCAAATTCGCAATAAAAATTATGTATTTCCTGAACGAGTTCTTCGGCACTCAACTTTTCACTTGCTTGCGTAAAATTTTTAAAGTCAGTAAACATCACACTCACTTCAGCAAAGCTCTTAGCCCTTGCAGCGCCAGTGGTCTTAAGTTCTTCAGCGGTTTCCTCTGGAAGGATATTTAGTAACAATTCATCACTCCTTTTTTTCGCTTTGGTGATCTTCTTATTCTGAGACAATACGACAAACAAAAACAACATCACCGTTGACAATCCAGCAATAGTTACGTTTTTTATGGCTTTCTGACGACGTAAGTACAGTTGCTGAACTTCTTTATCTTTTGTAAGTAACGCAATTTCCCCTTTCTTTTTATTGATCTCAAAATTGAATAAAATTCCTGATAATTTTTTATCTGTTTCAATATTATATAAAGTATCCTTGATCGTAGTAAATAATACCTGGTATTTGAATGCATTGCTGTAATCAGCAAGAGAAGCATAAGTTTGGGCGAGACCTTCGTATGCATTTTTTACCTCGTAGTTCGACTTGATTTGTAATCCTGTTTCCAGGGCCTGTTTAAACGCCTGTAAAGCCGCTTGCTTGTCGCCGCTCAATTTATAGGTATTGGCAATTGCATTCAGGGATTGTACCATGTCATAACGGGCATCCAGCTTTTTTGCAATTTCAAAAGCTTGTTTCTGATAAAGTTCTGCCTTTACAAAATCTCCCCTTTTTGCATAAACCTTCCCAATAGCATTAAGAGAATAAGGAAGGTTTTCGGAATTCTCATATGCCTTGATAGACTTATTATAAAAGACCAATGCAGAATCCTCTTTCCCCTGGGCAAAATAAATTTCTCCAAGATTGACAGTTGCTGTGCCAACCAAATATTTGTCTTTAATGACCTCCGCTATGGAATAGGCTCTAAGATAATATTCAAGCGCTCTTCCCATTGTTGCCGGCTTATTATAATATACCGCTCCAATATTGATAAGGGAGGTAGCGATCCTAAGTTTGTCCCCTGTTTCTTCTGAAACTTTTAAACTTTTAAAATGAAATTCAAGGGCCTTTTCATCTTCGCCCTGGTTAAAATAAACAGCGCCAGCATTGCTTAACATATTAGCGACACCGACCTTGTCGCCCATGCTTTCAAAAACAATACCGGCGTCTTTCCAGTAATCCAAAGCTTCAATATATTTACTTTGCAAGTAATAAACTATTCCCAGGTTTTTTAAGGAATTGGCATCCCCTTTCGGAAAACGAATTTTGATTGATAATTCCCTTGCCAACTCAGCATACCTGATTGCCTGTGAAGGGTCAGTACTGACGTATTGCTTACTCAGCGCAATAAGCGTCCACACTTTATTGGTATCTGCTTTTGACAGACCTAAAACTATTTTAAGACTATCAGTCGGGCTGGCTAAAAGGAATTCGCTTAAGATAAGGATTAATAGTACTATGATGTATTTTACATTATTGTTAATCATTGATTTTAAAACCCCGGGTGTTATAAATTATAATACGCTTAACTTAAAATGAGAAAGGAAACAGCAAACGTATTTCCTTTCTCATATTTCATATATTCAATATTATTCTACAGATACTATTCATGCATTATCACCAACTTTTTCGTGAAAATCTGGTTTCCCAAATTAAGTCTGGTAAAGTATATTCCCGGGCTCATCAGGCCTGTATTGAATAGCAATGAATATGTTTCGCCCATCAATACCTCCTCATCAAGCAGTTTATCAACCAAGCTGCCATCAAGACGGAAGACAGACAAAACTGCTCTTCCATCAGTAGCCGGAATAAAATCAAGATTGACATTGGAAGAGGCGGGATTTGGATAAACGCCAACAGGACTGGAGGCCTGGGCCGTTGTGCTAAGCGTTGGAAGGGTGCCGGGAGCCAGATCTCCATTGACCAGACCGCTGTAACTAAGTGTCAATACGGGTAAAGCTGCACCGTAATCTTTTGTCTTATTATCAGCGGTGATGGTAAGCGGGGCTTGTTTAACCATTAGGATCCCATTAATATATTCGATAAAATAGTTTGGCACCTGGATTAGCTGAAGGTTTGAAGGAACAATCTTAAAACTCCCGGCTATGATATTACTTACTGCAACCGCTTGATTAAAACCATTTAATAATGAATATTCCGGCATTGTCGATATTACATTTCCGGCACTGTCATCATAGTCATAACCAAAGACCTGTGAGGAAAAGATCGGAGGCTGACCATAAACAACACTCACTGTATCAGCAAACACAAAAAGAGTATCGGGTAAAATCGTCAGGCTACCCAAACCGTACGTTATGTCAAAATTTCCTGACAATAAAGCTCCCGGAACGATGGTATGAACACCGATTTCAGTACCGGTTATCATATTAATTGATTTCATGTCATCCAGGGCATCACCCGGAGGAGCAACGGCATCTGTTGAATCCACAATAACCACAACATTATTATGGGTTGTGTCGCTCAAGGAAGTACTGTTAACCTGCGGACTTCCGTTCACCAGGGCACGGCCATTGACAAGGGCCCTGCTATCTACCAATGCAATAGCATCTGCCAGGGAAGCCTGGTGTTCATTCACGATCAGGCTATGGAAAAAGTCCTTGTCAGTTAAAGCAATATTAGTTGCATCATAAACATACTTGAATTTAAAACCATCAATTTTATCACCGTAAGTAAGAACGGTATCTCTTGGGGTGATAACAATCGGCAATTTATTGATTGTCAACAAGCCATCGGTCATTTCAAATGTGTATAACTCAAGGATTCCCCGATCTATAGAATCATTAGGATTTAAGGACCTTGCAGATGGCCTGATATAATAGATTCCTGCATTGCTTAAACTATTGGCAGGCGTTGAGAACGATAGCGGATTAAGGCCAACATCTGTAAGACTCAGCCCGCTGCTGTCAAGCCTGACGCCATTTACCCGAATCGTGGCGGTAAATGTTGGTAAAGCTTCTCCGTATTTCTTAGATATATTATCTGCCGTAACTTTTACTACTTTTTTAATCGGGGAAAAGAAATGAAGGGTGTCTGACAATCCGCCATCTGTCTTACTGGAAGATATAGACGTTGTATACACCTGAATCGCAGGATTTCCATTAAAAACAGGAACTAAAACTGTAAGGTTGTTCGCATTCACAAAGGTCGTTGGCAGTGAGTCACCGCGCATCATTGCTACAGTATTTTTAGTGAGGTATTCTCCCTGAATGTCAATGATGACAGGCGTTTTCCCGGGAACTTTTGTAGTATCCTGCAAAACAATTTTATCAATATGCGGGCTGGGAGTTGCAAAGGTCATCATCGCGGCATCAGCCTGGATCAATCCGCTTCCTGTCTGGAAATCGAAACCAGGAGTTCCCATATCGATAGCTGTTGACTTCAAAAGTGATCTCATCTGAGCCGGACTGGTACTAACACCTGAAAATTTAGACTTTGCATTCATAATTAGTGCTGCCACACCAGCAGCATGAGGTGCAGCAGCGGAGGTACCGAAGAAATTCGGAAAAGCATCCCCGTCGATGTTCACGCCACCCATGTAAACAGTTGTATTCACCCCGTTGGGTGCACAGAAATCAGGTTTGTTCCTGACAACACCTTCCACAGGTGTACTTCCTTCTGAAGAGAATGAAGCCACAGTTGGGGGATTGACGCCAAAAGCAGGAGTGTTGGTATACAACACAGCGCCAACGGCCATGGCACCAGCAGCATTGGCTTGTCCAATCACTGTTGATGTACCTGAATTATGCTCATTGATGGTCAGTTCCCCGCGGAAAACGACATATTTGAATTTCAGGTTGCCAGGACCACTGCTGTTGATGATCATGAGGTTGGTCATGGCATTGGAGGTGACTGTAAACGGCAAGACTTCCAATGGGTCGCCACCGGTATTCACACGATTGAAACCAAATAAGGTGGATCCATTGTCATAGGTGAGATAAATATCAAGGTCGTTCAAAGTCCCAGTCTGACCCATGGAATAAAAAGAATCTTCCCATTGCAGAACGATGGTGTAATTGCCCGGCGTCAGCGTTAAACTTTGCATAATGTCGCCACCGCCAAAATCATGGGCAAAACCAGTTTTTCCGACAGGCGCAGGCGCAGGAGTGAATTGTCCTTCATAGGACTTCTTCCCGTAATTACCCGCTGCAGAGAAATAGGAAACCCCCTGGGATGTCACATAATCCACAGCCTGGGCAACAACGCCATCTCTGAAGAAGGGTTCAGTGATAAAAGTAACATCATCCACGATGACTTTGCAGCTATCAGCCGCGAGTTGTTTAATACCCTGGGCAAAGTCACCTGCACTGATAAATCCTGTCCTGAAATCCAATTTGGCTTTTGGGGCCACATCATGAACAATCTGTAACATTGCCCGTCCTTCATCAGTCCTTTTGCCATAAGGATATTCCTTCAAAACATGAACAGGATTGGGGTTCTCCGGATTTTCCACTCCAGGAAGATCTCCGTTCACAACGTCAGTCTGTGCCGGATTACCAGGAATCGTATTGTATGAGTCAGAAATCACCCCAACTTTCACACCTTCACCCTGAACGTTATAACCAGAACGCACAAGATCGGCATGAATAGAGATGTCCCCTTTACTATACGCAACACCAGCCAGAGAAATCGGCGGATATAATGGGCGACAGTAATTGATCATGGAAGGCAAACTGTCTAATTTAAGCAAATGTGCAACAGGGTATTTCCCGGTGATGATCAGTGAATTTGGCCCATTATCAACGAGGTTTGTCAAGCCATAAGCTGGAGTTTGTAGTAATGTCAACAGATTTGCATACATATTTTGAATGGCAATAATTTCGATGTATACACTATCATGCGAAATTTGAAAAATATGATCCAGGGTATCTGCTGTTCCACTAAAGTTTTGTGATAAAGATGTTAGTTCAGAGCCAATCAGTTTATTGATTTTCCCACCCACTGGTGGCTGGTAATAAGGGAAGATGCAGACATCACGGGTGACCGCTGCAGTATCCTCTGATGAACAACCACTGGTGGAATCCGTAACTGTAAGGATATATTTGCCGGAAGCATTTACTTTCGGACTGGCTGTATTTCCGTCGGAAACAATATTACCACCGGCTATGGTTGTCCATGAAAATTGGACCCCAGGCAAATTTGAAGAACCAGAAAGGTAGGTAACGGTATCAGTACAACTCATGTGTTTATCAAGACCGGCATTTGCTGACGGCGGATTAGGACAAGTCATCAATGCACTTCTCGTAATGGTAACATTGTTTGACAGAACGACCTGTGTACTGCTCCAAAGAGCTCCATCGGCATTCGTGCCGGTACCAATGCTGATTCCGGCATAAGGAGCCCAGACGGTCCCGCACCAGGTTGAATAATTTCCACCTGAACCATTGGCAACGATAAAGGCAAAATGCCCTGGAGAATTGGAGGTGCCGGTACCATGGGTCTCTGTATAAATCCTTGTTGCACTTCCCCCATGGATCATAGTGACATGGATTATATTGAGGTTTACATCCCCGATAAAATAAAGTTTGATGAGTCCCGAAATATTATTTTGAAAGTCAAAGACAATGTCATTAAATGTCCCTGAATTGTTCATGGAATTAAAAACATATGTCCCAACTCCGTTAAAAGTAAGTGTTGCCGCACCCGGCAGAATTACATTACCATAAGCTCCTGGTGTGATGGTCTGGGTGCTGCTAATATTTTGCGTTCCCGCTGAAGGAAAGACATTGATGACAGGCATCACTGGAAATGACGGAAAAACCGGCATGGCTATGACCTCGCCACCTACAGGGGTGGGGCCATTATAATGAGTTCCAGTAGGGTGAGTGACGCTCCCAGATACAGTACCCCCACCAACTTCAATGCTGCCTGAAGAGTCTCTGGCAGACTGATACATATGATTCCAAAAAAAGAAATCAATGCATAAATAATTCCATTTTTGTATACTTTTATCATTGAACCTTATTGTTAAGCAAAATGTGTTAGTAAAATATTTTATATACTACCCCCTGATAATCAGTCTATTTTATTTTTATATAGACTAATTTAATGTAAAGATATGCACAAAGTCAGCCTTTAGGCCGACTTTAACATCTTGTTAACAAAAGAGAATTGAACTTTCTTACAGCTTTGAATTCAACGGCCCTGTTTTAGGTATCCTCAGAAGTTTTAGCTTTGCATAAAAATTAAGTTCATTCACCAAATACAATGATCATGAAGAAATTAATGTTGGTTTCAGGATATCTGGCCGTAATTTGCATGGCGCTGTTTGCTGTCCATAAAATCCTACACTTCCCAGGCGCAAACATTCTGGAGATGTCAGCCTATGTGCTGTTTTCTGTTGTCTTTACTGTCCTGTTCTTCCTGGAGCGTAAAAAACTTGCTGAAAGCGGAATAAAGAAAGCCTTTAACCTTTTCATTTTACTTACGATGTTCACCTTTGGCCTTGGCATGGCTGCCTGGGCTTTTCATTGTCCTTATGGCATGGCAATGTTGTGCGTCGCTTCCAGCTTTCTGATCATCGTGATCCTGATGCAGGTATTTTTTGCTTTCCAGGAAAAAGATGAAGCCAAATCACTGTCAGGTCATAACAATGCCATCATCGCTTCCCTGGTCCTGATCATTTTCGTATTTTTTCATTGGATCATGACCCCGAAAGTCATTTTGCAAGATTTTGATCAGACCTTGGTGAATCAAAATAAAGAAATCCGTTTCTATGTAAACAAGACGCAGTCGGTCTTTGAAAATATGGACAAAAACAGCAATGTTCCCGCGATCCAGGAGTATATGAAAAAAGCCAATGAGGTAAAGGCACAATCAGATAGCCTGGTGACATTTATTCGCGCCATTGGTGAAAAAATGATGTTCCTGGCCGATGAGAAAAAGGTTTCTTTCGACTCCATTCAGAATATGGAGCATAAAGCATACCGGAAAATCGCCATGAAATTCATGACAGAACAAAAGCAGGATTCCCTGTTGCAAGTGAAACTTAAAGTATTTACGCAATTCATGGGAAGCAACACCAATTCTAAGGGGAAAGAAGTACTGGACTTGTTTTTCGCAGGCCAGGATTCAACTTCCTCAAAACAATGTTCTTCAGAAGCAGGCTGCTGCGATTGCTATTGCAAAAGCATCATCAGTGTGATGGTTGACTTTAATGCAGATGTTCTTCATATTCGTATGCTGGAAGCTGAAACCATCAATTACCTGCAGACGATGCAGGCGAAGGTGCCGAGGTAAGAAGGATGAAGGATGAGATATGTAGGATGACAGGGAATGACACTCTTTCAGCCTAAAAGCCCTCAGCCTCTTTTTTTATAAAACGCCCTGAACAGCATAAACCCTCCAAACACCAGCATCAGTCCGCCGGAGTAAAGGTTGATATTGTTACCGAAGGATTTCTGGTACATGGCAACATCTGTTGCTGTGGAAAACCCATAGACCAGGAGCAGAAGCCCGAGGAGGGAAAACATAAAGCCGATTGGAATTCGTATGTCGATCATGATTGTGTTTTTTACCAGAAAATAATACTTAAACCTAATGCCATTAAGCCCACCAATATCGCAAGGCTGACAGGTTTGGCATACCATGCCACACCTTCTTCAGAGATTCTCGGGGTGAGCGAATAAACAAGTCCTGTGAGTTCTTCATCAGTCTTCGTAGGCCGGGTAGCAAATGAAATTATGATGCTGAGTAAGAATGCGGTGGTCCAGGCAAAGATGGCGGTCCAGAAGTTCTGTGCCATCTCACTTGGGTAAGTATGAACAACGGTTCCGAGCCAACCGCCTTTGATCAGGGAGGTGGCGCCAAAGGGGACCGTCAGGCCATGATGGATCATCGCAGCAAAGGTGCCGGAAAGCAGACCAAAGAAGGCACCATGACCTGTGGTGCGTTTCCAGAACATCCCTAATAAAAAGGTTGCAAAAAGAGGTGCATTGATAAAGGCAAAGATCAGCTGAAGCAAGTCCATGACGTTGTTAAACATCGCGGCGATATAGGCTGCCCCGATACTGATCACGATACCGGCCACAGTGGCAACTTTTCCTACATTGAGATAATGCTTGTCGCTCTGATTGGGCCTGATGTGGCTCTGGTAGATGTCATAAGTCCAGACTGCATTAAATGCTGTGACATTACCGGCCATTCCCGACATAAATGAGGCCACCAGGGCGGTGATCCCCATCCCGAGCACACCATTGGGCAGATAATGTCCAAGCAGTAAAGGAATCACCTTGTCATAGTCATAGGAACCGTTTTTTGCCGGAAGCAAAAACCCACTGTGAGGGTCGCTCAGCAGGGCCATGGCTATCATACCAGGGACAATTACCAGAAAAGGAATAAACATCTTGGGAAGCGCACCAATGAGTGGAGTCTTGCGGGCTGCTGTCATTGAATCCGCGGCCATGGCACGTTGCACCACGAGGAAATTGGTACACCAGTAACCAAAAGAAAGGACGAAGCCCAATCCCATGGCAATACCAAACCACTCCACACCCATAGGATTTGCTGAAGCGCTCCCGCTAAACTGCCAGGTCGATGTATATGCCTGTGCCCCGTATCCATTGGCAACCGAAACACTCTGAAGCTTACTGACCATGCCTTCCCAGCCACCCACCTGGTGCAAACCCAGGAATACGAGGGGAAGAAAGCCGATCACGATCAGGAAAAACTGCAGAACTTCGTTGTATATCGCAGATTTCAGGCCCCCAAGATAAGTATAACCGAGAACGATCAGGGCAGAAATGAAAATGCTCATGTTGAAATTCCAGCCGATGAGGGTTTCCATCAGCAAGGCCAAGGCGTACATCGAGATTCCGGAAGCGAAGATTGTCATGATGGCAAAGGAAATGGCGTTGAATGTCCTGGTCTTTTCGTCGAAACGCATCTGGAGGTACTCAGGCACAGAACGGGCTTTCGATCCATAGTAAAATGGCATCATGAACAGAGCCAGGAAGATCATGGCAGGGATGGCGCCAATCCAGTAAAAATGCGTTGTAATCATCCCATATTTGGCGCCACAGGCACCCATGCCAATCACCTCAAGCGCTCCGAGGTTAGTGGAGATGAATGCCAACCCCGTGATCCAGGCTGGAATCGACTTGCCACCCATTAGAAATTCGGAGCTTGATTTCATAAATCGCTTCAGCACAAGCCCGATCCCAAGGACGAAGGCAAAGTAGATCAGCATGATAAGATAATCGATCCAGCTTAAATGTATGATAGTTCCCATAAGCAAAGAAATTTTGGATTAAAACCTGAAAACGGATGCTAATTTAGTTTTTTTTGTCATGGAAGGTTTTTTTCACACAGATTACACAGAAAAATACGCACTGACTCGTCCTGAAATCTGTGTGTCTGCTAAAATCTGTGTGAAGAATACTAAATAACCTTATTTCTCCATTTTCCATATCGGAGATAGAGCACCGACAGTATCCCCATGATCAGGAAGTAGACACCTTCGCTGGTCCAGACAAGCTCAATAGACCTTTTTAATACCAGGGCGATGGCATATACATAAACTAGGTATATAAAAATGGTGAAAAACTCGATACCCATGGCGATATGGGTGTTGGCGGTACCACTGACCCCGCTGAAGATTATCTGCGAAAACGAAGACAGCAAAAGTGCTCCGCTGATGACATACAAAGAGGGGAGTGTGCTGTTGATGAGTGCCTGGTCATTGGTGTAGATGCTGAGGATAGCCCGCGGAAAGATCACAGAAAATACTACGATTCCTGAAAATGTGAGAAAACTTAATATGGAGACCTTTCGCAGGATCGGCATCACAAACTCGCTTTTCCCGGCACCGATGGCATTACTGACCAGCGTATTGGCAGCGGCGCTGAAAGCCCATATCGGCAACATCAGGGCCATGTAGGCAGAACGGATAATATTTGAGATGGCAAGATCATGCTGACCCATTTTTTCAATAATCATAAAAAAAGTAAACCAACCACCCAGGCTCACAAAGTATTGTAACATGATGAAGATTGAAATCTCCAGGGTCTTTTTAATGACACCCATATCCAACTTCTCAAAGTGAAAGATCCCGTACTTTGCCATGTTGTATTTGCGGATCGTGATCAAAAACATAAAGATAGCGGAGACTGCTTCTGCAATGGCAGCGGCGAGACCAGCCCCGGCAATGCCCATTCGTGGGAAACCCCAGTTTCCAAAGATCAAAATCCACGCTAAAAGAATGTTGACCAGGGCCATCATGATTGCAGCCCATAAGAGCATACGGGTGCGGGCAATTCCTACGTAAAAACCACGGAAGAGTCCGGAAACAAAGGCAAAGAAGATACCCCAGATTCGATAATGTAAAAAATCAAGACTCGCCTGGGCGATGGCTGGTGATGTAATAAAGCGGTGTAAAAAAACAGGAGAAAAATACTTGATGATCAAAAAGATAATGATCGAAAGTGCGAAAAGAAAATAGAGGCTGTGGTCAAAGATGCTGCCGACATCCTTGAAATTTTTCTCTCCACAACGACGGGCGATCAGGATCTGTCCGCCCATACTGAATCCAAAACCCAGCATAAACAAGGAGAAGTACAAGAGGCCCCCGATTGCCATGGCTCCTAGTTCGACTTCCCCAACACGTCCCAGGAAGGCCGTGTCGGTGATGTTGATCAGGTTCTGAGCCACCATACTTAGAATGATGGGATAGGATATCGCCCAGATCTCCTTATTGGTAGGGGTTACTTTCAAGGAATAATTAGAATTTTATGGTAAATTCATCCCAGTCGAGACCCACATTGAATTTTTCACGGATATCGCGAAGCTCTTCCCAGTTCAGGCTGATGGTGGCTTCACTGTCCATGTTGGCAGGGACTCCAAGCAGGCGTTTGCCCTTGGGGTCAATGATGACGCTGTCGCCAGAGTATGCAATTCCTTTACCATCACGACCGACGCGGTTCACACCGGCAACGTAAGAAAGGTTTTCCATGGCACGGGCCATCAACAGGCTTTTCCATGCGAGGTTGCGGGCTTCTGGCCAATTGGCGATATAAATCAAAACATCATACTCGTATTGACCGGCTTTGTAAGTATTTTTCGACCATACCGGGAAACGAAGGTCGTAACAGACTAGAGGGCAGATCCGCCAGCCATTGAGTTCAACAATGCGCTTGTGGCTCCCGGCCCGAAACAAAAGATGTTCATCAGCCATGCGGAAGAGGTGACGTTTGTCATAGGTATCCATATTACCGTCGGGACGCATCCAGACAAGGCGGTTATAAAAATTCACTCCCTCACGGATGACGAGACTACCGCAGATCACGCAGTCCAGCTCTTTGGCCTTTTGGCTAAGCCATTGCACGCTCGGTCCACCGGGGCTTTCAGCAATTTGCTCGGGCTCAACTGAAAATCCTGTGTTAAACATCTCCGGGAGCAGGATGAGGTCCTGCATTCCTTTGTAGTCGCGGAGTTTTTCATCAAAACGTGCGAGGTTTCCGGCAACATCCTCCCAGAGTAATTCAGACTGAAATAAAGTTATCCTCAGATCTTGCATAGAATCTCAGCAGCTTTTTCCAATGTCTCATTCTTCTTGGCAAAACAAAACCTGAGCACTTTATTGTCAGTTTTCTGCTGATAAAAGGGTGAAACAGGAATTGCAGCCAAGCCAAATTCTTTCGTCAGGCGGATGGCATAATCAAGGTCCTTTTCTTTCGAAATTGCACTGTAATCCAGTAACTGGAAGTAAGTGCCATGACTGGGAATGATGCGAAAACGACTGCCTTCGATAAGTTTCACAAAGTAGTCGCGCCTTTCCTGGTAGAACGCTGACAAGCCGGTATAATTCGACTTATCCTGCATAAACTCTGCCAGGGCATATTGAATAGGGGTATTTACAGAAAAGACAATAAATTGGTGTGTCTTCCGGAATTCGCTCATGAGGTTCTCCGGGGCTAAGACAAAACCCATCTTCCAACCGGTTGCATGAAAGGTTTTTCCAAAAGAGCCCACGATGAGTGAACGCTTCGCCAGTTGGGGATAACGGCAGATACTCTCATGACGCAAATCATCGAAAATGAGATGCTCATAGACCTCATCCGACAAAATCAGGATGTCAGAGTTTTCGGTAATGGTGTTGAGTTCCTTCATGTCCGACTCCCGCAAAACCGCTCCGCTGGGATTGTGCGGGGTATTGATGATGATCATGCGGGTACGGGAGGTGATCATCTTTTTTACTTCATTCCAGTCGATATGATAATCCGGGAGTTTGAGCTCCGAATGTTTTACCATACCATTGTTGAGTTTGATCACCGGAGAATATGAATCATAAGCAGGTTCGAAGATAATGACTTCGTCATCTTCCCGAACGAATGCCTCAATGATAGAGGAAATTGCCTGTGTGCCGCCAGCCGTGATGTTGATCTCAGTCTCAGGATCATAATTTGCCCCGTACATGTCGTGTACCTTGGAGGAAATAGCCTGACGTAGTGGTAAAATACCAGTCATGGGGGCATATTGATTGTGACCCTCTTTCATGTATTTGTGGATGAGGTCAATCAAAACAGGGGATACCTCGAAATCAGGAAATCCCTGGCTCAGGTTGATGGCACCATGCTCATGGGCAAGCTTTGACATGACAGCAAAGATAGATGTGCCGACATTCGGAAGTTTAGAAGATATATTTCCAGGAAATTTTTCCATTCAGATTTTTAAAATTGCCTGCAAAGGTAGTCATAAAATTGTAAAGTCCAGAATTCCGGTCACATAAAGGCTTAGTCAGACTCAAAAGATTGCCGGTTCAGACGATACAAAACTCCTTTTTCGGAAATGTCAATATGCAGCAACTCCAGGCTGAGCAGGTTAACAAGAATCTGTTCTGCTTCAGTTTTTGTCAGCCTGGCAATCTCACAGAATCCTTCGAAATCGATAGCGTCATTAAGGCCGAGATATTTCAGCAAAAATTCCTCCACTCCAGAAAAGCGAAGTGTCGTCGCGATGCCTTCCTTTTGTCTTGCCCATACTTTTAGCAAGATGTCATTGGCCAGGAGGTTTTGATCTTTTACCCGGATGTATGCCATCCATCGGCCATCGGTTTCACTGGCATAGTAGGGGCGGCGGTTTCCGGGATTGATAATCACCTCAACCACTGTCTTTAATCCGATTTTCCATCGCACTGCCTTGAATTTTATTACTGGTTTGCAATACATATCCGCAGCACCTTCCAGCATAAAGATCTCTTCTTCAGATCGTACCCCGGCAATGGCGCCATTGTCTTTCACCCCGACCAGCAGCCTTCCGCCGTCGGTATTGGCAAAAGCGACCATGGTCCGGGCGATCTTACGGGCATCCGAGATCTCGAATTTAAAGTCGAGTTGCTGGTGTTCACCTTCGGCGATAAGTTTTTGGAGGTAGTCCATGGGGGCAAAGATAGGGAAATGGGGGACGGGGGGATGGGGGATGGGGGATGGGGGAATTTGCAGGGTTCAGACTTATACTTCTCCTTTAACTTGGTGCTTCTTGCTGCTTATATCTTACTTCAAAAGCCCTTCCTATCCGGACGAAAAAAGGGGTTTCATCATCGTGGTAAGCATTTGTGCTTTATGGGTTATCAGGAGTCATAGTCCAATTATTTAAAAGTTATATGCAATACTTTCATCCTTATCATTATTTTTTGGGTTCCATTAGTTTTTCTACTATACCCATTAATTTGGCATTTTGTTTTTTAAGCTCTTCTATTTGTTGTTGTTGTTCCTGCATCGCTTTCACCATTGGCACTACAAACTCAGCATAACGAAGACCGTAAAAGTCATTTTCATTCTTAGGTTTATCGACGCCACTGAAATCAAAACCAAGCTCTTTTGCGGCCTGTTCTACTTCTTGTGCAAAGAAACCTGAGTAAAGATATTTTACTGCGTCTTTTTCGGAATCTTCTAATCGCAGGCTATCAGGAGTATGTATAGACCTGGCTTGTGCATCCAAATCGTAATGATAAGAAACAGGACGTAATTTCATGACAAAGTTCAAACCAGGAATATTCTCCTTTACGTCCTTTTTAAAGCGTTTGTCCGATAAAGTAGTCCAGCCTACCTGACCACCAATACTTGAAATACTTGAATTTCCAATGCGAACCTGATTTGAAGCTGAAATAGAAGCGTTATAGCCTATAGCTGTAGAATTCGTATAGTTTGTAATACTAGAAAAACTTTGATAGCCTAAAGCTGTATTATTTGTACCAGCCGTGCCAAACATCATTGAATTCATTCCAATGGCAGTATTTCCATCACCTAAGGTATTTGAATATAGTGCCTGATAACCAATGCCTGTATTATAGCTTCCTAAAGTATTATAATTCAATGAGGCGCAACCAACAGCTGTGCTTGAATTTCCAGATGAATTTGCATAAAGAGACCCGAAACCAACGGCGGTTAGACTAAATCCTCCTGAATTTGTAAATAATGATGAATGGCCTATGGCGACATTTAAAGCGCCATTGGTGTTATTTTTTAACGCCTCATGGCCAATCGCTATATTATGATAACCTGAATTGTTCATTTTTAATGAATTACTTCCTATTCCGATGTTTTCATATCCAAGAGCTATGTTTTTTAGACAATTAGCACCTATACCAATATTTGTTGAGTTGGGAGATAAATAACTTCCGGCATTGTAACCTAAATACAGACAAGAAACCTCTGATTCTCCAATAAAACCGGCAACAGTGTTATTTACTTTAAAAGTCAGTGGCTGTGCATCTGTTGTGCCAATGAAATTAGTCATTGGGAAAGTACCTGTGTTCCCATACAAAGACCAACTATATGAATTAATTGGCAGCCAGGCTGTATTACCGGTAGAATTGGAAACCAGCATACAGCCTTCTGCTGCCCCTGTTGTAAGCATTATCTGGTTAGCCACAATTTTACCAGCAACTTCAAGTTTTTCTAATGGTTGTGTTACTCCTATCCCAACATTGCCAGAATATCCAGGACTTGGGAAAAAATGAAAATATTTTGCTTTAAATGATAGGAAATCATCCCCATCTTCTTCTCCCAGAGTTACATAACTGGCATCACCGAATTTTAAATAACTATTATTAGCTGCTGAAGTCCAAACAGATCCATCACTAATTTTTGTATTTCCACTTATCTGTAGTTTTTCACTAGGACTTGTCATTCCTAAACCCATATATGAACCATTTTGATAGAATTGGGAGTTCTCCCCTGAAGTTGAGCTATTGAACTTAATCAGGTAATTACTATTTCCATTGATATTAACAGAGCCTGCAGGCCCTGTTAAGCCAATGGGCCCCGTTGAACCAGTAGCGCCAGTTAAGCCGATAGGACCTTGTGGACCTATAGGACCCTGCAGACCTTGAGGTCCGGTAGGCCCGGGAATGGAACTACCTGAATTTGCAGCATATAAGGCGTATGGAACACTCAGTAATTGATCACTTCCCATTAAAATATAACTACTGCCACCGCTTGGGTCAAACTCGACCTGTAAAAAATAGGGACCACTTCCCCAGGAAATACCTGTAAAACTGCCACTTATAACAGTTCCACTTCCAATATTAAGGTTTGCTAACCCAAAGTTATTGGTCGTTACATTGTGCGTTTCAGAATATACATTAGTTCCAGATGCGGTACCTTGTAAAATACTTAATCTGAAACTAACCGATTGATTGTTAATAGTATTCCCGGATAAGTCGCGGACCACGGATTGATATTTAAAGGCATTAGGCCCCTGGGAAAATAATGAACCTATAAACATCATAAGCCCAAGACATAAAAGTATGGTTCTTTTCATAAGACATAGATAACAGATTTGTAAAATTCGGATATGATAAATTTTTAATTATCGGATACGCGTCGAATATTTTCTTTAAATTGATCAGCAATATTGCTTTAAAAATTAAAATAATTTGGAAGTGATGGAAGTATCTTTTTTGAATGGAATTGCCTTCTTTTCAAGGCTGTTGTGTAGTAAGTCCTGTAATTTGTACCTATTGAATAATAGAATAATTTTCTGAACCGGTTGTTAAAACCAATTTCAATAAAGTTAGAACATTCAAAATATCATATGTAAGCTATGGTAATGCAAATATATATAAAAGGTTTTGTATTGGGGAATAATTAAGTATTAATTTTTAAAAAAAACAATAAGCTATCTATGTATCACTATAACAACTGTGCTTTTCTTTGCCAGGTAAAGCTTCCAAAAAAAATTCCCCAAAGTTGTAATTTAATATTATTTCGGTATTTTTGTACTTTAATTCTTTTATTAACATCAATATTCGTACGTATGAAAAAACAATTCGCTCTCATTATCAGTGGCTTAGCCATGACAACATTCATTTTCAGTTCCTGCAATTCCGGCACTAAAACAGGGGAGTCGGCTTCATCAAGCCAGGAAACTGCGGCCCCTGTATCCGGACAATCCGCAGTCCAGGATGATGCTTCTCAAAAAGATGTGGTGAAAGTCGCTGCCGGCTCCCCGGATCATACGACCCTTGTCGCTGCAGTAAAAGCAGCAGAATATGTTGACGTTTTATCGAATGCCGGCCCATTCACCGTATTTGCCCCAACCAATGCTGCTTTTGATAAGCTGCCCAAAGGAACCGTGGAAGGTTTGCTGAAACCTGAGAAAAAAGCTGAGTTACGAAACATACTCGAATACCACGTTTATGTTGGAAAACTTGAAGCCTCCACCTTTAAGGACGGACAGCAACTTGGGCAGGTAAACGGCGGGAAAGTCACCATGGGCGTTAAAAATGGCAAGGTCACGGTGAACGGCGCGAATATCATTGCATCAATTCCATGCAGTAATGGGATTATTCATGTAATTGATGCTGTTTTACTTCCGCCGGCAAAGAAATAAAGAGAGATTGTTTTTTTCGTAACTTCGTTGGCTCTTGGTAAAAAAACCTATGCTAACCCAACGAAACCACTATGAAAAAACTTCTCCCGCTTCTCGCAGCATCACTGCTGATCGTCCTGATTTCCTGTAAACCTATGGATAAAAAGGACAAAAAATCCTTCATTTATATTCGACAGGATAAAGTCGAACAAGTCACCAAAACCCTAATCAGCAAATTTGGAAGTACCTCCGCTTTGCGTATTGAAAAAGGTGTTGGACGTGTGGCAACACTCTGGGTAAAAACGGATGGCACTGAACAAGACTTTGAACAGTTTTGTATGACTCATTTTGTCGCTTCTGAACAAGGCGTTGACAGTCTCTTTCAGAAACTGCAAACTAACTTTGAAATCCTGAACGGTCATTTCGGCCAGATGGGCATGAGCCTAAGGGTGCCGCTTGACCTCGACCTTGGGCCGGTTCAGCCGGTTGATGAGATGTTTGGCAGTTTCGCTCCCGGGGCTCATCTCTCTGATGACCTCTTTGCCAATAAAGTTGCCTTCCTGGTGACCCTCAATTTCCCATTTTATTCTCTTAAGGAAAAGAATGAACTGGGCCTTAAATGGACACGCAAACAATGGGCCTATGCCCGAATGGGTGATAATTTCCTTTCCAGGGAGCCTGCTGATAAACTTCAGCAAATGACAAAAGTCCTGACAGAAGCAGATTCGTATATCTCTGAATACAACATTTGTATGGGGAAACTCCAGGATAAAAACGGAAAGACCTGGTTTCCGGCCGATATGAAACTCATCACCCACTGGGGTCTGCGCGATGAACTCAAATCACATTATGCCGATAAAGAAGGCGGTCTGGAAAAGCAAAAAGTCGTCTATACCGTGATGAAACACATCATCGACCAAAGCATCCCGGAAATCGTCATCAACAATCCTGAAGTCCAATGGGATCCTATCGAAAACACCGTTTTCAAAAACGGCAAAACCTTTGAATCAAAACCAGAGCCGGATACCCGCTATGCCAAACTCCTGAATAACTTCAAAGCAGAAAAGGCGCTCGATCCTTTCAATCCAAACTATCCGACTTATATTGACAGGGCTTTCGACCTGGCCATGGAGATTTCACAGCCCGAAGTTGAACAGTTATTTACGGGCATGCTGACCTCGCCAGAATTTAAACAAGTAGGACAATTGATCGCAAAAAGACTGAACCGCCCTTTACAGCCATTCGATATCTGGTATGACGGATTTAAATCCAGGGGAACGATCTCTGAAGAGTCCCTGAATAAACTGACTTCTGAAAGATATCCCGACATAGCCACATTTCAGAAAGATCTGCCCAACATTATGGTAAAACTTGGCTTCACTCCTGAGAAAGCAGCTGAAGTCAGCGCAAAAGTACAGGTTGATCCTGCACGCGGTTCTGGTCATGCCGCCGGCGCAACGATGAAATCATCCAAATCACTTCTCAGAACGCGCTTTGCCAAGGGAGGCATGAATTACAAAGGATACAATATCGCCATCCATGAATTTGGTCATAACGTAGAGCAAACCATCACGCTCCATGATGTCGACAACTACATGATGTCCGGGGTTCCCAACACCGCATTCACAGAAGCTGTCGCTTTCCTCTTCCAGGTGCGTGACCTTGAGTTGCTGGGAATCAAAGACGAAAATCCTGAAAAGACAAAACTCATGGCTTTGGATCATTTCTGGATGTCATGCGAAATCATGGGAGTTTCCCTGGTCGACATGAAAGTCTGGAAATGGATGTATGCCAACCCAAATGCCACACCGGCTCAGCTGAAAGAGGCTGTGATCGCCATTTCTAAGGAAGTATGGAATCAGTATTTCAGCCCGGTCTTTGGCAGCAAAGACGAGCCAATACTCGGGGTTTACTCTCATATGATTGATAACCCGCTTTATCTGCCCAATTACCCAATAGGGCATCTTGTCAGCTTCCAGGTGGAGCAGCAGATAGCCGGGAAACCACTGGCAAATGAAATACTCCGCCTGTACACGGTAGGGCGACTGACCCCAAGTGTTTGGTTGCAGCAGGGTGTTGGAAAGCCCTTGAGTATTGAGCCTACTTTGAAGGCTGTTGATCTGGCCCTGAAAAATTAATGATAATGGATGATATATGAAGGATGATATATAAAGGATGAGCGAAGGTCAGCTATCGGGACTGCTCATCCTTCATATATCATCCCTCATCCTTCCCAACAATCCATCCTTCAATCACCTCCGGGAACCACCGGTGTTCCAGCTCATGGATCCTTGAAGCCAGGATGTCAGCGGTATCTCCTGGCAGCACGGGGCATTTTGCCTGGAAAACAACCTTGCCTTCATCATAATTCTCATTCACAAGATGAATGCTAATGCCGCTTTCAGCATCCCCTGCAGCAATTACTGCTTCATGAACATGGTGACCATACATTCCTTTACCGCCATAGGATGGCAATAGAGCGGGATGAATATTAATAATCCTGTTTGGAAACTCATGAAGGAGCAGGTCCGGGACCTTTAGTAAAAACCCGGCCAAAACGATAAAGTCAATGCGAAGTACCTGGATCCGGCGAAGGAGATGATCTGCCTCTTTGAACTCATGTGAAGAAAATACCAAAGAAGGGACTCCAAGTTTTTCGGCTCGCTCCAGGACATAAGCGTCTGCTTTGTTTGAGATCACAAGGTTTACAGAGATCTGGTCATTATTTTGAAAATATTCAATGATTCTTTGGGCATTGGTCCCGTTACCGGAGGCGAAGATTGCGATTCTGTGCATGGGAAATTGGGTTCAGATCGTTGACAAACCTTGTGTTCAGCTAAAAATGCCGAATTAATCCTGCAATATTAATAAAAATCAAGCAAGCTTTGGGCCTGAGGAAAAGTCGTTGCGTTACCATGCTGTTACATAGCGACTTAGCAATTGATTTTTAAGCAATTGTGATTTTTTTTCTTGCATGTAAGCGATTTATACTAATTTTGCTCTCCCAAACCAAAAACACAAGATCATGTCAGACATTGCAGCAAGAGTTAAAGCTATTATCGTAGATAAGCTAGGTGTAGATGAGAACGAAGTAACCACAGAGGCCAGTTTCACCAACGACCTGGGTGCTGATTCACTTGACACCGTTGAACTCATCATGGAATTCGAAAAAGAATTCAATATTGCTATTCCAGATGATCAGGCCGAGAAAATCGGTACTGTAGGAGAAGCAGTAAACTACATCACAAGCAACGTAAAATAAGCTAATTTCATTTTCTGATGCAGCTCAAGCGTGTAGTTGTTACCGGTCTGGGCGCCATAACACCGATAGGGAATTCGGTCCCGGCCTTCTGGGAGAATTTGCTTAAGGGTGTTAGTGGCGCCTCACCGATTAGCCGTTTTGATGCTTCTAAATTTAAGACTCAATTTGCCTGTGATGTCAAGAATTTTGACGTAGCAGATCATTTTGATCGTAAAGAAGCAAAGAAGTATGACCTTTATGCCATCTTTGGCTTGGTCTGTGCCCACGAGGCAGTTCTGGATTCCGGTCTCAACCTGGATACTCTCGACAAAGAGAGAGCAGGCGTGATCTGGGCTTCCGGCATTGGCGGACTGGGGACATTTTCAGATGAAGTGTCATATTTTGCAACCGGCGACGGGACACCTCGGTTCAGTCCTTTCTTTATCCCGAAAATGATCGCAGACATAACCTCCGGTCATATTTCAATTCGTTATGGATTCCGGGGACCGAACTTTGCAACTGTCTCAGCTTGTGCCTCCTCAGCCAATTCTCTGGTAGATGCTTACAATTACATCCGCCTGGGAAAAGCTGAAGTCTTTATCTGTGGAGGCTCAGAAGCAGCGCTTACAACAGCTGGAATCGGAGGCTTTAATGCTTTGCATGCCCTCTCAACCCGCAATGATGATCCAACAACAGCATCCAGGCCTTTCGATAAAGACCGCGATGGCTTTGTTTTGGGTGAAGGTGGCGGCGCTTTGGTATTTGAAGAGTATGAGCATGCTATTGCACGTGGTGCCAAAATCTATGCAGAAGTTGGTGGCGGCGGATTGTCAGCCGACGCATACCACATGACTGCCCCGCATCCTGAAGGACTGGGCGCAATCAAATCAATGCGTGACGCTGTTTTGGATGCAGAGCTTCAATTGGAAGATATCGACCATATCAATACCCACGGAACTTCAACGCCGCTGGGTGATATTGCAGAAACTGCAGCCATAAAAACATTATTTGGCGAACATGCCTATAAGATCAATATCAACTCGACCAAGTCGATGACGGGTCACCTCCTGGGTGCTGCCGGTGCTATTGAATCGATTGCAACCATCCTGGCGATTAAAAATAACATCATCCCTCCGACCATCAACCATTTCACTGATGATCCGGCACTGGATAATAAATTGAATTTCACCTTCGACAAGCCACAGGAAAGACTAGTAAATTATGCCTTATCCAATACCTTCGGGTTTGGTGGACATAACGTCTCTGTTCTTTTCAAAAAGTTCAAATCCTGATTGAATCTTAAATTTTTCCCGGCCTATTTCTTCCTGAGCCCCAAAGACAAGTTACTTGTAAAGGGGATCAGGAATCTTTTTGGCTTCACGCCGGGTAATATTCACCTGTATAAGCTTGCTTTTCGTCATAAATCCATGGCTGTTGAGTTTAATGCCAACACCCGCATCAGCAACGAACGACTTGAATACCTCGGAGACGCTATTTTAAGCGCCGTGGTTGCCGAATATCTCTTTAAGCTCTTCCCGCTTAAGGATGAAGGATTTCTCACTGAAATGCGCTCAAAAATGGTCAGCCGTGTTCAGCTGAATAAATTGTCACAGAAACTGGGTTTGTTTACCTTCATCGAAGCCAACCAGGACAACCCAAACCAGTATAAATCGATGATGGGTGATGCCTTTGAAGCTTTTATAGGGGCTTTGTATCTTGACAAAGGATACAATTTCACAAGCCGGGTGATCAAAGACCGCATCATTGCTCAGAATTTCGACCTGGAAACCCTGCAAACCACCGAATTTAACTTTAAAAGTAAGTTACTGGAATGGTCTCAGCGGGAAAAGCATCCTGTAGAGTATATCGTGGTGGAAGAAGGTGGCAAGAGCCACAAAAAGCAATATACCGTGGAAGTCAGGGTAGATGGGGAAGTGATCGCAAAAGGGATTGACTTTTCAATAAAAGGGGCCGAACAGAACGCTTCAGAGAAAGCCATCGCCGCATTGGATATAACTAAATAGGAAATATTATTTCCCGTATAATTTCATTATTTTTACGCCTTAATATTTCCTGACCATGGTAAAAAAATTAAGCTCAGAACCGTATTCTGCTGAAGAGTTTCACATTTTGGGAATCGCAACCCAACTGAGGGACTACCGTTTATGTCATCAAATAAATAAAACGCTCTACCTGGATCTCGAGAAAATTGACGACCTCAGCGCAGAACTCTCTGATGAAAAAACGCTGGGATACTTTTCAATCTATCGCTTCCAGAAACCTGAAAATTATATTGATTTCTTCCTGATCGCAAATAAAAGTCCTGATGGAATCCTCCTCCCTGATTTGAGGCAGGCCGACTTTTTCCTCGTCATTCATGGCCCATTTTCAAAAGAGTCGCAGGATCGCTTTATTAAAACCGCAAAGACCATCCCTGGTGTGCTTGCTGCATTCCGAATCGAAATCACCAAACAAAAGAAAATCGATAATTTCCTGGGAGAACTGGAAATGCATATGATCGCTTACGAGAGTAAAGGGAAGGGCAAACAAAACGTTCCACTGAAACATGATAGGTTTTCAAAACAAACTGATTAGTTTTTGTTAATGTGCTGAGTATAGAGGAACGTACTCATTTTGTTATTATCTGATCAATACCACATTGCCTTGGTAAATAGGGTCTGCTGATTATGTCAGGCCGATTGCAGGTTAAATTCTTTAAGCAAATATACTCTAAGTCGGATCATCTTGATGCTCTCCAAAAACTCTTTTGCTGAAAAAGATAGCCCCGATAAAATTTGGCAACAAGCACTCAGCCCGGTTATTTTAACCAGGTTGAGTACCAAAATGATTGTGGCTATCCATGATTCGCTCGTTTGTTGAAGTCGTGCCTTGATGCGGTTTAATCCATATGCTGTCTTAGCTTGACCAAACTTGCCTTCAATTGGATTTCTTTCGCCCGGTCTTACGTGTTCCACATCCACTGCCGTTGGCCTTCCTAAGGGCTTTGCCCTGAGTTTTATTCCCAGCAGCTTGAGTGCAGCTCTATTTGGTCTGTTACAGTATATTTTATCAGCCAGAACTTCCTCTGGATAAAATCCAAATCGATCTTTGTATTTTCTAACAGTAGCCAGCAACCGAGTTCCTTCGTTAAATGCATCCCACGACAGGTCATCTAAAAAAGCAAAACCATTCATGATGGAGACATTTATTTTCGCTCCGAATTCAACATTAGCATTTGTTTTACCACGTACGATCGGACGAACATGCGGTTGATGAATGCTCACAATGCGATGTTCAATGCTATGGCTATGTTCGGTAAACATCTGTAGCTGCTGCTCGTAAAGCGTGTTAATCACAAAAAGATATTTGTATTGATGTTTGTTCAAAGGGATCCCTTCATAATAATCCAAAAGAAAATTTATGCTCTTCAGATTTCTTCTCAAATAACTCAATTGCTTTCTTATGGCTTTGCGGATTTCCGTTTTTGTTTTAACCTTTTTCTGTGCAGTTTTGAGATAGAATTTTCTGGATTCTTGTCTGTATGTTCTTGGCTTCTTTTCATGAAGGTTAGCATCGTATAAAATATCGATCAATTCTTCTTATTTTTCACGTGCATCGTTTAGCATATTCAGTTACTGTTCAGGGGGTAGACAGCTGAAAATCTACAGGGCTACCTTCGAGTGCA
>JBAXPV010000009.1:0-121336 GCA_037132075.1 Bacteroidota bacterium
GGTATAGGTAAGCGTTGCGCCACTGGTTCCTGTGATGTTAAAGGTGGCATTGCCGCCTGAACAGATCGTTCCGCCATTGCCTGTGATTGAAGCTGTTGGCAGGGCATTGACCGTCACAGTAGATGTTGCACTCAAGGTATTCGGACAGGTGCCATCGGTGACGGAGACTAATGTCAGCGTCTTTTCTGTGGTTGCTCCATTTACGGTTAGTGTTTGTGAGCTGCCTGTAAGAGTGATGGTCTCGGAGCCGCCTGTCAAGGTATAGGTAAGCGTTGCGCCACTGGTTCCTGTGATGTTAAAGGTGGCATTGCCGTTGGTACAGATCGCACCGCCATTGCCGTCGATTGTGGCCGTGGGCAGCACCTTCACCGTCACCGTTACCTCCCCCGTCGCCTGAATACCATTCCCATCCGTAGCAGTTACATAATAGGTCGTTGAGCCTGGGGTTGCAGTTGAGGGATTAATTGATGCAGAGGTGGCTCCACCCGAACTCCATAAATAGGTAAAGGTTGGGTCGCCTGTTGGATTGGCTGTGAGGGTCAATGATCCGTCTTTGCATACGCTGATAGAAGGATCGGCTGAAATGGTGACACTGGGTGCAGCACTGGTAATACCAGTAAAATCAGAGAAACCGCTAACGGCCGGGGCTGACAGTGTATTTGACGCCAGTGCGGAGTATTTAAGCCAGGGTAGTGTCCCACTATATTTAGCGGCTTTGATGCTGCCTTCTGTACCAACAATATCAGCAGGAACATAAGTGCCTGTGACATCACATGAAAATGAAGATATCCCTGTTGATGTAACGGTCCAATAACGGCTTAAGTAATTGGTAGCACTGGCATTGTTCGGATGCTTTACATTTTTTACTTTAATTCCTGCATAAGCACTTGAATACGTGCCAGAAGTGAAGTTTAAAGTGATGGGAGAATATTCCGCAGTACCATCGGCATCACCAACCGGGAACGTATAAGAACCGCTTGTAGTAAAGACCCTGCGACATTCCCCAGTGCCAGTGGCAACGATCATTTTTGAAGCACCTGGAGTTCCTGCAACTGCAGCCGACCCAAGGGTGAGATTGCTACTGCCAAGCGTGAGTATTCCACTTGTTAGCGTTAATACCCCATTCACCGTCACACCCACACTAAGACTAAGTCCTCCAGCAGTATTTACTGTCAGATTATTAAAACTAGTCGCCCCACCCATCAATTGACCTGAACTCCCATTAAATACTACGGTCGAGGTCTCTGGATTGAAGGTTCCTGAATTATTAAATACTGAACCTATGTCGATAGTCCTAGTATTTGCCGAAACTGTTACGCCTGAAGCTATGATAAATACATTTGATATAGATGTTGTTCCAACAAATGTTTTGCTAGTGCTACTGGAGGTGAGATACAGATTATAATAACTTGTTGCATATACTGTTTGACTAGAGCCGGTAAATTCAACTAAATTCCCAAAAGTGGTTGCATTAATATTGGCAATTCCAGATGTACCTGATATGAAAAGTTGAGCCGCCGCCCCCTGCGTCAACCCCCCAGTCCCCGCCAAACTCGTCGAAACCGTTAAGGTATTGTTATTCGTTAGCGTGATCCCCGTTACTGTCACATTCGGGATCACTAAAGTGCCCGTCAAAGCCTGCGCGTTCGTTTCAAAAGTGTAAACACCCGAACCTGCCGTAAAGGTCGTCCCCGTCGCTGAATTCGTTATGCCTCCATGGAAGGAAACTGCTGAATTACCAGTGTTAGTCCAGGTGCCATTATCACTTACTGTCACCAAACCATTAAAGGTCTTCGCGCCCGTTGCACTTGAAATGATCAAACTGCCACTCGTGCCACCACCAATTGTCGTGGTTCCTGTAATCGTTAGTGCATAAGCTGCTGCCGTAAAGGTAGTTCCGTTTCCTATCGCTAGGTTTCCACCTATGGTTACAGGGGCTGCCGTCGTGACGCTTGCCGTGCCACTCAGACTCAGATTGTAAAATGTGGTCGCTGAAGCACCACTGATGCTTTTTCCGCTCCCGTTAAAGGTCACTGTTGAGCTGTTCGCATAGAGTGTTCCTGAATTCGACCAGTTCCCGCTGACGGTGAGACCGTAAGTACTGCTGATTTCCAGTGTGGCATCATTCTGAAGGGTAATATCGTTACATACTCCGCCAGCAACGCCAATAATCGGCTGATTCACTAACAGCGGAATAATCACATCTGTCGATGCAGTGGGGATTCCACCACACCAGTTCCCTGCAGTATTCCAGTCATTATTGACAGCCCCCGTCCAGGTGCCAATGGCATTCACTGTCAATGGCACCGAAGAAGATGTCCCGCCTGCAGGTGTGGTATTCACAACCGTAATGGCCGGGGTTCCGGCTGAAGAAATATCCCCTGAAAGTATTGCAGCAGTAAGCTGTCCTGTATTCACATAGGTTGTAGTTCTGGCACTTCCTCCGATGTTTACAACGGATGAAGTAATGAAATTTGAGCCATTTACAGTTAAAGTAAAACCGCTTCCGCCTGCACACTGGGTGCCTGGCGAAATATCACTGATGGCTGGCACCGGGTTGTCGACAGTAAATGCACTGCTGGTACCGGTTTCACTTCCGCTGGTACGTGTGGCAGTGAGGGTGACACTTGCTGCGCCCGGGTTGATCGTGACACTATGCGATGCTAAAACGCCAGACACGAATTCTGCAGTCGTTCCGCTGCCTGAAGATAATGTTCCACTGCTGCTTATGCCAACAGTATATCCTGATCCATCATAAGAGGTAACTGTGTTATTACTGGCATCCCGAGCCGTAACTTTAATATTGAATGAGGTTCCGGCCGTTTGGGTGCCAATGGAGCCCCCGGCAGCGGATTCTACTAAGAAATTAGTTAAAGGTCCTGGGTCAATTGTGACACTCCCACTGTTTCCTGTTTTCGTCCCGGATGTTGCAGTAAAAGTACCGGTGCCGCTGTTGCCGGTATATTTCATGCCGAGTGCTGTCAGGTCAGCAACACCTGAAGTGAAATCTGCCAAGAGGTTTATTGTGGCCCCTGAATGAATGCCGCTTACAGCACCCGTGAATGGAGAATTTGCCGAAATCGTTACATTATTTGCCGAAGCATCGAAATTTGTGATGGTCTGATTCAGGGCATCCTCAGCAGTTAATGTGTTGGTTCCTGCAAAAGCTGTTGCATTGGCCTGTGGGTTCACCAATGCCAGAACAAAATGATCAAGCCCCTGTTCTCCAATATAAAAATCACTGAATGAGCTAAGTCCACTGCAAGTCGTTGAAAGGTTTTCTCTTGTTCCATTGGTCGTGCTTGTCCAGGTGCTGGCATCTAATTTCCTGACAACCAAATTGCTGTAAGTAGACAATCCGACTTTATCCGAAGCATCAAAGGTGAATGTTGGACTATAGGTAGACGTAAAAGCTAGATTGTTCGCAGGATTCGATACCGTCCATTTGCGGTTAATATATTTCGCTTGACTTAAACCCGAAGCCACAGGTGGTTGAGCCGCAAGTGTCGAAGCCTCGAGATATCCCGAGCCCGAAGTTGTACCTGCAAAGCTCACCGAAACTGGCGTCCAATAGGCGGCATCCCCGATATCATAATTCACAGTTTGTGTTACACCATTGGGCACATATCTCCGTAAGTTACCATATATATAAGTACTGCTGCTAACGCCGCTAATCGTACCCGCATTGTTGGCAGATCCCAGGATTAAGCGGTTGGCATTGGTCGTTATTTTACCGGCTGTAAAATGTAAGGTGCCGCTTACCGTAGCATCAACGCTACCGCTCAGCGCAATCCCTGACGAATTACTCAATGTCAGGTTATTAAAAGTTGTGGCTGAACTTCCACTGATGCCTTGCCCGCTGCTTCCACTAAAAGTTACGGTACTCCCGGCTGCCGTGAATGTTCCGCTATTGGAGAAGTTTCCATTGATAATATGTGCTATAGATCCTGTAACAAAAGTGGTTCCGTTGCCAAGGGTAAAATTACCTGTGGTTGTAATAGCTTGCAAAGCTGTAGCGGTGGCTGTGCCTGTCATCGAAAAGTCTGCACTGATGGTTAATGCCACGTTTGGCATTGTTTTGGTTCCGCTGCCACTGAGAATCAGGCTTGAATATGTCGCGGGTGTCCCGCTAGGAACAAAAATGGTTTGCGCAGTTCCATTATACTCAATGGTATTAACATTAGAAGTTGCATTTAAAGTCCCGCTTCCGCTAAGACTTCCGGCAATCCGCATCACATTCCCTGTAGCCGGAGTCAGTGTTGCACCTGAACTAATGGTGAGGTTGTTAAAATCAGTACTGCCAGCGATCGTTGCGGCTGCATTCGTAAATATAATAGTGCTGCTGCTTCCTGCATTCAGGCCTCCATTGTTGATCCAGGCATTGCTTGCTCCATCGATGGTAAGTGTAGGTGCTGTTCCAACATCAGCATTCAATTCTCCTCCCGATTGTATGTTTATGGTACTTATTGTTCTTACTGCATCCGGCAATAATGGATGATAAGCAGTTCCACCGGGAAGAACCACTGAAGAAGTTGAACCAGGAACCCCGCCATCCCAGTTTCCTGGTAAATCCCAATCAGTGGGACCGGATGGACTTCCGCCTATCCAGGTACAATTCGTTGCTTCTCTCGTGGCCAAAGTCCATAAATGGTTATCAGCCAGGTTCGTGCCTAAGAATACAAGGCCAACATTAGCAAATCCAACCCATTCCTGCCCGGCTGTAGTGCTATAATCACTACGTCCATGATCATTAACGACAGGTGATGGTGTCGTATGAAAGTCAAAAAAGTCCAGATTGCCGTCGGTGTTGCTATTGAGTTCAGAAGATAGATAATGAATATTAAAACGCAAACGGGTAGCAGGCGAGCCCCCTGAACGGGTAATGTCGTAATATCGCTTGATAGCACCAGTTTTCCATGCAGGTGCACCAGTTAAATACACCTCCAGTGTAACAGAAGTCGGCAATGGCCCAACTGTGAAATTTATAAGGGTATTGGGGTTTCCAAAAGTATAATTGGTGCTTAGTGCAAATGTACTGCGGTTGATGTATCCTGACACATCCCCATTACCTGTGGTAAGGGCGGCGCTCCCCATGTAAAGAACGTAAGGATCAGTCATCGCCAATGCAGCAAAGGTCCCTGAACCTGGATTAATACTTTCTAAATAAAGCGTGCCGTTAACCGTTTGATTTGCACTGGCTACGACGCCTGCCGTATTATTTATTGTTAAGTTATTGAATGTATTTACATTACTGAGAGTCTGAGCTGAAGTTCCGTTGAAAACAACAGTACCCCCATTATCATTGAATGTTCCGGTATTAGCCCAGTTACCAGCTACATTTATTGTTGCGGCAGGAGCGGTGAGTGTACCTGTTATCGTTAAATTATTGAAGGAGTTGGTAGATGCTCCGCTAATGGTAGTTGTTCCGTTAAAAGTAACAGTTCCTGAGCTTACAGTAAATGTGCCTGTATTGCTCCAGCTACCATTAACACTTAAATTATACGCACCTGACGTAAGTGTACCCACAATGGAAAGATTGCTTGCAGTTGCCGTTGCATCAATAGTAACGGTATGCCCACTTTGAATCGTGATTGAAGTGGCCGAACTGGTTGGAGCTGAGGATGCAGGCCCCCAAATGTTGCCATCGGCTGAGCTTTCCCAGGTCGATGCTGAACTCCAATTGCCTGTAGCCGCTGAACGGAAATAATCAGTTATATTTGACACAAAAGCTTCACCTGATGCGAAATCACTGAAAGTGCTGTTGCCTGTGGTTTTAACGGTCGTTGATGAAGAAGTTCCGGTGGTCGTTGATGACCAGGTAGAACCGCTGTATTTTTTAATAAGCAGAGAAGAAGGTGTTGCAGAGCCCGCTAAGTCTCCAGGGTCGGCAAATGTAAAGGTGGCATCATAAGTACTACTAAAGGTGACGCCAGAGTTGTCAATAGTCCAGTATCTGTTTATGTATTTTGTTTGATTAAGTCCGGATGTGGTATAATTTGGATGTTGCCCATCTGTTGTATTGCAGGTAATGGACCCTGTCCCATTAGTCGTGCCTCCTGTAAAATCAATGCTTACAGGCAAATAACTCGTCGCATTACCAATTTCAAATGTCTTTGTTGTGCTTGAAGTAGCAATTCCTTTTCGAAGTTTTCCAAAAACGTATTTGCCAGCACCCGCATCTGTCACAGTGGCAGCATTGCCTAAGATAAAAGTGTTACTGCCGCTGGCAATCTTTCCATTGGTGAAAGTAAGCACCCCATTGACCGTTGCATCAACGCCACTAAGTGAAAGTCCCGCAGCATTATTTAATGTAAAATTGTTAAAAGCTACCGGAGTACTCCCACTGATGGTTTGTCCGCTGCTGCCATTAAAGGAAAACGTGCTTGTCCCTGCGTCGAAGGTTCCGCTATTTGAAAAATTTCCGGCTATGCCGTGTGTGAAAGATCCTGCTGTGAATGAAGTCCCGCTGCCAATACTAAAGTTTCCGGCGGTTGTCACGGCAGCAAGGGCAGTAGCTGAAGCAGTGCCCGACATGGAGAAGTTTCCTCCGATGCTCAATGCCCCGCCTGGCATCGTTTTCACGCCGCTACCACTGAGGATCAGGGTAGAGTAACCTGCGGTTGGGCCATCGGGGTTGACAACGGTTTGGGCTGTGCCATTATATTCAATGGAATTGGGATGACTGGCTGCGTCCAATGTCCCGAGACGGCTAAGGGTTCCTGAAATCAGCATGACATTACCGGTGCCAAGAGTCAGGGTTGCCCCTGTTTGGATGGTAAGGTTGTTGAAATTTGTCGGGTCAGTCATCGTGGCTGCCGCATTAACGAAAACAACGGTGCTGGTTTCTGCATTGAAAGTTCCATTGTTTTCCCAAGCCCCGGATGCCCCATTTATAGTTAGTGTCGTTCCTGTTCCTCCATATAAAGTGGCCCCTGCTAAAATGGTAAGTTTGCCTATTGATGCACTTGAAGGAATTGAGGAAGAAAATATCGGATAAATCGTTGAAGTAGGAATAGTGATGTGATCATCAGTGGTAGAAGGGATACCGCCAGACCAGTTTGCGGCATTATTCCATCCGTTGTTCGAAGGCGTGGATAACCAAACATGATCAGAGCCTGTAAGCGAAGTGCCCAAAGTAAAGTATTTTCCATTCCAATCGCCGGGAGATCCAATATAACCCAAAGTCACATTAGTCAATCCAACCCAATGGTCAGTTGCATTATCATTGGAACGCCCATGATCGTCAACTAATCCACCAACATGATAATCAAACAAATCCATATCACCCACAGTATTCCCATTCAATTCACCTGGCAAATAATGAAGATTCAAAGTTGCAACGATTGTACTTGCAGGAACCGAAGTAATAATATCATAATATCGGTTTATTGCACTAGGTTTCCAAACGGAAGGGTTTGTTAAAATTAATTTGACACTCACATCAAAAGTCCCACCAGTCCCAAGATTCAGTGTCGTAAATTGATTGCCAAATGAATAAGGCGTGTTGGCCACAAAAGAAGAACGCTTTACGATTCCCGTTACATCACCCTGGCCGGTAGTCGTTGCTGAGGCTCCCATGCTTAGGGTATAAGTACTCATGTCAAGTACTCCTTGCGATGCAGAATAATTGACATTACTTAAATTCAAGATGCCATTGACAGTAATATTTCCGGCTGCCGTTTTGTTGTTAAGGCCTGATCCGCCGATAGTGAGGTTGTTATAGGTAATTGAATTGATGCTTTGGGTAGCCGAACCATTAAAATCAACAGTGCTTCCAGTAACAGTATAGCTGCCTGCCCCAACAGTAAATGTTCCATTAATACCAACAGTGCCTCCATTGGGCAGTGTCCTGTTGCCGCCCGTGCCATCAAGGTTGTTATAATTCGCAGCGGCGATATTTGTGGTACTGCTGCTGGTATAATTCACTGTCGATGCGGATGGCGTCAATGCCCCACTGATGACCAATGGTGTTCCGCCACCAGCCAGGCTCAGACTCGTCGAGCTGAGGTCAAGCGTACTTGAAGCACCAACCGTTAAAACAGTATTTACAGTTATAGCACCACCCAATGTCTTGGTTCCGGAATTGCTGCTACTTAAATTATTATAAGTAAAAGCAGGAATTGTTTGCGTGCCTCCGTTAAAATCAAGCGTGCTTCCTGTAATAGTTTGTGTAATAGCACCAGGAACCGTAAATGTTCCTGCAATCCCGATAGTCCCGCTGCTGGCAAGTGTAATTGCCGTTGTCGCAGCGCTAAGGTCAAGGTTGTTATAATTTAATGCCGGGACTGTCTGGCTGGCACCGTTAAATTGAACCGTACTTCCTGTTGAGGTATAACTTCCAGAGCCTGGGGTAAATGTGCCGGCAATGCCGATAGTTCCGCTACTCGCAAGTACCCTGGTATTGTTGGTCGACGACAAATTGTTGTAGTTTAAGGCAGGAATTGTTTGCGTACCGCTTCCGTTAAAATTTATAGTGCTCCCGGAGATTGTTTTTGTAATAACACCAGGTGCGGTAAATGTGCCTGCAATACCGATTGTCCCGCTGCCGGCAAATGTTATCGCTGTTGTCGCCGTGCTGAGGTCAAGATTGTTATAGTTAAATGCTGGTACGGTTTGACTGGCCCCATTAAACTGAACCGTACTTCCGGTGATGGTATAACTTCCTGAGCCTGGAGTAAATGTACCGGCAATGCCAATCGTTCCGCTGCTGGCAAGAACCCTGGTATTGTTGGTCGACGACAAATTGTTATAGTTTATGGCAGGAATCGTTTGCGAACCACTGCCATTAAAATTAAGGGTGTTACCCGTTACAGTATAAGCGCCTCCCCCTGGAGTAAATGTGCCTGAAATCCCGACTGTTCCTGAGGCAAGCGTTCGTGCGCCACCTCCTGTATTTGTGACAGTATTATAATTAATAGCAGGTATTGTCTGCGAATTACTGGAAGCAAAGTCAACAGTGCCGGATGTTAGCGTATTGGTGGTAAATGTCGGGAAAGTAGTCGCGGTGGATCCATTGCCTAATTTGAAGGTAGCTGAATTACTCAGCGTCAGCGTCCCGCTACCCCCTGTAATCTGAAATCCCCCATCATTAAAGATACTCGACGAAGTAACATCCCCAATTGTTAGCGAAGAAGCTGTAATAGCTGCCGCAAGAGTCACCCCTCCTGCGCTATTTATTTTCAGGCTTGAAAATGTAGTTGCTCCATTAATAGATTGAATTAAACTCCCATTGAAGTTAACGATACTGGTATTGGCAGTGAAAGTAGCACTCGCATTTTTGGTCCAGTTGCCCGAAACGTTTAAAATGTTTGATCCGCTTATTGTAAGTGTTGCACCGGCATCAATACTAATGTTGTTACATGCTGCTGTTAAGCCAATAACCGGATAATAAGTAGCCCCTGCAGCAATCTGAACATTGTCAGAGGCCGTAGGTGCAGAACCACTACACCAGTTGCTTCCAGTAGCCCAATCAGTAAGAAAGCTGGGAGTCCCTCCCAGCCACAAATCCGTGCCTAAACAGGCATCTTCCCCGATAGCAAATTTGCCAAAACCGGTGGCTATGGCGATGCCTGTACTTTGTGTCGACAGTGTAGCCTGTGTCCCTATTGTAGGGTGTAACCAGGTGGATCCGTTATACTGCCTGATCACCAGGGAAGCGGTGTTGGGTGTTCCAGACTTATCCCCGGCAACAAAAGTGAAAGTCGGGCTGTAGGAAGTAAAACCTGTCACACCATTATTGGTAATGGTCCAGTCACGCATAATATATTTCGATTGACTTAAGCCTGTAACAAAAGGTGGTGCAGTAGCTGTGGTGGAAGCATCTATATAACCGGAACTAGCGGTAGTCCCCACAAACACCAGGGAAACAGGGGTATAAGTAGCATTATCTGAACCTCCGACTTCAAAATTAACAGTAGGAGCCGAAGTGTTCGGGATATATTTCCTCAGAAAGCCATTTACATGGCCCAAGGTTCTGGAAACCGTACCCGCACTTCCTGCACTACCCAATATTAAGTAATTCGAATTTGTTGTGATAACCCCCGTTGTAAATGTTAAAGTACCTAAAACTGTTGCATTAACAGCGCTGCTTAAAGAAAGACCTGCAACATCATTTAATGTCAAATTGTTGAAGGTCGTCGCGCCAGTACCATTTATCGCATGCCCTGTGCCTGCATTAAAGCTGACAGTCCCGCTGTTGTGCGTAAAAGTAGCACCACTTGTCAGGCTCCAGTTTCCGCTAACATTAAAAGTGGTAGATGGTGCCGTTAATGTGCCACTGCTCAATACCAAATTAGTAGTGTTTACAGTTCCACCGGCACCTGTAAAAGTACCGCCATTAATTGTCAGGCCTCCATTGAAAGATTGCGTGGCTGCACCGGCAAGATAACTTCCTGCCGTTAAAGTCGTCAGACCACTTACAGTATGGGCAAGGCCATTGGCATCAAAATTCCCGGCACCCGTTGCATTTGAAAAAGTGCCGCCGCTTGTCAAAGCACTTGTTAGCAATTGGAGAACTCCTGTCCCGGAATGAGAAATATTATAGAAGGAAGAGCCACCAGAATTTAAAGTTTGTGTGCCCACAGATGCTTTGGTAAAGGTCACCGTATTTGAGCCGGGTGTAAACGTTCCGCCTGATTTCGCCCAATTACCCGAAACACTGAACGTCCCGGAAGGTGCTGTTAAAACACCACTGCTTAAAGTAACATCAGTGGTAGTTACAGCACCACCGGCACCGGTAAAGGTGCCGCCAGAAATCGTTAAGCCACCATTAAATGTCTGTGTTGCAGCACCGGCAAGATAGATTCCTGCAGATAAGGTAGCCAGACCGCTTACCGTATGTGACCAGCCATTTGCATCAAAGCTTCCGGCACCGCTCAGGTTGAAAACGGTGGAAGCGATTGCACTGCCCAGAGTCGCTGTTCCGCTGGCCTTGTTTATGGTTAAAGTGGGGAATGAAACACCGTTTAAAGAATTTAGAGATTGCGCTCCCGTTCCGTTAAGGGTAAATGTGCTGCCTGTCAGCACAAAAGTCCCCCCGGAAAATGTTGCAGAAGATGTTAAATTGCCGGCAATGCCTAACGCACCATTAATGGTAATGCTATTGGCAACTCTTGCACCTGAGAATCCGAGATGATGATAGTTTGTATTAATGACCGTCTGTGCGCCCGTTCCGCTGTAATTAACAGTATTCCCGCTGGAAGACACATTAAATGTTGTAATCGTAGGAACAGCCGAAGCACTGATATTCAGCGTGCTTGTACTTATGTTGTCAAAATTTGTGATTGTTCCGGAACTGTTTAGGTTAACAATACCAGCTGCATTATTGGTAACGCCAGCGATTGTTCCGGATCCGGACAGATTAATCGTACCCGTATTTGTAAAACCGGCAAGCAGGGTGGATATTGCGCCAGCACCGGTAATGGTAATAGTTCCACTATTGTTCAAGCCACCAGTAGCGGAGCCAATGGTAGCGGTTCCACTAATATTAAGCGTGCTTGCATTTGTTAAGGTTCCTGCACCCGACAATGTCGTTGTAACACTTAGCGTTCCATTGTTCGTATAGGTTCCATTAACCGTACATAGAGGTAAAGACGAGGTGCCGGCGATTGTCATGGCAGCGCCATTGAAATTATGTGCGCTTCCGGCTAAGGTTGTAAAAGTAGAAGCATTATTGCTAAAGCTACTGGTGAAAGTATAAGTGTCCAGAACGGTATTAGCTCCGCCATTGGTTTCATCCCAGGTCGCTCCGCTAATAAGCGTCACATCACCATTGAATGTCATGGCGCGGACGGTGGTATTGGTGGAGCCAAAGTTTATTCTCCCGGTGATGGAAGTCGAACCGTTTACGATAAATGGCCGTGTCATGGTGAGAATCGCCAAACTGTTGATCGTGAGGCCGCCACAAGTTATTGTCCCTGCTGCGGTAGTTACCGAACCGGCACCTGTAGTTGCGATGACAACAGGATCTGTTGCCGCCGGGACAACACCGCCAACCCATGTTGTTGTAGTGGCCCAATCACCACCGGTTGCTGTGCTGGTTATAGGCATATTGACCTTCAGATAACCTGTCGTGGCAGCAAAGTACGTATTAATTTTATTAGTTGCGGCAGAAGTTGTTGATCCCCATGATGTAGCGCTAGTTTGAGCTACGTCAGCAAAAGAGAGTGATTTTACATTTAAAATAACTCCGGTAGCAATGCTTGCTGTTGCCGACGACCCGCTTGGCATAATACTTAGATTCGTAGTAACTGCAGTACCGGTAAGCAACGATTTTACACCACTCCCTGATAAAATCAGATTGCTGTACACTCCTGCCTGAACAGTCTGTGCACCAGCACCATTATAATTAACAGTATTCCCTGATGCAGTGAGTGTAAGCGTTGTAAATGTAGGCACCGTCGGAGTTGTGCTGATATTCAGTACACTCGTAGAAGCAGCATTATTAAAACTTGTGATTGTACTTGAGCCTGAGTGATTCACAGTACCTCCGGCGCTATTGGTAATGCCGGTAATGGTTCCGGAACCACTGATATTAATAGTGCCCGTATTGGTAAAATTGGCAAGAACTGTGGTTGTTGCTCCTGTGCCCGAATTGTTAATTATTCCTGCATTGGCAAGGGTGGTTACAGAACATGTTCCACTTAGAGCAAGTGTTTTGCCTGAAGCATTTGTTAATGAGCCTGCTCCGGATAAAGCGGTCGTAACTGAGAGGGCTCCATTATTGGTATAAGTGCCACTAATGGCAACTGAGCCTATTGTTGTGGTACTTGTGCCACTAAATGTCTTGGCCGTGCCGCTAAAAGTATGAACCCCGGTGCTTGCAGTATACGTTCCATTGTTTGTAAGATTTCCTGCAATCCCCACAACTGCAGCTGCTGATTCTGTTATGGTTCCACCAATGGTTACGTCAGAACCGAAGACAAGTGTTGCTGCCGCTGATTCTGTAAAGGATCCGCCACTATTGATCGTAACGGCACCCGTAAATGTTTTAGTTCCTGTAGCAGATGTTATCGTAAGATTGCTTCCACTAAAGCCACCGCCAATTGTCGTTGTGCCGGAAACCGTTAAAGCAAAAGCGCCAACTGACAGTGCTGAAGCCGCACTCACATCGTTAATGGTCAGGGTCGCACAGGCTGCGGCAGCACCCACGGTAACCGTAAACCCTCCCCCAATGTTTACAATATCTCCGGCAACCGGGAAAGTGCCTGCATTTGTTGCACTCGCAAAGCCTACTGTCGACCAGGTCGTATTCACAGCCCAGGCAGCTGAGGCTCTGGAATAATAAGTAGTTTGTGCCATCAGTTGTGTCACTGAAAACAACAAAATCATTACGATCCCCAAAGCTCTTAAAGGCAGCAATGCTTTTAAGAGCGTAGTTTTTGAGGAGACAATGCAGTGGGTCGGGCTGAGTAAGCTTAGTTTCATGGGGGTGTTTTTTAAATAAAAACTTTATTTACAGGGAAACAAGGGAAAGCGATATATATGAACAATTAAAATAAGATACAAAATAACAAAATAGACAAGAAAGATTATTAGGCATTGTATAAGCGCAGCCAATTCGATGATAAGCGCATATTATCCAATTATGAGCGCAAAAGCCCGATAGTTTGGCAGTTAAATCCCTGGTGAATAAGAAAGTGAAAGAATAGTAAAACAAAAGGGGTAACATAGGGTCAGTTTATTAATGTAGCAGCCCGACTCAGATTTTTCGCAAGCCTGTTCAGTATCGGTGTACAACTACAAATAGAGGGAGACCAACTGTTCGCTATGAATATACTACAGTTTATCGACAATTCGATGTTAATATCTTTTTATTAACATATTGTTAACAAAAGAAGCGTTACCCCCGGGTAATTGCTTGCAAGCAATAACAAAATTAAAAAGAAAAAGTTTTCAAAACAAACATTTTCCCGATTTTCAACAGGAGGCTGATAAAATTTCAGAAAAATATCATACAGCCCCCCGCTCAGAACCGGGAGATTTCTCGCAAGAAAGATCCATTCAACAGGAACCCCAAGACTCCTCCTCAAAACTCATCTTGAAGATTAAAGTGTATTTATTTGCCTTTGCAGAACTTCTCAAGGTTGGTAATTCCATCCTTGTCACCTTTTAAAGCAGATTCCTCGAAGTCTTTGCAGGCCAGATCAAAATTACCTAAGAAGTAATAACTTGTCCCCCGAAGATTTATCAGATAAGGGGTATCAGAGCCCAGCGCACGGGCACTGCCTACATCGTGAATACACTTACTATATTCTTTAAAATAAAAATAACAACCAGCCCGCCTTGCATAGGCAAGTGGAACGCCAGGCTCTTTGCTGATAAATTCGTTTAGATATTTCAATGCGCTTTGATATTGTTTACTATTAAAATAGTCCATTGCAGTTTTAAATAAAATCTCATGAGGTTTGGACTGTATATTATTTTTAAGTCTTTTCTGCTCCTTTAATATTACAGAGTCATTAGGCAAATATTTTACAGCAGAATCAATAACCTGGACAGCCTTTTGAGCGTTGCTATCTGCTAAATAAGCTGACATTAAATACAACCATGCCAGGCTCGTGCTTTTGTTCTTAGAAACAAAACCCTCCACCAGTTTGACAGCTTCGTTCTTTCTGCCTTTTTTTTCCAGAATATTGGCAATTATAGACAGTGATTTAATATCTAATGGTTTTAAATCATGAGCCTTATAGGCATAAATAAGCGCACTGTCGTAAGTTTCTTTTTGAAAAAATGCATAGGCCATATAATATTCTTTCCGACTATCGAAAGGACTTGAATTGTCTGTTCTTGCAAGCTGGATCAGGGTGTCAAATTTTTTCTCATTAATCAAGTACTGAAGCTTAAACAAATAAATTGGTTGTGCACCATCAATAGATATATTGGGAAGCGTTGGAAATTCTTCCATAAACATTTTTGAGTTATATATGAGCGCACCTCCTTTCAATTGGTCTTCCTTCACCATGCGCTGTAACATTAATGATTTATAATTTAAATATAATACATAAGAAGTGCTAATTATTATAATTATTGAAACTAAAGAAATCATTTTTGTCAGCGAATTATAGCCCTTCGTGAAAGGTTTATTTGGGAATGTCGTAAAAGCTATGCCTAATCCAAAATAAACAGCAAAAAGAGATTGCATTTCAGGCCTGTCAGCAGGGAAATTAAACATAGCATCAAAGCTGTAAGCAAGGACCCCAAAACCAGGCAGAAATATATACAATAAATTGGCATTTAATTTATTGGGTTTAAAGAGTGCTACAATTAATCTTGAAAGAAGAAGAATAAAAATGAATACAAAAAGTAAGCCTCCAATAAGTCCGGTTTCGGTAAAAACTTCGATAAAATCGTTGTGGTTTTTTACCATGAAAATATAATCAGATTTCGCTGGATTTTCGTATTGTAAAATCTGGATTTTCCAATTGCCTATCCCAACCCCCAAAAGCGGATCCTGTTTAAATAGCAAGGCTGATCTCTTCCAGCTTTCCAGACGCGCATTTGAGGAAGATTCCTGAGCGCTAATGGTAGAAAGTCGTTCAGTAAAAGATTGATTATAAACGTTTGCCGCCCTGGGATATAAATAGTGCTGAATAAAACTAAACAGCAAAAAAGATAAAATGACAGCCCCAAAAAATTGCGCTGGTTTAAAAAACCATTTGTCAATCTTGCTACGCCGGCTTTCAATAATCAGAAATGTTCCATAAAAAATAATCAGGAAAATAAGTCCCAGGTAAAAGGCACGGGTACTCATCAATAGAATGGCCTCAAAGGCACAAAAAACAGTGAACAATCCCAGCTTTCTTAACCAGCCTTTTTCAAAAGTAAAAAACCATAAGGCGAAGGGAATCTTGACGAAAATAGCTGCAACAAGAATATTTTTATTGGAGTAAACAGACTTTATTTCAATAATGCCACTAATTTGCCCTGACATATATTGAAAAATAAAATAATAAACAGTTAGGCAATCTATGATCAAAAGCATGAGCATCACCATACTCAATAATTTAAGATATCGCTTGTCAAATCTTAGTAAAATTGAAAGGATATACGCTGCAGAAAAAGTGGTGAAATACTTAGAAAAAGTTAATATCGCTTCAGGGATATTGATGACCTTGCTAAAAGAAAGCAGTATGACCACCATAAATAGAGTATAGGCAATTCCAATTTTATTTCTAAAAAAAGCAAATTGCAAACCTGGATCAGCCCTTAACTCTTTTTGAGTCAGGAGAAAAATGAAAGAAAGTAAGTTTAATAAAGAAAATGAAAGAAACTTGGGCCCGTTGGAGTCATAAGCTCCTAAATTCGGCGTCACCACCGTCACCAGCGCATACGCCACCAAAATAATCACATAAGGAATCCGCAGGGGTGGTTCTGCTGTTAGCCCTGGATTGGGCTTCGACGGTGGCGTGCTCGTTTTTTTCATAGAGCTAAGGTAGAAAAATCTATGAATTCAACTTTAGTGACCCCGACAGGACTGAAATTTCCGTATAATTTATAATTAAATATTTTGTAAATAGTTGATAATGAATTTGTATGAATTTATATAGCATAAATATATCTTGAAATAGTTTTACAAAAGTGTACATCAAATTAATTATATTTGCATATTTAGGCAACCTGCTTTTCTTAAATGGTGTATAACAGGCTTAAAGACGAACTTGTATTTCCATTCGTGGCTAAGGTTGTTGATGTCAATGACAACATACTTCATGGACAAAAGTTGGTCATTACACAGGTGGACAATTATGTCGACATGTACGGAGTATTAATGGAGGCTAAGGTAGGACGCAGGAAATATATCGTTGCGCTGTGTGAATTGGATATAACAGACACGAAATCTAAAAATTATAAGTTGGTCGAGGAATATCTGGAGTGGTTTGGGTGATATGTTAATATTTCTTCAGAGTTGAAGTGTCAATTTTAAATGTCCCCCAAGTCCTTGCTGAACAATCTTCATTAAAGTTGAAAGTCTAATATCACTCGAGTTGTTCTCAATTCGGGAAATATAGGATTTATTTGTCCCGCATTTTTCCGCCAATTCTTCTTGTGTCAAACCAAGTTTTTTTCTAGCCTCTTCCAAAAGCACTCCAAGCCTGAAAACTTCGAATTCCTGTTCCCAATTCTCACGCTTTTCAGTTCCTCTAAAGCCATATTTATTATCCAGGATTTCATCCAGGGTAGTAATATTTTTAATTTTCGCCTTTTTCATAAAAGTATTCCTCCATTATTTTTATCGCTCGTTCAATTTCGATTTTCGGTGTCTTAATTGTTTTCTTCTGAAAAGCATTACCCAAAACTACCAGATTTCCTTTATCAAAGAATGAAAATATTCTGTATACGTTATTTCCAACTTCAACTCTGATTTCATAAAGTCCTTTTGTTCCAGCCAAATGCTTAAAATGCTTTTCAGGTATTTGACGGATTATTCGGATTAAATTTAATGTCCATTCTATTTTTTTCTGGACATCGTCAGGTTGTTTGTCATAAAAGTCAAGAAAATAGGTCTTATATGCTATAACTTGTCTAACAAAAATCATGCAACAAAGTTAACTAATCAGACAACATTATCAAATTATTTTATTCTTTTGAGCAAAGTTTTTTAGCAGACTGTTTAGTCATTTCTAAAACTGCTACTGCGGCTTCCTTTGTAATTGATGGAAAATCATCTAAGAATTCGGAAAGGTCTTCCCCCGTTCAGCGTAGCGTCCACCATCACCATGCTCTCGATTTGTTAATATTCGTAACGCCAATTGCTATTTGCATTTACCAAAAGGCGCAGCCAACAGCTACGCCTTGCCCACCGGGTCGTTGAGCGTAGCGGGACGCTACGCTCAACGCGGGGGAAAATTTAGTTACAAGGGTGGTCAATTTGGATCGGCCTGGGGTGGTCAATTTGGACCGGCGCGACCTGTCAATTATGAGCGGCGCAGGGTGGTCAACTTGCGTCGGCGCGGACCGGAATTTAGATCATTCCTATCCAGTAAGGGGACAGTAGCCACCTTATTATAATATGGACCAAAATCTGATCAACGTTTTTCTAAATATTTGAAAAAGTGTACTACCAAGTGTACTACCATACAATCAAAAAGCCTCCATATCCTTAGATAATGAAGGCTTTCAGAAAACCTGCTGTGACCCCGACAGGACTCGAACCTGTAACCCTCAGAATCGGAATCTGATATTCTATCCAATTGAACTACGGGGCCCTTTTGACAACGCTTAATGGGTTGTCGCGTAGGGGCAAAGGTATTAAATTTTGGGACTGCTTTCCGCTCAAATGCGCTTTCAGTACTTTTGTTGAAAATCACTCCTGTGACTCCCCGCAACGAAATCATCAATTCCTTCTGTACCTTCTTCAGCATCAACGCCGAACCGGCGATCGTGGCTAAAAATGCCCGCTATTTTAAAGAAAGCTACCTCGCATAGGGCGTCTCCAATGAGAAAATCACCGCCTTTCGCGCTGAACTAAAACCATCCTTACAAACCATATGTCTGGAAGATTTGATAAACCTGGGCGACGCGCTGTGGACCAGCGGCATCAAGCTGGAATCGGCATCCACAGGAGGTGGAAGCATTCCTGCTTCGCTGGAAAGACCTTTGCGGCAGGGTAATCATTCAATATCCAACGGAGAAAATGGAGGCCACGGCTAAGGCAAAATATAAACGCGTAAAACCCGGGAAGCGACACCTCTGTGGCGAATTGACAATTTCTGCCGTCACTTTTCCACGCTCAATCAAAATGGTTTTTTACAGGGCCTTGATTTTTAACAATTTTTTAACAAAATAATTCTTGCCTGGATATATGTATATAGGCAACTTTGAGCTGCGCCAATTGTCTATAAGAAGTCTTATATCATATTTTTTAAATCATGAAAATAGCGAAAGAAAGCACTTATCTGATCATTTACTTGTCCATCGTTGCCGTCATTATCGTGGTTTACTATTTATACGGCCCCGCTCTTTAAATATCTGATGGGGATTTATCGCCTTGAGCTGGTGTGTTTTAAATCCAATCTCTTTTAATGCAACGAAGCTCTCATTTAATAAATTTGAGACTTCTTCCGGCTTATGTGCATCCGAACTCAACAGAATAGAGATATCACGCTTTAAAATTTCTTTAAGTACCCATGTCGCAGGAAAGAGCTGATCATTGCGTTTTTTATACAAACCCCGTGTATTCACTTCGACCACAAGCTTGCGTTTTGCAATCTCATCCAGGACATCCAAAACCAACTCCCGGTACCATCCTTCCTCGTCCTGAAAGAAACGGTTTTTATTGTGCATCCTGACTTTGTCGAGATGCCCGACAATATCGAAATCTTCAGTCAGGATCATCTTTTTTACCTGCAGATAATAGGCCTCTATTGCCTTGCGGATATCCCCACCGAAAAATTTCAGGAGCCCTTCATCATAGATTCGCTGATCAGGCCCGTCAATAAACCAGAGTCCTTCCTCATTTTCGCCAGGAACCAGATGTACTGAGCCAATCACATAATCAAGGCCCCAGCGTACAGCATTGGTGGCAAAATTCCCGCTGATACCAAGGATATAATCCATCTCCATACCCGCATGTAGTGTGATGCTGTCTTTGTATTTTTCTTGTAAGTCCCTGATCACACGAACATATTCTTCCACTTTGTCCTCCCTGAGCGCAAAAGTGTTGGGCGTTACCGCGAGAGGGGCATGTTCTGAAAAGCCAAGGTCCGTAAATCCCTCCCGGATCGCCTGGATTACATACTCCTCAGGCTCTGCCGAGCCATCGGAATAGGAGCTGTGTGTATGAAAGTTATATTTTATCACCCCCTGTAAATAATGGATCCGTTGAATCGACCACACGATATACCTTGTCGCCTCTGCGTACCAAATTGTCGACAGCAAAGGCACAGACGTCACCCTTCCGGGCTTCTTCTACGGCATCAGGAGTGTCCAGCCTGATTTCCCCCACAATGCCTTCATAAGCACCCGTGCTTGGCCCCAGGATTAAAATGGCATCGCCCGGATGCAGGGCATAGGATTCCATGAGCATCTCTGCCACCGAAATCTTCGAGAAATAATTCAGGACTTTCCCAACATATACTTTCCTTCGGGTCGCCTGGGAACCGGGCACTTTCGTCCATTCTCCCAGGCGTTGCCCCAGGTAATAGCCATCCCAGAAACCACGGTTGTAAACGCTGGCAAGCTGGAGGTCCCATTTCTCGATCTTTTCAGGACCGAATGTCCCGTCATTACAGGCTTCTACAGCCTCATGATAGCAGCGCGTGACGGTTTTGACATATTCCGGTGAGCGTCCGCGACCTTCGATTTTCAGGACACTCACGCCTGCTTCGAGGATCTGGTCGATGAAATGGATGGTCTTCAGGTCTTTGGGCGACATCAGGTATTCGTTGTCAACTTCGATCTCGTTGCCACTTTCTTTATCGATGAGGATGTAGGAGCGGCGACAGTTCTGGTAACAGGCGCCACGGTTAGCCGAAGTCTGATAGGTGTCGAGGCTCATATAGCATTTCCCGGAAACAGCCATACATAAGGCGCCATGGACAAAAAGCTCGATCTTGATTGGCAAGTCAGCGGGTCCGCAGATGTTTTCTTCACGGATCGTCTTACAGATCTCTGCCACCTGGGGAAGTGCCAGCTCTCGCGCCGTGACGATGACATCGGCAAAATTGGCATAAAACCGGACGGCATCGATGTTCGTGATGTTACACTGAGTCGAGAGATGGACCTCCACCCCGACCGAACGGCAATACTGGATTACAGAAATATCAGAGGCGATCACAGCCGTGATCCCTTCTTTCTTTGCAGTGTCGATGATCTCATGGATCTCCTGTAATTCTTCACTATAGACAACAGTGTTGACAGTAAGGTAGGTCTTTACCTCATTTTCACGACAGATTTCAGTGATTTTCCTTAAGTCATCCAGGCCGAAATTCGCAGCAGAGCGGGCTCTCATATTGAGTTTTCCTACGCCGAAATATACCGATCCCGCACCGGCTTCGATAGCCGCCATGAGGGATTCGTAAGACCCGACTGGCGACATGATTTCAATTGCATTGTTTGTTTTCATAATTTCCGCAAAGGTATTGAATTTGTTTGTCCTCTGTCGTGAAGCTGTCCCTCTCCTAAAATTGCGCTCTACTCACTCATTATTGAGGACACTACTGTTTATGCTGATAAGAATCTTTTATGAAGTATCCTGTTTTTTATTATATTTGTCTTGACCCTAAAATCCTACCAATGAAAAAGACATTATTGCTCATTTCGGTAATCGGGCTTGCTATATTATTAGCTTGTACCGGCAAACAACCAGACAACAAGGCTGCTGAAAAACTAAAAAATGACAGCATCCGGAAAATGGCGATGACGATGTTTCCCATGCTACCTAAACAAGCTGTGAATCCTGACAATGCCATGACAACTGAAAAAGTAGCCCTCGGAAAGGTCCTGTACTTCGAAACCCGGCTTTCGAAAAAAGGAAACAACAGTTGTAATGGATGCCACAACCTGAATACTTATGGCGTCGATAACAAACCGACTTCTCCCGGCGATGAAGGTGCGCTTGGCGGACGGAATTCCCCAACATCCTTTAATTCGGCACTTCAATTTGTCCAGTTCTGGGATGGCCGTGCCAAAGATGTTGAAGAACAAGCTGGCGGACCGGTGCTGAATCCGGTTGAGATGAATATGCCTGATAAGAGTTTCGTGGAAAAAAAGATCAGTTCCATCAAAGGGTATCCCGAGATGTTTGCTACTGCTTACCCCGGTGAAAAAAAACCGGTGAATTATGAGAATATGAAAAAAGCTATTGGCGCATTTGAAAGGACTCTTCTGACTCCCGGGCGCTATGATGAGTGGCTGGAAGGGAATGACTCCGCAATGAATAGCGAGGAAATTGCCGGTTTACAGGCTTTCATCAGCACCGGTTGTACCGCCTGTCACATGGGCTCACTATTCGGTGGTTCTATGTATCAGAAATTTCCGCTCTTCGGAGATCAGAAAACCTGGTTGAAAACCGATAAAGTGGATGAAGGCCGATTTGCTGTTACAAAAGCTGAGGCCGATAAATTTATGTTTAAAGTCCCGATCCTTCGTAATGTTGCCGAAACCTGGCCCTATTTCCATAGCGGATCTGTTAAAGACCTTAATGAGGCCATTGGAATCATGGCACAGTCGGAGTTAAACAAAACCCTTAAACCTGAAGAGATTTCAAGTATCTCAGCCTTCCTGAAGACTTTAACCGGTAAGCTTTCTGATGATGTGAAAAAGGCACCGGCGCTTCCGGGAGCATAATTATTTTTCACACGGAGTTTCACTGTTTTTTGTTTTTCTGGACCTTTTTATAAAAGTAAATTACAGTGCAACTCCGTGTAAAATATTTTTTAAATTGAATATTATGAAAACATATATCTGGTCAATACCTACAAGATTATCCCATTGGCTAATCGCCATTGGATTTGCAGTAGCCTATATTTTAGGTGATTTTGAAGCGTATCTGAATTTGCATTTTGCTTTCGGTGCCCTGGTCGGTACTTTAATAATCTTCAGAATTATTTTTGGAATCATAGGCCCAAAGTATTCAAATTTTAAAGATTTCCCGATAGGATTGAAAAACCAGGTAGCATTTATAAAAACATATTTTTCAGGTTCACATAAATATGCAGGACATAATCCATCGGCATCAGTTGTGATGTTGTTGATTCTCCTTGTTGGCCTTATATGCAGTATTTCCGGATATTTGCGCTATGCTGCGGAAAACAATGTATTGACTATTGGAATCAATGAAGAAATCCTGGGCGAATCACACGAAATATTAGCGAATCTTTTTTTAATTCTGGTTGGAGTCCATTTATTGGGAATATTGTCTGATACAGTATTTCACAACAAAACAGGAACCATTCAATCAATCTTTACAGGCTATAAAAATATTGAAAGCGAAAATACGCGATTAAATATTTTTCATAAATCATTTTCATGGCTATGGCTTATCGTGCCATTTATCTTTTTCTACATGGCTTATGGGCTGAAGATTACAGCGAAAGAGAAAAATAATGAGGGCAATAAAAGCGAACTCATAAAAGAGGCTGATGACGATTGAAAGATGTGCAAATTAGCACATTATATCTAAGTAAGTTTTTTGCTAACTTCCCGCAGCATCACCTCCGTCATCAGCGCCAGATCATATTGGTGCTTCCATCCATTATTGGCACGTGCATAACTATCATCGATACTCTGAGGCCATGAGTCGGCAATCGCCTGGCGGAAGTCAGGTTTGTAGCTGATCTCAAATTCGGGGATGTGTTTGCGGATCTCATCAGCAAGTTCCTTTGGCGTGAAGCTGATGCCGGCAACGTTATAGCTGGATCTCACGGTGATTTTATCCTGGGGTAACTCCATCAACTCAATAGTGGCCTTGATGGCATCTTCCATGAACATCATAGGGAGGCGTGTATCTTCTTTCAGGAAACACTCATATTTCTTATTCCTGACAGCCTCATAAAAGATCTCAACGGCATAGTCGGTAGTGCCGCCTCCGGCTTCAGTCTTGTAGGAGATAAGACCAGGGTAACGGATTGAGCGGGTGTCGAGCCCAAATCGTTTTTGGTAATATTCCATCCAGCGCTCCCCGGCTTGTTTGCTGATGCCATAAACGGTGGTGGGTTCCATCACGGTAAATTGTGGCGTGTTCACACGAGGGGTTGTCGGGCCAAATACCGCGATAGAGCTGGGCCAGAAGATCCTTTTCAGTTTCACTTCACGGGCGAGGTCGAGGACAGTGAGGAGGCTTCTCATGTTGATATCCCAGGCCTGGAGCGGGATACGCTCGGCATTGCCGCTTAAAACAGCCGCCAGGTGATAGATCTGGGTGATGTTGTTACGGATGACGAAATGGATGAGTTGTTTTTCATCCAATACATCGAGAATCTGGAAAGGGCCGCTGTCGATGACATCCTGCGGAGGTTGTTTGATATCGGTAGCGAAAACATTAGCACTGCCATAGAGCTTTCTGAGCGAGATCACAAGTTCTGATCCGATTTGGCCGGCACAGCCAATTACAAGGATTTTTTCCATGAGGATGAGTTTAGTATTTGAGGCAATAAAATTAGGAAGAAATAGCTTACAGTTTTGTAAATCTTATTTCAAAGGCTGTAAACCAAAAATCGGTATTTTTGCAGCAAGTACGCATCATAATGGAAAATCAATTACATATATACAACACCCTAAGCCGTAAGAAAGAGCAATTTATTCCTTTGGATCCCCCGCACGTCGGGATTTACGTCTGCGGCCCTACCGTTTATGGCGACCCCCACCTGGGTCATGCCCGCCCCGGAATCACCTTCGACCTCGTCTTCCGATACCTCCGTCATCTGGGATTTAAAGTGCGTTACGTCAGAAATATCACCGACGTTGGCCATCTCGAAAACGATGCCGATGAAGGAGATGACAAAATCGCCAAAAGAGCCAGGGCCGAGGAGATCGAGCCCATGGAAGTCGTCCAATACTACAGTGACCGTTATCACGAGTTCATGGATCGCCTGAATATCCTGAAACCCAGCATTGAGCCAAGAGCTTCCGGACATATCATAGAGCAGATTGAGATGATTAAAAAGATCCTCGACCAAGGAATGGCCTATATTTCTGAAGGCTCCGTTTATTTCGATGTCGTGAAATACAATGACACCCACAATTACGGCGTCCTCAGTGGTCGTATCCTGGAAGACCTTATTTCGAATACCCGTGAGCTGGATGGTCAGCAAGAGAAACACAACCCTGCCGATTTTGCCCTTTGGAAAAAAGCGTCTCCCGAACATATCATGCGCTGGCCTTCTCCCTGGAGCGATGGCTTCCCGGGATGGCATATGGAATGTTCTGCGATGAGCATCAAATACCTGGGTGAGAATTTTGACATTCACGGCGGCGGCATGGATTTGCTGTTCCCGCATCATGAATCGGAAATCGCTCAATCCAGGGTCGCTACCGGCCATGACCCCGTACGCTGCTGGATGCACAACAATATGATCACGCTGAACGGACAAAAAATGGGCAAATCACTGGGGAATGCCATTGGCCTGGAGCAGTTCTTTTCCGGAGATCATCCCTTGCTTGAGAAGGCCTATAGCCCCATGACCATTCGTTTCTTTATCCTCCAGGCCCAATACCGCGGCACATTGGATTTCTCCAACGAAGCGCTTCAGGCCGCGGAAAAAGGACTGAAACGACTGATGGAAGCCGGGAAGCAGCTATCACGACTGTCTGCTTCACCCACGACTTCAGAAGGAATTGACATAAAAAAACTGCAATCCGACTGCTTTGAAGCCATGAACGACGACTTCAACAGCCCGATGCTGATTGCCAATCTTTTTGAAGTGGTTCGTATTGTGAATGTCGTGAGTGACGCCAATGCCCAACTTAATGCTGAAGATTTAGCCCTGCTGACAGAGATCTACAAGACTTTTGTATTTGACATCCTTGGTTTGATGGATGAAATCGGTGGCAGCAATACTGAAATGATTGACGGACTAATGCATCTTATTCTGGAGTTGAGAAAGCAAGTCAGGGCGAATAAAGACTATGCCAGCTCCGACAAAATCCGTGATGAGCTGCTCAAACTTAAGATCCAGGTAAAAGACGGAAAAGAAGGCGCGAGCTGGACGATGGATTAAGTCGAAGGTGTCGTTCATGCACCTCATCCCCCGGTCCCTTTCTCCTTCAAGAAATGGTGCAGATTGTGGGGAAATTAGGAATTTGAGCCTGCGATTTTTCGTACCTTTGTGATCTAAATTTTCTCCCCATGGATCACAAGTCCGACTGCCTCGTTTGTGGAAAAGAACTACAATATCTATCTTCCCGTGAACTCCTTCATTGTCATTTTTGTCACGAACCTTTTCAGGCTGACGTACGCTGTGCTGATGGTCATTATATTTACGATAAATGTCATAGCGCCAGTGCTGTAGAACTCATCGAACGTTACTGTATGCGTACCAAACTTTGCGATCCTTTGACGATGGCCAGGGAGCTGATGAAGAGCCCATCGGTGAAGATGCACGGACCGGAACATCATTTTTTGGTGCCGGCGGTTATGGTGACAGCTTATTACAATACTTTAAGTGAGTTGAGCAGACTGGGCGACGGAGCGACGGGGCGAGAGGGCGAAGGGGGGATTGGGCGAAGGGGGGAGAAGGAGAAGAAGATTCGGGAAGCCAGGATCAGATCGGAAAAGGTGTTGGGTGGATTTTGTGGGTTTTATGGGGCCTGTGGGGCTGCTATCGGAACGGGGATCTTCATCAGTCTTGTCACTGGAGCAACACCTCTTGCCACGGAAGGCTGGATGCTCAGCAATCTCATGACCGCACAAAGCCTTGGCTGCATTGCCAGTTGCGGTGGCCCACGCTGCTGTAAACGAGATTCTTTCATTGCCATCACCGAAGCCATCGCCTTTGTCAAAGAACATTTTAAAGTGAACATCGAATATGACCCGGAAATAAAGTGCGAGTTTCACCTCATGAACCGGGAGTGTTTGCATGGAGGGTGCCAGTATTACGATAAATGAGGTGCCACGCAAAATTCTCCATCAGTAAAAAGGTTTGGGATCAGGTTCTTCCCCTGCCAAAAAAGATTTGTTAATTTTCTAGCTCCCTATTAAATCATTTCTATATTTGTGCTTACGAAATCATTATTCACAAAATCAGACATCATGAAAAAAGTTACCCTGTTTATTATTTCTATGTTTATCATCGGTTCTGTAGCAATGGCTCAGCAAAACACCACGGTCATGCAACGTTATGATGATATTTACACCCCTTCAGTGGTTGATGTCCAGGCCGCTCCTGCAGTGCTGCAAGCCGCTCATTGGACGGTCCCAACAAAAAGTGTTCAGACGCTGCTTTATGACAATGGCAGTTTTGTGAATGGTCCCGCACAAGGATCAGGTGGAAAAGATGCCAGTATTGTTGAGAATTCAACTTTGCTGATGTCATTGTATGGATCTGGCATTGCATTATCCAGTGGATACCGTTGTGCCGACGACTTTGTAGTCCCTGCCAACGAACAATGGATTATTTCAGAAATTGATGTATTTGGATATCAGACAGGTTCCACCGCCACGTCTACTTTCAATGCCGTGAATTTTAAAATCTGGAGTGGTATGCCACCCAGCGGAACTGTTGTTTGGGGAGATGGTACAACCAATTTGATGACTTCTTCTGTTTGGACAAATTGCTACCGGGTTCTTGAAACAGATCTTTTGGGAGCTACCCGTCCGATCATGAAAAATATCTCAACCCTGACCAGTCCTGTAACATTGGGCCCTGGCCACTATTGGCTCGACTGGCAAGAAGGCGGTACCGGAACTTCCGGTCCCTGGGCTAATCCTATTGCTGTATTGGGTCAGTCAACCACGGGTGATGCCAGGCAATATGTCCCTACTACCACCACCTGGCAAGCTGTCAGGGATACCGGCTCTACGAGCAGTCTCGGCCTTCCTTTCCTCCTCCAGGGCACATTAATTGCCGGGATCAACAATCCTGCCAATGTTGAACTTAGCGTGTATCCTAATCCTGCCAAGGATTTTGTTCGCGTAAATTCAAATGCTGCTTTGATCGACAGACTCAGCATGATGAACACTCTCGGACAAGTTGTTTTTGAAGCCACACCTGGCCTCAATAAATATGAAATCAGCCTGTCAACCTATGAGCGTGGTTTGTATACCATCAGCGTTGAAACTCAAAAAGGACAAAAGAATTTCAAAGTAATACTGGATTAATCATTCAATCCAAAAAAAATAGCGAGGGTGGTCCAGGTGGTCACCCTCGCTTTTTTTATGAGTTAAAGGGTGTCAGAAAGGCGCATTAAGGATTGCATTAAGGATTGCAAAAAGGATCGCAAAGGTTTTGATTTCAATTTTCAGAATAATTTTCTTGGCTTGAACGTGAATGCCCTTAACTTTGCGAATAACTAAAATTTACTCAATGAACAACTTTACCCATACTGCTGTTAAAATCAGCCTTGCCTTCATCATCTTTACAGGATTCTTTGCCTGTCAGAACAAAACCACAATCATGGAAAATAAATTAAAAGACTTCCTGTCTTCTTATGATGCAAAAGTCAAGCCCTTGCAGAAAGAAACAGCCCTGGCCTACTGGAATGCTTCCGGCTCCGGGAAAGATGCGGATTATGCCCGCTACGAAGCCTTATCGAATAAACTGGTAACTGTCTTTGCCAGCAAAAAAGATTTTGAAACACTCAAAATGATCCGCGACAGTAAGGAGGTTAAAGATACCCTTCTGAACAGGGAACTTGAGGTGCTTTATCTCGAATACCTCGGCTCACAAACCGATACGGCAAAGCTGGCAGAAGTTATTAAAATGCAGACCTCCATCGAAAAGAAATTTAATACATTCAGGGTAGAAGTAAAAGGGAAGAAATTAACGGACAATGAAGTGGAGGATTTGCTTCGTACTTCTGTGAATTCCGATGAATTAAAAGAAGCCTGGATGGGATCAAAGGAGATTGGCGTCACTGTAGCAGAAGATCTTATTAAGCTGGTGAAAAAACGCAACGAAATTGCCAAAGAACTGGGCTATGGAAATTACCATGAAATGAGTCTGAAATTAAGCGAACAGGATCCTAAAGAAGTGGAAAGTGTTTTTGATGAATTGGACTCGCTGACACGGGGTTCTTTTAGGGCTCTCAAAGACGAAATTGACACCTATTTTGCTGCCCGTTATAAAATCAAAAAGGAAGCACTGATGCCCTGGCATTATCAAAATCGGTTTTTTCAGGAAGCGCCCAAAATCTATGACCTCGACCTCGACAAATATTACAAAGACAAAGATATCGTAAAGTTAACCAGGGATTATTATACCGGCCTTGGCTTCGACATCGAAGACATCCTGAAACACAGCGATCTCTATGAAAGACCCGGTAAATACCAGCATGCCTATTGTACCAATATCGACAATGAAGGGGACGTACGGGTGATGTCTAATTGCAAAAATGACTCCTATTGGATGAACACCATGTTGCATGAATGCGGACATGCCATCTATGATAAACACATCGATATCAATTTGCCTTTTTGTTTACGCAATCCTGCGCATACCTTTACCACAGAAGCTATTGCAGAGCTTTTCGGACGTTTTGCCAGCAACCCGATGTGGATAAAGGATGTGGTTGGTATTCCCGAATCTGAGATGAACAAAATCGCGGAAAACAGTCATAAAAACTTACGCTTGCAGCAATTGGTTTTTAGTCGCTGGGCCCAGGTGATGTATCGCTTTGAAAAGGGATTGTATGAGAACCCTGACCAGGATTTAAACAAACTCTGGTGGGACCTGGTGGAGAAATACCAGATGATGAAACGCCCTGATGGCCGTAATGCTCCTGATTGGGCTTCAAAAATACACATTGCTTCCTCCCCTTGTTATTATCACAACTATTTGCTGGGTGAATTGCTGGCTTCACAGCTTTATTATCATATTACCTCCGTTGTTTTGAAATCAAGTGATTATAAAAATACTGACTTTGCAGGGAAGCCTGAGGTTGGTAATTATCTGAAAGATAATGTTTTTGCTCCAGGCTCACGTTATTTCTGGAATGACATGATCGAGAAAGCTACTGGTGAAAAACTGACAGCTAAATATTATGCCTTGCAATTTGTAAAATAATTTCTTTACCACAATCGCACCGCGAATGCTACCACAATAGGCACAATAGTTCACAATAGGAGCAGGTGCTTTTAAAATATTAGGAATTACTGGAATAATTGCGTATTTTTGGATGGTATAACAGCTGCAGTTGCTATGGCAAAAAGAAAATCAGGGGGTGATTTAGAGCCAGACCTCATCCCTATTGCAAAAAGGAGTAAAAATCAGGATCTCATCGTCGACGATTTTCCGATTGTTGGCATAGGTGCTTCGGCGGGTGGTCTGGAAGCCCTGGAGCAATTTTTTTCCAATATGCAGAAGGACAGCGGGATGGCCTTTGTGGTGATTCAGCATCTCGACCCGACTCATGTGGGGATCATGCCTGAGTTATTGCAAAGAATGACCCCCATGAATGTGATCCCGGTAAATGATGGGATTCATGTAAAACCCAATTGCGTTTATGTGATTCCCCCGAACAAGAGCATGTCGATCCTTCATGGCAATTTGCATTTGTTCGAACCTGTCGAATTGCGTGGCTTGCGCTTACCGATAGATGTGTTTTTCCGGGCCCTGGCCAACGACAGACTTGATAAAGGCATTGGGGTTATTCTTTCCGGGATGGGTTCTGATGGCAGCCTTGGTCTTAAAGCCATTAAAGAGAAAAATGGATTGGTCGTGGTTCAGGATCCGATGACAGCCAAATTCGACGGGATGCCACGAAGCGCGATAGGAGCAGTAATCGCTGATATCATCGCCCCAGCCTCCGAACTGCCAGGCCGGATGACTAATTTCTTTCAATATATCCCCCCGATACAAAATAAAGTAGAATTTGATTCCAGGAACAAAAACAGTCTCGAAAAAGTCATCCTTCTGATCCGTGAGCAATGTGGACACGACTTTTCGTTATATAAGAAAAACACCTTGTTACGCCGGATTGAAAGGCGTAAGGGGATTCACCAGATAGAGAGGATACAAAGCTATGTGCGTTTTTTACAGGAGAATCCCATTGAGACAGAGCTTCTGTTCAAAGAATTGCTGATTGGTGTTACCAGCTTTTTTCGGGATACCGCTGTTTGGGAAAAACTTAAAAGTACTGTCCTCCCGCAACTGATTGAACAATTGCCACACGGGAGTGTGTTGCGCGCATGGGTAACAGGCTGTTCCACCGGTGAGGAAGCCTATTCCCTGGCAATTCTATTTAAAGAAGTCCTCGAAAAAACCAGAGACTTTAAAAATGTCACATTACAGATTTTCGCTTCTGATCTTGAAAAGGAATCTATTGACATTGCACGCAAAGGTGTTTTTTTAAAGAATATTGTAAACGATGTGTCTCCTGAACGTCTCGATAGGTTTTTTACACGTGAAGGAGATGGATACCGCGTGAATAATGCGATTCGTGAAATGATCGTTTTTGCAGTACAGAATGTGATCAAAGATCCGCCCTATACGAGACTCGATTTCCTCTCCTGCCGCAACATGATGATTTACATGGAGCCGGAATTACAGAAAAAACTTATTTCCCTGTTTAAATACAGCCTTAACCCCGGGGGAATTTTAGTTCTTGGATCTGCTGAAACCTTGGGACTTAACAGTGAAGGGTTTAATGACATTGACAACAGATTAAAGTTATTTGAACGCACAACTTTATCGCAAATCCCTGAACTCATTGATTTTCCGAGTTCGTTTCTGTATAAACCATCTGCACGTCAAGTTTTAAAACTACCCAAAAACGTTGAAAATATCCAGATACTGGCCGACCAGATCTTGTTGCAGCGTTTTTCTCCGCCCAGCGTGATGGTAAACAAACAGGGCGACATCATCTATATTACAGGCCGTACCGGTAACTACCTGGAGCCTGTGGCAGGAAAGGCAAACTGGAACATCTATGTCATGGCACGCGAAGGCTTGCGCCAGGCTTTACCAGTAGCCTTCCGTAAAGCCATGCAAAATTATGATCCTGTCAAAACGCAATACGTAAAAGTGGGAACAAACGGCGATTCTCATTATATAGATTTTGTCATACAAAAAATAGAGAGTCCCGAAGTGATCAAGGGTATGTTTATTGTCATTTTTACAGATGTTCCTGCAATAAATGATCTTGAAAAAAGCACAAAATGGAAAAAAACTGCCGCCAGGGGAAAGATGAAGGAGTTGGAATTTGAGCTGCAAAGAAATAAGGAAGAATTGCAAAGCACACGTGAGGAGATGCAGACCTCACAGGAAGAACTGAAATCTACCAACGAAGAGTTGCAGTCAAGCAATGAAGAGTTACAGTCCACCAATGAAGAACTCACCACCTCCAAGGAAGAGATGCAGAGTTTAAATGAAGAACTGCAAACACTGAACTCCGAATTACAAGCCAAAGTAAGTGACTATTTAGAGGCGAGTAACGACATGAAAAACTTACTCAACAGTACCGAAATTGCCACACTTTTCCTCGATAAAGAATTAAACATCCGAAGGTTTACCGACCATGTTATCCATATTATTAAACTTCGGCCTGGAGATGTTGGCAGGCCTTTTACCGACCTGGTCAGCGACTTGCAGTACCCTGAAATAGCCACACATGCCCGTGATGTCCTCAAAACACTTATTTCTATTGAGACATCGATTATCACAAACCATGGCATGTGGTTTGACGTGCGAATCATGCCTTACCGCACCTTTGATGATCGTATCGATGGACTCGTGATCACATTTACCGATACAACCGTTGCTAAAAAGTTGGAACTTGAACTGAAAGAAATCAATAAAAAGCTGAAAGAATCCAATTAGCAAACCACTTCATTAAATTTAATTTTGACGCCAACGTTGTAAACTATCATTTCAATGAATAAGCATGTTAACAAATCTGATAAGGAGCTCCTTCGCCAAAAGGCAGAAGAGTTATTGAAACTGAAACCCTCTGGTAAACACACTCCTTATTCTGAAAGTGAAATTCTGAAACTCATCTATGAACTGGAGGTACACCAGATTGAGCTTGAAATGCAAAATGAAGAGCTTGGTCTTAGCAAAATTGCAGCAGAGGAAGCTGCCGAAAAATACCAGGATTTGTATGAATTTGCTCCTACAGCATATTTTACCCTATCGGAAAATGGGACTATTCTTGATATGAACCTCAATGGCGCAAGGATTTTGGGCAGGGATCGCTCTCATTTCCTAAATAGCCGTTTTGGCAGTTTTGTCAGCGCGGCAACAAGACCATTCTTTGTTTCCTTCCTGAAAGTTCTTTATGAAGAAAAGAGGATTCATGAATGTGAGCTGATCCTCGCACCTGATGATAAAAAGTCGTTTCCCATCCATCTTTCAGGGATTCTGGACGAAAACTCGCATCATTGTAATGTCACGGTTATGGACATCACTGCACTTAAAGAACACGAAGCTGAAATTCTGGAAAACGAAGTGCAATACCAGAACCTCGCAAACTCCGGTTTGGCCTTGATCTGGATTGCCGGTACTGATAAATTGTGTACATTCTTTAACAAACCCTGGCTTGATTTTACCGGTCGTAGCCTGGAGCAGGAATTGGGAAACGGCTGGGCCGAAGGCGTCCATCCGGATGACTTTGACCGTTGCCTTGACATCTATGTGACGCATTTTGATCAAAGAAAATCCTTTAGCATGGAGTACCGTCTGCGTCATTTCAGCGGGGAGTATCGATGGATCATAGATTTAGGGACACCCAATTATTCCAATAAAAATGAATTTGTTGGGTTTATCGGGCATTGTTTTGATATCTCGAATCATAAAAACATTGAAAATAATTTATTAAAAAAGTCGGCGCAACTGGAATTAATGAACCAACAGTTTATTGGCAGGGAACAAAAGATGATTGAACTTAAAAAAGAAGTCAATGAGCTTTTTATCAAGTTAAAACAAGAGGAAAAGTATTTTATCTGGACAGCAGATGAATAGGCTTAAAACTTTAGTCAGGTTTCAATAACATCCAGGGATCAAGACCCTCGAGAATCACATTTATGCATGAAATATCATCACCGTCTCCTCTTCAGATACAAACTGAAAACAAGGAATCTTTGCTTAACGCAATCATTAACAATTCTCATGAGATCTATATATTCTCGATTGACTTGAATTGCTGCTACACGGCTTTTAATGAAAAGCACAGAGAACAGATGAAGGATATCTGGGATGCAGATATTTATATCGGGATGAATATCCTGGATTGTATGAACATCCCATGGTTGCGTGAAAATGCGAAGAAAAGTATTGACAGGGTTTTAGCGGGTGAAAGTTTCGTTGAAGTTCTGCATCAGTTTGATAAGGATCTCTTTTTTGAGTTGTTATGGAGTCCTGTTATTATAAATAATAAAATTAAGGGCGTCAGTGTTATATCACGTGATATTACCCGGGAAAAGAAGTTGGAAATTGAATTGAAAGCAAACAATTCCAAATTTATCTCCCTGGCAGATGGCCTTCCCGGATTCATCGCCTATGTCAATGCCAATACCTTACGATACGAATTTGTAAGTAAAGAATTTGAAAGGTCCTTCCAGGTAGCCAGGGAAAATATCATTGGCAGTCATGTGAAAGAAATCATTGGAGAGGAAAATTTCCAGTTTGCTTTAAAATATATCAACGAAGCAAAGGCGGGGAAGTCGGTGTCCTACGAGAATTATTTCAATCTTGTTGATGGAAAGCGTTGGTTTAGGGTAAATTATTCCCCGGTTTTTGATGAAACAGGACTCGTCTCCTCCCTCTGTGTGCTTACCTATAACATCACGCCATTAAAATAGAAGTTGACCATGGACCAGGAATCAATCATTCTTCCTTTAACGGGCTTGTCATGCAGCAATTGCGCACTCTCGATTGAGTCGAGTGTACGCAAGCTTGACGGGATCGCCGAGGCTAATGTTGATTTTGCCAGTGAACGCTTAAAATTAGTGTACGATCCTGCCTTCCAAAGCATTCACGGGATCATCGAAAATGTGCACCAGGCTGGCTATGGTGTTCCAACTGCCAGGATTGATTTACCGGTCTCCGGTCTTCATGATCATACAGATGCTTTTTCTCTTGAAAAAATTATCCAAAGGCAGGAGGGCATTCTTCAGGTGACTGTCAGCTTTGGAACTGAGCATGTGGCTATCGAGTATATTCCCGGGCTGACGAGTATTGCTGAACTGGCTGTTGTGATCCGCCAGGCAGGCTTTGATCTTCTACAGGCCGGTGATATGGAGGAAATTGAAGACATTGAGTCAAAAGTAAGGGCTCAGGAAATTCGCAAGCAGAGGAATTTGCTAACACTGGGTCTGTGCTTCACCATCCCTCTCGTCTTTTATAGTATGGCTCGTGATTTCGGAATGCCAGTCATCAGATATGAGCAATTTGGAATGGTACTGGCTGCAAGTCTTGTTCAATTCGTCGTTGGTCGTCAGTTTTATATTAGTGCCTATAAGAGCCTCAGGCTCGGAAGCTCGAATATGGATGTGCTTATTGTCATGGGCTCTTCTGTGGCTTATTTCTCCAGCTTGCTGGTAACGCTGGGAATCATAAATAGTCCCAATGTATATTATGAGACAGGTGCTGCCATTATTACGCTGATCCGTTTGGGGAAATATCTTGAAACCAGGGCCAAGGGAAAAACTACAGAAGCACTGAAAGCATTGATGGATCTCCGTGTCAGAACGGCTACTGTGATCCGTGATGGAACCGAGGCGCAGCTCAGTGTTGAAGAAGTTATCATCGGGGATCGCCTGCTGGTTCGCCCAGGAGAAAAAGTGCCGGTCGATGGCATCATCATCGAAGGCCGATCTGCTTTTGAAGAGTCGATGATCACCGGGGAGTCTATGCCTGTGAGCAAAGGCCCGGGTGATGAGGTGATCGGAGCGACAATCAACCGGGAAGGTCTTATCAGGTATGAAGCCACAAGGCTTGGAAAAAACTCGACATTGGCACAGATCATCCGGCTGGTACAGGAAGCGCAAGGAAGTAAAGCCCCAATTCAGAAGCTGACTGATGAAATCGGAAGGTATTTTGTTCCTATTATCCTGGGCATTGCGCTCTTTACTTTTTTAGGCTGGATGCTTGTGGATCAGCATGATTGGAGTGGCGCTATGATCAATGCCGTTGCCGTGCTCGTTATCGCATGCCCCTGTGCCATCGGACTGGCTACCCCGACAGCCATCATGGTTGGAACCTCAAAAGGGGCCGAACATGGCATCTTATTTAAAAATTCTGAGATGCTCGAGAGAGCAGGTAAGCTAAACATCGTCGTTTTTGACAAAACCGGCACGATAACTAGAGGAGAGCCTGAGCTTACTGATATTATTCCTGCCAATGGCATGACTCCCGAAGCGTTCCTGCATTGGATTGCCAGTGCAGAAAGTGGCTCAGAACATCCCATCGGACGTGCTGTTGTGAAAGCTGCAGCAGACAAAGGAATAGCGGTGATGAGTCCTAAAACTTTCCGTTCATTCGGGGGATTGGGCCTCAGGGCAAGCCTGAACGGGAATACGCTGATCATTGGCAATTCAAAGATGATGCAGAATGAAAAAGTCGTCATCGGGTCTTTTGAATCTGATATATTACGACTCCAAAGCGAAGGGAAAACGGCTATGATTGTGGCCATGAAAGCGTCTGAAGCATCAGAAGCGGCCATGCTTATTGGCTTGTTTGCCGTGGCTGATACCTTGAAACCCGGTGCAAAGGAGGCTATTGCTGATCTGCGCCAACTGGGGATGGAAATATTAATGATCACCGGAGATAACAAATATACTGCAGAAGCAATCGGCCGGCAGGTCGGTATCGAACGGATCATCGCAGAAGTCTTGCCAAAAGATAAAGCTGCCGAGGTAAAAAAGCTACAGGCGACGCAGAGCAAGGGCAATTTTGCACATCCCCTTGTCGCCATGGTTGGCGACGGAATCAACGACGCACCCGCCCTGGCCCAGGCTGATGTCGGGATTTCTATCGGGACAGGGACCGATATCGCCATGGCCACTGCCGGAATCACCCTTATTAGCGGTGATCTGACAGGAGTAGGACGTGCGATTTCATTGTCGAGGGCAACCTCACAAACGATCGTTCAAAACCTGATTTGGGCATTGCTCTATAATGTAGCGCTGATCCCAATTGCAGCATACGGCCTCCTGAGCCCAATGTTTGCCGCGGGTGCCATGGCATTCAGCTCGATTTTTATCATTACGAACAGCTTAAGGTTAAGGTCATTCGCTGTAGAAGCGTTTAGCCCGCCAAAGCCCTTGATACGACAGGCCCTGACACTAATTCCACGAATTATTATACCTGCCATAGCTTTGGGTGTGCTGATCATCGTCCCGATGCTGATCATGCCAGCTAGGATCGAAATGAAAGGAACGATCACGAACGACATGAGCCCGCTCCTGATGATGGCTATTGTCGCAGTAATCGTTGTGTGGCCCTTACTGGCACGATTACTGAAAATCCAGAGTCCTGAGCGCTTGAAGCGGGTTTTTGCCGCACATGAAGTAGAAAAGAGTAAATTGGAGTTTACTCAAAATAAAATGCCATTGAAAGGAGGTAATAATGAATGAAACAGTAGAACAAGGCAGAATTTTGAAAATTCTGTTGGCGGAGGATTCAGCCAAGGATTCTGAGATTATATCAGCAACTTTAACACAATCCGGATATAAGTTAAATATAAAGTGTGTCGTGCATGAGGCTGATTTTAGCTCAGCACTTTCCAGTGATCGTTTTGATGTAGTGCTTTGCGATTACAGATTGCCAGGCTTTGATGCCTTCAGGGCATTACAGATTTGCAAGGAAATTAGTCCAAATACCCCATTTATTTGTGTTTCAGGAACTATCGGGGAAGAGACTGCCATTGAACTTATTAAAGGGGGCGCTGTTGATTATGTAATTATTGATCATCTGGCCAGGCTTCCGTTTGCTATTAATAGGGCATTGGATGAGGGAAAAGAAAAGGAAGTCAGACTGCATGCGGAAAAATCATTAAAGCAAAAAATTGCAGAAATGGAACGTTTTCAAAACCTTACCATCGGAAGAGAACTTAGCATGATTGAACTTAAGAAAGAAGTGAACCAATTGTTACATGAGTTAGGCAGAGATGTCAAATACAGTATCATGGAATGAAAACAGTTTCTGCCCATATGATCAGTGTTCTGAGCCGTTTACATGGAATTGATATTTCAATGTATGATCTGTCTTTTTTAAATAAATCGCTTCAAAAAAGGCTCACACATTTACAATACAATTCGACCGAGGATTATTGTCAGCTTATTGAAAAAGACCAGGACGAAGGAAATGAATTTTTAGAATCTCTTCATATTAGCTATAGTGAATATTTCAGAAATTCGCTGACGTTTGCAGTGTTGGAACAGATTTTGTTACCTGATCTGGTAATGCAAAGGAAAAGAAATAAACATAATGAATTGCGTTTTTGGTCAGCAGCTTGTGCAGGCGGACAGGAGGCCTATAGCCTGGCCATCTTACTGGAAGAGATAAGGTTGGGAAAGGCTGAGGATTTTAGCTACCGTATTTTCGCAACAGATCAATCAGAAATACAGGTAAACACGGCAAAAACTGCCCACTTTCCCTCTTATTCATTAAACAATATGAATCTGAGGCGTGTGCAACGCTGGTTCGTTTCAAAGAGGGATACTTATACTGTGATACCGGAACTTCAAGAAAAAGTCATGTTTTCGGTTTTTGATTTATTCGACCCTGAGTTTAATTTTCCGGCGGAGAGTATTTTTGGAGATTTCGACCTGGTTTTTTGTGCCAACCTCTTGTTCTATTATAAAAATGAATACCGCGACATTATTCTTAAGAAGGTCAGTGCTTCAATTAGGAAAGGAGGCTACCTGGTGGCAGGTGAAGCAGAAAGAGACATTATCCTGAAACATGATTTTTCAGAAATATTTCCGCATTCGGCGATATTTAAAAAAAATACATAAGCATTAAAATTAATTTGTTAACCCAGGGGAAGGGAAAAATGAAAATACAAGATATAAAAATTACGACACAGCTAAAGCTGGGCTTTGCGTGTATTCTGATTTTGGTCATCGTATTAGGGTCGATAGCATATTACCAGACCAATAAGATACAAATGCAGGTAAGCCTTATGTATAACCATCCGCTTAAAGTCAGAAGAGCTTTAAGTACGCTGCGTATTGATGTTCTGAAGATCCAGCTGGAGATGAAAAGTCTTTATCTGGACTCAGACGAAAAAAAATATTCTGATCATCTGCATCAGATTGAACTTTGCAGAGCCGAGGTTCTGGACCAGCTGGAGATCCTTTATTCTCAGTACCTGGGTCCGAGAACAGACCTTGATGCATTAAAACGCGCTTTCATTAGCTGGAATTTTAGCAGTGACGAAAGTATCCATCATTTTCAAAGTGACAAGAGACAAGAATTCCTGAGTACTAACAAATATTCGGGATCTGAAGACCATGATGCTGAAATTTTGGCAAGTATATTGCAGAAAATCGACGTTTTTGCAGTTAACAAATCAGAGTCTTTGTATATCGCTTCCGGCAAGCTTAATGCTTTTATGAACCGGCAACTGATCCTGCTGGTTATTTCAATATTGTTGCTTAGCTCTTTGGTAATTTATTTCTTACAAAGGAATATTAGCCAGCCTGTAAAATTATTAATAGAAGCAGCCCGAAGATTTCATAATGGAGATTTGAATGCACGCTCAACTTATTCCCTAAATAATGAGTTTGGGATTTTGTCAGAGTCGTTTAATTCTATGGCAGAAAGTGTGCAGATTAGCCTGGAATTGAATGAAAAAGCTGCAAGAATTACCGGGCAAATGCTGAGCCAGGAAGAAGTTAAAAATTTCTTTGTGACAACACTGGCAGAGCTGTCATTGGTGACTGGTTCCCAAATGGCCGCAGCCTATTTGCTCAGTGAGGATAAAAAAACATTCGAGCACTTTAGCTCAACAGGTATGGAACAGAATGCGAAACATTCGTTTCTGGCGGAGAGTTTTGAAGGGGAATTTGGCGCTGTTCTCAGCCAGAAGAAGATCCAACATCTTAAAGACCTGCCCGGGGAGACTCGTTTTGTTTTTCATACGGCTAGCGGGAAATACATTCCTAAAGAAATTATAACAATTCCGGTACTGTCGGGAAAAATGGTTGTAGCTGTTATTTCCCTTGCCAGTATTAACCAATTCACTGAACAAGCGATTCAGTTGCTTGAAAAGATCATTGACGCTTTGTGTGCCCGCGTGGTAAGCGTGTTAAGCTTAAGGCGAATTTTAGAATTTTCCATAAAGCTGGAAGCCCAAAACCGGGAGCTTGAAGCGCAGAAGACGGAAATGGCAGCCCAATCCTCAGAGCTTAGCGAACAAAATATTGAGCTTGAGATGCAGAAAAAACAGCTCGATGAGGCAAGCCAGCTCAAGACAAACTTTTTGTCAAATATGAGTCATGAATTGCGGACACCACTCAATTCAGTGATCGCACTGACAGGTGTTCTGAATCGAAGACTCGCAAAGAAAATACCTGATGAAGAATATAGCTACCTGGAGGTTATCGAACGAAACGGGAAGAATCTCCTGGCACTCATCAATGATATCCTCGATATTTCCCGGATTGAAGCCGGGCATGAAGAAATAGAGGTTACAAAATTTAATCCCTATGATGTAATCTACGAGATATTAGGGATGTTAAAAGTACAGGCACAACAAAAAGGGGTTATGCTTAAACATTCTGATCGTGACGATGAAATGATCCTTAAGAGTGATGTAGGGAAATGCAGACATATCCTGCAGAATCTTATCAGCAATGCGCTGAAGTTTACTGATAGTGGTACCGTAGAAGTTATCGCCAGGAAAAACTCCGAATTTTTTCATATCGATGTTACTGATACTGGGATTGGGATTTCTGAGAATCAGCTTCCGTATATCTTTGAGGAATTCAGACAAGCTGATAGTAGTACTTCTAAACGATTTGGCGGGACCGGCCTTGGTTTAACCATTGCTCAGAAATATGCAAACCTGCTCGGTGGGTCAATCTCCGTGAAAAGTACAGAGGGAAAAGGCTCTGAGTTCTCATTGAAACTGCCTTTGTCCATTGATTTGAGTAAGAGTAAAACGAGTGATCAGACTTTTAAAAGAATGAGTCATGCCGTTCATCAAATCATTCCGAATCCACCGGTTCGCTTATCTGATAAAACTGTCTTACTGGTTGAAGACAGTGAACCTGCGATCATTCAGATGAAAGATATCCTGGAAGATAGTGGATTTAATATTCTTGTGGCACATGATGGAGCTGAGGCACTTGCAATCATCAACAGGGTGATCCCTGATGCAATGATTTTAGATCTGATGATGCCGGGTATTGATGGTTTCCAGGTGTTAAAAACCATTAGGGATGTTGAGAAAACCAGCCATATTCCAGTCCTAATTCTGACCGCAAAACACATTACAAAGGATGAGCTGAGCTTTCTTACCCGAAATAATGTTCATCAGCTTATTCGAAAAGGTGATGTTAACAGAATGGAGCTTTTGCAAGCAATTGAAACAATGGTAAGCCATGAACCGGAGGTAAAAACGCAGGGAAAGAGAGAAACTCCAAAAATTAATGGAATCCCGAAGATTCTGGTTGTGGAGGACAATCCCGACAATATGATTACGATAAAAGCATTGTTAATGGACCATTATACAATTTTAGAGGCCATCGATGGGAATAATAGTATAGAAGTGGCTATGGAAAACAATCCTGATCTGATCCTTATGGACATTGCCTTACCGGGGATGGATGGGAAACAGGCTTTTGAGATGATCCGGGCAAATCCTCAGATGCAGCATATTCCGGTTATTGCATTAACAGCAAGTGCAATGACCAATGACCGTGAGAAAATAATGGCATGGGGTTTTGATGCCTATATCGCCAAACCCATCGAAGAAAAGAATTTTTATCAAACGATTAAGGAGACACTCTATGGATCTTAGCAAGATCAAAATACTGGCAATTGATGACAACAATGACAACCTGATCACACTAAAGGCCCTTGTCAATGAAGCATTTCCAGCTGCCTTATTTTTTAAAGCCAACAGTGGCAAAAAAGGACTAGAAATTGCGATCAGGGAAATTCCGAATGTGATCCTGCTCGACATTATTATGCCGGAAATGAATGGTTATGAGGTTTGTGAGGTTCTTAAAAGTGATATATCTACATCTGATATCCCGGTTGTCTTTATCGCCTCACTTCAAGGTGACCGTGAAAGTCATATCCGTGCTCTGGAGGTTGGCGCAGAGGCATTCCTTGCCAAACCCATCGAAGCAACGGAACTCACCGCACAATTGAGGGCTATGTTGAAGATCAGGGAGGCTTACATTCAAAAGAGAGATGAAAAGGAACGTCTCAAAGATTTAGTAGAAAAACAAACCCGCAAATTGCGGGAAACACATATCGCCACACTAAACCTTCTGGAGGATTTACACCGGGAGAATACAGCCAGGAAGAATAGTGAAAAAGCGCTGATTAAGGCTAAAGAGAAAGCTGAAGAAAGCGATCGCCTAAAATCTGCCTTTCTGGCAAATATGAGTCATGAAATCAGAACCCCGATGAATGGCATTCTTGGCTTTGCCTGTTTACTCAAAGAGCCCGGACTGACAGGAAATGAACAGCAGAAATTTGTTGAAATCATTGAGCAAAGCGGCGCCAGGATGCTCAATATTATTAATGATATTATTGATATCTCTAAAATTGAATCGGGCCAGGCAAAAACCCTTATCACAGAATCAAATATTAATGAACAGCTAGAATATCTCTATGCTTTTTTCAAACCGGAAGTGGACAAAAAAGGGATTGAGCTTATCAATAAAAACATCTTAATTGCTAATGAAGCAATGATTTTGACTGATAGGGAAAAGATTTATGCGATTTTAACCAATCTTATAAAAAATGCAATCAAATTTACTGACCATGGTACCATAGAGTTTGGATGTGAGAAAAAGGGAGATTTTCTGGAGTTTTTTGTGAAAGATACCGGGGTTGGAATTGCAGAAAACAGGCAAAATGCCATCTTTGAACGGTTCATCCAGGCAGATATCTCTGACAAAAGGGCTTTTCAAGGCGCAGGCCTGGGATTGTCGATTGCAAAGGCTTACATAGAAATGCTTGGGGGAAAAGTTTGGGTGAAAAGCACAGTGGAACAAGGATCTGTTTTTTATTTCACCATTCCTTATGTCATACAACAGTCAGGCGAATTGTCTCTAAAAAATTATCGGGGACCAGAGGAAAATTTGAATACAAACCTGAAAATTTTAATTGCTGAAGATGATGAAGCTGCCTATGTTTTAATAAACCTGGCGCTTAAAGGGATCAGTAAAAATATTATTCATGCGCCAAATGGTCTTGAAGCGGTAAAGAAATGCCGCGAAAATCCAGACATTGATATCATCATGATGGATATTAAAATGCCTGGATTGAATGGTTATGAAGCTACAGAAGAAATCAGAAAGTTCAATAAAAATGTCGTAATTATTGCACAAACGGCTTTCGGATTGTCAGGCGACAAGGATAAAGCCATCAAAGCAGGATGTAATGATTATATTTCGAAACCAATTGATAAAAATATCCTGCGATCGCTGGTGAAGAAATATTTCCCAGGGGAAATTTCAAAGGTTCTCTAGAAATTCTTTCATCCTTGCCATTTGCCATACTGGCGTCGACGTTGCACCCGATATCCCCACAGTATCATGAGGTTTAAACCACGCTTCTTTTATTTCAGATTCCTCTGAAACATAAAATGAATCCGGATTGGCTTCGAAGCAAATATTAAAAAGCACCTTCGCATTGGAGGAGTCTTTTCCTGCAACAAAAATATTCTTGTCATAGGATTTCGCAAATTCAGCCAGCTTTGCTTCCCGATTGTGTACCTGGCGGCATACAGTATCCTGAAGATTTACTTTAATTCCATTTGATTCAAGTACTGCAGCAATTTCATAAAATTGTGACAGGCTCTTTGTCGTTTGACTGTACAGGCTTATCTCGAGAGGCATTGCTGTCAAATCAAGCTGCGTGATGTCTTCAAACGCCACAGCTGTCCCGGCAGTTTGGGCAAGTATTCCAATCATCTCCGGATGTTCTTTTTTGCCGAAAATGTAAATATTTTCTTTGTTTTCAAATGAAATCCTAATCCTGTCCTGGACATGAAGAACTACTTTACATGACGCATCCACAACCGTATTCCCGTTTTTTTCAGCCAAAGCGTAAGTAGATGGAGGTTCGCCATGCGCCCTGAACAAGACTATTTTCCCATGTAAGAGTTTTAGTTCATCAAGGCTTATTGTGTTAAGGCCCATTTTTTCCAGCCTGCTTACCTCTTTCGCGTTATGTACTATCTTTCCGACACAGTAAACTTCTTCGCCTTTTGAGAGCATTTCTTCGGCGATTTGAATCGCATGCTTAACCCCAAAACAAAAACCTGCTTTTGGATTGATGATCACCTTAAGATTGAGTGCTGATGACATTGGATTTATAAATTCTCTGATTTTAATCGGGATTGTTTTGTGGAATTCTTAAGTACCAAAAGAACAGGCGATTTGTCAAGTACTTTATAATTCCCTAATATGTCGTTTTTACTCAGTTTTGATAAACCAAGGATTTCAAAGTTTTTTTGATCCAGGAAGATGTAATCAATATTGTAAGATGAAGCTTCCTGCGCAAAGTCTTTGTGCAATTTGGTATATGATTCGGTGTAATACAGATCGGAATGTATTCTGGAGAAATCTTCAATGTTGTTAAAGATATAAGTCATTGGCGCAATAATATTAAGCCTGGAACAGTCTCCCTTACAGTAAGTATTTAAAATTTTAGCCGAGTCAGTAATATCGTATTTCTTTAATGAAAATTGAACATTAAAAACGGTATTTACGATGAGATATCCCTGGAGTAGCATGACAAATGTCAGCTGAGTCCATTTAGGAAAAATGATTTTCTTTTGATTAAGGAATTGCCATGTTTTTGAAATAATCAGGACAAAAAACGGAAAATAAATCAACATATATTTTGATGTCTTATGGGCAGAGAAAATTCCCATCAGCATGATGATTAAAGCAAGGAACAATATTTTTTTTCTGTCAGGTAGCTTATTGTTTTTCCACAGAAAATAAATAGAAAAAAGTGTCAGTAAAGTAAGCGAAAATTCTTTAGGGCTATTAAAAAACCGCATTTGTTCTTCCAGAGCATTGACCAGCACAAATCCCGGTGGAGAATGGGCAGAGACTGTAATAAATGGCGAGTTTGCGATTTGGTACCACCAGAATTCTACAGTAAACTGTGATGTGAAATCGTAGAAATAGATACAGGAAGTCAGCAATAAGCCCGGGATAAATGTTATTAAATACTTTCTGTAGTAGATGACCATGACAATGAACCCGGCAGCAACCAGGAAAATGCCATTCAAATGCGTTGCCACGGCAAGCCCTGAAGAAAGTCCCATAAAGAATGAATTCCGGAATTGATGTTGGTTTTCGACAAGCTTTTCATAGAAAATCCATGCAATAAAGGCAAAACACATCAGCATAAGTTCAGGCCTGAAAACAAATGAGAACTCGAAGACAAGAGAATTACATAGGACTAGTAATAATGGAACGAAAAGGGGATAGCTTTTTTTTCGTAAATACAGGATGAAAATCAAAAGGAAAATGAGATAAAACAACAAGCTCAACGATTTCAATGTGTAGAGGTCAAATCCAAAGAGTAAAGTCAGCACTGTTCCGCCAAGGGTGAGCAGTTTGTGATGAACGATATTCCGGACTTCCTGAAGGGTTACGCCTCTCATCAACTCGGAGCGGGGTGTCCCGGTCTTGGCATTGAAATATACGATTTCGCCCAGCCAGGCATCATCTGTATGTGGAATCCTGTGGTAGAGGCTGCTCACATAAAGCAATGCACTTAATATCAAGGCATACTTAATGATATTGGGATTAATCAGCTTCTCCGGATCCATCATTGATTGTCAAAGTTATTTCAGCAAAGGTAAATTTCTTATGGTCACCAGAAAATTCATTCGATGTGATATTATCTGATAAAAGAAATGTTAGGTGACTGCTTTCCTTTGTAATTTTGTTTTGATAAAATCGCAAACACATTCAAAGATGACCAATATTAAATTAGACATAACCCATATTTTGCCTTTCATCGACAGGCATGAACTTGATTTGTTACAGCCTGAGCTAAATCTCCAGCACCAGCTGCTGATGAATCAGACTGGTGCAGGCAATGATTTCCTGGGCTGGATGTCACTTCCTGACGATATTGACGATGCCTTGCTGAGCAGGATTGAGACAGAAGCCGCACGTATTGCCTCATTGGCTGAATATGTGGTCGTAATCGGCATCGGTGGTTCATATTTGGGTACCCGGGCGATCCTGGAAGCAATGCAGCATCATTTTGCCAGCCAGATGCCGGGAAAATCATATCCCAAAATCATTTATGCGGGACAAAATATCAGTGAGGATTATTTGAAGGATCTTTTGGATCTTTTGGATCTTCATACCTATGCCTTGCTTGTGGTCTCAAAGTCGGGGACTACGACCGAACCTGCTATCGCGTTCAGGGTGTTACGTCAGCATCTCGAGGCTAAACTCGGTAAGGTCGCCGCCAGGGAACACATCATCGCAATCACCGATAAAGAGCGCGGTGCCTTAAAAGGGGTGTCAGACATGGAGGGATATCCGACATATGTTATTCCTGATGATGTGGGAGGCCGGTTTTCAGTATTGACACCTGTCGGACTTTTACCCATTGCCATCGCAGGTTATAACATCCGTGAATTTGTTAACGGGGCCCGTGAAATGAAAAAACAAGCACAAGGATCACCCGATTTTGAGAAAAACCCTTGTACTTTGTATGCTGCAGCCCGAAATTTGCTTTATCGTGGCGGCAAGCCGGTTGAGGTCATGGTGAACTATGAGCCCAGGCTTACTTTCTTCACGGAGTGGTGGAAACAACTTTACGGAGAGAGTGAAGGGAAACAACAAAGAGGGATTTTCCCAGCAGGCGTAAATTTCACCACCGACCTGCATTCCCTCGGCCAATATTTGCAAGACGGTCTGCGCATGCTTTTTGAGACGGTGATCCTCGTGGAGAAACCCAACAGGGAGTTGATCATCCCAAAGGAAGATAAAGACTTTGACGGCCTGAATTTCTTGGCGGGCAAGCCTTTGCATTATGTTAACCAACAGGCAGCCCAGGGTACTTTGCTTGCCCACCTTGATGGAGGCGTCCCGGTGATGCAATTGAAAATCCCGCAACTTAATGAAAGAACTCTTGGCGAATTGGTCTATTTCTTTGAATTTGCCTGTGCCTTAAGTGCTTATGTTTTGGATGTCAACCCCTTTGACCAGCCTGGGGTGGAGGACTATAAAAAGAATATGTTTGCCCTTCTGGGGAAACCAGGCTATGAAGCCGAGGGAGAAGTTCTGAAAAAACGCCTTATATAATATGGTGGAACTCCAGAACGAGGAGCGCTATATGCGCGAGGCCTTGAAAGAAGCTTTTATTTCACTGGACCTGGAGGAGGTCCCAATCGGTGCCGTGGTTGAATGTAAAGGCAGAATCATAGCCAAAGCCCATAACCTCACCGAACAGCTTAATGACGTGACTGCCCATGCTGAAATGCAGGCCATTACTGCCGCAGCGAACTTCCTTGGAGGCAAATACCTGAATGAATGTACCCTTTATGTTACAGTAGAACCCTGCGTTATGTGCGCTGGGGCCTTGTATTGGGCACAAGTGGGTAAAGTAGTCTATGGCGCCCCTGATGAAAAAAGAGGTTATACTCTGGCAAATACCAAACTGCTTCACCCCAAAACAAAAGTCTCAGGAGATGTTTTAAAAGAAGAATGCGCAGAACTAATGTCTGCTTTCTTCAGGAAGAAAAGGTAAACCTCTTTAAATAAAGGACTTCTATTTTTCTTTTTTGTCTGTATTTAATCCCACAAGAGAATAGAGTGCACAAAAGCGAAACAGGCCCGTAAAGAGGCTGATAAATCCAACAATGCCCAGGATGATTGCTAATGTGCCACTTCCCTTTCCGGTAAATAATAGGATTGCTATTGCAATAACGATAACGAATCTCACGATTCTGTCGATGGTCCCGACGTTTTTCTTCATACTTTTATACTTTATTTGATTTTGTTGTATTGGTATATCAACAATATCTGGACCTCCTTGTTCATATAAACTAAAAGAACCTGATAATTATCATCCTTATGTATAAACTATTTGTATTCCTGTTTATTCTCGGCTTTCCCTTAGTGTCGTCTGCTGACGGTATCAGCGAACTGATCAGAAAGTCAGGGACAGCCAAAGATTATCCTGATGCCCGGCAAGTGGTCATCTTTGACAGTACCCGTGTTGTGGTTGCTGAAAGCGGGCTGGGCCTATTTTACACACATAGGCTTCATAAAGTGCTGACAGCCAAAGGTGCTCTTGAGCTTAATGTGATCAAAATGGAATATGATCCGCTCACGGCTTATGCTGAAATCCAGAAAGTCGTGATTTATCGGAATGATGGAACCACTGTATCGCTGGATATGAAACTGGTTGTTGATTATGCCGCTCCGGCCAGGGCAATTTACTGGGGTGCCAGGGAAAAGATGATCGGAGTGGGGCGACTGGAACCGGGTGATGCCGTGGAAGTCTTCCTCTATAAAAAAGGATTTACCTATGCATTGCTACAGGGCGATGATGATGAACAGTATATCCCGCCCATGAGAGGACAATTCTACGACATCGTCCCTTATTGGGCTGATTATCCGATGCTGGAAAAAGTCTATAGTGTCAGTCTTCCAAAAACAAAGACACTTCAGTATAAGTTTTACCAGGCAGAAGTCACACCACAGATCAGCACCGCAGGAGAAAACAATACCTACACTTTCTGCAAGAGAGACCTGATGCCGATAAAAATGGAGGCAGGTATGGTCGACCGCTCTAATGTGGCACCCAAGCTTTTGTTGTCAACCAGTCCCGACTGGATTGCCAAGTCATTGTGGTTCAACAAAGTGAATGAAGATTTTGGCAGTTTCGCCAGCACGCCCGCCATCCATAAAAAAGTGATAGAAATCTTACAAGGCGCAAAGGATGAGACTGATTCTATCAGCCGGCTGACACATTGGTGCGCAGATGAGATCCGTTATTCGGGCATCTCCATGGGAACGGGCGAAGGCTTTACGCTACATACCGGTGATATGACGTTTACGGATCGTTGCGGCGTATGTAAGGATAAAGCCGGCATCCTGATCACCATGCTTCGTGATGCAGGCTTCAATTCATATCCTGCCATGACTATGGCTGGCAGCCGTATTGAACAAATCCCTGCCGATCAGTTTAATCATTGTGTTACTGTAGTTCAACGCAAAAGCGGCGAATATCAGCTCCTGGATCCAACCTGGGTTCCCTTTATCAGAGAGTTGTGGTCGAGTGCCGAGCAACAACAAAACTACCTGATGGGTTTACCCAAAGGTGCTGATCTGGCAATCACAGCTGTTTCTGCTCCTGAAAATCATTATTTCAAAATGGACGGTAGCTCAGAAATCTCCCGGGATGGGACCTTGCACGGGAGATTTGTCCTGGTGGCTGAAGGACAATCCGATGCTTCAGTTCGAAAAATGTTCACCGCAGGCTATAAAGTGCAGTGGAAGATGCTGGTTGAGAAGGAATTATTAAAAGTGAACTCTTTGGCTAAGATCTTGTTTATTGATTTTGGCGATCCTTATCAATATCGGGAAAACCCAATCCGGATCGAACTACAGTATGAGATTCCAAACTATGCCGTAGTTACACCCGGCGAAATCATCTTTGTTCCGCTGTTGGCTTCAGAGGTTTTTAAAGGAAGTATGGGGCACCTGGGTTTTAACACCGCGCTGCAAAGCAGGAAGTACCCTTTCCGCGACAGATCTTCACGAACTGTCGAAATTAGTGAAACCGTCAAGCTGCCTGTCACTGGAGAGATCGCTTATAAACCGGAAGTGAATCCTGTCAATGAGGAATATGCCTCTTATTTGGGTTCTTGTTTGCTCGATGGCAAGACGCTAAGTATGAAACAAAAGATCGTTTTGGGAAAACGAGTCTATGAAGCGTCTGAATGGCCAGCCTTCCGTCAGATTGTGGTCAACCAGAACAAAATGGCTGAAGAAGCACTGGTTGTTAAAATTATTAAGTAATTCATCGATACTATTTTAAAGCGTTATGCGAAAACAAAATATATTTCTGCTACATTTCCTCTGCATACTTTTCCTCGGATTCCTTTTCTTGCCCAAAGCATCATTTGCACAGGGAGAAATCGATGCCGTGGTCGAAAAACAAATCAAAGAATATACCCTCCAGGAAGATGGCGAATTTGATTATCATCTGTACAAACAGGTTAAGTTATTGACATACAATGCCATACACAAGATTTATGGGGAGACTTTTGTTTTGTACAACAGCGACTATCAAAAATTCACCCTTGGATATAGTTTTACTTTTATGAAGGATGGGACTCGGATTACAACGCCTGAAAATGCTTTTAATGAGGTACTGCCTCGTTTTGCTGCCAATGCCCCTGCCTATAACAATCTGAAAGAAAAGGTTATAACCCATACCGGGCTTGAGATTGGTTCAACAATTGTTTTGGACTATTCTATTACTTCTTCGGAGGCGTTTTTACCCGGACTTATGGTGGTTGATGGACTTACAGATCTGAGTCCGGTGAATGCTTTGACCGTGGTTGTGAGGATTCCCAAAGGCAAAGATTGGACCTATAAGATTTTAAATACAACAGCCTCGTTAAATATGAAGATAGAAGGGGATTTCAAAGTTTATCGCTGGCATTTTACCAATATACCGGCTCATATTTATGAGCCCAATCAGCCGGATGCTACAGACTTCTTACCACTTATGATGTTTTCAAGTCTAAAGAGTCATAAGGACCTTTCCAAGTGGTTGAAAAAACAGCCATGTTTTTCGGAATCGTGCAGTGCAGCGATGATCGAAAAGGCCCAACAAATCAGGAAAGAGGAAAAGGAAGACCTGAAGGTGGCCTTGAAATTACAGGATTTGGTAGTTAACGAATTGTCATTGATTAGCATACCTGCCAATATCGCAGGTTTTAGGGGCCGAGCCCCTCAGGAGGTTTGGGCCAGTGCCTATGGTACTCCTTTGGAAAAGGCAGTCTTGCTAAGTGCCCTGTTGAAGGCAGTTAATATCGATGCGGAAATTCTCACGATTGTCCCCGAATCATATTCCATGGATATGCCCAATCCGTTTCTTTGGGATGATTTTTATATTGCTTTCGATCCAGGGACCCGAGGCAGGAAACCCATCTATTTATCAGTTCGCGAGATTAATGACAAGGATCTCCCGCTCAAAATCGGGAAGAGAAAACTCCTGCCGATTCCCGGGCTTTCAGGCATAAGAGAAAATAATTCAAGCAATGAGCTTAACCATGCCAGCCTGGAGAAAGAAATCAAAATGGATGAGAAGGGTGATGTGACCGGTGGTGTGAGTGTCAGGAAAGAAGGAAAGTATCTTTTTATGAGCCTTCCTGTCCCGGAAAAAGGATTGGAAACTTGGCACATGGGAGAGCTTACTGTCATGCGTGATAGTCCGTTTGAGATCGCGTACCCGCTAAGCGAGGAGATTAAACTTAGCATCGAATTACCTGCCAATGTTGAATTAATCAGTACAATTACCGACAAGCAGATTGACAACAAGGCCGGGAAATTCGATTTTAAAATCGCTAAAGAAGGCAATAAACTCACAATTCAAAAGAACATCACCTTAATGAACCTGACCCACGACCCGGCTGCTTACTCCGATTTCAGGGACTTGGTAAATACCTGGTCATCAAAAATGTTTAAAGAAGTGATTTTTATAATAAAGTAAATACTTAACGTAAAAAATATGCTTTCTCCGTCTGAGCTGCTGATGACTTTAGCGGGTAATTATTATTCCAAGCTTTGCTGAAATCATCTTCTTTAAAGTCGTCAGATTTTTCTGATTCTGCAAAACCTGAGTAAGATCCTGATCACCAGGATATTGCATTAATTTTTGGTTGTCAAGTATCATTCGTTCCAGCTTTTTAAGCTTAAAGGAGAGCATGGCTGAAGTTACAGCTTCTGTAAGGACTTCTTTTTCTGTCAAAACAAAGATTCTTTTCTTTTCCATCCACCGGTCGCTCAGCGAATAAGGACTGCTGATCAGGTCGATTCCCAGCTTACTGATTTCTTGGTCGGGGTGATTGGTGAAAAAGTCAGTTCCCTGGATGACTCCTTTTTGCTGTTCTTCGGCAAATTTGTCGAAAATGCCTTGGTATAATGGATTTGTGAAACTCAATTCATCATGAATGATTTCATGAACGATAAAATTACCAACCCTTTCAGAGGCTTTCTGTAGGTCGGCATCTTCAATATGAATCTCATGCGTCCCCCAGGTGATGAGCAACCTGATGATCTCCCGCTCCTGGAATTCACTGTTGCTAAAGTCAAACTCAGTTTGAGGTTCCGGAACCAATACAGCTTCGGGAACTTCCTGGGTCTCCTGGCTGGATTTTCCCTGGGGCTGGTTTTTGCTTTTTCGCAACACCCGATTTAGCTCATTGCTGAGGGTCAACTCAGGGATGTTCAGGATATTGCCGCATTCCCGGGTATATTCATTTCTCGAGATCGCATCGGGAATCAAAGAAATCGAATGAACAATGTCTTTGATGAGCTGGGTGCGGAGAATCGGGTCGTTTTTAGAATCTTCATGCAACAAACGGGTCTTGAATAGAATAAAATTGACGGTCTGCTCCTTAAAAAACTTGACCACATCTGCATGACGGTTTTTCCTGACAAAAGAATCAGGGTCGTTCCCCTCTGGAAACAATACGATACGGACCTGCATCCCTTGTTCAAGGATCATGTCGATTCCACGGAATGATGCTTTGATCCCGGCTTCATCCCCATCATATAGGATGGTAATATTGTTGGTGAAGCGTTTGATCATTTTGATCTGGTCGGTCGTCAAAGAGGTGCCTGAGGAAGCGACAACATTCTCAAAACCAGCCTGATGAAGGGAGATCACATCAGTATAGCCTTCTACCAGATAACACTCATCTTTATTCATGATCGCCGTACGGGCGAGGTAGATGCCGTATAGTGTTGCACTCTTATGATAGATTTCCGACTCAGGCGAGTTTACATATTTCGCCTTGTTGACCTCTTTTCCAAGGATCCGGCCACCGAAGCCAATGACACGACCAGAAAGACTGTGAATGGGAAAAATCACCCGGTTCCGGAAACGATCATGCCGCTGATCCCCATTGACAATGGTCAGTCCTGCTTTTTCAAGATAGGGGAGCTCAAATCCGTTTTTCAGAGCAGCTTTGGTGACACCATCCCAGGCATCATCGGAAAATCCCAATTGGAATTTCTCTATGGTTTCCTGGCTAAAGCCTCTTTCTTTAAAATAGGAGAGACCGATAGCTTTGCCTTGTTCTGTATTTAAAAGACTCTCAATGAAGTATTTAGAAGCGAATGCAGAGACAGCAAGCAGGCTTTCCCGTTCGTTTTGACTTTGTTTTTCCTCCGGGCTTTCCTCTTTTTCTTCAATGGCGATATTGTATTTTGCAGCGAGGTAACGCAGGGCATCAGGGTAAGCCAGCCGTTCATGCTCCATAATGAACCTTAAGGCGTTCCCGGCTTTTCCGCATCCGAAGCACTTGTAAATGCCTTTGGCTGGCGAAACTGAGAAGGATGGAGTCTTTTCATTATGAAAAGGACATAGCCCGGTCAGGTTGGCGCCGCGTCGTTTCAGGTTCACAAAATCACCCACCACTTCTTCGATTCGTGCGGTCTCAATTATAGTCTGGACAGTGTCATTTGATATCATGCTTCAAAAATAGAGAAAAATGCGGGTGCTTGAAATTGTTATTTTGCTTATTTTCGTCACAGAAACAAATGATGATGTTGCCCAAAAAACAAGGGAACTATGGTTCATGAAGGAAAACAAATAGCAGGATATGAGACTCTTATAGCAATTTTACTGCTCATGTTCTGGCTTATTTACAAGTATTGGAAGTCGGCAAAGTCAGCAGGTTTCGAAGAGTTTGGTGAGGAAGATGAAAATCTGACCGAAGAAGTCATAGCCGCGGATGATTCCATTCAAAATATTGTCCTTACCACAGACAATGCCGAAGGCGTCGATCCCTCAATGGCAAAAGGGCCTATCGCCTCTACACTGAGGGACTTATCCTCAAAGCCTCAGCAAGAAATAGATACAGAAGAAAATGATCTTAAGGAATTTGATCCCCGCAAGGCAGTAATCTGGGCAGAAATAATAAAACGGCCTTATTGTTAGAGAATTAACAGCTTAGCTCCGGACTACACTTAGAATTAGCTAAAACGTCGATTTTTTTTGAAAATTGCACGGAAAATATTTTTATCTTTACCGGCTCAATAAGCGTGAACGGAATCAATCATAAAATAATATTCTATGTTGCGAAAACTACTCTTTATTCTTGGCTTTATAATGGCTGGAACGACCTTCGTATTCGCTCAATCAGGGACACTCAAAGGAAAGATATTTGACAAGGCGACCAAAGAGCCTATTCCTTTTGCCAATATCGTTGTGGAAGTTAGCGGGGCGCAGGTTGGCGGTGCCACATCTGATTTTGATGGTAACTATACGATTAAACCAATTACACCTGGGAAATATGATGTAAAAGCCACATTTATTGGCTTCAAGACGCAATTGACCAAGAGCGTCGTCATCAACTCAGACAAGATCACCTTCCTTGACCTTGAAATGGAGGCCAGTTCGGTGAACCTTGAAGTCGTCGAGGTAAAAGACTACAAGGTGCCACTGATATCCAAGGATAAGACTTCTACCGGAGGTACTGTGACTTCTGAAGAAATCGCCAAAATGCCAAACCGTTCAGCAGATGCCGTTGCTACCACTGTGGGTGGTGTATTCTCCGCTGACGGGGAACGTGGTAGTGTCAGAGGTCAGCGTACTGAAGGTACTGTCATGTACATCGACGGTATCCGCGTCCGTGGATCTAACAACCTTCCTCAGTCCGCTATCGAGGAAGTCACCGTAATCACAGGAGGACTTCCTGCTCAGTATGGTGATGCTACCGGTGGTGTTATCAACGTTACCACCAAAGGCCCGTCACGTAAATTCGGAGCCGGTATTGAGTTAGAGACTTCTACCTTGCTCGACCCTTATGGTCATAACCGCCTCGGTTTTAATATGCAGGGCCCGCTGATCAAAAAGAAAAAAGAAGCCAACGCTGTTGCCGTTTTGGGATACTTCCTCGCAGGTGACCTTACCTACGACATGGATGGTCGCCCTTCTGCTGTTCAGTTGTATAAAGTTAAGGATGACGTCCTTAATAATCTGTCAAAGAATCCACTAAGACCAGCAGGTTTGTCAACCGGAGGTACCTATAACAATTCAGATTTTGTCAAAGCATCCGACCTGGAACCGATTAAACACACGATCAATACAAATTCTTTCGATTTTAACTTTTCTGCCAAAATCGACGTGAAAACAACTTCTACCATGAACTTGTCTGTTGGTGGATCTTTGAATAAAAATCAGTATTATGGCTATAGCTTTGCCGGCTCTTTGTTTAACGCAAATAACAATGGTTTTGCCAAAAACTCAACCTATCGGGTTTTTGTTCGCTTTACCCAGCGTTTCCCAACCGAAAAAGGGAGTAAGTCTCTGATTAAGAATGTGTACTATACTTTCCAGGCTGACTATACCCGTAATCAGGGTTATTCCATGGATGAGAACTATAAAGACAAACTCTTCAATTATGGTTATGTAGGTAAGTTCACCTCTCATAGAGCCAAAGCTTACGAATTGGGCTCTGACACGATGCTAAAACTTAGCAATATATGGGTGCAAAGCGGTTATCGTGATACCTTATACAAATTCACCCCGGGAACTCAGAATCCTGAAATTGCAGCTTATGCCTCTTATTACCAGAATTTATTTAAAGACCAGGTGCTCGGTCACCTCCAAAGTCCTGATCAGTACCAATTTGGTGGGGCCTTATTGAACGGGGAACAGCCTTCGTCTGTTTATGGCCTCTTCTCAAATATTGGAACTCAATATAATGGCTATGCCCATTCTGATAATGCTCAGATCGGAATCAACCTCAATGCCTCCGCTGACGTAGGAAACCATGCAATCCAATTCGGTATTCAATATGAACAAAGGGATGACCGCTATGTAGGTTATGCCCCGGTTGGCTTATGGCGTCTTATTGACCCAAGAACCGGTCTCGTGAACAAACACATCAGCCAGGCCGGTGATAAATGGCATCCTCAGCCTGTCTATGTTGACGGCGTTTTCCAGGATACAGTGAATTACCCCGATCTTATCGATCAGTCGAAACAGTCATATTTCGATTATAACCTCAGAAAACAATTAGGTCTCGACCCTCATGGAAGTGATTGGATCGATGTAGATAATTATGACCCAAGTACGTTTAACGTAAATATGTTCTCTGCTGATGAGCTCTTAAACTCAGGGAAGTCTTATGTCTCTTATTATGGTTACGACTATACAGGTAAAAGACTTAACAAAACCCCGACTTTCGAGGACTTCTTCAATACCAAAGATGCTTATGGCAATTATAAACGGGAAATTGGTGCTTACCGTCCGGTATATATTGCTGGTTATATCCAGGATAAATTTGCTTTCAGCGACCTCATCTTTAACGTAGGTCTTCGTGTTGACCGTTTTGACGCGAACCAACTTACCCTGGTTGACCCATATTTGCTTTATGAAGCAAAAACTGTTAAAGAAGTTAGTGACCTCGGCACTCACCCATCAAATATGGGTAGTAATTATGTGGTTTATGTTGACAATCCTGCCAGCCCTACCAAAATTGCCGGTTATCGTAATGGAAGTCAATGGTATACCGCAACAGGTACTGAAATCTCTGACCCTGAAGCTTATGGCCTGGGTACCAACAACCCACCTTATTTGTTGAACCCTGGTGATAAAACGATCAAGAGATCAACCTTCAGAGATTATGAGCCACAGACGAACTTCCTGCCTCGTATCTCTTTCTCATTCCCGATTTCTGATGAAGCATTGTTCTTTGCTCACTATGACGTTCTTACCCAGCGCCCGATGGGAAGCGTAAGATTCGACCCTACTGACTATCTTTTCCTTGAGTCACAAGGTCAGAACTTCATTAACAACCCTAACCTGAGATCATCGAAGACTATCGACTATGAGGTTGGATTCCAGCAAAAAATATCAGCCAGTTCTTCACTGAATTTCTCCGCCTTCTATCGTGAGATGCGCGATCAAATCCAGATGTACTTCTTCGCTGGCGCTTATCCAAAACCGTATTATTCATACAATAACATCGACTTTGGAACTGTAAAAGGTCTTATTTTCACTTACGACTTACGCAGAACCGGAAATACACGCGTTCGTGCCAGCTATACCCTTCAATTTGCTGATGGTACGGGTTCCGACGATGCTTCATCAAAAACTCTTGTACTCTCTAACCAGCCTAAACTCAGAAACTTAAGGTCTACATTCCCTGTGAATTATGACAGGCGTCACGCCCTGAATATCGTTCTTGATTATCGTTATGATGAAGGTGCAAAATATAATGGGCCAAAATGGAGCCGCACCGTCAACGGCAAGACCAAAACCTCCAACATCCTTGAAAATGCAGGGGTATCACTTACTGTCAACGGAGGATCAGGGACGCCCTATTCCCGTTCCAGTAAAGCATATTTCATTGGTTCGGGCAACTCGATTCTGACAGGTTCTATCAATGGTTCCCGTTTGCCCTGGGCTTTCAGAACCGATGTTAAATTTGATAAAGATATCGCAATAAGCTCCAAAGTATTCATGAATGTCTACCTCGAAATCCTGAACTTCCTGAACTCTAAAAATATCTTGTCAGTATACTCGGCAACAGGGAATCCTAAAGACGATGGTTATCTGGCTTCACCGGAAGCTCAGCCTGATATCGCCATTAAAACAGATTCACAGGCATTCATTGATATGTACCAGATCAGGGTAAATTCTCCTGGTAATTACAGCCAGCCCAGAAGAATCAGATTGGGTGTAGCCCTGAATTTTTAATTTTGAAAATCATTAATTTTTATACAATGAAAATCATTGTCCGATTGTTATTAATTGCCTTTCTTGGTATCGTCATAACGGATGTCTCATATGCATACAAGAATCTGGACGCTACACCCAAAGCGCAGATCCCAAAGAATACAACTGCAGGTTGTGCTCCTGGTGCGGGGTTCGCTGATTTACAGGTAAATAACGTTCGCTGCCGGATTAATACCGGTGGTGATATGTGGTGGGACCTTCAAGGGGTTGCAAAATATTTTGTACCTGGAAACACAGAAAAAACATCTATGTATTCTGGCTCCCTTTGGATCGGAGGTCTTGATGTTAATGGTCAGTTAAAGCTTGCTGCCCAGCGTTACAGAAGTAATGGAAATGATTTTTGGCCTGGCCCGCTTACTATTGATGGTAATGCTTCTATTGAACCTGAGGTATGCGCTCAATATGATAAGCTCTTCCGAATTAAGAAAGCTGACGTTCAGGAGTTTTTGAAATGGCAAAACGATAAACCTTCTTTCCCAAATTATCAGGTCCCTGAATCGATTAAAAACTGGCCGGGTAATGGCGACGAATCAAAAGGACAGAGTGCATTTCTGGCTCCGTTTAAAGATGTTAATGAAGATGGTGTGTATAGCTGGGAAGATGGCGATTATCCATATTATGACTTTTCTAATGCCTTGTGCAAAACAGCGATTCCTACCCCTGAGACACAGGCAGGTATCGTAAGAGGTGGTATCCTTGCCGATCAGGTCCTGAAAGGGGATGAGACGCTATGGTGGGTTTTCAATGACAAAGGAAATATTCATAGTGAAACGGGTGGAAGCCCGATCGGTTTTGAAATCAGGGCTCAGGCTTTTGGTTTTTCTACCAATGATGAAATCAATAGTATGACATTTTATTCCTATGAAATCATCAACCGTTCAACCTACCGCCTGACCGATACTTATTTCAGCCAGTGGGTTGATACTGACCTCGGGAATGCCTGGGATGACTATGTCGGATGTGATGTCTTAAGAGGTTTGGGATATTGTTATAATGGAAAAAATGTTGACGGTTCTGGAAAGGCCGAGGAATATGGCACACAACCTCCTGCTGTTGGTGTTGACTTTTTCCAGGGACCCTATATGGACCCTGATGGATTGGACAATCCAAGATTGGATGCACAGGACAAACTGATTATTGGTGAAGGGATCAACGGTGTTAACTTTGGTGATGGAATCATAGACAATGAGCGTTTCGGAATGAGGCGTTTTGTTTACCATACCAATTGTTCGTCAGGCCCAACCTGTGACCCGAGTAAAGCGCCGGAGTATTATAACCTTCTTCGCGGCATTTGGAAAGATGGTATCAAGATGCGTTATGGTGGCAATGCACACCCCTCTTCCGGCGCAACAGGTCCGGATTGTGATTTTATGTTCCCAGCAGATTCTGACCCGGTTAACTGGGGCACCGGCGGTGTTCAGCCTGCTGGTTATATTACCGGCGCCGGAGGAACAGGAATTACCTGGACCGAAGCCAACGTAGGAAACCCACCCAATGACAGACGTTTTATGCAATCAGCCGGCCCTTTCGAATTGCTACCCGGTGCTGTAAATTATATTACTGTTGGTATTCCCTGGGCTCGTGCCACTTCCGGCGGCCCATGGGCTTCTGTTATGGCACTGAGACTCGTCGATGACAAATGCCAGAAACTGTTTGATAACTGCTTTAAAGTCCTGGAAGGCCCTGACCATCCAGATCTAATCGTTCAGGAACTCGATAGGGAAATTATTTTGTACCTCAAGAACTATAAAGGTTCAAACAATGAATTTGAAAACTATACAGAATTAGATCCTAATATCATTACTCCTGATAGTGTTGTGATTTCTGGTGGCGACACTTCTTATGTGCAGCCAGTAAAACAATGGGATAACTTATATCATTTTGAAGGATACCAAATCTTCCAGCTTGTTGATGCCACAGTGACGGACTTTATGAATCCGGATTTAGCACGTCAGGTTGCCGAGGTTGATATTAAAAACGGGGTGTTGACTGTTATAAACTTCAATTACAATCAGGAATTGCAAGCCAATGTCCCTGTAAAAATGGTTGATGGAACCGATAAAGGAATCAGTCATTCTTTCACAATTAATGAAGATCAGTTTGCCAGTGGTGACAAACGGCTCGTAAACCATAAGCAATATTACTTTGTTGCAGTGGCATATGGGTTTAATAACTACATGACCTATTCTGAAGACCCGAACGTTAAAGACGGATTGAAAGGGCAGAAAAAGCCTTACCTCATTGGCCGTAAACAGCCTAAAGTCGCTACTGGTATTCCTCATATAACAAGTATGGAAGCCAATGGCACTGAAATCCATTCTATTTATGGCGCAGGTCCAAAGATTACCAGGGTTGAAGGCCAGGGTAACGGTGGAATGGCTCTTGAATGGTCAAAAGAAAGCGTTGATGCCCTGATGGCCCAGACTGATACTCCTTTCATCCTGAGAAATCCTGTTTATGCGAATAATAAAGGACCAGTGAATATCAAGGTGATCGATCCCCTTAATGTCAAGAAAGCTGACTATAAACTTAAGTTTGTTGTTGGTGCCGGTGGCGTTAGCAGAGCTAATTGGATTTTATATGAAAATGTGGGCGGTACTGATGTGATTGTTGATACCTCGCTCGTCAATATTTCTGTTGATAATGAACAACTCATTCTGGAGAGAGGCATTTCTGTACAAATTAGTCAGACTTACAACCCTGGTGATGATAATGCCATAAACAACGGATATGTTGAGTCCTCAATTTCGTTTGCAGATAGTTCTGAGATTTGGCTGACTTCTGTTCCTGATATCGATAGCCCCGGGCCTTGGAACTGGATCCGTTCAGGTGTTCTTGATGATAAAGACATTCCGGACAACAACGACTGGAATATGCCGACAAAACCTTGGGATGCCGGCGAATTCTTTGAAAAAATGGTTGGGCGTACCTGGGCTCCTTATAACCTCACTGCTCTGAGTAGTCAGGATGGTGGCACAGGTCCGGCATACAGTTATCCTTCAAAGTACCAATACAAAATGTCGGATTTGGCAAGTGTTAATATTGTCATTACCGCTGATAAATCTAAATGGACTCGCTGTCCTGTTATTGAGATGTGTCCTGATAAGTCATTGGCTGAAGGAAGTAAAGAACGCTTTGACGTTAGGTCTGCACCTTCTGTTGATAAGGACGGCAAATCAAACCCTGGCGGAAGTGTTAGCACCGATCCCAATGACCCTAATTTCATTAGCACAACTGGTATGGGTTGGTTCCCGGGATATGCAATCAACCTTGAGACAGGTGAAAGGCTCAATATGATGTTTGGCGAAGATTCCTGGCTGGTTTCTGAAAACGGTCGTGATATGTTATGGAATCCAACAGATATGGATCCTAACGCTCCTTACCTTAGCAAGCATTTCCTTAATCCTATGGGAAAAGCCATTTTCGGAGGTAAGCATTATGTATATGTAATGGCTCATACTTATGGTGTTGATCCAACAGCTCCTGTAAATGTGGATTGCCCATCCTATGACTTTGGTCAATGGGTTCGTGGCATTATCGAAGATGCAAATTTCAGGATTTATGGCTACCTCAGTGCTATGTATGTGAACATTCCAATGGCAGTGACCAATAAACCCTGGTTAGGCAATGATGCTACTGTTCGTATTCGTGTTACCAAACCTTATGCGCAGCATTTCTCCACTGCGCAGCAAGATGCTTTAAGTCCTGAGAATAACAACTGGCCTTTGTATACTTTCTCAACGGGTGATATCGCTACAATCACGCAAAGCAACCCCGTCGCGAAGTCAGCTCTGGATATTATAAATATTGTGCCGAACCCTTATTATGCATTCTCTGCATATGAAACTGATCAGCTTGATAACAGGGTTAAAATAACAAACCTGCCTGAGCAATGTACTATTTCAATTTATACGGTCAATGGAACCTTGGTTCGTAAGATCACCAAAGATGCGTCGATAACTTCTGTAGATTGGGATTTGAAAAATTCAGCAGGTATTCCTATTGCTGGTGGTGTATATATTATCCATGTTAATGCACCGGGCATCGGAGAGAAAGTGATTAAATGGTTCGGTTCATTACGACCAGTCGATTTGAATGCATTCTAAGAAAACACGAAACATATTGTTAATATCAATATAAGAAAAGATGAACAAGAATTTTAACTATATACTTGCACTCACATTGACTGCTGCGCTTTGTTTCCCTGTTCTGCATGGCTTTGCGGGCAATAAGGACCGTTCCGGCTCTGCAGGCGCCTCAGAATTGCTCATCAATCCCTGGGCAAGGGGCAGCGGACTCGGAAATAGCAATGTTGCCAATGTTAAAGGACTGGAAGCAGGCTTTAACAATGTAGCGGGCTTTTCCTTTACACAGCAGACCGAGTTGAATTTTTCCCATACCGATTGGTTTCATGGTAGCGGTATTGCCGTCAATAACTTCGGATTGGCTCAAAGGATCAGTGAATCCAGCGTTATAGGATTTTCTATTATGTCAATGAAGTTTGGTGATATCCAAAAAACAACGGTTGAAAGTCCTGACCCTTCCTTAGGCAGTATCGGAACATTTACCCCTTCCTTGTTAAATATTGCACTGTCGTACTCGAAAGCTTTCTCTAACAGTATTTATGGAGGAATTACTTTCCGGGTCATCAACGAAGCGGTGTCCGATATGTCAGCTCAAGGTGTCGCTCTGGATGCTGGAATTCAATATGTAACAGGAGAAACTGAAAACATCCATTTTGGCATTTCGTTAAAGAATGTTGGCCCTACAATGAAGTTTAAAGGTGACGGTCTGTCTTTCAGAGGTTATATTCCCGGGAAGTCAACTCAGTTTACCGTTGAACAACGTTCAGCTCAGTATGAGTTACCTGCTCAGTTGAATATCGGAATTGCCTATGACATTAAATTGGCTGAAATGCACAAACTTACCATCAGTGGCGCTTTCGTTTCTAATTCATTTTCAAAAGACAATTTCGACCTGGGTGCCGAATACAGTCTTGGAAACTACCTGATGCTCAGAGCTGCTTATACCTACGAGCAAGGCCTTTGGACTACTGAAGAAAGAACAACGGCTTTCACTGGCCCTAGTGCAGGATGCACTGTCCAGGTCCCATTTAATAAAGAAAAAGGATCATCTTTTGCAGTTGACTATTCATACCGTACAACAAATCCTTTTGGTGGGAATCATTGTATTGGTATAAGAGTTAATTTGTAAAAATTTGAGAATTTAAATAATTACAGTATTTTTGCCTCCGAAGAAGGCCCTTGAAAAAGGGTCTTCTTAATTTATTGTCTGAAAATCAATAATAACCATGTCGCAAATCAGGTATTATACCGCTGAAGGCCTACAGAAATTGAGTGAGGAAGTAACCCATCTTATTATGGTGGAACGGCCTTATATTTCTCAGCAAATTGCTGAAGCCAGGGATAAAGGTGATCTCTCGGAAAATGCCGAGTATGACGCTGCCAAAAACGCCCAGGGAATGTTGGAGATGAAGATTTCCAAACTCCAGGCTATCATCAGCAATGCCCGTCTGATCGATGAATCTAAAATCGATGAGTCTAAAGTTTTAATACTTTCTAAGGTTAAAATCAGGAACCTTAAGAACAATATGGAGATGACCTATACCTTGGTCCCTGAAAATGAGGCTGAAGTTAAATCCGGGAGGATATCAGTAAATTCACCGATAGCCCAAGGATTGCTGGGGAAATCTGTTGGCGATAAGGTTGAAATTCAGGTCCCTGCCGGTATAGTTCCTTTTGAAATCATTGAAATTTCCAGGCTGTAATCATGGCAACGATATTCACTAAAATTGTAAAAGGCGAGATTCCTTGCTACAAGCTTGCTGAGGATGATAATTTTTTGGCTTTTCTCGACATCAACCCCTTGGCGAAAGGCCATGCCCTTGTGATCCCTAAAAATGAAGTAGATTATATTTTTGATATAGAAAGTCCACTTTATAACGACTTATGGGCCTTTGCCAAAAAAGTGGCCCTTGCTGTAAAACAAGTCATGCCCTGTGAAAAGATTGGGATTGCTGTGATTGGTCTCGAAGTAGCCCATGCACATATCCACCTGGTGCCGATCAACAAAGTTTCTGATCTTGATTTTTCCCGGCCGAAGCTAAATCTCGAGGCAGCGGAATTGGCACAAATTGCCTCCCGGATCTCTGCTGCTATCAAATAAAAGTTTAAGTACGTTTAGCTTTTTTTTACCCGCTCCGGGTTCTGGTTCAGAAAGGCTTCCCATCCTGTATATTTTGTTATCCCTGGAGCCGGCTCCCTTTGAAAATAATGACAAACTGCCGCAGCCAGCCCATCAGTAGCATCCAATTGTATCGTTTGGTCTTTGATTTTTAGCAGGCTAAAGAGCATCGCGGCTACTTGCTCCTTGGAGGCGCTGCCACTTCCTGTAATCGATTGCTTGATCTTTCGTGGAGCATACTCAAAGATAGGAACATCTTTAAACAGGGCCGCTGCAATGGCAACGCCCTGGGCTCGGCCGAGTTTCAGCATGGATTGAACATTTTTTCCAAAAAAGGGTGCTTCGATAGCAAGTTCGTCTGGTTTGTGTTTCTCGATCAATTCAAGTGTTGTCAAAAAAATCCGTTTCAGCTTTAAGGCATGATCCGTAATTTTACTGAGTTTCTCTACGCCCATATCCACAAAGAATACCTCATTCCCTTTGTTGATGATCACACCATATCCCATGATATTGGTTCCGGGATCGATGCCAAGGATGATTTTTTCTTTTACCATGGAATTGGGATAAATGGAGGTTAATTACCTATCAATTAGTGTGTTGGCAAATAAAAGGTCCTGGGGTGTCGTTATTTTTATGTTAAGGCTTTCACCTGCAACTGTTTGTATCTTTTCACCTGCCTGTTCAAGCACACTGGCGTCATCAGTGAAATTAACAGAATATGCTTGTTTATAGGCATTTAAGAGAATTTTAGTTTCAAATAATTGCGGGGTTTGAACGGAATACAAATTTTGCCTGGGCTCCAGGTGACTTTCATTTCCTTCAATCCGTCTCAATGATTCTACAACGGGCATTACCGGTGTGGCGTTACCATATTGTAAAGCTTTTTCGATTAGCCGACTAAGTAATTTGGGGCTAAAAAAGGGACGAACACCGTCATGGATTGCTGTTAGCCCGGCTTCGTTTTGGATTATACCCAGGCCATTTTTTACGGACTGGAACCTGCTCGCACCACCTGAAACTAGTTTATGTGGGATTTCCACTGAAAATGTTTTACAGATTTGCTTCCATGTTTCCAATTCGTTTTCAGGAAGCACAAGGATGAAATTCGCTTTTGGTTGCTGGGAATAAGCATTGTCTAAAGTCTTTAACAATATAGGCCTTCCTGCAATTTCAAGGAATTGTTTCGGGATGTCGGAACCCATACGGCTTCCGGTTCCACCAGCAACGATCAGGAAATTCCGGATCAAAAATACTAGAGGATTAACATGGCATCACCAAAAGTGAAGAACCTGTATTTTTCTTCTATTGCTATCTGATAGGCTTTGATGAGGAAATCAAAATCAGCGAAGGCAGCGGTTTGCATCATCATCGGGCTCATCGGCAGATGGAAGTTGGTAACCATAGCTGATGCGATGTTGAACTCGTAAGGTGGGAAGATGAATTTATTTGACCAGCCTTTAAAAGGTTTTAAATGACCTTGAATAGAGACAGAGGATTCAATTGCTTTCATCGTCGTAGTTCCAATAGCTACAATATGATTGCGGCTGTCTTTGGCTTTATTTACTACTTCCGAATTTCTCTCGTCAATATAGACTTCTTCAGAGTCCATTTTATGCTTGGTAAGATCTTCTACGTCGATGGTACGGAAATTTCCGAGGCCAGCATGAAGCGTAACCTCGGCGAAGTTAATCCCTTTGATTTCCATGCGTTTCATGAGCTCACGGCTGAAATGCAGACCGGCAGTAGGCGCAACAACAGCCCCTTCATGTTTGGCATAAATCGTTTGGTAACGTTCTTTATCCTCTGGTTCAACCGCACGTTTGTGGATCTTTGGCAGCGGAGGTTTGCCAAGTTTGTCGATGGTCTTTTTGAATTCATCATAAGGGCCATCAAACAGAAAACGTAAAGTTCTTCCACGTGAAGTTGTATTGTCGATGACTTCAGCAACCAGGGCATCGTCATCACCGAAATACAACTTATTACCAATCCTGATCTTTCGGGCAGGATCGACCAGTACATCCCAAAGGCGACTCTCTTTGTTGAGTTCCCGCAACAGGAAAACTTCTATTTTAGCACCGGTTTTCTCTTTCTCGCCATAGAGACGAGCCGGAAAGACCTTGGTGTTGTTGATGATGAAGACGTCTCCTTCACCAAAATAATCTAATAAGTCCTTGAACTTTTTGTGTTCAATGGTTTGATCTTTCCTGTTCAGAATCATCAGACGTGAGTTGTCGCGATCAGCAACAGGGTGGTCAGCGATTAATTCAGGAGGAAGATGAAATCGAAACTGCGACAGCTTCATATATAAAATTCAGGTTAACAAACCGTTATTTAAACGGATTATAAAGGAAAAAGTTTGCAAAAATACAATATTTTTTTGCAAAAAGCAAGAGGAAACGCTAGGCTTATTGGGGATTATTAATCTCCTGGTTTAATTCAGCCAGCGTCATCGCATCTTCCAACCGGAAATCTCCGATGCGGGTTCTGCAGAGTTTGCTTAGATAGGCGCCACTTCCAAGGGCTTCACCAAAGTCCCTGGCCAGGGAACGGATGTAGGTGCCCTTGCTGCAGACTACACGAAATTCTACCAAAGGCATCTCGATTTTTGTGAGTTCGAATTCGTAAATGTTGATCTTTTTTGATTTAATTGTGACTTCCTGGTCCTTTCTGGCATAGATATAAAGCGGCTTTCCATCCAGCTTTACTGCCGAAAAAATTGGGGGAACCTGGTCGATCTCACCGATAAATGTCTTTGAGACAGTGAGTAACATGTCTTCAGTGATGTGGTCGACCGGATAGTCCATGTCTGGTTCCTTCTCAAGATCGTAACAAGGTGTTGTCTTTCCAATATAAAAAGCTCCGGTATATTCCTTTTTCAGGTCCTGGAACTCTTCTATTCTTTTGGTAAAAGGTCCGGTGCAGAGTATCAACAGCCCGGTAGCCAAAGGGTCAAGGGTGCCGGCATGACCGATTTTTATTTTTTTTACCTTCAGATGGTATTTGATCATGCCCCTGGCCTTATTCACAACATCAAAAGAAGTCCAGTTGAGATCCTTGTTGATCAGCAGGATCTCACCTTCCAGGAAATTACGCTCCATCAGGCGATGTTTAAATCATAGCCAAAAGCCAACAGGATAAGAATCAGCAAACCAACGATGATACGATACCATCCGAAAAGTTTGAATCCATGTTTGGTAAGGAAGCCGATGAAAGTACGGATTGCAATAATAGCTACAACAAAGGCAATGACATTGCCTAAAGCCAGGAGTTTAATGTCTTCTGCCCTAAATGTCTTATAATTATGAAGTAGCTTTAATGCCGTGGCTGCAAACATGGTTGGGATGGCCAGGAAAAAAGAAAACTCGGCTGCGGCCTTGCGTGTGAGCTTCTGACTCATTCCCCCGATGATGGTTGCCCCTGAACGGGAAACACCAGGAATGATGGAGATGATCTGAATCAGGCCGATGATGAATGACTTTTTATACGTGAGACCTTTTTCAAGATCCTCTGTACCTTTAAACCATTGATCTGCGAAAAGCAATATGATGCCGCCCAGCAGTAGTGAAACGGCCACAATTACCACACTGCCCAGCATCTCATCTACTTGTTTCTCAAGGAAATAGGCGATAAGTAAGGGGAGGCAAGCGAAAAATAGCTTATAGTAAAGATCAAGGCCCTGGAAAAATCGTTTCCAATAAAGCACAACAACGCTCAGGATGGCGCCAAACTGGATGTTCACTGTAAATGCCTTCACAAAATCGGTGCTGGCCATACCCAAAAGGTGCTGGGTGATGATCATATGCCCGGTTGAAGAAATAGGCAGGAACTCAGTAATTCCTTCTACGATAGCAATGATAATTGCCTGGATGTAAGTCATTATTCCGGGGTGATGTCCTTAGGCTTTTTCATAATGGCAAAGATCTCTACCACATATCCGGCTAAAACCAGGATGGGAGCAAGCGTCAGTCGGCGAAAGCTGAAGATCTCGTCACTAAATACATTGGGGTCTTTTGAGTTTCCCCCGATCATAAGCAAAAAGCCAAGGGCGATGAGTCCCAAACCCACAATCATTATAATATAGTTTTCCCGGCCAAGCGCAAAATCACCGGTTTTTGGCTGAGGAACGGGTTTCGTGGTCTTGGAAGCTGCAGCAGGTGCAGCGGTAGTCTTCTTCTTGATTTCCATATTATGAGGATATTAAGGCAAAATTTGAAGGTACAAAGCTAATAAAGATAATCTGCTTTTAAGCGAAGGTATTTTTTTACAGCGAAAAATGTTGAGATCCAGGAGATCACGATACCCAGTATGCTTACAATCAGGAATAATATTGCATAGAGTCGCACATCCTGCATGATGACGAGTTCGGGTAACTGCCTGCTGGCGGAGAACATGGTAATCACCAGGAGCAGCAATGCGATTAAGGCTGCCCACAATCCAGAAATAATACCGGAAATCAAAAAAGGTTTCCGAATAAAAGATTCAGTAGCCCCGACCAGCTGCATGGTCTTGATCAAAAAACGTTTTGAAAAAATAGAAAGACGTATCGTATTGTTGATCAGGGTGATTGATATTATCAGGAGTAGGAGGCTAAATCCGAGGATGACCAAGCCTACTTTACGGAGATTTGAATTTACGACTTCAACGAGGGAGCGCTGGTAATTAACCTCTTTAACTCCGGGGTAGCTAATAAGACGTTTCTCAATATTGCGCAAACTGTCAGCATTGGCATAGTCAGCATTGAGTTTCATCTCAATGGAAGGAAGCAGCGGGTTGTAACCCAAAAAGCCTACAAAGTCTTCACCCAGTTCTTTCTGTAAAGCTATTGCTTCTTCTTCTTTGGTGATATACCTGGATTCTTTAACAAAAGGTGCCCTGGTGATCCCTTTCATCAGTTGATGCCCGGTCGAATCACTGATTCCTTCTTTAAGAATCACGGTAAAACCGATGTTTTCCTTAACATAATGGCCGATTTTCTGGGTATGATATAATAAAATTCCCAAAAGACCCAGCATGAACAAAACCAGGGAAATGCTTACCACGGTTGTGATGTAGGAGGTTTTAAGCCGACGGCTGTTGTATTTTTCTTCGTTTTTGCCCATGGATATTTCAGTCGGCTAAATTATAAAAAATTGCCGGAAGTCCGGTTCCCTTGATTTTTCTAAATTTGTAGCATAAAATTAACCTCAAGACAATCAGCCTTAGTTTATGGATTATAATTTCAGAGAAGTCGAGAAGAAATGGCGTAATACCTGGTCAGAAAACAAGACATATAAAGTTAGCCCCGATCCTTCCAAACCCAAATTTTACGTACTTGATATGTTTCCTTACCCTTCGGGTGCCGGCCTTCATGTTGGCCATCCCCTGGGATATATTGCTTCTGATATCTTTGCCAGGTACAAACGTCTCAAAGGATTTAACGTGCTTCACCCTATGGGCTATGATGCCTTTGGGCTTCCTGCGGAGCAATATGCAATCCAGACTGGCCAGCATCCTGCCATAACCACGGCCAAGAATATTGCCCGTTACCGGGAACAACTCGACTTGATGGGCTTCACCTACGACTGGGATCGGGAGCTTAGGACCAGTGATCCTGACTATTATAAATGGACTCAGTGGACTTTCATCCAACTGTTCCATTCTTGGTTTGACAAACGCACGCAAAAGGCAGCGTCAATCGATACTTTGATTAGCCATCTGAATAACCATGGCTCCAAGGATCTGCAGGCTGGCGAAACAGAAAACCTGGAAATCACGGCAGCTGCGTGGCAGGCGATGCCTGAAAAGCAAAAACAGGAGGTCTTGATGAATTATCGCCTGGCATACCTGAGTGATACCATGGTGAACTGGTGCCCGGATTTGGGAACTGTTCTCGCCAATGACGAAGTTAAAGAGGGGCTTTCTGTCAGAGGAGGACACGTTGTTGAGCGTAAGTTGATGAAGCAGTGGCTGTTGCGCATAACTGCCTATGCCCAAAGACTTTTGGACGGCATGACTCCACTCGATTGGTCAGAGTCGCTCAAAGAGATGCAAAGAAACTGGATTGGCAGGTCAGAAGGTGCGTCAGTGTTTTTCTCAGTGAAAGAGCATGCTGAATTATCTTTAGAGATTTTTACCACGCGCCCTGATACAATGTTTGGCGCAACATTTATGGTGCTGGCCCCTGAACATGAATGGATTGCTTCATTAACTACTGACGATCAACAAGTAGCGGTTGCAGAATATATAGCCTGGGCTAAAAACAGGTCGGAGCGAGAGCGAATGTCAGATGTTAAAAAGGTAACTGGCGTCTTTAGCGGTTCCTATGCCGTTAACCCACTGACACAAAAGCCAGTGCCGATCTGGATCGCTGATTATGTGCTGGCAGGTTATGGTACCGGAGCCATCATGGCTGTTCCGGCTCACGACAGCAGGGATTATGCTTTTGCCAAACATTTCAATCTTCCAATCGTGGAAGTTGTAGCTGGCGGCGACATCACCCACGAAAGTTATGACGCCAAAGATGGCATCCTGCTTAACTCAGGCTTCATCAACGGGATGAAAGTAAAAGAAGCAATTAAGGCGGTTATTCAAAGAATAGAAGAGATGGGCATTGGCAAAGGCAGTATCAATTACCGCTTGCGCGATGCCATTTTTAGTCGCCAAAGATATTGGGGCGAGCCCTTTCCTGTTTATTTCAAGGACGGCATGCCCTACACCATTCCAGAAGACCAGCTTCCGCTGCAGTTGCCGGAAATTGACACTTTCCTTCCGACAAAAAACGGAGAACCACCGCTGGCCAGGGCCAAAAATTGGCATACTGCCGAGGGCTATCCCATGGAAACCAATACGATGCCAGGATTTGCGGGATCGAGTGGATATTACCTGCGTTATATGGACCCGTGCAATGACGAAGCATATTTCTCTTCGGAAGCAGTGAATTACTGGCGTGACGTCGACCTCTATATAGGCGGGGCTGAGCATGCTACCGGTCACCTGATCTATTCCCGTTTCTGGAATAAGTTCCTGAATGATATAGGTTTATCAGTGGTTGATGAGCCTTTCAGAAAGCTGATCAATCAGGGCATGATCCAGGGTCGTTCAAGTATGGTTTACCGCATGAAAGAAGGAAATGTATTTGTTTCTGAAGGCCTGAAAGACGAATATGAAACCATTCCGATCAATGTCGACATCAACTTGGTGGATGCCAATGATGTGCTTGACAGGGATGCTTTCCGCTCATGGAGACCGGATTATGCCAATGCCACCTTTATCCTGGAAGACGACATTTATTACTGTGGTTCGGAAGTGGAGAAGATGTCGAAATCACTGCATAACGTTGTAAATCCTGACGAACTTATCGAGAAATATGGTGCTGACACCTTTCGTTTGTACGAGATGTTCCTCGGACCATTAGAGCAGTCGAAGCCCTGGGATACTCATGGCATCGAAGGCGTATTTCGTTTTATCCGTAAATTCTGGCGCTTGTATCACACTGACGATCAAGGTTTTTTTATGAGTGATGATGCAGCTACTCCTGCTGAGTTGAAGATTCTTCACAAGACGATAAAGAAAGAACAGGAAGACATTGAGCGGCTGTCGCTGAATACAGTGGTCAGCTTGCTGATGATCTGTGTGAACGAGCTTTCTGAGCTGAAATGTAATAAAAGGGCGATATTGAAAGACCTGATTATCCTGGCTTCTCCTTTTGCCCCCTTTATGGCCGAAGAGTTGTGGGAGATGGCAGGAGGTAGTGGAAGTGTTGCCAATGCGCCTTTCCCTGTCTTTGATGAGGCTTTGCTTGTTGAAAACACCTTAAGTTACCCGGTATCTTTCAATGGAAAGCTTCGGTTTAAATTAGAACTTTCGATGAAAATCAGCCAGGCCGATGCAGAAAAAGCAGTGATGGAAGCCCCGGAATCTGAGAAATATCTCGAAGGCAAGAGCCCGAAGAAGATCATCCTTGTGCCGGGGAAGATCATTAATGTCGTTGTATAGTGTACCTTTTGGCAGGTTTTTTGCGTTTGGCCTTATTGTTATCAAATTGACATGAAAAAGATTGCAATATATTTTTTTTCTTTCCTGATTTTTTCCTCCTTGAGTATTGTGGCTCAAGGAACACGGAAGATTGACAACCAGGCATTTAAAAGGGGAGAACGGCTCGAATTCCGGGTATTTTATGATGCCTTGCTTACAGGACAGGTAACTGCTGGTGTTGCTTCATTAGAAATCGGGAAAGATGTGATTACCATGAATGACCGTCCGGTTTTTTACGTTAAAGGCGAAGGCTGGTCAAAAGGGGCTTTTAATTTCTTTTTTAAAGTTGAAGATAAGTTTGAGAGTTATTTTGATGAGGAATCGATTATTCCTTATAAGTTTACCCGGAGAATCAGGGAAGGTGGATATCACAAAGATGAAGACGTAAGGTTTTATCATCTGAGTAGGACTGCCAGTCACGACAACAAAACAAAGAAGATCCCAGGCAATGTGCAGGATGTGATTTCTGCTTTTTACTATGCGCGTACCATTGATTTCTCCAAAGCCAAAATGGGTGATATCTTCCCGATTCCTTTTTACCTGGACGATTCTGTCTATACTTCTGTAGTTCAGTTTGCTGGACGGGAAGTTGTACGGACCATACTGGGTGAGTTTCGTTGTTTGAAATTTAAACCTATGATGGCCACAGGGAATGTATTCAGTGATCCATATCCCATGACTTTATGGGTTACCGACGATAAAAACCGCCTGCCGATTTTAGGTACTTCTGCCGTGGTAGTGGGGACCGTGAAGATGGAATTAACACATTATAGCAATATTGCCAATCCACTAAGTTCTAAAACTGACTAAATGATCGCCATTGATGACAATTTGATTTCCGACAACATCTACAAAGTTCAGTTTTGTTGTGATTTAAAACGTTGCTTTGGCGCTTGCTGTGTCGAAGGTGATGCAGGTGCGCCGCTCGAACCGGAAGAGATTCAGGTTTTGAAAGACATTTTTCCCTTTGTAAAGCCATACATGCAGCAAAATGGGGTGGACATGGTTGAGCATATGGGGGTTCATGACTTTGATCCTGCAGGCAAGCTGGTGACACCATTGCTGGATTCAGGCGAATGTGTCTTTGTGTATTACGAAGGCGAGGTCGCCAAATGTGCCATAGAAAAAGCCCATGCAGAAGGCGTCATCCAATTTAAAAAGCCGATCTCCTGTCATCTGTATCCTGTTCGATTAAGAAAATATGCCTATTCAGAGGCAGTAAACTTTCACGAATGGCATGTTTGTTATCCTGCGATCATCAAAGGAAAACTTGAAGGCATTCCTTTGTATGTCTTTCTGAAAGAGCCACTTATCAGGAAATATGGGCAAGAATGGTATGAGAAACTATTGCTTGAAGTTGAAAACAGGAAATAGGTCTGTTTTCAATCTAAACTGCAGCTTGCGCAGGTGCTAAAGCAAGGGCTTCAAGTTCTTTGTCAATCAGGTAGAACCCGGCTTGTTCCTTACCCAATAATTTGATTTTGTCCTGAATTCCCTGGAAAAGGCCTTCTTCCTCGACTTGTTCCCCGACGTACCATTGCAAAAAGTTATTTGTATTGAAGTCTTTCTCTTTCAGGGTGAGATCCACGAGCTCATTAATAGCGGCAGTCACCATAACTTCATGTTTCATGATGTCTTTGAAGACAGCAAAAATGTCTTTATAATTTTTAGGTGGTTCTTCGATGCTCGGGACAACTGCCTTACCGCCACGACTGTTGAGGTAATGGATAAACTTCAGCATATGGAGTCTTTCTTCTTCTGCATGCCTGTAAAGAAAATTGGCCGAGCCAGCCATACCGTTCCCTTCACACCAGGAAGCCATGGCGAGGTAAAGGTGAGAAGAATATCCTTCGATGATGATTTGAGCGTTTATTGCTTTTTCAAGATTTTTAGAGATCATGGTTTTGAGTATTTAATTGCATTTCGTGTCAAAATTAAACTTAATTAGGATACAGGAATTGCCCTGGGGTTCATTCCTGGGATTAAAAATCAATTTGTAAGCCGGAGATATTCCCAGGAATTCCCGGTCCATTCAATAAAGCGCAGGAAATCCTCAAAAGGTATGACAAGAGATGCAGTGTTGATACAAGGGTGAAAGCTTATCTTCTTTGCATGTTTCAATGATTCATCCATAAAAAGGTAAACATGATGGTTTTCGTCATGGATTAGGGCCAGGGGAGAAACCGAACCCGGGCTTACACCCAGGTATTTCATCATCCGCTGGTCGGAAGCGAAGCTCAGTTTTCCTTGTTTTAGCTTTAGTTCCAGTTCGCGGATGTTCATCTCATAACGATGGTCCATGATAACCAGGTAATGCCGGTCGCCTTTATGGTTTCTGAAAAACAGGTTTTTGCAATGTACCGCCTCAATATCTTTCCAGTATTTCATCGCTTCTGTGATCGTTGGTGCGGGAGGATGTTCGTGATACGCAAAGCTGATGGCCAGCTCATCTAGGATCTGGTATAGTTTGGGGTTTCCGTTCATGATAAATGCCTTGATATTATTTTAGAAGCTGATTGTCTTGTGATAAACTACTAGCTGCGAGCTAAATAAGGTTTTCCAGTTCTCTCAATTCGTCCTCACTCAGCCCACTAGGCTCAAAGCCTGCTGACCAGGCAAGGAGGAGCATTTTTGCTGCTTTGTTGGCAACATCCAGGAAATCGAAAGCGCTGGTGAGGGTTTCGCTGCTCGACAGTGCTCCGTGTTTCTCCCACAAAATGATGTTTCGCTTTTCCAGTCCCTGGATGGTGATATTCGCCAATGATTCGGAGCCGGATAGGGCGTAAGGGGCACAAAAGATACCTTCCGGGACGAAAAGCTTGATTTCGGGGCACATCTTCCACAACGAATGGTTGAATTTCTCTTCATCCTGAAACAACAGGTGATGACTTAATACAATCAATTCAAGGGGATGGGTGTGTAAAACGGCTTTATGGCTGGGGCGGTTCGTGGCGTTATAAAGATGAATCTTAATATGCGTGATCAATTCGCTGGTGGGCATGAAATCCCCGCGTTCTCCTCCCCACAAAATACGAAACCCGCTGGCATCGCTATTTATTTTTAAGATACAGGAAACGGTTTCAGGCTTATCGGCCAAATACCGCAAATGGCAGCCCTTTCCACTGACAAACAAAGTCAGATTTGCACTCTGGGGCGGGAGCGGAAAAGCGATAATATGTTCAGGATTACTGACGATTTCTTTTTGAAAAAAATCACTCAGGTCAATGGAGATATTTCCTGCGTTTCTTTCTGCCCAGTCCTTTTCCCAAAGATATTGTGCAATCTGAGAAACTTCAGCCAGTATAGTAAGAACCTCTTTTGGCAAAGACAGTGTTGATTTCATGGTTAAATGTTTGAAAATTTATACATCGTCTTCGTGACCTGAAGTATATGCCCGAGCACATCTCCCTTGCCGGCCTGGTTAAAATAGCTGTGCTGACAAAGCTTAAGCGGCGTCGGTTTGTCAGAGGAGGGTGAATATTCTATCAGGAGTTCGTTGGAATCATTTAATGAAAAAAAGACGTTTGTTTTCAGATTGCCAGGGTATCCCTCTTCGCCATCCTTGCTAAAGTACTCCAAAATAAGCGAATTTGATCCAGGATTTTGAAGTTCAGTCACCTCCCAATATACTGAATTAAAACCTTTTATCCCTCCATGGAGGTGATGGTGTCCTTCGTTTTTTGTCAAGTGATATTTTTCTCCCCCGATTGAGAAAGTTCCGCCAGCGATTCGGCTTGCATAAGGTCCAATGATAGCACCAAAATAAGCCGAATCCCTCAAATAACTTTCGGGAAGGTCATGGCCTAACACAATATCAGCAGCTTCCCTTTGTCGGTCAGGAACCCAAAGAGAGGTGATAATCCTTCCAAAATTCAAGACGTTCAGGCGAATGCCTGAATTGTTGGCCAGGGTAAAAAGCGTCACAGGCTGTGTTCTGGAAATTCAGCGGACTGTTAAAAACCCTATTGGAAGCCTTTTTTCTCTTTTTTCTCTTTTTTAGCTAACTTTTTCTCCTTCGCCGTTTTTGCTGGCTCTTTTTTCGTTTCTTTCTTTACGGTCTTTTCTTTTGACATTGGAGTATGGTTTTACTGTAAGGCAAAGTTAAGTTATTTTGTCAAATGTTCTCAGCACACTTTCTTTCCTGAAATTTAAATCTTCAAGCGTGCTTTCTTTTTCAAAAATAATAAAAGTATGTTTATTCAACAAGTGTTTCGGATTGATATTAATCTTTAGCTGTTCATTATAAACTTCAGTTTTCCCGGCACCAGGGATTTCGGGGTGTTTGCGGAGGTTTTTGAAATAACGGAGAAAGGAACTAATCAGAATCAGGGGATAAAAGAAAGGAAACAGCGCCAGGGAGCCCTTGCTGAGTCTGACATACTGAATTTCTTTAATTCTGAACCCGGAGAGCTTTGCCAATATCCTTAGCTTTTGTAGTCCGGCCAGAAAAATATGACCATGATAAATATGATTAGAAACAGTTTTGTCGGTCATCCAGATGTCATCGATCTCATTCGGAGGCATCTGTTTCATCGTTTCACTTTCGAAAAGCAAATAGCTGAATTTAGAGGCGAGGTTTGAAAAAGAAGGTGCCGTAATTACAAGCTCGGCATTCAGTTTTAACACTCGGTTAAATTCCTGAAATGCTTTGAGTTGGTCGCTCAGGTGTTCGATGCCTTCCTGGCAGATGAGCAGGTCTGCATATTGATCGCTTACCGGGATTTTATCCGTCAGGTCAGCCTGGGTACAATGAATGCCACTCAGCTTGAAGTATTCCGGAAAGAGATCAAATGCCTCGGCCCTGGCTCCGAGTTGAAGCAACAATTGCGTGGTAACACCGCTGCCAGCCGGGATATCAAGTACAATCTTATCTTTTAATTTCGAAGCACACCGCACTAAATACCTTTTTACATGATATTTAATGCTTTTTGGATTCTTCAGCGGGTCTGCTTCCATCACAGCTAAATAGCGCCCAGCTTCTTTCCAACCTTCGTGAACTTCTTGATGGCGAACTCGATATTTTCTGTGGAATGTGCCGCACTAAGCTGCACCCTGATACGGGCATGCCCCTTTGGTACCACAGGGTAGGAGAAGCCGATGACATATATCCCTTCAGTCAGCAATTCTTTGGCGAAAGCCTGGGCTATTTTTGCATCATCTTTCAGATGGCCAAACAATACGGGCGTAATGGGATGCGTTCCGGGAACGATCCTGAATCCGGCAGCTTCCATGCCTGAACGGAAAAGCTGGGTGTTTTCGTTGATTTTGTCAATCAGCTCATGGTTTTCTGACAGCAGGTTAAGCACTTCCAAGGTTGCACCTGCAATGGCTGGTGCCAGGGAATTAGAGAAAAGGTAAGGCCTTGACCGCTGCCTGAGGTATTCAACGATTTCTTTCCTTCCGGAGATACATCCGCCGGAAGCACCCCCAAGGGCTTTACCAAAGGTGGTCGAGATGATGTCGACACGATCCATGCTGTTGCAATGTTCATGGGTGCCTCGTCCATTCGGGCCAATGAAGCCAGTGGCATGGGAGTCATCTACCATCACCAGAGCATCATACTTTTCGGCCAGGTCACAGATCTTGTCGACTTGTGCAATGATTCCATCCATAGAAAAGACACCATCCGTTACAATGATTTTAAACATAGCATTCTGAGCCTGCTGAAGCTTGGCTTCCAGGTCTTCCATGTTGTTGTTTTTGTAACGGTAGCGTTGCGCTTTGCATACCCTTACCCCGTCGATGATGGACGCATGATTCAATTCATCAGAAATGATCGCAGAATATTCATCGAATAAAGGCTCAAAAACACCGCCATTGGCGTCGAAGGCCGATGAAAACAAAATAGTGTCCTCCATGCCCAGGAATTCGCTGAGTTTTTTCTCAAGGTCTTTGTGCACTTTCTGGGTGCCACAGATAAAACGGACTGAAGCCATGCCAAAACCCCAACGGAAAAAGGCCATATTAGAACCGGCCATCACCCGGGGATCATTGCATAAACCCAGGTAGTTGTTGGCACAGAAGTTCAGGACATCGAGTCCGTTATCAGTTTTGATATGAACACCCTGTGGTGTCATCAACACTCTTTCTTCTTTGTAGAGCCCTTCGCTTTTAATGCGGTCCAGTTCGTTTGCGAGATAGTCTTTGAATTTTCCGTACATAGTATTGAGTAGATTAGTTTATTCCTCTTATCATTCCTGCCCCAACCGTGTCGTTGGTGGCCTCATCAATCAGGATCAGGCTGCCGGTATTGCGGTTGCGGTGGTAAGAGTCGTAGATCAAGGGTTTGGTTGTTTTTAAAGTGACACAGGCAATATCGTTCAGCCCAACATGAAGATCATCGGTGATCTCATCCAGGTTGTTGACATTGATTTTAAATTTAACTTCTTTTACCAGGGCTTTAACCTCACTGCTGGTATGCCGTAAAATATACTTTCCGCCAGGCTGTAAAGGCTTTTCATGCATCCAGCAGAGCATGATCTCAATGTCCTGGCTTACCGTGGGCAAATTGTCGCTTTTGACGATCATGTCGCCCCGGCTGATGTCGATGTCATCTTCAAGCCTTAGTGTTACCGACATGGGCGGGAAGGCTATGTCAACCTCTGTATCCGCTATGTCGATTGCCTGAATCCTGGACTTTTTCATCGAAGGAAGCACGACAATTTCATCGCCTTTGGCAAAAGTACCGCCAGCTATCCTTCCGGCATAACCCCGGTAATCGTGAAATTCATGAGAGATTGGACGGATCACGTACTGAACCGGGAACCGGGCATCTTCAAGATCCTGGTCATTGGAAATCTCAATGTTTTCGAGAAGGTAACGCAAAGTCCCACCGGTATACCAGTCCATATTGGAGGATGGTTCCACCACATTGTCTCCCAACAACGCACTAATCGGGACAAATCGGATATCCTTCACCTGGAGCTTGTCGTCGAATTGCAGATATTTCTCTTTAATGGATTCATAGACATCCTGATTAAAATCAACCAGGTCCATCTTGTTGACACAAACGATCACATGAGGTATTCCGAGCAGTGACGCAATATAGGAATGACGATAAGTCTGTTCAATGACACCAATACGGGCATCGATCAAAATAAGGGCAACATTGGCAGTGGAGGCGCCGGTGACCATATTCCGGGTATACTGAATATGACCAGGGGTGTCAGCAATGATAAATTTTCTTTTTGGGGTAGCGAAATACCGATAGGCAACATCGATGGTGATCCCCTGTTCACGTTCTGCCCGGAGGCCATCCGTGAGCAGTGCCAGGTTGATATGTTCACCGCCCCGCTGGATGCTCGCACGTTTTACGGCTTCAAGCTGGTCTTCAAAGATTGATTTGCTGTCATATAAGAAGCGGCCGATTAGTGTACTTTTTCCGTCGTCGACACTGCCAGCGGTCGTGAACCGCAACAGCTCCATATCCAGATATCCCTTGGTACTAAAATCCTCCATTTTCTCAATTCTTCATTTAAAATTCATTCCGTGGTCCAGGATTAAAAATAACCTTCCTTTTTCCGGTCTTCCATGGCTGCCTCCGAGCGTTTGTCGTCAGCCCTGGAGCCACGTTCTGTAACACGGGTGGCTGCAGTCTCTGCGATGATGTCTTCCAGGCTGTTTGCGGATGACAGCGACAGACCCGTGCATGAAATATCACCGATAGTACGGCAACGAACCTGGCGAACTTCAGATTTCTCTTCCGGACGCTGCATCATAAAAGGCGCTGTAGCGAGCCAGACCCCATCCCTGAAAAAGACTTCCCGCTGATGCGTGAAATATAGACTGGGTAAAGGGATGTTTTCAAGCATAATATACTGCCATACATCCATTTCTGTCCAGTTGCTGATAGGAAATACCCTGAAATGCTCACCGATATGCTTTCTCCCATTAAAAAGATTCCAGAGCTCAGGACGCTGGTTTTTAGGATCCCATTGACCAAATTCGTCACGATGGGAAAAGAAACGTTCTTTGGCACGGGCTTTCTCTTCATCACGTCGTGCACCTCCCATGGCTGCAGTAAACTTGTTTTTTTCCAGTGAGTCGAGCAAGGTGGTGGTTTGCAAGACATTCCTGCTGGCGTTAAAGCCTTTTTCTTCCACACTGCGGCCTTGGTTTATCGATTCCTGGACAGAGCCAATTATCAGCTCTGCGCCAATTTTCTGTACCAGTTCATCACGATAATCCAGCGTTTCCTGGAAATTATGACCTGTGTCGATGTGTAATAAAGGAAAAGGTAAACGGGCAGGCCAGAAAGCTTTCGATGATAAATGCGTTAAAACGATAGAGTCTTTTCCTCCTGAGAAAAGAAGAACAGGGCGTTCAAACTGAGCCACTACTTCCCGGATTACGAAAATTGCCTCAGATTCAAGTTCCCTTAAATGCTTCATACTGTATTGATCCGTCATAATTTCCCTGCCGTTACTCTCTAAAAAAAGAGGTTTGCAAAGGTAGGTAAAAAATCAATCAGAAGATCTGCGATTTTCGGCAATGAACAGAACTAAAACCCTGGACAATTGTTCTAAATGGACCGAAAAGTATTGCAAATATAAATTTGGAACCAGACTTCACAATTTTTTACTGCTGAAAGTGGTTCAAGCAATTATATTTACCGAAATTTGTCACCATTCCCTGAATCAGAGTTTAATTTTTTCACCATGAAAATAAAAAATCACTCAATTATATTGTTGTTAGTCTGGATATTGTGTCTTAATTCATTGTCCATAAAAGCCGCATATCTCCAGAATATGCCGCTGAAAGTCACCCAGCCAAACGGAATTGAACTTTCATTGCTGACCTCTGGTGATGAGTATCATCAGCGCGTTCATGACTTAAATGGTTATACAATACTAAGAAATACCAAAGGGTGGTATGTTTTTGCTGTACGCCAGAATGGGAAACTCATCCCAGGCTTGGCTGTTGCAGGACTTGATGACCCAAAATCTTTCGGATTGAAACCAGGACTTGACATCTCTGCTGAAGAATGGAAATCATTACGATCCAACTTCTGGGATCATACACCAAAAGCCAACAAGCCAAGCCAATTGCCGACACTCACCACCGGTACCGTTAACAACCTGGTGGTGTTTATCCGTTTCTCTGATCAAACGGCTTTCCCGACCAGCTTAAACTACTACGACAGCGTTTTTAATGACAATGTACCCGGGGCTAATTCCATGTATAATTATTACAAAGAAGCCTCATATAATAACATGACAGTTTCGTCGACTTTTTATCCGACACCTTCCGGTACAATTGTCTTGTCATATCAGGATTCGCATACCCGCAATTACTACAGTCCATGGGATACCCTCACAAACCCGACAGGTTATAAAAGTAATGAGCGGACAAGCCGTGAGCACGACCTCCTAAGAAGTGCGGTGTCCAGTATTGCAAGCCAGGTTCCTGTAGGCCTTAACCTGGATTTTAACAGTGATGGCAATATTGACAATGTGTGTTTCATCATCCGCGGAGGGACTACTGCCTGGTCTTCTATTTTGTGGCCACACCGCTGGTCGGCCTATACATCCCCGACGGTAAATGTAAACGGGAAACATTTTTATGATTACAACATTCAGATTGAGACCTTCCTTAATACTTCCGGCGTAGGCGTACTGGCTCATGAAATGTTTCACACTTTTGGTGCTCCTGATCTCTATCACTACACCTCTAATGGAATGAGCCCTGTCGGTGTCTGGGATATCATGGATGCCAATCAGAACCCGCCTCAGCATATGTCGGCTTTTTTGAAATATAAATATGGAGGTTGGATTGCTTCGATCCCAACAATCACATTGCCAGGGACATATATCTTAAGTCCTTTGACATCTTCCACCAATAACTGCTATAAAATTCCTACCAGCGCTTCGGCTACAGAGTATTTTGTACTCGAATACCGAAGGAAAATAGGCAGCTTTGAGAGTTCTCTTCCCGGTTCCGGTCTTGTCATCTACCGGATCAATACCCTTGCCGGTAATGGCAATGCAGATGGACCTCCTGATGAAGTCTATGCTTTCAGGCCCGGCGGTACTCTGACAGCCAACGGAACCATTAGCCAGGGCTTTTTTAACAATACGATCGGAAGGGTTGCTTTTAACGACACCACCAACCCTCGCTGTTTCCTTTCAACCGATAGTAATGCACATGTAAATATCTATAATATTAGCGCGGCCGGTAACACTATATCATTCCAGGTTGGGATGACACCGATTGCAAATTTCAGCGCTGGTGTTTTGGTCACCTGTCCCTATCAGACTGTGGGTTTTAGTGATATTTCAGGCGGAAGTATCACCAGCCGTTTGTGGTCATTTAGCCCAAATACTGCTGTCTTTGTCAATGGAACAAGTGCGGCCTCTTTAAACCCGGAAGTTCAGTTTCCTGCTGCCGGGAATTACTCAGTAACGCTGACTATTTCAGGACCTGCCGGCAGCAATACGATGACAAAAAGTAATTACATCCATATCAACAATGCCAGCGTGACTCCCTTTGCCGACAACTTTGAATCAGGGACCTTCGCCACAAAAGGCTGGGTCGTGAATAATCCCGATGGGCAGACCAGCTGGGCATTTACGAGCAGTGCTGCCGGGAATGGTTCGAGCACAAAGAGCGTTTTTATGGATTTTTATAACTATGATAATGCAGGGACTGTTGATGAGCTGGTCTCGCCGGGAATCTCTTTGCCCCAGGCAGGAAGCGCAAAGCTTAAGTTCAAAGTAGCCTACCGACCCTATAGTGATATTTATAAGGATTCATTGAAAGTCGCTATTTATAACAACTGCGGATCCACTTTGGCCGCGATCCCTTATGCCAAAACCTATGCTACACTTGCAACCGGAGCTGATGATGTCAACCCTTTTACGCCTGCTGTTGCAAGCGATTGGCGGACCGACTCGATAGACCTCACAGCGTATCTTGGGCAGACGATCGTAGTTAAGTTTATTGCCGTTGATGGTTATGGGAATAATTTATATCTCGACGACATCAACCTGACATCCACCCAGGCAAGTGTGGTGGCAAATTTTTCAGCCAACAATACAAGTGTTTGCCAGAGTGCTTCAGTCAGTTTCACGGATCTTTCATTGGGAAGTCCAACCAGCTGGTCCTGGACTTTTGGTGATGGCGGGACTTCCCTGCTTCAAAACCCTAGCCATCAATATCTGACAACAGGTCTGAAGACTGTTAGCCTCACAGTTACCAAATCCGGTAACAGCAACACCATGACCAAGACTTCCTATATTAATGTTACGCAAAGTACGCCTGTCAGTGTTTCAATATTGAATTCGCCATCAACAACAGTTTGCGTCGGGACGTTGGTTTCCTTTACTGCAGTTTCTGTCAATGGCGGAACCAACCCCGTATACCAATGGAAAGTCAATGATGTTAATGTTGGAAATAACAGTCTGAATTATGCGTACGTTCCTCTGAACGGAGCCCAGGTTAAATGCGTGGTGACTTCCAACCAGGGCTGTGTTTCCGGAAACCCTGCCACGTCGAATGTGATCAGCGAATCGGTGATGGGAACCCCTGTCGTAAACCTCGGGAATGATACTACAATTCCTGCCTCTGACAGCCTGATGCTTGATGCAGGTGCCGGCTCTCTTTATTACCAATGGAATTCCGGGGAAACAAGCCGGTATAAAAAGGTACTGTCGAGCGGGACCTATTCCGTTACCGTTTCAAACGGACTCACTTGCTATGGGGTTGATTCTATAAATGTAAAACGCGGATATACTGACATATACGGCAATGCAGCCTATCTGAATCTTAATTCTACAGCGCTTGATAGCGTGTTGGTAAGCTTGAAATCAGGGAATTCCGTGATCCAATCACAATGGTTAATAACAGGCGGGCATTACCATTTTATAAATGTAGCCTCAGGGACATATTCCCTGGAGGCTGTTTGCAACAAGACCTGGGGCGGTGCAAACGCATCTGATGCCTTATTGGTCCTGAAGCATTTCGTTAACATTGCTCCACTCACAGGCGTTAAACTAAAAGCAGCCAATGTCGACAACAGTGCTTCTGTTAATTCCCTGGATGCAATGTTGATTTCCAGGCGGTTTACCGGATCTATAACTTCTTTTGCAGCAGGGAATTGGGTTTTTGAAAAACCGGTTTTTGTTTTCACCGGCAATGCCAATGTTACTCAAAATATCAAAGGTTTGTGCACCGGTGATGTCAATGGCTCCTATCAGCCCTATGCTAAAATGGAAGCGGGAGCCCACCTTGAGCAAAGTGGATACGCTCAGTCAGATTCTTTAGGGATCTGCACGATACCTCTTTTAAGCGGGCAATCTATGAGCCTCGGTGCATTGTCAATGATAATGAATTTCCCTTCAGAGAGTTATGAATTGATTTCGTTGAAATTCCCATCCTCATATGACGGCCAGTTGGACTACCTTCTCGAGCAGGGGCTTCTCAGGATTTCCTGGTTTAGCCTGACACCAGTCGTACTTAAGGAACTTGATCCCGTCATTGAATTAAAAGTCAGGAAATTGCGTTTAGATGTGACCGCTTTTAATTTAAATTGTTTGCCGGGAACCGAACTGGCCGACGAACTGGCTACGCCTTTTAGGGATGTAAAGCTTTCATATCCTCAAGTTTTATCTCAGGATCAATCCGGACTTCTTCATTTGGAGGTGTTCCCAAATCCTAGTAAAGGGAATTTTACATTGGAGTTGATAGCAGGCGACAAGGAAGCCCTTGATTACTATATCACCAATTCATTGGGTGAAAAAGTATTCGAAGAAAAGAACCTGAGTGGGAATGGTCATTATCTGCGTCAGCTAGATTTGTCATATCTGTCTGATGGAATGTATTTTATAAGCATGAAAGCTAATCATGGCCTCCTGACACAAAAACTCATTATCCAGGGCTCGGTAAAGAAATAATATAATTAAAAGGCTGTTCGAGGAAGGAAGGATGTATCCAATTATGTTTATATTTGGCTCCTAAACCAATTTTGGATGATAAAAACAGTACTTTGTCTCTCCTTCCTTTTTTTCGGCATCGCTGGCTTTTCGCAGCCCTATATCGACATAGCAGATGTTCAATATCAGCTGTTCACACGTGCGGCTTACAAAGACGCTCCGAGTTCAAATGCTGCAACTTCTTTGTTTAAAGCGGGTGTGACATTTCCGTTTCAAATGAAAAATGGGAATGTAATTCTTGGTGGTTTTGAGCACCTTCATCATCATTTTGATTATGATTCTGTGACGCATAGCTATGGGAATGACCTGTATTCCAATGAGATGCATATCGGGTTTAAGCATGACATGAAAGATCCTGCATGGAACTATGTTGTGATGGGTATTGCAAAAATCAACGCAGATCTTGTGTCCGTGAGAGGTACTGACTGGCAAGCCGGAGGGGCTGTCTTATTTACCTGGAAGAAGCGGGAAGCACTGAAATGGAAGTTTGGATTGTATTATAACCGTGAGTTTTTCGGGAATTATTTTATGGCACTGCTGGGTATTGAATGGAAAGTCAATAAACGACTTAACATATTTGGCACATTGCCAGCCGCCATGAATATTGAATACAGACTGCATCCGAAATGGACTGCTGGTTTGGCCTACCGTAGCGTTAATTCATCCTACAGAACAAAAGACAATCCCGGAGACATGTATGTTTTGGAAGGTCATAAAATTTGGGCTGATAACCAGATTTCTGCGGTCATTAACTACTATCCCTTTAAAAATCTAACCGCCTACATTGGCGTTGGACAAACGGTTTTTCGTTATTTTCAGACGTATAACTCGATTCATATTAAAACATCAGCTGATCCATCTCTATTACCCTTTAAAAATCAGCAGTTTGTTTATTTTGGCTTGGCCTTCAGGGTCAGATTCGACCAGGAAAAAAACTAACCTTTTAACATTAAATTATGAGCAAAACTGCTGATATTTCCCCTATCAAAATAGGGGATCCCAAGGTTATCAATGGCTGGGTCATGTACGATTGGGCCAATTCAGTTTACCAGTTAACCATCGCTTCTGCAGTATTCCCCATTTATTACAGCGCTGTAACCCGCGCCGGCGGCTCAGATGTCGTCGATTTCTTTGGGTTTCATATCATAAACACCGTATTATATTCCTGGGGAATCGCCGCAGCTTATCTTTTCCTGGCGATTTTGACGCCACTGTGGTCTTCAATCGCTGATTATACCGGGCGCAGGAAAGCTTTTATGCAAGTGTTCACCCTGATAGGGGGCATAAGTTGTGCCACACTCTTTTTCTTTAATAAAGACAATATTGAACTTGGCATTCTATCCTTCTTTTTTGCCTGGATCGGTTATGGTGGCAGCCTGGTATTTTACAATTCTTTTTTGCCTTTAATTGCTGCTCCTGAAGACCAGGATAGAATTAGTGCCCGGGGTTATTCTATGGGTTACCTTGGCGGTGTTACTTTGTTGATTATAAATCTGATATTTATCCTGAAGCCAGGATGGTTTGGCATCACTGATACCAGCTTCCCAGCCAGGTTAGCCTTCCTCACTGTCGGCATTTGGTGGATTGGTTTTGCACAGATCACTTTTAAGGTTCTTCCTAAATATACTTTCGGTCAAAAGCAAGGTGGGAATGTCATCATGAAAGGCTATCAGGAGCTTAGGACTGTTTGGAACTTTGTCAAACATTCCAGGAAGATGACTTTGTACCTGGCTTCGTATTTTTTCATGACAAGCGGTATTTTAACCGTGATGTTTATGGCAGCCACTTACGGTGAAAAGCAACTCAAACTTGGCAATGCAGTCTTGATCGGCACGATACTGTGTATACAGTTGTTGGGCGTGGCCGGTGCCTGGTCTTTCGCCAGGATCTCAAAAAAATTAGGCAATATAAATACCTTGCTTATATCAGTATCAGCCTGGGTGATAATCTGTTATGCTGCATATATGATCACGGATGCTGTAGGATTTATGATCGTGGCCTGCTGTGTGGGAATCGTGATGGGAGGTTCTCAATCTCTGGCACGTTCAACCTGGTCAAAGATGTTACCTGAGACAGAAGACCATACATCTTATTTCAGCTTTTTCGATGTCATGGAAAAACTAGCCACCGTTGCCGGAACCTTTAGTTTTGGAATTATGGAAGCGATCACTGGAAATATGAGAGCTTCTGTGCTATCTGTTGTAGTCTTTTTCCTATTCGGATTGTTTTTCCTTGTGCTGGTGAAGAGATTTGAGAAAAGGTAAGGCCTGGATTTAAGGTTATTTCCAGCCCTGTAAGTCTTCCAGCTTCAGTGGCGTTATCTCCAGTTTCATTTTCTTTCGCATCCCATTCAGGTCGTTGAAGAGCTTATTGACATTCGCCAGGCGAAGCTGATCCAAGTTTATAATGCCCAGTTTGGTAAGGATGGGCACCCAAGCTTCCGGAATATTACTTCCTGCAAAACCGTGATCAACATCTTTTGTTTGATTGTCAATAACTTCTGGTCGCATTTGCGGGAAAAACAAGACTTCCTGGATAGAGGAAGAATTGGTCATGATCATACTCAAACGGTCAATGCCGATACCCAAACCTGCAGTCGGGGGCATCCCATATTCCAGGGCACGTAAAAAATCTTCATCGAGAACCATTGACTCCTGGTCACCACGACGGCCTAACTCCAGCTGATCTTCAAATCGTTTTCGCTGATCGATAGGGTCATTCAATTCAGAAAAAGCATTACAGATTTCTTTCCCGTTACAAATGGCTTCGAAACGTTCTACCAGGCCTGGCTTGGAGCGGTGTTTCTTGGCAAGCGGCGACATCTCTACCGGATAATCCGTGATGAATGTCGGTTGAATCAGTTTTCCTTCGCAACATTCACCAAAAATCTCATCAATCAGTTTCCCTTTTCCCATCGAAGCATCCACTTCAATTTTAAAGGTTTTTGCTGTGGCAACCAGTTGATCTTCATTCATCTGGCTGATGTCAACACCGGTATAATGGTCAATCGCCTCAAACATGGTAAAGCGCTTCCAGGGTCTCTGGAAGTTTATTTCATGGGCACCAACTGTAACGGTGGTCTTTCCGTGAAGTGCAAGAACAATATTTTCAACCATTTCTTCAACCAGGTTCATCATCCATTCATAATCCTTGTAAGCAACATAAAGCTCCATCTGGGTGAACTCAGGGTTGTGAAAACGGTCCATCCCTTCATTCCTGAAGTCTTTTGAAAATTCAAAGACCCCATCGTAACCGCCTACAATTAAGCGCTTTAGGTAGAGTTCGTTGGCGATTCTAAGGTACAGCGTCATGTCCAGGCTGTTGTGATGTGTCTTGAAAGGCCTGGCGGCGGCACCCCCATACAATGGCTGCAAAATAGGTGTTTCTACTTCAAGATAGCCGCGGCTTGTCAGGTAATTACGCATGGAATTCACCAGGGCTGTTCTTTTAATAAAGATATCGCGGACCTGGGGATTCACAATGAGGTCAACATAACGTTGGCGATACCGCAACTCCGGATCAGTAAAGGCATCGAAAACCGCGTCGACTGTTTCTTTTACTACAGGTAGCGGACGAATTGATTTACAGAGCACCGTAAATTCTTTCACGTGGATGGTGATTTCTCCCATCTGGGTGGTAAAGACAAAACCTTTGATCCCGATGATATCCCCGATATCTAAAAGCTTCTTAAAGACGGTGTTATACATTGATTTATCCTCGCCCGGACATATGTCGTCGCGTTTGAAATACAATTGTATCCTGCCTTTCTCATCCTGTAATTCCGTAAAGGATGCGGCTCCCATGATACGACGGCTCATGATACGACCCGCAATGCTGATATCCTGATAAAGCGTATTGTCGCCGGGAAAGTTTTTAAGGATGTCGGCCGAAGTGACATCGACGGGGTAAGTAGCTGCAGGAAAGGGATCTATCCCTGATTTCTGCAATTCAAGCATCGCATTTCTGCGGAATATTTCCTGATCTGAAAGATGGTCCATAGCACTGTTTAAAGGGCTGCAAAGGTAAAAAGAAATGATCAACCCAGAACTTGTTCCAGGATATGATGCGATTGAATATTTCCAAAACCTTGAAGATGAATACGATAATAATCCATCAATCCCATTAGCAGGTTTTTCCTTTGTTGATTATTAATAGAAATTTCCGACATATTCTCCCAACTTGCTGAGGAGTATTGAAACAAAACCTGGCTGATCTCTTTTGTAAGATAGTATTGATGCAGGGGTGGCGTATTCACATATACACCTTCAACCAAATCAAAATAAGGGTGTTGTAGATCCCAATTGCCGGAAGGGTAAAAGCCCAGGTATTTCGAGTATTGAACACAAAAACATAGATGAAAAGTGTTCAGATGAGCCGTAGCTTCATCTAAGCGGACAATGGAATCAAAGAGAAAATTAAAAAGTTCTGCGTTGGTTTCTTCTTCTTTTAAAGCTTTGTAAATTACTTCATTGAGGAAGATTGCCAGGGAGCTTTTTCGTATGTCGAAAGGAATATGGGTAAAGGGAAAGGCTGCATGAATCTCTTTGATATGCTGAAGGTTTCCAAGTTCTTTATGATAAACGACCAGCTCCAGCAGGGAGAGATGCTGTAATAAGGCAGGGCTGATCAGTGGTTTCTTTTTCCTGACACCTTTGACGAGATAAGATTGAATCCCAAATAGTTCAGTATAAACTTTTAGAATGACACTACTTTCTGAATAGTTGACCTTATGCAGAACGATCCCTCTGGTTTTGTGCAGGCTCAAACCTTTAAGTTAATTGAGGAACAGGATTTTGGTAACGCAGGTTTCAGAACCGTCCTCATTGGAGACAAAAACAAGGTACACACCGCTACCAGCTTTTCTTCCGTCAAAGTTTCGGCCATTCCAGATTGCCTGTCCGCCTTCAGCAGTAGTTTGGTAAATCAGTCCACCGCCAATATCGGTTATTTTGACATTGGCATTGCTTACCAGTCCTTTGATGGCAATAGAACCTGAATAGCCGGGTTCAACAGGGTTCGGGTAAACCAAAACGCTGCTGTTATTCTCACTGCCTTCCGTGGCAGTACTTTTATAAGAAACGATGCCTTTATCAGTACCAAAAAACACTTCTCCATTTTCCGGATTGATGGTAATGGCAGAAATAGTATTGGATAATAAGGGGCTATTTTCCTTGCTAAAATGCAAAATCTGTTTTGATCCGTCGGGCGACATTAAAAAGACCCCAGCACGATCGGTCCCAAACCATTTCCTGTTGGCGCCATCGATGGCTATTGCAGTAACGGCCTCTGTTTCAAGCAGATATTGAGTGTAGCCGCCAATGGTGATAAAAACTTTCTGCGCATCAAAATTCTGACCCGTAAAAACATTCTCAGGGGCATAGAAAACAGCAACGCCCTGGTCAGTCCCCAACCACACTTGCCCGTCTTTATCGCAGGCAATGCTAAAAACCTGGGTTCCAGGGATATTGCCTAAAGAAATTCCGCTGGTGAGCTTTCTGGCATGGTCGTCGTTGGGATTCGTTAAAGTGTAATTATCCGAATAAACAAGCAAGGAATTACCCCTGAGTAATACCCATTTCTGGTTATAATGGTCGATGATCATCTTGCCCATGTCGATAGCTTCAGTCCCGGGGTATAAATTCCCCAGGTCAAATGACATCCACTGACCACCTGGATATCTCTTGACGCTTAATACGTTGGGTGCACTGGAATTGCTTACCCACAAATTGTTGTCAGCATCAAAAGCGAGTCCGCCAACCCAGGCCTTCCAGTCAGGGTATCCAACCACTGGCTGCAACGAACTGTTCTTGGAATTATAGACATTTTTGATCTTCCCGTCATACAACTCAACCAGGCCATTGCCCCAGGATCCGGCATAGACCCGTTTTGAATCACTGGGGTCGACAGCGACGGTAAGCAAGTCGCGAATACTGTCCATACCCGGATTTGACTGCCTGTTGGCACTGGACCAGGATTCATCCTGAAATGAATAGATGGCACCCAGGTCCCAGTTACTGCCCCAGGAAGGGTTCCTGCCACCCGGAACCACAGCAAGGTGCCCGGAAGCGAATGCCATGTCGAAAACCTTTGCTCCAAGCGGACCATTGGGGAGAATCCGCTTAAAAGTCCAGGTGTTGTAATTTTCTACCAAAGCCTGGGCTTTGTCTGCAATCCATAAATGCCCGTCAGCTGAGATAATGGCAGCACTTGGCTGCGGGGAATAGGTAGTATCATCCAGGTTGTAAACGTACAGATGAAGCAAAGGCGCCAGATTGGAATCCTTGATGTCAACAAAATCTGCGTTTACCAATAACAGCTTATCCCCAAATGTCTTGATTTCACTTCGGGTAGAAGAATTATACTTGTCCAGGTAATCCCATCCCATACCTGTTTTAATAAACATCGTGTCATTGTTATAATTATCTGAATGTTTATTTACGATAAGATTTCCTTTGAAATAAGCGACAGCATTGTATTTCTCGTTTGGAGTAAGGATATTTTCATCATGTGTCCAGGAAGCAAAGTTAGAGAGGTTCTGTCCACTAAGTAAAGCTGAAAAGATCCCTTTCTCAGTGGCCACAAAAAGGCTGGTCCCGTCGCTGGCCAGGTCGAATACCGCCAGTGGAGCACCTTCCGGTCCCAGGTAATAAGTCTCTTTGATTTCCATTTTAGCGATATCCACAACAACAACGCCGAAACCACAGCATAAATAGGCAAGCTTGTCAATGCAAATGATTTTGTAAATGTTCTTATTCCCTAAAATAGCCTTCCGTTTGATGTCGGAAAGATTGGTTACTTTATTGTCGGTGATCAGGTCGATATTCGCATTGGTATAAGAAACGACCAGAGTCTTGCTTGCAGAACACCAGGCAATGTCGCTTAAACCGACATCTGAAAGACTGTTAATTTTCGTCATGCGTGCGATGCTGTTGTCATCACGGTCATAATAAAAGATGCCATAGGCAGTGGCCGTATAAATGCGCGACCCTGCTTCTGCAACTGCAATACAATTATTATAAGGTAGATGTTCTCTCCAATCGCCAATGGGCATTACCTGGGCGAAAAGCGAAGCCCGGCAAACAGTGATCCCTATTAAAAAAACAATCCGGGTAAAGTACTTCATTTCTTGATTTTTCAGTTGCAAACCTAAGTATAATTCTCGTATCGCAGATAACTGAAAAATTTGGGAAATATTGCTGAGCGATTATACTACTTACGTTCCTCCTTAATAATCTTTATTTGTTTTTCATGCCTGGAATCCGGACATGAAGGAGGCATCATAATCATCATGTCGTCATTGGTTTCTATGGTGATTTTTTTACCGTGCTTTTTGTTTTTTATCTCAAATTTTGTGATCTGACCCCATGGAGTCATGCCCATGCCAAAAGGAAATGGGTCACTTGGGTTAAAATCACCCCCGGGCATATTTTTTAACACCATAATTCTCTTACAATTCCCGACCATCCCTTCCTGTGGAATGTCCCCACCCATTAGCACCATCGTGTCTCCTTCAATAATAATTGTCGTGTCGTTCCTGCTGTTTTTCCCTTGGCCATCGTCCTTGGTGATCCGGACCACAACTTTCGTTGTCGATTCTTCCTTGTTTTCTTTTTGTGTCTGAGCTACAGCTCCCTGAGTCAGTAAGCCAAAACCCAGGCTCACAATAATATATTTGAAGCTTGCTGACAGAATATTTAATTTTCTCATTGTTGATGATTTTAATAATGATTAGCAAAGCTAAGCATTTCGCGATTTGTTAAATTTGAACAATAGTTAAATTTGGTTAAGGCTTCAAGAATCTTTCTTGCTGACAATTAGGTTTTTATACTTTTGACCTATGAAAGGAAAATGGTTGTTGGTCCTGATTGTCCTGGGAAGCTTGGCAATGCTCGGCATTATTTTTGTCCAGCTGAGTTGGATTCGTAATGCGCTAAAAATCAGCCAGGAGAGCTTTAATACTTCCGTAAATAATGCCCTCGTTAAAACGGTCGATAAGCTTGAAAAGAAAGAAGATGTGATTTTCATTACAGATAAATTCAACCTGAAACTGGATACCGGTTTGCCCTATCAAAATTCAAGCGCTGCCACACTAAGTCAAAAAGAAAAAAATAAAGCCATTGACAATGAAGTTGTTATAAAAAAATCAGATCCTGAATTACATGAGCGTATTGTTACAAATCATGAAATCACTTCTTCAGCCCTCACCGAATCGTCTTCCAATAACGACCGTAAAATATTAATGACAGAAACGGATCGTTTTGCCAAAAGGATCAATAAAATGAATGATGTGATCCGGGAAATCGTTGTCGAGGCTCAAAATAAAAACTTAAATATTGAAAACCGGCTCGACACCTTTAGCCTTCAGAAAGAACTGAACAAAGCGCTGCTCGACAACGGCATTCACTTACCCTATGAATTTGCGGTGATTCCTGCCGGAAAAGCAGCCCCACTAAATCTTCGTTCACGGAATTTCGCTGACGAATACCGGAATAAGTCATTTAAAGTCAGCCTATTCCCTAATGACCTGATCGCGAAGTCTAATTATTTACTGGTCTATTTCCCAAATCAGAAGAATGAATTGGTGAAATCAATGTCGTGGCTGATGACATTGTCGCTGATCTTTACATTCACCTTGCTTGTCGTGTTTGTCATGACAATTCTTGCTGTGTTCAAACAGAAAAAGATCTCTGAGATCAAAACGGACTTTATCAACAACATGACCCATGAATTTAAAACCCCGCTGGCAACGATTTCACTTGCCGTGGATTCTATCAACAATGCCAAAGTGATTGAGGACCCTGCCCTTATTCGGAATTACACCCAGGTGATCCGTGAAGAAAACAAACGCATGAATGCCCATGTTGAGCAGGTACTTCAGATGGCTTTATTTGATCGTCACGAGTTTAGTTTTGATTTGGCCAGGCTTGAGATGAACCTCCTCCTTAAAAAAGCCGTAGGGAGCATCAGGCTTCAGGTTGAGAAAAACCAGGGAAGCATCAGCCTGGAATTAAACGCAACGAAAGATACTGTTCTGGGTGATCAGGTTCATCTCCTCAATTGTATCCTGAACCTCCTGGACAATGCCAATAAATATTCTCCTGAGAAGCCAGAAATTTTGGTTTACACAATAAACCGTGACAAGATGATCGTTATAGGGATCTCAGATAAGGGAATTGGCATGTCGAAAGAGACCCAGAAACGGATTTTCGAGAAATTCTATCGGATTCCAACCGGAAACATCCACAATGTGAAAGGTTTCGGATTGGGATTAAGTTATGCCAAAGCCATTATTGACGGGCATCACGGAAGTATTAGCGTATGGAGTGAGACTGGAAGTGGTACTCGTATTGAGATAGTTTTACCTTTACCGAAAGAAGATAGAAAATCTGTTATCCATGAATCATAAGATGAAAATTTTGTTGGCTGAGGATGACCTCAACTTTGGGTCAATCCTGAAGTCATACCTTGAACTGAATGATTTTGAAGTAGTCCTCAAGACTAATGGCAAACTAGCCTGGGCCGAATTCTTTAAAGATAACTTCGACATCTGTATCCTTGACGTGATGATGCCCGAAATGGATGGTTTTGCCGTGGCTAAGGAGATCCGGGCCAGCGGAAAAGAAGTCCCGATTATCTTTTTGACCGCAAAGACCTTAAAGACGGACATGATCCAGGGCTTTGAGATCGGCGCTGATGACTACATCACCAAACCCTTTGATTCAGAAATTCTTTTACTGAAAATCAAAGCCATTACCCGCCGTAATGACCAGCTGTCAAACAAACCACAGACCATCGCTGAGGAGATCAGCATAGGACAGTATGTCTTTAACTACAAACAAAGGATATTGTCGTTTTCGAACGTTAAAAAGAGTGTCACACCCAAAGAATCAGAACTACTCCGACTGCTTTGCCTGGCAGGTGATAATATACTCTCTAAAAAAGAAGCACTGATGAAGATCTGGGGCGACGACAGCTATTTTGCTGCCCGCAGCATGGATGTCTTTATGGCCAGGATCCGGAAATACCTGAAAGATGACCCCAATGTTGAAATCCTTAGCGTTCATGGAAATGGATATCGTCTCATCATTAAATCCTGATTTTCATTGATATATCTGCCTTATCAACGGATGATAACCCGCGTTGTAAGCCTTGGCGATGTGCCCATGGGCGGCGAAAATCCAATCCGTATCCAGTCAATGACGAATACCGACACGCTCGATACCCTGTCGACTGTCGAACAGACCATAGATCTCGTTGAAGCCGGCTGCGACTATGTCAGAATCACAACCCCTACCATAGCCGATGCCGAAAACCTTCGTATCATCAAACAAGAACTCCGAAAACAGGGTATTCATGTTCCGCTCATCGCCGACGTGCATTTCAACCCGAAAGTCGCTGAACTTGCGGCACGACTGGTTGAGAAAGTAAGGATAAATCCGGGCAACTATGCCGACAAGAAACGACAGACCACAATAGGATTCTCCGAACAGGAATACCGTGAAGAGCTGGAACGTATTGCCGAACGTTTCCGCCCACTGCTCGACATCTGCAAGGAATATGGTACCGCAATCAGGATTGGCGTCAACCATGGCTCGCTCTCCGATCGTATCATGAGCCGTTATGGCGATACACCCCTCGGAATGGCCGAGTCAGCAATGGAGTTTCTCAGGATATCCGCTGGCTACGGCTTTCATGAGCTGGTTTGTTCCATGAAATCCAGTAACATCAGGGTAACGACCTTTGCCACCCGGCAGTTGGTCATGCTGATGCAGGAAGAAGGGATGAACTACCCGATTCACCTGGGTGTGACTGAAGCCGGCGACGGTGAAGATGGACGCATCAAGTCAGCAGCAGGCATTGGCGCTTTGCTGGAAGATGGGATAGGGGATACGATACGGGTTTCCCTGACGGAAGATCCCGAACAGGAGATTCCCGTTGCCAAAGCAATTGCCGACAGGTATAACAAACGCCAGGGACCCTACACCCATACATTGAATCTCCCGGAAAACCTTAGCTACCTTGAGTTTCAGAAAAGAGAAACGATCCGTGTGGGCAAGATTGGTGGCGGACAACAAGCTGCGGTCATCACCTCATGCTCTGGCATCGCTTCCTTTGAGTGTTCTTATTTCGCCAACAAAGCCTTTAAGCCGGATTTTATCTACAACCCGCCTCATATTGTCACCCTCAAACATCCTTCTGAAGTACAGGAAGTCGTTCATTTCTCGATCTGGGATCAGGGGTCTACAGCATTTCTGCCCTTGTGGGATGTACATAACTACATGAGAGCCAGCATAAGGTCTACGGTTACGAATTTCATCATGGTGACTGAAGCCTCTCTCAGTGCGGAATTGATCGAAGCTGCCAAAAACGACACTGTCGCCGTTTTTGTGTTCGAATCACATTGGACTGCGGCTGTCAGCCAGGTCCGACGGATGTTTAGCATCTTAAAAGAAATGAACTGCCATACCCCTGTCGTGTTGAACCGTGCCTTTACCATGCCCGATATCGACCTCCTGGCATTATATTCCGCCGCAGACCTGGCTTACCTGCTGGTCGACGGCCAGGGCGACGGAATCTGGGTGGAAGGTGAGCCAGATGCCTTATGCAAATACCCTACACAAACAGTATTTAATATCTTACAAGCTGTCGGCGACAGGATCTACAAAACCGAATATATCGCTTGTCCTTCCTGTGGCCGGACTCAGTTTAACATCCAACAGGCACTCAGCCAGGTCAAAGACCAAACCGCACATCTCACCGGACTGAAAATTGCCGTCATGGGTTGTATCGTCAATGGCCCCGGTGAAATGGCCGATGCCAACTACGGATATGTCGGAGCCGGAAACGGGAAAGTCATGCTGTATAAAGGAAAGAATCTCGTCAAACAAGGCATAGACGAATCCGTCGCTGTCGACGAACTTATCACCATCATCAAAGATGGTGGTGATTGGGTAGAACCCTGATTCAAGAGATCGTTTAATCCACGATTATGTGGGGATTAAGTACTCCATAGTTTGGGATGTTATACGAAATAAAATTACTGAATTGATAATACAGATTGCAGAAGTAATCGTTATTGAGCAAGAAGGCAGAGCCTTATAAATTTTCTGTGAATTCTGTACTTTTATTGTGACCAATCCGTGCCAAGAAATTTATTACCGATCCTTCCGGCAAAAACCCTTAAAGTCGCAGGGATACGGCTTGTCACAATGCGCGCCCATTGGGATGAAGGGCAATCGGCGGGTCGTGAGTACCATCTTCTGGTGCAGAACTTCCTTTTTTATGGATTCCTGTTTTGAAAGCGCAAAACCCATCACCGATTCCGACTGGAAATAGCCATCTACCGCTTCCGGTTTCTTTGGATCATACATTCTTTTTGGAAAGATGATCTGAATGTCTTGCAGCGCGATCCCGCTATTCGTGATGATGTAATACTGAAAAGCTGCATCCATGCGGTAAACGTCTTTCACCTCTAATGAACTCTTGACTTCATAAGCCTTCCAGCCGCTTTTGTCTTTTACAAGGATATCCATCAGTGCAATACAAGCATCATACTCAAATCCTGCTTCATAAATAATAGTCACACCTTGTTCAATCAAGGCTTTCGTTTGGGCAATGACTTTGTTGACCTGGAAAAACTTTTCGTCTTTGGCCATCACGCCTCCAGGGAAAAGATTCTGCGCAAGGTCTCCGACATTATGACCACGCTTAAAAGCCTGCTGTTGCTCAAGAGAAAGCGGGTCTTTTACTTCCTGGTGGTATTTGTTGAGATAAAGCGATTTATGGCATTGAAGTCCACGGATAAAAGACGATTTTGACAGGACATGTTTTGCCATTTATATACCTTAAGGGATGATTACATTTATTGCCCGGGCCAGCATCTCAAAGCGGAAGGGTGATTCCCCCAGGGCCTCTCCGTCAGCTTCAACCCAACATTTTGGTTCTGAGATGATCTCAACCGACTTCCCGGTATAGGTCGAAACCTCTGGTAAACTAACATAAGAGCCGTCATAAAGTTTGTTCACCGAGCGCATTACTTTGATCCGTGAGATTTTTCCGATAATGCTGAGGTCGAAGATCCCATCATCAGGCACCGCTGACGGTAATTGTTTCATCCCGCCACCGTTATACTGCGCATTGCCCAGGGTCATACTGAAAACTTCGTGGGTAGATTCCGTGCCGTCGATAATCAGCTTCATCTTTGTCGGGGAATATGCCATCAGCGTCGTGAAAATATGATATTGGTATTTCATCGGACCTAAATGCCCTCGTTCCCGGTCAGCCGTTACCTTTTTATTCACTTCAGCGTCGAAGCCAATCCCGCAGATATTGATAAAATACCATGACTTTTCAAGCCCATTCGTATGATAAAATACACGGCCAACATCATGTGTCATGGTCTTTCCCTTTTGAATGACTTTGATCGCATCCTCATACTCAAAAGGGATATTGTGTGTCCGTACCCAGTCATTCCCCGTTCCAACCGGGATCATCGCAAGCGTGACCAGGGTGGAATCAACCACACTTTGCGTGAAAACTGCATTGACTGCCTCATTCAAAAATCCATCACCACCGGCAATGATAAATTTCCGAAAACCCTGTCCCAGAAAATCTTGTATCATCTGCACTGAATGTCGCGAATATTCAGTGAAATGATGATCATATTGAATGTCATACTTGTCAAGTAAAGAGGAAATCCGGGCCCAGTCGTCACGCCCTTTTTGATTTCCTGCCATGGGGTTGATCAGGACAACCCACGATTCATGGCTTTCGCTCATATTCTCCATAGGCATTTATTTAATATGTTTGCTTAAGCATAAGGCGATATCCTCTGGTTTTATTGCATGCATACAGGCGCAGGAGCCCTTATTACGGCAATCATTACATTCTTTTTCCAGCACAAAGACTTCGGCATTTTTCCCCAGGGGCGCCCAGCGACCGGCGTGCATCGGGCGTATGGGCGGGTAGATCCCGATGGCATGCTTGCCCAAAACTGCTGCTACATGCAAAGGACCCGTACTTGCAGCCACCATCGCGTCGGCGGATGCGATGAAAGAGAGCAATTCAGTCAGGGAGAACATGCCGCAAAGGTCTGTCGTATTGGGAAGATCAAAGATCCCTGACTTCCGGATGCTTTCCCCTTCCCGCTCAGTGCCTGTGATAAAGATCTTAAAATCATCGGGAGAGAGCAGCTTCACGAGCGTCTTGAAATTTTCGAGACCCCATTCACGGGCACTTCCTAAAGAAAGCGGATGCAGGATCAGGTTTGTCTTTACAGGATCCAGCAAGGATTGCTGCGTTTCAGTAAGGGCTGCGATTTTGTTTAAACCGTAGTATCGCTGAATTTCATCCGTACTGAATTCTTTTTTAATCCCCAGCCCCGATAGTAGGCGCAGATTGAGCTGGGATTCGTGCAAAGCAGCGTTTTTCCGGCTGAGCGGGACAAGCTGATTGCAAGTAAACCAATGATACAACCTGCCCGTGCTGCCGATCCGCTTAGGGATCCCGGCTTTCTTGCAAAGCGCGGCAATCTCCTGGCGCGGAAAGACATGAATGACCGTATCAATTTTTAAATTACGGATGTAGGCAACAGAGTCTTCAAAGCTTTGAATGTCAATAAATCTGTCTATAGTACCGCAGGCTTCTATCAGCGGGCGCGTATATTCTTTGCCAAGAAACAGAATCTCTGCCTGGGGAAAATGCTCTTTAAGGACCCCTGCCATGGGGAGTGTCAATACGACATCACCAATGCTATCGGTGCGGCTGATGAGAATCCGTTCGGGGTTTCTCATGAACTAGCTGTCTTTGTTTCTTTCCATAACTGCCTGAGCTTCGCATACTTAAGCAGTGATGCCCAAGCAGAAAAAGAGCAGATCAGAAATCCATAATAGCCGTCAAGGATACCCAGTTTTAAGAAATAGTCGCGGCAAAAACGTACCGGAAACGAATAAAGTACCTTAAAAGCTGTGGCTTTCTTCCCGCGCTCAAACAAAGATGCCGCATTCATATTGGTGAAATGATTGATCTGTAGCAAATGGGACTCGATTGAATCATAGGAAAAATGAAGCAGATTTCCCTTTAAGTGTTTTACTGACTCACCCTGGCTCATCTCAAGCTTCTCGTGCAGACTCTCACCGGTCCAGCGCGCTTTTCTCCGGTCCACCAGGCGAAGCTTCACATCGGGGTACCATCCGCAGTGCTTCACCCGGAACCCACAATAATTCGTGAGCCGGTTAAAACTATAGCCATCGTGGGTCCAGTTCTTTTTAAGGACAAGGATGCTTTTCTTTAATTCAGTCGAAAGAACCTCATCCGCATCCAGGGAAAGCACATAATCATAACTGGCATGATCTAATGCGACATTTTTCTGGTCCACATAGTTTTTAAAGGGATGCGAATAAAAAGTGGCTCCGTTTTGGAGACTGATCACTTTGGTCCGATCAGTGGAATTGGAATCCAATACCACGATTTCATCAACGACCCCCTTCAAAGAATCAAGACAGGCAGCAATTTTCTTCTCCTCATTGAGGGTGATAATAACAGCAGAAATTTTGAGCATAAGATTCCTTTTCCTCACAAACCTACAAGAAATTCTGACAATATGCAAAAACGATTTGTAAGTTAATTATTTGTTAAAACCCAATCGCCCCCAAGCAAAAGATTATTTAGAATGTTTCTTGACAAGTTAAAATATATGCGTGAAGTCTCTTTGGGCCATTTGGTTATGAATACAATATAAAATAATATGAAAAATATATACCTTGCTGTTATTTCAATCTGCTTGTTTTTTACTGTTAGCTCAGTAATGGCAGGTCTTCCAGGAGATACAATCTGTACTGGCGACAAAGTCACCCACCCCCTGATCAGCCACATCCCTTATCCTGGCTGTCCTTCCGCCGGACAAAATGGAACCGTCGGTTCTCCTGATCACCAGGGTAAAGACAATTGCGAAAAGGTCTGTAAATTTTCGATAATTACTTATTTCACCGCAGTTCATCCAGGTAGTACTTACTTCTGGAAAGCCACAGGTGATGTTACAATCACAGGAATTAACACCAATACTGTCGTGGTACATTGGGATGCGACACCCTTTGGCAGTCTGACTGTCTACGAAACCAACCATTGGGGCTGTGTTGATTCAAATAAAATATGTGTAGAAAAGCTCGATCTCCCGATCGCCAATTTTTCATTTCCGGCTTCGGCCTGCAAGTTAGCCCAGGTTCAGTTCAACAACCTGTCGGCAGGCGCGATCTCATACCAGTGGTTCTTTGGTGATGGCGGCACTTCCAACGCAACAGATCCTTTACATGTCTACAACAGCGGGGGGATCTTTACCATAACGCTCATCGCCACCAACAGCTGTCATTGTACCGACACCCTGAAAAAGACAATCAATGTGAGTTCCTTGCCCGGACCCGACATCAGCTGCCCATCCACCGTTTGTGCCCACGACAATGCTACTTATTCAACCTCAGTCAGCGGTTGCGTCTACCATTGGTTTGTGCAGGGTGGCATCATTGTCGGACCTTTTAACCAGCAATCGGTGAACATCAGCTGGGGACCCGGACAGATGGGTGCTGTGGGTTTGTATCTGAGTGGCTGTGCGTCTGTTTGCACAGATACTACCTGGGTTGCGATCCCCATCATCCCTGCTGTGGCAATCATCGCCGGGCCATCAAAGGTCTGTCCGGGCGACTGTGCCGATTTTTCTATTCCCGACTTCAGCGGGGCTACCTACCACTGGTCGCTGAACAGCGGCAGCTGTGGCAGCATCAAAGACACTTCGGAGTGCGGGAAGGTAGAGATCTGCTATCCTGCCTTTGGCTATCCCTGCAACGACACCCTGAAAGTGACTTATTATGACAATCACCTGCATTGTGGAGGCAGTGGCATCAAAATCATTCATTTCCGTCCGAAGCTGGATATTTTTGGACCTGCTGAGGTTTGTGTAAAAAATCTGGCCAGCTTCTTTGCCGCTTCAGGAGTTTCTTGTACCTGGAAGATTTCCCCGGTGGGACCCGTTTTCTCCCCTGGCCCGGGATCTTCAGTTACCTTCAACTGGATGAATCTGCCCGGAACTTATATTATCACAGCCTTTCCTCAAAACCCAAACCAGGTCTGTAACGACTCAGCTTCGTTTAGCGTTACAGTGCTTCCTGCTCCTGCAAAACCTGTCATCACCGGCGACACGCTCCTCTGCCCCAACAGCGTCGGACAATACTGTGCCACGGCTTCCGGGAATATCTCCTGGGTGATTGTTGGGGGTACACCTGCCAACGGCTCAGGAAACTGCATCACGGTAAACTGGGGCGCTACGCCTCCTTTCCGTGTAAAAGCGGTCAATGCCATGACTTCCTCACCTTTCTGCCCGTCTGATACCACGACTTTAAAGGTGAATGTCATCACACCAGCCCCGATGCCGGTGATCACAGGGAGTCATACTGCCTGTGCAAACCTCACCCAGGGATATGCCTGCAATGTGGTGATGCCTGCTGGCTCAACCTTCAGCTGGACCCTGAATCCTCCCAATGCCGGGGCGATAACTATTGGACAAAATACCAATGCTGTGCAGATTGAGTGGGGGAACAACGCCCCGCAAACGATAATCCTGTCTTTATCTGTCACCGTATGTAACACTACGGTAACAGACACATTCCATATTTCGCTCAATCCGGTTCCTTTGCCTGTTGCTTATCAGGTCGGGAATCTTTGCCAGGGAGGCAGTGCGCAACTCGCAGTCTCAGGCGGTGTATTTACCGCATGGCAATGGAGCGGTCCCGGGAGCTTCAGCAGCAGCCTTGCTTCCCCCACCATTAATGTGCAAGGCTTGTACCAGGTCACCGCGACAGCTGGAGGCTGCCCGGGAATCTCACAAATCAACGTCACCTATGTGGGCTCACCTTTGGCCAGCATCAGCGCCCAGGGCCCTCTGGTATATTGCATTGGAACGCCCTTTTCCGTAAATCTCTGTGCCCTCGGTAATGGAAATTACAGCTACCAGTGGTCGGGTGGCGGACCGGGCACCCAGTGCTATACTGTCAGTGCCCCCGGTTCATGGGTCGTCACTGTAACCGACAACAGCAATGGATGCTTTGCCATTTCCAACAGCCTGAGCGTTTCCACAATCCCTTGTGCGGGAGGAAACTGCACGCCAAACGGAAGCGCGGGTTTTACCCATGCGTCCTGCAATCCTGTCGTGTTCACCAATACTTCTGTCAATGCCAGCAGCTTTTTCTGGGATTTTGGCGACAATACCAGCTCCATTGCCACCAACCCTACACATACCTACAACCAGGCTGGTTTCTACCTCGTGACCCTCACCGCTACTGTGCCCGATGCATCCGGTACCGGTTTCTGTACGGTGAAAGATACCGCCTTGATTGAAGTTCCGCTGGTGGCCAAATTCGACATCCTGCCTGCCTGCTTTGGCCTGCCTGTCTGCTTCACCGACAAAAGCGTTCATACCGTCGGCAACAGCATCGCTTCCTGGAACTGGAATTTCGGCGATGCCAGCAGCTCCGGCACACAAAACCCTTGTCATACCTACGCCTTGCCGGGTACATATGTTGTGACGCTGACGATATCTAATGCGAATTGTACAACATCTCATAGCGATACCGTCATCGTCAGGGCAAAACCTACTGCTGCCTTTAGCTTCAGCAACAATGCCTGCGTGAATAGCGCTGTTTTGTTTACTGACAATTCTTTTTCCAACATCAACTATTGGAACTGGAACTTCGGAAATGCAGGGACCTCGCTCAACCAAAACCCTTCTGAATCCTATGCCACATCAGGACTATTTCCTGTAACACTCACCGTTCATGATAAATATGGTTGTGTTGCTTCTGTAATCCATAACATCACTGTGAATGCACCCATGGCTTCGGGAAACATAGCAGCTTTTCCTGATACCATCGTTTGTGCCGGAACCACCGTTCTCCTGCTTGCGCCTCCCTGTGCAGGCTGTAGTTATGTCTGGAATACAGCTGCTACTAATGATTCTATCACGGTGACCCAGACAGGAGTTTATACCGTGACCATCACCGATGCCAATGGCTGTAAGTACAGCACACATATTAAAATTGTCGTCCTACAAAATCCTCAGGCCACCATCACCAGCAACAAAAACAAATTATGCCTGGGTGAATATGCGCTTTTATCAGTGCAATACAATCCAAAATGGACTTATGCCTGGATCAGCAATGATGCCTCAGTGAACGGGAATACAAACGCCACCGTTTCTGCATTTCCTGCCCTGGTGGGTAATTACTTTTATAAAGTAGTGATCAACGATACCGTCACCGGCTGCAGCGATACCACATTTGCATTTATTCTACATGTTTACATGCCACCAGTGGCACCGCTCATCACAGCCCTCGGACCAACAACGGTTTGCAAAGGAGATACCATCGTACTAAAGGCAACGCATCCCAACCCCAGCGTCAACTTCAAGTGGAATACCGGTGAAATCACCACGACCATTAAAGTGAGCAAGTCAGGCTGTTATAGCGTCGTGGCTACCGATACCAATGGCTGCAACAGTTCAGCCACCTATTGTGTCACCGTGAATCCCCTGCCATCATTATGTTCCTATTATGAAGGCTGTTTCGACACCTGTGCCCCATTCCTCATCAAAGGACCTCCGGGAAACACTTCATATCAGTGGTATATGAATGGTTTGCCTATAGCTGGCGCAAATGCGCAAAATTATCTCGCAAATGTCAGCGGCACCTATTCTCTTGCCGTCACCAACAGCTTCGGATGTTCCGACACCACCGGAAATCTGAATCTCACACTCTATAAATGCCCCGACAGCCTCTGTGCGAAATTTGTGATCGATACTGTCTTTTGTATAGAGAATGGTCATTATATCATGCATTATCATGTGACGAATCTTTCCATGATTCCCATCAATGAAGTAAGTTTGCAGGTATTACCGCCCAATCTCACTGTGGCTGCGGCACCCTCACTTGTCATACAGAACATCCCTTCTGCCGCGACTTCATCACAACTTACGGCTACACTATTTAACGGTGTCGCCGGCAGCAAACTCTGTTTCCGGACCCATGTCTTTGCCTACGATTCCGTGGGCAATGAGATCATGTGTTGCATCTCCGATACTGTCTGTGTCATCCTTCCGCCTTGTCCGCCCGAGCCATGCAGCTGGGCTGGAGCCCCCGCTGCCATTAGCGTAGCCGGCAATGTACTCCTGGCGTCACCCTCTGGATTGACCTACCAGTGGTATACTTCGCCACCATCATTGGGGACGCTGATACCGGGTGCCACGAGCCAGTTTTATACCCCTTCAACAACAGGAAACTACTGTGTTGTCATCACCAAGGCACTCCATTGTACTGACACTGCCTGCATTTTCCATGAAGTGCCTGATACAGGGTGTTGTTATTTACACTTCTCCTGTGATTCAATCTGGTGTGTCTATAACGCAAACGGCACGAAAGAGTACCATTTTAAATTGGAAGTGCTCGCTTGCGGAACGCTGAGCATCACGGCAAACACAGCAGGGGGATTGAGTGTGCCCTACCCGATGATCTTTCCCGGAGGAACAAACTATATCATCGGCACCTATACCACGCCCACTGATTCCCTGATGTGCCTCACCTTCCTCATGGGCAACGGGATCTTCTATTGTAAAGACACGACCATTTGTTTTGCCCTGCCGCATTGTCCGCCACCACCGCTGCCCTGCAACTGGCAGGTGACGCCTTCGCTCTGCGTGGGTTCCACGGCTGCCTTCCAATACAACGGCATCATGCAGCCAGGCACCACTTACTCCTGGATGTTCCCTGGCGGAATCCCTGCTTCGGCCAGTGGTCCGGGCCCACATTATGTGAATTATCCGGTGGCAGGCTCATATTCAGTGATACTGACGATGTCGAACCCCTATGGATACACGCTTTGCACAGAGGTCATTCTTGTCTCAGCCAAGCCTGCGGCTGCTATTCAGCAAACAGGTAATATACTGCTGGCCGTTCCCAACAACATGCTATACCAGTGGTATTTCGGCAGCCCGTCTGCTGCCACGGCAATCCCTGAAGCCCACAGCCAATACTATGTCCCCACTCAGAATGGGAGCTATTGCGTGGCTGTACTCAACAACATTGGGTGTGGCGATACCGCTTGTATTGACTATGCAGCACTGGGCATCCCAAACTTAAGCTTAGGGAAAACCAACATCAGCCTCAACCCCAATCCCACCAGCGGCGACATCAACATCCAGATCCTCGGGGATTATGAAAACATCAATATAGAAATCACCAACCTCACCGGCCAGCTCGTCAACAGAAAATCAAGCGAGAAAGCAAATCTTCTGCAAATGAGCATCGACGGTCCATCCGGATTGTACTTCGTGACAGCCCGCAACGACAAAGGTGAAATGGTGGTGTTTAAAGTTGTGAAGCGTTAGCTTTTTTGTGGCACAGAGGGGCGCGGGCAAAAGCGTCCCTCTGCACTATAAAAAATTATAATACTAAGATCTTTTGAGAATAAATGCACTTATTCCCTTCCTCGATCGTACAGAAATAATAGCCGGCAACAAGGCCTCTGGCATCAATTGTGCAAGAACCATTTTGCCCCGACAAAAGAAGGTCTTTTACGATACGACCCTGTAGATCATAGAGCTTTAAAACAGGCACTGAAGCATGCCCTTCTCCAATGGAATATTGAATGTTACATTGATCTTTAAGCGGGTTAGGGTAAGGCGCAGAAAACACATCCAGTTTCCCGGGCTCATCAATGCCAAGTCCTGTCATCCCATGAAACGTAACATTGACACAAACAGAATCCATTAAGTTTGACTCATCAAAGAAAGTATAACGAATCACGGAAGTCCCCGGGTTTCCCTGCGGGATATAATGGCCTACGAAGTTTATTGAATCCGTAAACCCGGCAGGAATCGTAACCGAAATGTCACTGACCATATTCTCTGCCGGCTGACAATTTCCCCAGCAAAAGTAATTTGTCGACCCAAAGATGATATAAAAGTACGTCTTCTTTACCAGCACATTAATGTTTGATCCGGCGGTATTGTGCACATAGAGGTGAAAGTCATTCGTGCTGTCGCCACACCAAAGTGTGATGTTGGCGTTGTTGGCCAAGGGGCCGTTCGCACCGGCCAGGTGCAGCGACTGTGCCCCGGAAACCAAGGCACAGCTTAGCAAAAATATCAAAAAACAGATCTTTTTCATAAAAATGGTATCGAGGCAAAAGTAATGGTTTTTTCAATTGGAGATTAAGATTAAGATGAGCCTTCCTTTGTTGAAGCTGCTCATCCATTTCCCCTTGTGCAGCCCCACCTAAATCCTCCCCAATCGGGGAGGCCGGGCGGGGTTCCCTCCCCAATCCAGGGAGAGCAGGCAGGGCAGGTTTGGGTTTCATTTTTTTTCTTATCATTGTACCCAATATACCAAGTGCCTTGCATATGAAAAAGAAACCCACTCCCAGGCCCGCTGCCAAATCTGCTTCCAAGCCCGTCTTTCAGCTTGCCAAACCCAAAGGCGACTTAAAGATCTCCTTCATCCTGCTCCTTCTCGGCTACGTCCTCCTCCCTGTCGTAACCCCCAACTTCTACACCCTCGACACCGCCGGGCCTAAGTTTCTCGCCATCAGCCTGCTGAACCTTATTGCCTTCCTCGTCTTATTCCTGGATGACTCGTACAAACAAAGAAATGCCTTAAGGTTTGGCTTCTTTAAAAATGCCATCGGCATCGCCTTTAGCCTGCTGATGCTCATCACCGCACTGTCTTTTCTCCGAGCCATCAACCTGAATGAGGCCATCCTCAATTATATCAAAGCCATCACAGTATTCGCATCAACCTATATACTCTATGTGATCTTTAGCAGTAACAGAAAGTATATGCACTACCTGGCCGTGGCTTTTAGCGTGATGCTCCTTTCGGATTGTGTGACTGTTTTTTATAATATGTTGAATTACATCTCGGGTGATATTGCTTCAATTGCTGAAATAAAATCTGTTTATTCCAATAAAAATGTACTGGCCTCAGCCTTGTTTGTAAAAGTGCCAGCCGCCCTTTACCTGATGTTTTTCTCGAAAGGATGGATTAGGGTTTTAGGCTATCTAACAGGGATTTGTGCAGTGTTCGCAACCTTATTCATGAGTACAAGAACCTTTTACCTGGGCCTGGCTTTGTTGGTATTTGCCCTTTTTATCTATGCTTTGCTGCGATTTATTGCCACAAAAAAGAAGGGACCTTTGTTAGCGATCGGCGGTTTGATTGCTGTGTTTGTGCTGGCAATTGGGATGTATATGGGCGCTCAAAAATACCTTTTTCATAAAAATACAGATACAGCCTATAATGTGAGCATCCTCAAAAGGTTATCCACCATCAAGAGCGATGCCACAGGAGCGGGGCGCTTTGATGCCTGGAAGCGGTCGGTGCGCCTGATCAAAGAAAATCCCGTTTTGGGTGTAGGCACCGGAAACTGGAAAGTGGTGGTCTTAAAGTATGAAAATCCCGACAAGGAGGATTTCATCTATATGTTTAAAAACCACGATGATTTCCTGGAGATTACGGCGGAAACCGGTTTGGGAGGCGGGCTGGCATACCTTGCAATCTATATTCTTATCCTGCTGGCTTTCATTCGGGCCTGCCTGAAATCAGGACCTGACGAAACAGACATAAAATTCCTGTTCCTGCCTGCCTTCGGCATCCTGGCCTACAGCGTCGATGCCCTCTTCAATTTCCCGGCCGACCGGCCTGAGATCCAGGCACTCTATGCCGTCTACATCGCCCTGGCAACTGCGCTTTATGGAACCACGATAAAGGAAGGCGCAAAAAACCTGGCGGCAATGTCAGTCGTGCAAAAGCTGAAATCAAAACCCATGATGAAGCTTTTGGCTGTCGGGACTATTGCAATGATCGCTGTGGTTTCCTGGCTCCTATACCTGAATGTCATCTCGCTTCACTTTCAGCGTTATGTCAAGGAAGACCTCAACAGAAAGGTGTTTCAGCATAGCTTCCAGGAGATCAATGCCGGCTTCCCCTGGTTTCCCGACCTCACGGTGAACGGAGAGCCTGTGGCAGTGAACAAAGCCCGCTACCTGCTGAATGAACAAAAGTACCGCGAGGCAGTAGATCTCCTCCTGCCTGATCATTCAAGTCCCTACGATACCCGCCGCGAGTACTTCCTGGGGATGGCCTACGACAAACTGGGAAAACTCGACAGCGCCATTTACTTTGTGCGAATGGTCAGGGCACTGAAGCCGCTGAATGCCAGCTCGGCGCGTATGATCTCTTCCATGCTGTGGGACAAAGGCCAGAAACAGGAAGCGATCAATATCATCGATACCTTACTCACTAAAACCAAGTACAATGCAGATTCCTGGCTCCAGGCCGCGAATTTCCGCCTGCAGGATAAACAATATGACAAAGCCCTGGCCATCCTGGATCTCGCAGTACAATACGTCGGAGATACCAGTGTTACCAATGCCCGCAGCAAACTCACCGCCATCGTAAAACGGCAACCCTATAATGACATTTATGTCAAGGGGGTGAGTGCCTACAATGCCAAACGCTATCCGGAAGCGATTAAACTCATATCCGCCTTTCTCAGCAAGGATCCTGGCCTGGCAGAAGCATACCAGATCAGGGCTTATTGCAATTATTATGTCGGACAGTACCAGGCCAGCATCACTGACATCAACCAATTCCTGGGCTTTGGCAATAAGAATTTCTTCCTGGTCAGCCTCAGGGGAATCTGTTACAGGGCCCTGGGGAACAATGTGGAGGCCTGCAACAACTTCAAACGAGCTGCGGAAAACGGAAATCCGGATGGGATCTCGAATTTTGGGAAATATTGTAAGTAAGTTAGTAGTTAGAAGTTAGTAGTTAGTTGGAGCCCCCTAACAACTAACTTGTAAAAATTTATCTTTGAAAACAAAACGCCATGACCGCGTCAACATCCTTTCAGCCAGAAAAGCAATGGTTCGCCCTATATACAAGAGCACGCAATGAAAAGAAGGTTGCAAAGCTGCTGACTGATGCCGATTTTGAGGTATACCTGCCACTAAAGAAAAGCCTGAAAACCTGGAGCGACCGCAAGAAATGGGTAGAAGAGCCCTTGATTCCATCCTATCTTTTCGTAAAAATCCATGAGCATCAATACACGGAAGTCCTGACATTCGGCGGCGCCGTCCGTTTCATCTTTTTCGGCGGCAAAATCGCCCCCATCCCCGACTGGCAGATCAATTCCCTCCAGATCCTCATGACCAGCCAGGCCGAAGTTAACCTCCTCCCTGAGCATTTCCCTCCCGGCACTTCTGTCGAAGTCACCGACGGCCCGCTCAAGACCCTCCGCGGCGAAATCATCGACATCCGCGGCTCAAAGCGCGTGATCCTCCGCATCGACAGCCTGCGGATCTCGCTGAGTGTTGAGGTCTCTTTGGACCATTTACGGAGAATTTAGTTAGTAGTAAGTAGTTAGCCGTTAGCCGTTAGCCGTTAGGCATAATTCTCCACGTCCCCCCATCCCCCCATCCCCCTGTCGCCCCTTAACACATCCATAAAAAAATGACTGCCATCTTCTTGACTTTGCACAATATTGATTAGTTTTGTTCGGTTGTCAATCAACTGAAATTCTCGCAACAAACATAACGAATATATTCGCAACGAAAATTTTCGCAATGAATAATGTGAAAAATCCTTTTAAATTCGGAAGCGTAGTCGATGATCCCTTTTTTACCAACCGCACTGAAGAACTGGCTAAAATACAGGCGATTATCAATAGTAATAATCACCTTATCATGATCAGTCCAAGGCGCTTTGGTAAAACAAGTCTGGTTAGAAAGGCCGTTAAATCAAGCAATCGGGACATATTATTTCTTGACCTTCAGTTGATTAATAGCATTGAAGATTTTGCAGCACAATATCTTCGACGGATTTATCGTATATTCCCTTCCGAAAGGATAAATAAGTTTATTCTTAACTTCAGGTTTATCCCTACCTTATCATTAAATCCTGTAAATAATGAAATTGAAGTATCCTTTCAAACTAAAGGTGGAGATCTGCCTCTTTTAGAAGACGCTTTAAACCTAATGGAACAGTTAAGCAGTCCGGTTCATCGGGCTATCGTAATTTTTGATGAGTTTCAGGACATCATGAGACTAGGTGATGGCATCGACCGAAAACTCCGGTCCATCATGCAGCTTCACCAAAACATCAATTATATATTATTAGGAAGCCAGGAATCGATGATGCGTGAGATTTTTGAAAAAAAGAAATCGCCCTTTTATCATTTTGGGCTTTTATTCCCGTTAAAAAAAATTAGTAAGACCCAATTTAGAAAATTTATTTGTGATAAAATGAACAGCATTAGTGGTAATCCTGATCCTATTGCTGATGAAATTCTCAACTTTACTGACGGGCATCCATATTATACACAACAGTTAGCCTATGTAACGTGGAATATAATTAGCCAGGGTAAGGATCATAAAGAGGCTGTATTAAAAGCCATTAGTGAAACTGTACAAATCCACGATTTTGATTATGAACGTTTGTGGGCGACCATTAATAATACAGATAAAAAAACGCTCACAAGCTTAGCCTTATCTAACAAAAATGCAAAGGACGGACCCTTCAAAGGCTGCTAATCTTGGGCCTGCCAGTACAGTTTTCAGTAGTTTAAAGCGTTTAATACACATTGGTAATGTATTAAAAACTGAAAATGGATATGAGATTGACGATCCTTTTTTTAAAAAATGGATATGTGATCGCAGGGATGTGTAAATGGTGCTTCTTGCTTCTCCTTCCCTTCTTCCTTCTTCGTTAGACGTTAGATGTTAGTCGTGAGGAGAGATTCTTCTCGTGGCCCCGTCGCCCCATCGCCCCATCGCCCCGTCGCCCAGTCGCCCCAGTCGCCCCGTCGCCCCAGTCGCCCCCTCGCCCCGTCGCCTTCTTTGAAACAAACCAGCCAATTTTACGTAACAAGCATTACAGTAACCACGGTTACTATAAAATTACTAATTTTGAGGTAAATTTTAAAATATGCGTTTCTATAACCGTGAAAACGAATTAGCCCTATTGAATGAGACTCGACTAATGTCTGAGGACGCTGCCCGTATGACCTTTATTGTCGGACGCCGCAGGATTGGCAAAACCAGCCTGGTTTTAAAAGCATTTGAAGAGCATCATTATATATATTTATTTGTAGCCCGCAAAAGTGAGACCTTACTCTGCAAAGAGTTTACAGGAGAGATCGAATACCGATTGAAAAAAAGAATTTTGGGTGAATATAATTCCTTTTCAACCCTATTCGAATATTTACTGATTGAGGCTCAAACGTTACCATTTACACTTATTATCGATGAATTCCAGGAATTTTTCCATATCAATGCTTCTGTTTTCAGCGACATGCAACGATTATGGGATCAATATAAATCAACATCAAAAATAAATCTGGTTTTGAGTGGTTCCGTATTCTCGCTGATGAAGAAAATATTTGAAAACTCGAAAGAACCTCTTTTTGGACGAGCCAATGAGCGCATTCATCTGAAACCTTTCAATGCAGAAGTAACTGGACAAATATTTTCCGAAATGTATCCTGCAGGAAAAGCGGGAGATTTGCTGGCCTTTTATACTCTAAGTGGGGGAGTGGCTAAATATGTAGAATTGTTTGCAGATAAAAATTGTTTTACTCTAAATCGTATGCTTGGAGAAATATTCAGGGAAAACTCCCTGCTGATAGAGGAAGGGAAAAATTTATTAATTGAAGAATTCGGCAGGGATTATACCACTTATTTCTCAATACTTTCCCTAATTGCATCTTCGAAGACTTCACGTTCAGAGATTGAATCGATTCTTGGTAAAAATATAGGCGGTTATCTTGACCGCCTTGAAAATGAATATCAGATCATTCAGAGTATCCGACCTATTTATGCAAAAGCCGGCAGTCGCAGCCAAAAGTACTTTATTGAAGACAATTTCCTGTCTTTTTGGTTTCGGTTTGTTTATAAATACCGATCTGCGGTTGAAATTGGAAACTTCAATCATATCAGACAAATTGTTGAGCGTGATTTTGAAACCTATAGCGGAATCTTTCTCGAAAAATATTTTCGTGAAAAACTCGCTGCCACCGGTCATTATTCGTTAATAGGACGTTACTGGGAACGGGGCAATCAAAATGAAATAGATATCGTTGCTGTGAATGAATTGACCCAAAGTGTCTTGATTGGTGATGTAAAAAGAAATAAAAACAAGATCAACCTTGATATACTTAAAATAAAATCTCAACAACTGACCACACGATTCACCGGTTATAACATTGAATATAAGGGTTTTTCTCTTGATGACCTTCTTCGTTAGACGTTAGATGTTAGTCGTGAGGCTGAGTTCGCCGCGTCGCCCCCTCGCCCCCTCCCCCCAATCTTCACAAAAAAATGTTAATAATTTCCACCCCCATCCCTTGACATTTGTATTTTATTGAGTAGTTTTGTTACTCAAAAGGATACAGGCTAGATATCTGTCAGGAATAAACTGCATCCTTGCCTCTCTTTGTTGGTCCCGGACTGTGACTGACAGGGCTTTGCCATGGGTAGGAATACCGCAGTGGCGCAATGGCGCGGAGGATCGCAGAGATTTAATTTATAAGCTCAGGACACCCTCCGTACGTTCAAAATATGATTTGGTCCGAAAAAAATTACTAGAAGTTATAACTTCTACAGGATAAATTCCTGTCCTGGTAGATTTAAATATTTTTAATACATAGTATTAGTATCCATATGTTATGGGTGATTCGGATAAACAAGTAGAATATTGGAGATCAGGTGCTTTTGATGATCTGGAATCTGCAAGAATATTAATTGATAAAAATAGGTTTTTACACGGACTTTTCTTTTGTCATTTGGTATTAGAGAAGATCATTAAAGCTCATGTTGTTAAGAATTCAAGTGACTATGCTCCTCGTTCGCATAACCTAATATATTTATCGGAAAAAGCTGGTCTGACTTTAGAAGAAGATGATGAGATTTTTCTCGGGATTCTGATGAAATATCAACTTCAAGGCAGATATCCAGATTATAACCCAATTTTGCCAGGCAAAGCTAAGGTTATTGAATATCTCAACTATACAGAAAAACTTTTAATATGGCTAGAAAGGAAGTTATAGAATTGTTAAGGAAGTATTTATTGTTATTAAATTCAGAAGGAATTTCTGTTAAGAAAGCATTTTTGTTTGGTAGCTATTCAGATGATACCGCAAATGAAAATAGTGACATTGATATCATGATTGTTTCAGACTTGTACAATGAACAAGATGACCAGGTTATTGGTAAAATATGGAAACTTACCCGAAAAATCAGCACTAAAATAGAACCCTTTTTAATTGGCACAAAAAAATTCACCGAAGACAATACATCTCCTTTAATTAACATGGTAAAAACTAAAGGAATAGAGATAGTTCTGTAACCCTACTTTCACCTTTGAATCACCCGGTAGCTGAGCCTGTCGAAGCTCATCCTTCATTACTCATCCTTCATACTTAAGTGCTCAATACCCTCATCACCTCCCGCACCCGCATCAAGCTGTTGATAAAATTCTTCCTCAACAACAGCACCCGCTCTTACCTCCGCGACCTCGAGGGAGAGTTCGGGGAATCCACAAATGCCATCCGTGTCGAACTCAATCGTTTCGAAAAGGCTGGCTTGTTGCATAGCGAAGCTTTGGGTAATAAAAAGATCTACCGCGCAAACACAGGCCATCCCCTTTACAGTGATATCCATAGTATCCTTCTTAAATATACCGGCATCGACCAGGTAATCGCTCATGTGGTTGATAAGCTGGGTGGTTTGCAGCAAGCCTGGCTGATCGGCGACTTTGCCAAAGGCAACGACAGTGCAAACCTGGAATTCATGCTCGTAGGAGAAAACGTCGATGTGGAATATCTGGATAATCTGGTGGGAAAGGCAGAAAAAATCATATCCAAAGGAATTCATTGCCGGATAGTAGAAGGAATAAACATTCAAAACATCACCAAAGAAAATAAAGAAGCTTTGCTTCTCTGGGAGGTTAGTAATTAATGTGCTGCGCACGGCCCACCGCGGCCCTTCGACCCCTTATGTGCGATAAGCTAATGGACCACGGCAGAGAATCGGTGGATTTTTTATCTTTGCAAAAATAATATCATGGAAACTTTAATTATTAAACCTAAAGATAAAGCCGAACTTAATTTTTTTATTGAACTGGCAAAAAGACTTGGTGCAAAGACTGCAACTATTGAAAGCGATGCGGATGAACGTCTTTTTCAATCTATGGAGAAAAATGCGAAATCACCAAAAGTAGGTCGTCAAAAAGTAATGGAAACACTGCACCAGATCATTAATGAGTGAAAATTGAATTTTTAAGTGGGTTTGAAAAGGATCTATCACAAACTCGTGATAAGTTCTTAGCTGAATTAATTCTCGAATGTATTGATCTTATTGAGAAAGCTGACAAATTAAGCGATGTGCCTAACATAAAACGTTTAAAGGGGCATCAAACTGCGTTTAGATACCGTAAAGGTAAATATAGGATAGGTTTTTATTTTGAAGAACAAACAATCATTTTTGCAGCTTATGATACTCGTGACAAAATATACGAGAGGTTTCCTTAGACAATCATTATTTGAGTAATCTGTGTGTATTCTTTCTGTGAACTCTGTGCGAAAAAAAAATATGACAAATAAAATTGCTTTAATTACCGGCATAACAGGACAAGATGGATCCTATCTTACGGAACTTCTTCTAAACAAAGGATATATTGTTCATGGGATCATCCGCCGCTCTAGCTCATTTAACACCTTCAGGATCGATCATCTCTACAACGATAAGGAAATCATCGACAAGAAGCTTTTTCTTCACTACGGCGACCTTACAGATTCAAGCAACCTCAACCGTCTCGTTGAAAAAATACATCCTGATGAAATCTATAACCTGGGCGCCCAATCCCATGTCCAGGTAAGTTTCGAAGTCCCCGAATATACCGCCGAAGTCGACGGCATCGGAACCCTTCGTTTTCTGGATGCCATCCGCGAAACTGGCGTAAAGACCCGCTTTTACCAGGCTTCCACCTCTGAATTGTATGGAAAAGTCCAGCAGATCCCACAAACAGAGCTTACCCCATTTTATCCCCGCTCACCCTATGCAGCTGCAAAGCTTTACGCTTACTGGATCGTGGTAAACTACAGGGAAGCCTATAATCTCTTTGCCAGTAACGGCATTTTGTTTAACCACGAATCTGAAAGACGTGGAAAAACCTTTGTTACCCGGAAAATCACAACAGCCGTTTCTAAAATAAAATTGGGCCAGCAGGAAAAATTGTTTTTAGGAAACCTGGATTCACAGCGCGATTGGGGCTACGCCCCCGAATATGTGGAGGGCATGTGGCGTATCCTGCAAGCCGAAGAACCCGGAGATTTTGTACTTGCCACCAATGAAATGCATACGGTAAAAGAGTTTGTAGAGGAATCGTTTGCGGTGCTGGGGGAGAAAATTTATTGGGAAGGATTGGGAGTGGGGGAAAAAGGGAGATTGGGGGAGGGGGGGAGAGTCGTTGTTGAGATTGATCCAAGGTATTTCAGGCCTACTGAGGTTGAATTGCTGCTTGGTGATTATTCAAAAGCGAAGCGAATCCTTGGCTGGGAACCCAAAGTCACCTTCAAAGAACTCGTAAAGATTATGGTGGAAGCCGACTTCGAGAAGATTAAAAAAAGAATGTCCACAGATTACGCGGATTAACACAGATTTTTTAAATTGTGTTCCCTTAAATGGAAACTTTGGAGCGAAATAAACTACTTAGACAGATTCTTTGGGACTATAATATTGATCCTGAGGATGTTGATGCTGTCCTAAAAGGAGAAAGAGAGAGAGCCGGGCATTATTCAAAAGAAATGCTGTTTCAAAAGTTGATTGAATCATACTCCTGGTTTACAGTCATTCAATTGATTTCACCTGTAGAAATACAAACGCTGCTCACCAAAAACCTTATTAACAAACTCAGGACTCCTTCTTTACGAAGTAAATATGAATTTGTCAGAAAAAGATTACAGGAAGTTATACCAGCTGCAGGATAAATTTCTCAATTGGTGGCTTACCCTGAAACTTCCATTTTATTTGACCGGGGGTACTGCACTGGGTCGATTTTACCTGAATCATCGCTTCAGCGAAGATCTTGATTTCTTTAGCAATGCCGATCCTGCTTACCTCAAATATATTGCTGTACTTAAAAATGAAATTAGTAAAAAATTTACAGTAAACATTCAGCAATCTCTTTTTAATGACGACTACACACGTCTTTTTATCGCTGAGGACGATTTGATGCTAAAAGTTGAGTTTGTCAATGATGTTGAGTCTTATCCCGGACTGCCCATCCCATATCAATTTGGTAGCATTGATCAGCCCTTAAACATTTTATCCAACAAATTATCGGCAATCATAGGCCGTGATGAGCCGAAAGATGTTTTTGACCTGGTGCATCTATCGTTAAATTATTCATTTGAATGGCAGGAAATCTTTTCTATTACCAAACAAAAATCCTTAATCAACGAAATAGATGTTGAGCAACGGTTATTTTCATTTCCAATTGATTGGATAGAAAACGTAAACTGGTTGATTGCCCCGATTGATACGATTTTTTTTAAAAATTCATTACATCAAATCGCTGATGATTTTCTTTTAGGTAAAACAAACTCCCTCGGAATCAGCAAACCACCAATAGAGTCCGCCAAACCCTTCCTCACGTCTAACGACTAACTTCTAACGATTCAAAGCCCCAATAATGGAACAGAACGCAAAGATATACATCGCCGGCCACCTCGGCATGGTCGGTTCCGCCATCCACCGCAACCTCCAGGCAAAAGGCTATTCCAACTTCCTCACCCGCAGCCTCGCCGAACTTGACCTTTCAAACCAACAATCAGTTAACGACTTTTTCGCTAATGAAAAGCCAGACTATGTCTTCCTCGCCGCAGCGAAAGTCGGTGGCATCATGGCAAACAACACCTATCGCGCCCAGTTCATCTACGAAAACCTGATGATCCAGAACAACATCATTCATGCAGCCTATGTAAATGGCGTAAAGAAATTACTGTTCCTCGGCAGCTCCTGCATCTACCCAAAACTGGCGCCACAGCCCCTGAAAGAAGAATCACTACTAACCGGTCTCCTCGAATACACAAACGAGCCCTATGCCATCGCCAAAATCGCCGGCATCAAAATGTGTGAAAGCTACTACCGCCAATATGGATGCAATTTCATCAGCGTCATGCCCACCAACCTCTACGGCCCTAACGACAACTACAACCTCGAAACCTCCCACGTCCTCCCCGCACTAATCCACCGCATGCACAACGCCAAAGTCAGCATGGAGGAACAAAAACTCAATAATTCCACACTAACTACTAACTACTCACTACTAACTCTTTGGGGCACCGGCACACCCCTCCGCGAATTCCTCTACGTCGAAGACATGGCCGACGCATGTGTTTTCCTAATGCAAAACCTTGAAGCAGAAGAATTGTATAACTCCGGCATCACCCACATCAACATTGGCAGTGGCGAAGAGATCACAATTAAAGACCTGGCAGAGCTTATCAGGTCCATTGTTGGTTTTGAAGGCGAAATCCAATGGGACGCCACCAAACCCGACGGCACACCAAGGAAACTCATGGACGAATCCCGCCTCCATACCCTCGGCTGGATTCCGACTACCTCCCTCCCCGAAGGGATTAAAAAAGCGTATCAAGACTTCCTCACCCGACAGGGATAAAGGATAATATATAAAGGATAAATAGTCCCGATTGCTGACCCAACTTCATCCCTTCAACACCCGGTAGCTGAGTCTGTCGAAGCTCATCCTTCATATATCATCCTTCTAACACCCCATCTCACCTGAAAGAGAATCAGAACATAGAAAACAAAGCTAGTTTCAATGATTCTGTTATTGAAACATTAGTCGCTTTTGCAAATAGCAAAGGAGGAAGTGTACTGATAGGCATTAATGATGATGGCAGTCCAAACACGAATTTTACCTTTGGCAAAGAAACGTTCCAAAAATGGGTGAACGAAATAAAAGTAAAGACCCAACCATCAATAATTCCTGATATAGAAGTTATTGTTTATAATGGACAAAATATAGTTGAATTGGCGATCCCTGAATTTCCAATTAAACCTGTTTCATTCAAAGGACGCTATTATAAAAGAGTAAAAAATTCTAATCATCAGTTATCAGTTATTGAAATTGCAGATCTGAGCTTGCAATCATTGCAGGTGTCATGGGATTCGTATCCAGCGCCAAACATTACTATTGACGACATAGATTTATTAAAGGTAGAAAAATTTATCCGGAAGGTTAACGCCACTGGAAGGTTCAATCTGGAGGGATCTCTTGTTGAAAACCTGGAAAAACTTCGATTGATTTCAAATAATAAAATAACAAATGCTGCATATCTCCTTTTTGCTAAAAGAGATATCGCTTTTAATGTTCATTTAGGCAGATTCAAAACACCTTCTTATATTATTGACGATAAAATGTTGAGAGGTTCTTTATTTGAGGTTGTTGAAGAAACAATGAAATATCTAATTTCCCAAATTAAAGTTGCATTTGAAATTACAGGGGTGACGACACAACGAACTGAAATTTTCGAATATCCTTTGCCTGCTCTAAGAGAATTAGTCTTAAATGCACTGATTCATCGTGATTATTTAAGCCCTATTGATGTTCAGATTAAAGTTTTTGACAACAGCATTACTTTTTTTAACCCCGGTAAGTTGTACGGCGATCTGACAGTTGCACATTTAATATCCAATAATTACCAGGCGTATGCGCGAAACAAATTATTGGCAGAAGCCTTTTACCTCACAGGAGATATTGAAAAATATGGTAGCGGATTTAAGCGTATTCAAAACGAGTTAAAACAATATCCGACCATGAATATGGATTGTCAGGAAATCCCAAATGGTTTTTTAGTTGAGTTAAGTTATACACAACAAAAAACAACTACGAGGATTAGCACTGAAAATAGTGCCAGTGCTGAGATTTCCGGGCAGGGTGCTAAAAGTGGCACTAAAAGTGGCACTAAAGATGGCACTAAAGATGGCACTAAAAAACAAATCGATAGCAAAATGGACTTGATTATTGACCTATTGAAAGAAAGTAAGCATGTCACAATTGATAATATTTCGAAAATGCTCAATATCCCCAGAAGAACGATAGTAAGGTATCTGGAAAAATTAAAAAATGATAACGTAATACAAAGAACCGGCAGTAAGAAAGACGGTTACTGGGAGATTCTATAACAGATCGCCCGTCGCCCCCTTCGACAAGCTCAGGGACCGAGTCTCTTCGTCGCCCCCTCGCCCCCTCGCCCCCCTTCGACCCCTTCGACAGGCTCAGGGACCGAATCTCAGGGACCGAGTCCCTCCGTCGCCAAGTCGCCCCATCGCCCCACTTCACCCTTCAACCTTCTCTTCATCCTTCATTATTCATCCTTCATCCTTCTTCATTCCACATGCGCCTCAATAATTTTGAAATAGAAAATATTAAAAAGCAGGCCATACGTCATTTTGGAAACGAAGTGAAAGTAATTCTCTTTGGTTCGAGGACCCAAAATGAAAAGCGGGGAGGAGATATTGATTTGTACATTAAAAGTACTGATCTTGAAACAATGAATCCGCGGTCAAAAATAAATTTCATCACTGATTTGTTAATGATTATTGGTGAACAAAAGAAAAATGGGTATCCTTCGATCGAAATTCGTTCACCTAAAGATTTGATTGATTATGAAAACGACTAAAGATTTTGATTGTGTAAAAATGATGCGGGATATTCGCGATAAAATGAATTCAGAGATTGTTAAAATGGATTCTGCCCAGATAATTGAATATTTTCGTAAAAAATCACAGGAATACCAAAGTAAATATGGCCAGCCAATAACAAAGGGTCATTAGTTATTGTAGTTCCACCCCACCTAATTCTCTTTTTCACCCTCTTTATATCCTTCGACCCTTTCGACAGGATCAGGAACCGAATCTCAGGGACCGAGTCGCCCCGTCGCCAAGTCGCCAAGTCGCCCCAGTCGCCACTTCACCCTTCAACCATCCTTCATCCTTCATCCTTAAATTAGCCATGTCCACCGACACATTTTCACAGATTAAACAGATTATCAACAATAATATTCCCAATGTTGATATTTTGTTATTTGGAAGCAGGGCTCGTGGCGAATCTGTTCCAGATAGCGATTATGATTTAATGATTATCTTTCATAATCCAATTGGGAATAAAGAGAAATTGCATTTTCGGGCGCTTATCAGGAAACAATTAGCGCTATCAGGCATCGATGCCGATGTGATCATAGAATCTGACATTGACATTGAAACTAAAAAGGTTACTGTTCAGGGGTTATTAACATGTTAACCAACCAAAGTTAGGGAAT
>JBAXPV010000010.1:0-114187 GCA_037132075.1 Bacteroidota bacterium
GCACTCGAAGGTAGCCCTGTAGATTTTCAGCTGTCTACCCCCTGAACAGTAACAGGCTTTTTTGGTATACGCATGTGATGCCACGTTTCACGATGTCACCGCTGATTGTTCCTCCGATCGTACAATTCGAGATTTCGCAGCCCTCATCAAGAAAGGTTGATGTGATCCCGGTAAGGGAGATCCCTGTCCCACAATTTTCGATGCTGAGGTTGAGGTATTTATTGTATGAATTAGTACCTGGTGCAGAAATCGCTGCAGCACTGGTCAGCTGGTATATTCCATTGCTATTGGAAGCCATTCTGTTCAGGGAAATCTTACAGTTTTTAATGGTATTGTATTGGGCTCCATCGGTCGTTGAAGCAGGGATAAGGTAATAGCCATATTCTAAATAATAGCCGGTCGGCTCTAAGATATTGATTCCATCAAAGGTGATATAATCGCCACCCTTAATAGAAATACCAGCATCGATTGTTGAAGAATTCCCTACAGCGCTGATGACAGGATTTGCCCCGCTTCCGGATTTCTGAAACATGATAGTGTTGGCAGCAGTTCCGGTGGCGGTGATGGGGATTACTTCTTCTGTAAAAGTCTGACCGGCAGTCACATTAAAGGTCACCCCACCCGCTGCGATCCCCTGGAAATTCAGGAAAGTAATGGCATCATTGAAACTCTTGTAGTTATCACCCATTGTGGGCATAGTTTTATCAATGGTTTTCATTCCGCTAAGGGGAGGAAATGAGATGACAGACAATTTGTCGATTGAAGTGGCAGGTTGATAACCACTGTTGTTGTCGTTCACCCATGTGAGCACAAGTCGCTGGCTTGTCCCATTGTATTGACTTCCCAGCGGAATGCGGATTGTTGTCCAGTTGGCAAGATAATAGTACGAACCGGCACCGATTTGTCCGGATGAAGGCAGCACGTCCGCAGTGATGGTCGTTGTTGCCGGCACGAGGAAGACTTTAAAATAGTCACCACTAACAATACCATTGGTACGGATGTCGAATTGAAGCAGAAAATTTCCTGTAGCCGGGAATGTGATATCCTGGTAAAGATGTGAGGTCACTGCAGTATCAACGTGGTACCAGTTGTGGACACCGAAATCCCCCGAGATATAAGCTCCGTTGTTTCCGAATTCTTTGCCTGGGGCGCCAACATACCATTTGTTGGTGATACCATTAACGGCGGTCCAGCCATTGGCAAAGGCCGTGTTTCCCAGCTCAAATCCGCCGGAGGTGAGAGAGTCGATCAAGACTGTTTGGGCGGTGAGGGGCGTGAAAAGTGAAAAGTGAAGAATGAAAAGCAGGAGGCAGCGAAGATTTGGAGACATAGCAAAGTGTTTGGCAGGGATGATCGGAGTTTGTTTTTGTTTGTCAAATATAGGAATTTGCCAATAATTGAAGGGGGAAGGAATTTACCAATATCCCAATTGGTAAATTGATAAATTTCTTTACCCCACTTTCTCAAACCTCTGATTCCGCTGCTCCGGCAAATATCCTGCCTCCCGTATCGCCCGCTGAATCCCTTCTGCATCGAACTTATAATTGGCTCCTGCTACTGAGACGACGTTTTCCTCAATCATGATAGAACCAAAGTCATTGGCCCCGGCATGAAGACAGATCTGAGCCACAGGTTTGCCTACGGTCAGCCACGAAGCCTGGATGTTGGAGATGTTGGGCAGCATGATTCGGGCGATGGCAAGGGTGCGGATGTATTCTTCGCCCGAAATTGTATTGGTAACCCCATCATGACGGTTTAAAAAAGTCCCTTCGTCCTGGAAAGGCCAGGGGATGAATGAGGTAAAACCAATGCTGTCTTTCGGTTTCTCCGACTGGACCTGGCGGATCACTTCAAAATGTTTAAATCGTTCTTCCAGCGTTTCAAGATGGCCAAACATCATGGTGGCAGAGCTGCTGATGTTCTGTTTATGTGCGGCACGCATCACATCCAGCCATTCTCCTGCTGAACATTTATTTTTGGAAACAAGTTGTCGCACACGATCAACCAGGATTTCCGCCCCGGCACCGGGTAAACTGTCGAGTCCTGCTGATGTAAGCTGTTTCAGGACTTCCTCATAGGAAACCGACTCTAATTTGGCAATGTGATGGACTTCCGCTGGTCCCAGGGCATGGAGCTTCAATTCAGGGTAAAGGCTTTTTAACTGGCGGAAGAGATCAGAATAATATTCCAGGCCGAGTTCAGGGTGTAATCCACCTTGAAGCAGCAGCTGCCTGCCCCCAAGCATCCACATCTCATCAATTTTTTGCTTGTATTCGTCAATCGTGGTGATGTAAGCATCCTTATGACGGGGCCCCCGGTAATAGTTACAGAATTTGCATGCTGATACACAGACGTTGGTGATGTTCACATTGCGGTCGATGAGCCAGGTGACTTTGTTGTCGGGATGGAGTTTCATCCGGACAGCATGAGCAACTGCCATTAATTCAGGCAAATGGAGTTTCTGGTACAAATGAAGACCCTCAGCCACACTTAGGAATTCCAGGTTCAGCGCTTTGGCAATGAGAATGTTGTTGGTTTGATGGGACATCAGACTTGGGAGTTTGAATAGGATTGGTTTGCAAAAGTAACACAATGCTCAATTGAATGTTTTCTTAACAGTCGAACTAAGTCTTACATTTGCGAATATAAAATTTGATAGGATGACTCCCACAATAAAACAAATACATAAGATCAAGGACGGCGAACATCGTGTCTTCCTGGCCACAAAACCTGAATTGCTGGATGCCGATGATTTCAGCCTGGATGAGATGGCTTTTATCAACAAGCAATATAAAAAACACAAGAAGACAAGCTTTGAGATCAACCGTTATACCCATTGGGTCTTTGTCTTTTTTATGAAAGAAGGGGAGAGCCATAGTTCGCTTCTCGAAAAATACAGAAAAGCCGGTGACAGCATCCTTCCAACGATTCGTGAAAATCACATTTCTAAGATCGCTGTCAATCACCAGGCATCAGATATTGAGGCACTCGCCGCCTTTGCAGAAGGCATGGCACTCGGGAATTACCAGTTTCTAAAATACAAAAAGGACAAAGACGAAAAGGAAAGTGCACTGAAAGAGATTCGTTTATGTACTTCAGGGTCTGAAGATAATGTAATCAGCGAATTAAACATCCTCGTGGAGGCAGTTTGTTTCTCCCGTAACCTGATCAACGAGCCGCTTGTCAATATGACTGCCAAGATGCTGGCCAATGAGGCAAAAAGCGCCTGTAAAGCTGTCGGCGTAAAAGTGGAGGTGCTTAACCAGCTTAAGATAGAAGCGATGAAGATGGGCGGTTTGCTGGCAGTAAACCGTGGCAGTCTGGAGCCTCCGACCTTTACGATCATGGAGTGGAAGCCTGCCAAAGCCGTCAACAAAAAACCGATAGTGTTGGTGGGCAAGGGAGTCGTTTATGACACAGGAGGGATGAGTTTAAAACCTACCGCCAGTATGGTCACGATGAAATGTGACATGTCGGGCGCTGCTGCGGTGATCGCTGCGATTTATGCCATTGCCAAAGCAGAAATTCCTGTTTATGTTGTGGGCCTCGTCCCCGCTACGGAAAATCGTGTTGACGGAAATGCCTATGTCCCCGGCGATGTCGTCACTATGTTGGATGGCACTACGGTTGAGGTCCTCAATACCGATGCGGAAGGCAGGCTCATCCTTGCCGATGCACTGACTTATGCCAAAAAATATGAGCCTGAGCTCGTGATCGACCTGGCAACACTTACGGGATCTGCTTCAGCCGCGATAGGGAAATATGGCATTGTGGCAATGGGGCAAAAATCAGAGGAGGCGATGCAACAACTTGAGAAAAGTGGGCACAAGGTCTACGAGCGACTTGCTATTTTCCCTTTCTGGGAGGAATATGGTGAATTGATCAGGTCGGAAGTGGGTGACATTAAGAACACTGGCGGGAAAGAAGGCGGCGCAATCACTGCTGGGAAATTCCTGGCACATTTCACCGATTATCCATGGATCCATCTCGACATCGCCGGTCCGGCCTTTCTCAACAGCAAGGACAGCTATCGGGGAGCAGGAGGAACAGGTACCGGCGTTCGTTTGCTCTTTGACTTCGTGAAAAGTCAAACCAAATAACTATCTTTATCCCGAAATTAATCAAAAGCATGACCGGTCAAGTTATCAAGGAAAAGCCTATCGTGGTAGGAATCACGCAGGGGGATATCAATAGTATCAGTTACGAAGTCATCATCAAGTCCTTTTTGGATTTGCGTATGTTGGAGCTCATGACCCCAGTGGTTTATGGAACTGCAAAAGTGGCGTCGTATCATCGTAAGGTATTAAATGCCAATAATTTTAGCTTTAACATCATCCGTAAGGCCGACCAGGCCCAGTTGCGCAAGGCGAATCTTGTCAACCTGACGGATAATGAGATTAAAATAGATATTGGAAAATCAACGTCTGTTGCCGGGGAATTATCATTAATGGCGCTGGAAGCTGCGACAGAAGACCTAAAGAACGGGCTGATCGACGTATTGGTCACATCACCAATCAACAAGAAAAATATTCAATCTCCCGGTTTTAACTTCCATGGACATACTGAATATCTTGCACAGAAATTCAATGCAAAAGACTACCTGATGCTCATGGTTGCCGGTGATTTGCGTCTTGGTATTGTCTCGGGCCATGTTCCACTTAAAGATGTAGCTTCAGCAATCACTACTGAAGTCATTCTTAACAAGATAGATGTCCTAAGCAAATCGTTATATTATGACTTTGGTATCCGCCGTCCACGTATTGCCATTCTGGGTTTAAACCCGCATGCAGGCGATACGGGCTTGTTGGGTACAGAAGAAGAAAGTGTGATCATGCCGGCTATTGCAAAAGCCAATGACAAGGGAATCCTGGCTTTCGGCCCTTTCCCGGCAGATGGTTTCTTTGCTTTTGGTGGGATGAAAGAATTTGATGCTGTTTTAGCCATGTACCACGACCAGGGAATGATTCCATTTAAGGCATTGTCATATAATGAAGGTGTTAATTTTACAGCCGGGTTGCCTGTCATCAGGACGTCTCCGGCTCATGGCACCGCTTATGACATTGCTGGTAAAGATATTGCTTCCCCTGATTCATTCCGTCAGGCTTTGTATCTGGCATGTGATATTTATAGAAACCGCAGCGGTACTATGGAACTGGAAGCCAACAAACTGGGAGTTTCTATAAAACAAAGTGAAGACAACAGCAACTAATCCGAACCCTTTTTATTCCCGCCGATAATGGATGCATCGGTTACCTCTTTCCCTTATTCCTTATCAGGCCTTACCAAGGCTGTCAAAGGAAAGATATGGACCACACGAAAAGATGATCCCACTGTAAAACAACTGCTCATCGACAGCAGGAAGTTTTCATCACATGACCAATGCCTTTTTATAGCGCTTGTTTCCCGCCGAAATGATGGACATAGATTCCTCAGGGAATTATACCAAAAGGGAATCCGATTGTTTATGGTAACAGAATTGCCTGTCAATAAAGAAGAATATGCCAATTCCTCTTTTTTACAGGTTCCTGATACACTCAAAGCCCTACAGGCATTAGCTGCCTTTCACAGAAAACAGTTCCACACACCGGTAATCGGAATTACCGGTAGCAATGGAAAAACCATCGTAAAAGAATGGTTGTTTCAGTTGATCGGAGATGATAAAAAAATCGTCAGAAGCCCCAAAAGCTATAACTCACAGATAGGTGTGCCTTTATCGGTATGGCAACTCAGGAGCGAGGATGAGCTTGCGATTTTTGAGGCTGGGATCTCAGAACCTGATGAAATGGATAAGATTCAGGCAATCATTCAGCCAACAATCGGGATTTTTACCAATATAGGTCATGCACACGATGAAAACTTCATCAACCTCGCGCAAAAAGTTGCTGAAAAGCTGAAGCTTTTTACCCGGGTTGAAGTGCTTATTTTTAATGGTGACCAGGTTGATATCATGGAAAGGATTGCTCAAACACAGACTTTCCGAAAGACCCGCTTGTTCACTTGGGGAAGAAGGCCTGGGATGGATCTCCTCGTTGGGGATATCCGTCAAAGCAGAAGGTTTACAGAGATTAATGCAAGCTTCGGAGGGCAGTCCTTCCAGATTCGTATCCCTTTCCAGGATAATGCTTCTATCGAAAATGCCATTCAGTGCTGGGCTTGCCTTTTGTATTTGGGTTATCCGCATGAGATCATTGCTGCCAGGATGATCCGGCTGGTCCCTATTGCCATGCGCCTGGAGCTGAAAGAGGGAATCAACAACTGTTCTATCATCAATGACAGTTACAGTTCTGATCTCGATTCCTTGTCGATCGCTCTTGATTTTCTGAAGCTTCAGAAACAACACCGCAAGCGCACAGTGATTCTCTCTGATATCCTGCAAAGCGGCAAAAACGAAAATGACCTCTACGGAGAGATTGCAGAGCTCCTGCAAAACAAAAATATAGACAGGCTTGTCGGAATTGGTGCTGCAATCAGCAAACAAAGCGCCAAATTCAAGATGGAAAAACTGTTTTTCGGAAGTACAGATGATTTTCTCAGGAAGTTTCCTTTTTCCGGGTTTCATGCCGAAACCATCCTGATCAAAGGAGCCCGTGCCTTTGAATTTGAGAAAATCGGGAAAGCTTTACAGCAGAAAGCACACGAAACTGTCCTGGAAATCAACCTGAATGCCTTGATCAATAACTTTAATGTCATACGCTCCAGCCTGGATCCTGCCACCAAGATTATGGTGATGGTGAAAGCCTTTAGTTATGGGAGCGGGAGTTTTGAAATTGCCAATGTGTTGCAGTACCATCATGCTGATTACCTTGCTGTTGCTTTTGCTGACGAAGGTGTTGAATTGCGGAAAGCCGGGATCACCCTACCCATAATGGTGATGAACCCTGATGAAGAAAGCATGGATGCTTTTGCGAAGTATGATCTTGAGCCTGAGGTCTATAGCTTTCGGATTCTGGAAATGCTCGAAGAAAGTCGTGAGCGTGTCTATGGCGACCAGAAGAAGGCTTTATTGGTACATGTAAAGGTAGATACCGGGATGCACCGCCTGGGTTTTGGTGAAAGCGACATCCCTGAGCTTATCTCGAGATTGCAGAAGAATAAAAATATCAAAGCCATTTCTGTCTTTACGCACCTTGCCGCCAGCCAGGATCCTGCACATGATAATTTTACACTTGAGCAGATTGAAACATTCAGCAGGATCGCCAATGCACTTGACCACGGACTGGATGTAAGTCTATTACGCCATGTCCTGAATTCAGCCGGAATCAGTCGTTTCCCGCAGGCACAGTTCGGGATGGTCAGGCTGGGTATCAGCCTTTATGGCGTTGCCACAGATGAAAGTCAGGCTGCACTTTTACAAAATGTATCTTCATTACGATCAAGTATCTCACAACTAAAAAAGATCCCAACCGGTGATTCTGTAGGTTATAACCGAAGTTTTTTTGCCCGTCGCGACATGACTATTGCCATCGTTCCTATTGGTTATGCTGATGGTTTAAGTCGCAAACTTGGCAACAGCAAAGGAAAGATGGTGGTCAGCAATCATTTGTGCCCAATAATCGGTGAAGTCTGTATGGATATGTGCATGTTAGATGTCACCGGGCTTAATGTCAGAGAAGGCGATCCGGTCATCGTTTTTGGGGATATATATCCCATAACCCGTTTCGCTTCGGATCTGAAAACCATCCCTTACGAAGTTCTTACCGGAATCTCCAGGCGGGTGAAACGCATTTATTACCAGGAATAAGCTATTTTTCATTTCTTTGTATCAAATTTATAACCGGATGATGACTCCAGGAAAACTGTCTGTTTTAGTGCCCGCATATAATGAGTCGAAAACCATTACTGTATTGCTCGACAAGGTTTGTGCCGTCAAGCTGACTAACAATATTTCCAAAGAGATCGTTGTTATCAATGATGGGTCAAAAGATGATACGATGCAGATCCTGGAAAAGTACAAGTCAGCCCATCCTGAACTTGATATTATGCTTGTCAACCAAGCCGTTAACCAGGGGAAGGGCGCTGCAATTCATAAGGGAATAGAAGTTTGTACCGGTGACCTTGTCATTGTTCAGGATGCCGACCTGGAATATGATCCTGAAGAATTTAACTTATTGTTAAAACCGTTTCTTTCCGGCTTTGCCGATGTTGTCTACGGGAGCCGCTTCCTTGGAGGAAAGCCACACCGGATCTTGTTTTTCTGGCATACCCTGGGAAATAGGTTTCTTACCTTTCTTTCGAATATTTTCACCAACCTGAATCTTTCCGATATGGAGACCTGTTACAAGATGTTCAGGTCCGACATTCTGAAACAAGTCTATTTCAAAGAAGCAAGATTTGGATTCGAACCGGAAGTGACCGCCAAGATCGCCCGGATTCCCAAAATCAGGATATATGAGGTCGGAATTTCCTATTATGGCCGTACTTATGAAGAAGGCAAGAAGATTACTGCGAAGGATGGTTTCAGGGCGATCTATTGTATCATGAAATACAATATCTGGTGTCGCCGTCATCTGAAAAAGGCATGAAAATCAAAGGAATAAAAATCGCCGGCATTGAGCTGTCGCTTTCACATTCTTATATCCTCCTTTTCGTACTTCTTATTAGCCTGATCCGCTTCCATTTCGATCCTGTCTATCTCATCAGCTGGGATGTATTTGGGTATTATCTTTATCTCCCTGCTACTTTTATTCATCACGATCCTTTAATAGCAAATCCAGGGTGGGTTCAGGCTGCACTGGAGCAATACCAGGCGTCTCCGACACTTTACCAGTTAAAGACCACGACTGACGGGGCTCTCGTCGACCTTTACACTATGGGGATGGCTATAGCATGGTTGCCTGCATTCTTCGTCGGTCATACGCTTGCCTATCTCTTGAATTTCCCAATGGATGGCTTTTCAATCCCCTACCAATATGCTCTTGCGATTGAAGGTCTTTTCGCACTACTCATAAGTTTGTTGCTGCTGCGCAAACTCCTGTTGCGATATTTCAGCGAGTTTGTAACAGTAAGCGTGCTGGTCACCCTAAGTCTTGGAACGAATTTCTTAGAGATGGCTTATGGGTATTTTCATTCACCCCACGGTTTTCTTTTCCTGGGATATACCCTGGTTCTATGGCTGACATTTAAGTGGCATGAGCATCCAAAACCCCAATATGAGATACTCTTAGGCTTGTTGATTGGATGGATGACACTCACACGTCCGGTTGAGGTCGTGTCGCTGGCAATACTTTTTTTCTGGGGCATCGGTAGCAAATACACACTCATAGGGAAAATCCGCTTCTTCTTCTCACAAAAGATCAGCCTGTTGCTCTTTTTTCTGTTTGCAGTGTTGGTTGTTTTGCCACAACTCTTTTACTATAAGGTGCTTACAGGCCATTGGATTTATAACACATATTTCAGCGGGAGTGAAGGCATGGACCTTGGCAGCCCACATACCTGGCAATTTCTATTTTCCTTCCGGAAGGGTTGGCTGATTTATACCCCTGTTATGGTCTTTGCCATCATAGGTCTCATCCTGTCATATCGAAAGCAAAAAGGCCTTTTCTGGCCATTTCTTGTCTTCCTGGCATGTTTTATTTACCTCTATTCAAGCTGGTCGATCTGGTGGTATGCCTTCTGTTTCAGCCAAAGAGTAATGGTACAGGCTTATCCGATATTGGCAATTTTATTGGGATTCTTTTTTTCAACGATTGGAAACTATTCCAGGAGAACCAGGATTCCAGTCCAAGCCTTGGTGGTATTTTTTATCTTTCTTAATCTCTTTCAGACCTGGCAATATTCTTTTGCAAAGATACTCGACGGTTCCCGCATGACAAAGGCCTATTATTGCAGGATCTTTGGAAAGGCAGAAGTAAGTGATGAAGATAGGAAATTACTCCTGATTGACCGTGCAAATACCGATAAAGAAGTTTTCACAGATTCTTTATCCTATCTGTCAACATGCCTGGTGAACTGTGACTTTGAGACTGATCTGCCAGGAGTTCCAACCCGTAGCACAGCACAAGCCCATGGTGGAACATTTTCTTTAAAGATGGATAGTACGATGATCTATAGTATGCCTTATCGGTTTTGTTTTAAAGATCTCACCACAAAAGACCATGCCTGGCTAAGAATCAGTTTTTATGTGTATCCGGTAGATTCTGTTAAAAAAGATCCCTTTTCTCTTGTCGTACTTACTGAACACCGCAAGGACCTGGCTCCTTATAAATACAGGACTGCCAACATTGAGAATCCGGAGTATAAAGTCGTAAAAGGTCAATGGAATCAGATAGTATTTGATTATATGACGCCGGAAGTTAGGTCAGTGGGTGATAGCATCCGTATGTTTTTCTGGCATCGGGGAAAGATGCCTGTCTATGTTGACGACTTCAAAATAATATCTTACCGGCCAAAAGACTAAAATCCCTCCAGGAAATCATCTGTTTTCTTCGGCTTGGTGTCGTATTGAATACAGTCTGTCTCCACTCTCAGATTTGGAGGTCTTTCAAAATCCCCTTTTGAGATGGTTAGTTTCGGGTCATTATAAACTCTCTTCATGAAATAAGCCCATACCGGCAAAGCCATATTGGCTCCTTGCCCGAGGTTTATCGCACGGAAATGGACAGAACGGTCTTCGCATCCAACCCATACTCCGGCAACAAGGTTGGGCGTTAGTCCCATAAACCATCCGTCAGAATTGTTTTGTGTAGTACCTGTCTTTCCAGCAATTGGATAATTGATTCCATAACGGTAATGCATCCTGGCGCCAGTGCCACTTTCAACGACGCCTTTCATCAGGCTGATCATCAGGTAGGCAGTCTCTTCGTTCATAGCTTCGTCCTGCTTAGGAACAAAACTGGCCAGCACATGGCCGAATTTGTCTTCGATACGCGTAATGAAGATTGGCTCGATATACCGCCCTTTATTGGCATAGGTAGCCATAGCTCCGGTCATCTCATAAACGCTGAGGTCAGGCGTCCCCAGGCAGAGAGAAGGTACTGCATCGATCGGGCTGGTAATCCCCATTTTCCTGACCAGGTTGATCACAGCTGCAGGCGAATAACGCTTCATCAGGTATGCTGAAACATAATTGATTGAGTTTGCAAGCGCATATTTCAAAGTCACCATTTTTCCATTATCATCATTTTCTGCATTCCCTGGCGTCCAGGTGGTTCCATCACCTAACTCAAAAGATACCGGGATGTTGGGTACTTTGGTACAAGGTGAGAAATCTCCTTCCTGCATCGCAAGCGTATAAAGAAATGGCTTAAAGGTAGAACCAACCTGGCGCTTCCCCATAGTCACATGATCATATTTAAAATGTTTATAATCGATGCCGCCTACGTAAGCCCTCACAAAACCTGTCTGTGGGTCAACAGCCATCATGCCGGTCTGCAGAAAATATTTATAATATTTTATTGAATCTAATGGCGACATCACCGTATCCCGATCTCCATTCCAGCTAAAAACCGACATCTTTACCGGTGTCTGGAATGCTTTCAGGATATCCTCTTCGGAGGCATTATTTTTCTTCATCTGGGCATAACGATCAGAACGTTCTATCGCCTGCCTGGTGATCCGTTTAATGTCGTCGGTGGTCAGCTCCTTGTCGTAAGGAGCATTTTTAACGCCTTTCCAATGTTTGAAAAATGCCGGTTGGAGATCTTTCTGAAAATGCTCCCTTACAGCCTCTTCAGCATATTGCTGCATGGAAGAATTGATGGTCACATAAATCTTCAGGCCATCTTTGTAAAGGTTATAACTTCCACCATCAGGTTTCTTATTTTCTTCACACCATTTTGTCAATACCCCCCTGAGATATTCACGGAAATACGTCCCTAGACCAGAGTTTTGATCCTGAAGGCTGTAATGAGACATGTCAACTGGTAATACCTTCAAAGAATCATACTGTTTCTCAGTGATGAAGTCATACTTTTCCATCTGTGAAAGCACGACTTCCCTTCGTTTGATGGCTCTTTCCGGATTGCGGACCGGGTTATAATAGCTTTGGGCTTTAAGGAGTCCAATAAGCATGGCAGCTTCTTCTACGTTGATTTGGGCAGGTTCTTTGTCAAAGAACGTCCTGGTGGCTGATTTGATGCCAAAGGTCTGAGCCCCGAATGGAACCGTGTTGAGATACAGCGCGATGATCTCTTCTTTTGAGAAGTTTCTTTCCAGTTTAATGGCGGTTACCCATTCTTTAAGCTTGATAAAAACGGTCTCGATGAAATTCCTGTTTTCTTTTCTGGGGAAAAGATTTTTGGCCAGTTGTTGTGTCAGCGTGCTACCGCCACCTTTATTTGAAAAGGTTACGATCCCCAGGGCTACTCTGAAAATGGCACGGATATCAACGCCGGAATGCTCCCTGAAACGGATGTCTTCAGTGGCAAGCAAGGCATTGACAAGGTTAGGGGAGATCTCTTCGAAATGAATATTGGAGCGGTTTTCAACAAAATATTTACCGATGACCTTTTGGTCTGAAGAAATAAGCTCAGATGCCTGGTTGGAGCTCGGATTCTTTAAATCTTCGAGTGAAGGCATATAGCCAAAACCACCCACAGAAACGAGGAGAAGAATCAATATGACAAAGGCAATCACTGCCAGGTATGTCATCCAAAACTTTCTTGCGAAACTGTGGTTCTGTAAAGGTTTTCGACTAACCATAATTCATTATTGTTTCTCAATCTTCAAGCCAATATCGGCAATCCCTTTCAAATTGTCTTCCCGCATCGCTTGCTCAATCTCAAATTTATAGTGTCCGGGCTTTTTGATCATCATACCCTTTTTCATTAGCCAGCGACTTTCCTTGATTTTTCCAAAGCCTTTCCCGATCCACGTTCCATCGGGTGCGGCTAAAATGCATTCGAGGGTGTCGCGCGTCTTTGTTGCATCAGGTAAAGTGGTGTTGACGAAAAGATACAAATTAGAATATTCATAATCAGTCGTGTTTCTCACCTGAAAATAGATATCATAAACCGCTTTGGAGTCAGTAAGGTCGGTCTCAATCTTAACAGGGCTGTCTTTTTTCCATTGTGAATCCGGGATTCGTTGATAATTGTCCAAAACAGCATTTCTGTCACAGGAAATCAGCGGAAATAAAAACAAAAAGAAAAGTAAAATTCCACTTGATTTCTTTATGCTGTCAATGCTTGTCATTTTTCTTCTGGAAGTCATTTAATTATTTACCATCATAACGACTGACGTCTTCCTGTTCTGGAAGGTTCGATTTGATTTCTTTAACGCGGGCAAAATCCTCAAGTTGTTCAGGATAGACTTTTTTATTGTTCTGCCTGATGATCTCATGAACAGACTCCAACGGAATCGCCATTAGGTTATATGGATCATTCTGGTAAGAATACCATAATATTTTTTGAAAGATATCTGTTTTCTGGTGAATTCCTTCGCCTTTTTTTGTCTTCAGCCTGATATCCTGATCCGGGAATTCCTTGATGGCATCCACATAGGTGTCATATTCGTAATTAAGACAGCATTTTAGCTTGCCACATTGCCCGGCGAGTTTCTGCGGATTCATGGAGAGTTGCTGAACCCTGGCCGCATTGGTAGTCACAGCCCTGAAATCTGTGATCCAGGAAGAACAGCACAAAGATCTTCCACAGGTCCCCAGTCCGCCCAAACGCCCTGCTTCCTGCCTCACTCCGATTTGTTTCATCTCGATCCTGACACGAAATTCTTCAGCCAAAATCTTGATCATTTCTCTGAAATCAACTCGTTCTTCAGCCGTGTAATAGAAAATAGCCTTGGTGTTATCACCTTGATATTCAACATCATTGACCTTCATGTTGAGGCCTAAACGGCTGGAAATCTTGCGGGTCTTTAACATGATGGTCTCCTCAGCCTTGATGGCTAGAGCCCATTTCTCAATATCCGAAATCCTGGCTTTCCGATAGACTTTTTTCATGTCTTCGGGTTTCGTCATGATTTTTTTTCGCTTAAGCTGCAATTTGACAATTTCGCCGGTAGCAGATATAATGCCGATGTCATGTCCGGGTGATGCTTCTACTGCAACGATGTCACCTGTTACAAAATCCATATCTCCAGGCAACTGGAAATAATCTTTACGGTTGTTTTTAAACCTGATCTCGACGATTCCAATGGCGCCTTCTATTTTTGGGCCATGAACGTCTTTTAACCAGTCATAGACTTCCATTTTAGCACAGCCATAAGTACAATCCGGTTTGTGATCCGGTTTGATACTGTGACAGCAACCTCTGCTGGAAAAATCCTCCTGACTTATATTTTGTGGTATTTTCTCTTCCATGGTAATAATAATGCTGTACCTGTTTCCTGTCGTTTCTGCGGTTTGGACCGATCTCAGCAATGCAAAGATAGGAAAGAAGCGTCAATGATTACGCATATGGTTTAGGACTTTCCTCTTACAAGCGCTTTACAGAACTTCAGACTGAGATCCAGGAACAGAATTCCTCCATGTGCGTTCCTTTCAATATGATAAATGGCTTTATCTAATTCTGAGGCCATGCCGATAGCACGTTCCGGTGGCAGGAAATTTCTGAATTTACTGATGAAGTCATTTCCAGCCTGTGTCTCGCTTCCCAATGGGCTGAAACTCTGATGACCGATAAAGGCCAGCCTTATGATGCTCAGTGAATGCAACAAAAATTGCTTTTGTCGTTCCCGGATCATTTGTCCCAAATCAGTTGAGATTTTAAGCATATCCTGGAATTTCTCTGCTTTACCCTGGACCGGTGTATAGAAATAACATGCCAGCATCCATTCTCTGAACTTGCCCGACAAATCATTCTCGTCTTCACTTTCTGCCAGCAAATTCATCGCAGCGATATAACTTCCTTCAGCAAACTTTGCCGCTTCTTTTATTTTTTCTTCACCATATGTGCTGTCTTTCGCAAGGGCATGAATCAGGTCTGCCTCCTGTATCCTGGGAATACGAACGATCTGGGTCCTGGAGAGCACTGTTGGCAGTATAGGGTCAAGATTCTCACTTACAAGCAAGAAAAGACTCCCTTCAGGTGGTTCTTCCAATATCTTCAGGATCTTGTTTGCGGCTTGCATATTCATCTTCTCAGGCAGCCAAATCACCACTGTCTGGTATTTCGCTTCATACGACTTATAACTCAGCGCCTTCAAGATCTCACTGGCGTCGTGAACGCTGATAAGACCTTGTTTCTTCTCAATTCCAATCTGTTGGTACCACTTGTTTAAGGTGATGTAATAGCTGTTTTCCAGCACGAACGGCCGCCAGTCTTTCATGAAGTCACTGCTTTTGGGCTTTGAGTCCACGTCTTCAGTACGGGCAACCGGAAAAATAAAAGTGAGATCCGGATGGGTCAGGCGATCAAATTTATGACAAGAAGGGCATTCGCCACAGGAGTCAGTGGCACCAGGAGATGCACAGTTAACATATTGAATGTAAGAGAGTGCCAGGGCCAGGTTCCCTGAACCTTCAGGCCCGACAAACAATTGGGCATGACTCACCCTGTTCTCCAGAGCTGATTTAATCAGCCTTTCCTTTATTGTTTCCTGCCCGACAACTTGATGAAAATACACGACTTTTTTTTGTAAAAGTAAGAATTTGCGCGCTTTTGTCTTTCATTGGTTTTGCTTTGCCTTGCTTTTTTTACTTTTGTGTACAATGACAACACTAGAAAAGCTGGAAAGTCTTAAAAATAGGACCGTCGGTATCGCCGGCTGTGGCGGTCTTGGATCGAACTGTGCTGCTGCCCTTGCAAGGACTGGGGTCACGAATCTTATCCTTGTCGATTTCGATACAGTAAGCAGGGGAAACCTGAACAGGCAGTATTTTTTTCTTGACCAGCTTGGGAAGAAGAAAGTGGAGGCATTGCGTGAAAACCTATTGAGAATCAACCTGGAATTGAATATTGAATGTCATGATGTCATGCTGGATTCCGTCAGCATATTACGTTTGTTTGCAGGATGTGATGTCATTGTGGAGGCATTCGATCTGGCCGAGGCTAAAGAAATGATCGTAGAAACTGTTTTGGGTAAAATGCCTGAGAAATATCTCGTTTCAGGGCTTGGCCTTGCCGGATGGGGCGGAAACAATAAAATCCAGGAGAGCCGATATGGCAAACTTATCGTCTGTGGCGACCAGGAACAGGAAGTCAGTGAGGACTTTCCACCACTGGCTCCCAGGGTTGGTGTGGTTGCCAATATGCAAGCCAATGCTGTCTTAGAAATCCTCCTGGATGTTTTACCCTTGAATTTGTAAAATTATGATAGTCATACTAAATAACCGCCAGGAAGAGATTTCTTCAGAATCCATGACAATTTCTGAGCTGCTTCAATACAGGAATTTTACATTTAAAATGCTCGTAGTAAAGGTAAATGCAGAACTCATCCCCAAAGATAAATACCAGGTTCAGCGCATTAAGGATGGCGATGATGTGATGATCCTTCACCTGATTTCAGGAGGATAAAAAAAGCCAGGCTTTCGACCTGGCTTTTTTGTTTTAGTGCGTTACCACCATTTTTTGAATCATTCGGTTACCCTCATATTCGATGTAGTAGTAATACAAACCCTGAGGTAGTTTTGAAGTGTCGATGATCAATTTATGATCTCCCTGCGTTACTTTCTCAGATTTGATAAGTAATCGCTGACCTAAGTAATTACATAAGTTAAACGTGACTTCCCCGGCACCAGGCACTCTGTATTCAATCTCGGTTGACTGATCACAGGGGTTTGGATAGCTCTGAGCCATGAACAAACCGTTTGATGGATTCTCAGGGATTGAAGTCCATTTATTTTCGATTTTTGCGCAAAGGGTATCGTTGATTCCATAACCATCATTGGGCAGTTTGGTCAGAACACAGATGTAATAGAATCCAATGTATTCATAACTATATTTCTGATCGAAAGTAAAATCAATGAAGTCATTTTGATTCAAGGCTGTTCCCGTCCATGTAGTATCAACTACAATTGGAGTAAGACCGACCCTATATTCAATCGGAATAGAAGAAACCGGGGTATAGCCTAAGTTCGTAATTCTGACTTTCACTGTAGACTGTTCTCCATGAATGGTCATCGTGACAGGCTCAATAATCTGGGTGATCGCTACATCAAAAGGAGGTGCGATAACACTCACCAGCTTACAAGAAGTGTCATTATCGAGTTTTGTGTCAAAAGGCAAATCAGTAAATGCACAAAGCGAGAAACTTTGCAAAGGAGAAGCAATGGCAGGGAAAGTATAGTCAACCGTAGCATCCGGCAATAGGGAGCCTGACCAGGTTGCTGCAGCAACTGTTGTTCCATTGATTTGATATTTAATAGGAATCGAAGTCAGGGTGTCTGTCCCAAAGTTTTTGATCCTGATTTTTACATCCAGGTTGGTCCCATAAGTAACTGAAGATCCAGGTTGAATGATACTGATCACACCGGCATCCTGAGGAATTTTTGGTGTAGTAAGTTCAAAATTGTCGATTGCCCATCCTGCAAATGGGGTTGCATGTGTATTTGCATAATAACAATAGAAATAATAGCGGAACTGAGCCGGGCTCGCGATATCTGGCAAGATCTTCAGGTCATAGGCAGAACGATGCCATCCTGGAACGCCGCCATCACCAACAAATCCGCTTGAGCCATTATTATACCAGTTGATACTGTTTGGGTCTCCCATTGAACCGAGGATTTTCCATTCTTTTATCCCGGTACTTGGATTAATAGCCAGGTATTCAACACGTGATTTGTCACCGGAATAAGTATCTACCCAATGGTAAAATGCAATAGAGTCGTAACCAAAAGCCAGGTTGAACATGGGTGAATAGAGAACATCCGGATGCGCAACAGAAGCATACATTCCATTAATCTTGGTTTTCCAACAATTGGGCGCTGAATAAGGCGCATTTATCGTGGAATTGATCGGAGCCCCTTTCTCCCATTGTGCCGGGCCGTTTGGACCTCCCTTAGTATACCAATAGTTAACTGCAGAATCGAAATTGTCTTTATATGGGATTGAAAAGACAGGGATTCCAAAGGCACACTTATACGCTGTGTCATTGATTGATGCACTGTCGTTGGGCAGGCTGGTATATGCTTTCAAGCAGTAGCTTCCAAGTGGAATCGTGTATGGTGTTGTGAATACATAGGTAGTTGAGTCACCTGCTGCAAGATTTCCACTCCATGTTTCAGTAACTGGGGCTGAATTTCCAACCTTGTAAGATACAGGGCAGGTCGTCATCGGGGTCATACTGAAATTATTGAAACGAACAACTACGTGTCCCGGGAAGCCAGCTGCATCTTCTCCATTTGGATTTTTGATGCTGTCGATACCAGCATCGGTATGATAAGGGTTGAAGATCTGGAAGTCATCAATAAACACACCGGCATCCGTAGTGCCAAAGTTCGAAACAAACCTGAACCTGAACCGGACTTTCCCGACAAATGGTGCGTTGAAAATAGAAAGTTTATAACTGACTTTGAGCCAGTTCAGTGCATTTCCTGACCAGGCTGCGCTGGAAGGAGTGGTCGCATTGATCGTTCCATTATACCAATTAATACCCAGAGGGTCGTTGAGCAATCCCAATACCAGCCAGCTGTTCCCATTGTCAATGCTATAATCAAGGATACAACCATCTCCATTGGTAGCGCCACTTTCAATTTTACGTTTCATCCAGAAGCTGAGCTTGGCATTAACAGCGCCGTTAAAAGCAAAAAGTTGTGTGGTCAAAGAACAGTTTGCACTGTTCGAATAAGGAGCGGCAAGGAGGTTTGTACCCCAAACGTGGGTGGGAGAATGGGCGTCATTCGGGAATGCAGTAGCGCTGGGAATGCCATGGATCCATTTTGTTCCTGCTGAATTTGATGCTACGAACATTGAGGTGCCTTCAAAATCATCAACATAGGGCAAAGGACTGATAGGAATACCATAAACGTCTTTACAAGTGGTATCGTTGAAGGCATTGGAATCGAGGGTGGTCATCGTGGTCCAGGCACAGAAAGTATGATAGCCGCTGGGTAAGATAATGTTTGGCGTGAAATTAAAATCCTGTGTGTTGTTGGAGATAGGAGGTAATGTTCCATTATAAGTCTGTGTAACCGGAGCGTTGTTGTCGATCTTATAAGTAACATTCATCGTATGAATGGTATCTAGACCAAAGTTCTTAAGGGTCACTTTAACTGGTGAACTGGTGAATTCCGGGTAAGCTTTTGGAGGTAAGACAATTGCAATTACCCCAACATCTTTTCTGAGTTGTGGATTGATATACACCAGGTAATCTTCAGTTTCTCCATAATTGAATGTGCCACAGGCAGTTATGCTCGCATTTGTGCCTCCTTCTTTTAAAACAACCCGTAAACGTGTCAGACCAATGTGTGCATTAACAGGGACATAGACATTGCCTGAATTTGTAAAAGGACCGCCTGTTGGGAAATCCATAAAACAGCAAGCTTCCGTAGCTTCGTCAAACTGACCATCCCAGTTCCAGTCAATATATACTTTAGCCCCGGTTCCATAAGGTGTCCCTCCATAGATGGTGCTGACGGAGATGCTATAAGTCTGATCCCTGGTAACCTGGGCCGGCACAACGTTTGTGAAATTGGTGTAATTGTTCAGTGCTGTGCTGTTGTTATTGGTAGGGTTGGCATTCCCATTGTTCATGTTCATGAAAGTAACATTGCCAATATTGTCATCCATGGTAAGGTTGGTGGCGTTCAGAACTTCTGTAGAACCGGAAAGACAATATATGTACATTTTATTGGTAACAGCTTGTGTTGCAGTATCATTGGCATGGTTCAAATCGCCCGGGAGTTCAATCCAGGCTTTAATAGTGTATGTGCCGAAAGCTGAAAGGTTGGCAATTTGAGAATAAGTGAAGGTTATTTGATTTCCATAGCCAATACTTCCTGTATAAACGGGAGCCGTATAATTCTGCGTTGGCAGGGGACCTGTGATCCTATATTTTAGGGTGAAATTTGACATAGCTAACAAGCCATAATTTCTGACGGTAATCTTCACTGAATCGTCGGGAGGAAGCTGCAGATTAAATCCTGTTACAGGTGCATCTACGGTAAGCACTGCCCCATCGTGAGACGGAGGTGAAGAAACATGCACGATGCTACTGGACCTTGGACTCGTACATCCATTGGTGGCTCGTACCTGTACATAAAATACAGTATCACCATAAAGATTCGTAGTTGGATAAGTAGATCCTCCATGCAGGCTGTCTGCGATTGTCCCACCTACGGGAATTTTCCACCAACTAATTGGTAATGTGGATGTTGCCGTTAATGTTGTCGAGGTCCCATAGCCAATAGATTGGGTAACTACCCCTGGTGGGTAAGGAACATACTTTGAAATCACGGTCCTGTATGTCGTATCATCACCGTGGTTGGGGTCGTTGGTGAGACTTACCCACGCTTTAATGGTGAAGCTGGAATCAACGGGAACGATGGTGGCTAGGTTAACTGGAGTTGTAAAAGTATACAGGGTCGTATCTCCTGGAGCCAAAGGTGGGGAGAATGTAACAAGTTCGTTGACAACTGTAGTTGATGCAGATCTTTTGTAACTAGCAGTAATTGTGCTAATAGCAGTTAATCCCATATTGATAATCTTCATCTTGACGATTTCATTTTGAAGTCCGCATCCTGTTATTGGAGCAGTAAGGGCATCGGCCGCAGCTTCTTGTGGAGCAGGTAATACGATTGAGAAGTCATCAATTGAAACCCCGTCAACATTGGTCCATCCATTCGAAAGGAATACAAATTTAAATCGTACAGTGTTCGTCTGGTTGTTTAAGACACTTAAACGATATTTGGCTTGTTTCCATCCATTTGAGTTCCCTTCCCACGCTGGCAAATTGGTGAAATCCAAGTTGTTGGTCGTGTACCAGTTGATTCCTTGAGGATCAGTTGGGCCGGCACCTAAAATCGTCCATGAAGTACCGTTAGTCGAATACAGCAGGCGGAAACCATCACTGGTAGCCTGGGTTTTACAATTAAACCAAAATGACATACGGGCGTTAAAAGCGCCAGTGAAGTTAAAGGGAGGCGAAATCAATTCGCAATTGGCATTGATGTCATATGCTGTGGCAAGGTTAACATCCCAGGATTTTGTTGGGGAATGGGCTGAATTTGTCGCATTAAAACTTGGTGTGCCCAATTGCCAGTCAGTACTGGGTGTATTTACGTTTATGGTGTTTGAGGTCCATAGATTATTAACCCCTTCAAAATTGTCATTAAAGGGGAAATGAAAGGGTTGAAAATAGATCAGGCAAACAGCAGGTCCTGAATTCAGTGTTGTGTTGAAATTGTGTGCCGGCGAAGCATCATAAGCAATCACCCAGTAACATACCTGGCTTGAATCTGCGAGTAAAGGAAGGTTTGCATAATAGGAGGTATCAGATGCCTGGAATGTCATACTCAAGGTGTCGTTAGTTCCCCCGTCGACCTTATAAACGAGTTTCACAGCGCTTAAGCCACTCAGGTCGCTCACTTTGGCACGAACAGGATAAGGGCCTGCAGTATAGGTTACGTCTTTCCAAATAGGGTTGGCTAAGGCAACAAAAGGAGGAATTTGCTCTGAATAAGACATTTTCACCCTGATGTTGTCAAGATACCAGCCTTTGTTCCCATTAGGTCCGGCGATACCACCATCAGGTAATTTAAATCTGACTTTTGCATTGGCACAATTGCCGATTAACAGGGACACATCAAAGGTTTCCTGTTTCCACCAGGCATTCAGCGGTAAAGCTGTAGGGCTTGCAGGGTTCCAGGTTCCTCCGTAAGAGCTGTTGGTGAACTTATTTCCGTTGTTGACAAAAGTCCCCACGCCGGGAGGTAACAAGTTAGCATTATTAACATAATTAAGTCCAGACAACTGTGTCCAGGAAGTACCGCCATTGCTTGATACTTCAATGATGCCTCCGTCAAGCGGGTCTACCTTGCATATCTGAGAGAAAGTTAACAGCACATAGGAATTTCCTACAGTGCTAAATGCAATTGAGGTCAGATAGGTCGTCTTGCCCGTTTTTACCTGGCATGAATCGCATCGTAAACTTGTAGATCCCGAATGAACCCGGGTATTCCCTCCCCAGTCATCGGTGCCAGCTATACCAAACTGTGACGAAACCACACTGTCACCCATAGAAGGTAACTCAAAGTCCTCGGTGAATGTGGTGATGTATTGGCTGCGGGCTGTAAATGAAACAAATAATAACAGACCGGCGAAAAGTAAAAACTTCTTCATATTAAGATTTTATTATCAAATCAAATTCAAATGTTGTTAAGAAAAGCCAAAAGTTTGTAAAAGTAAATAAATTCTGAAAACTATCCAAATGCTTGGCTTTTGAAAAACATAGACCGGGAGAGTAGCATAAGGGTTGCCCCAAACAGGAAAATAATTATAGGCTAATTGGTAGGTTTTGAAGGTTACGGATCTATTTTTTCTCCTGATGTATGATGAGCATTTTTTTACTTAAATGCTTCCCTTCAAAGGAAAGCTCATAAGTATAAAGACCTTCAGGATAATCTGCAGTTGAGATTTCGAGGCTATGGGTTCCTGCAGCAGCCTTGTCTGTCATTGACATCATTTTCTGACCCTGGTAATTGACCAGCGAAAAGCTAAAAGTTCCCGGACTTGGTAGTCGATATTCTATCCGGCTAAGCTTATCTGAAGGGTTGGGAAAATTCTGGGATAAACTGAAATTACTCCCTTGCAATTGCGAAACAGAGGTGGTGGTTGCAGCTTCAAGCCTGGCACAACTACTGTCATTCGAAGAGTAACAATCTCCGCCTAACAAACTGAACCCGCACAAAAGGTAATATCCCAGGAAGTCGTTATGAAATGGCTGATCAAAGGTGAAAATGCTGGTTTCTCCCTGTAATAAGGGCGGCCCTGTTCGGGTTTCAAAAACTTTTATTGAGGTGCCATAAATGGAGTACCCCAATGGAATGTTCGTTACAGGCTGTTTTCCGCGATTCCTAATCAAAAGACTAACAGAGGTCGCACTGCCTTGCAAGGTAGAGGAATTGGGTTCAAGAATCTGCTGCACTTCAACATCCTGGATGGGTGGCTCAACATTTACCCGTAATCCAAGGCTGTCATTGGAATAATTAAGATCCTCATCCAAGGCAGTATAAACTAAAATCTTATAATCATTTAATGGTGAGGGTGTTGATGGGAAGCTGACCACAACGCTAGAATCTGGTAAAAGGAATCCATTCCAGTTTAAATGTCCTTGAGAGATCCCATTCAGATCATACTTTATTGGGATATAGGTCAGGGGGTCTGAGCCATAGTTTTTAAGGATGATTTTCACCGACAAATCGTCGCAATAGGTATGCTTTTTTAATGGCTGAAGGATTTTGACCAGGCCGGCATCTCTTGCTAAAGGGACACTGATTGCAAAATCATCCACAAAAACACCTTTGTCATTATTTATCAGATCTGAAATGAAAACAAGTCTGAATAGTACCGGTTTATGAAAATGATCAAATTGTGCAAGATTGTAATAGACATGTTGCCATCCTCCAGAATTTCCTGTCCAGGCAGCTTGTTGGTTGTTCAGGAGCCCCTTATACCATTGGTGCCCCATCGGGTCATTGAGTGATCCCAGAATCGACCAGCTTAATCCACTGTCGGAACTGTATTCAAGGTAGGACCCATCATTCAGATCTGCAAAGTGATATTTTAACTTTAATGATAAGATGCCGTGTACAACATTACTGAAATCAAAAGCCGGGCTGATAAGTGCACAGTTTGCGTTTTTTTCATAGGCCTCAGCATTAAGGTTCGTTCCCCATAAGTAAGGTGCTGTAGGAACCGTATCAGGATAATTGCCCTGACCGGGGATACCCCGTATCCATTTTGTTGATGGTTCGGCATAGGTCCAGAATAAGGTGTTGTGATCAAAATCATCCGAAAAAGGGATTTCCATCACAGGGGCATGTGTGATTATCAATGTGTCTGGATTTCTGATGCTTACACATCCATTGGAGGCTATACATTCCGCATAAAAAATAGTACTGTTGAACAAAGGAAAGGTGTGGTAAGTCGATCCCTGGTATAATGGATCCGCTCCCTGCTTGGAACTATACCAACGTACTGTATTGGCCGCGATCGCAGTAAGATTTGCCGATAATCCATAAGCAAAAGGTAATACTTTTGAAAACGTTGGCGGTAAAGGCCTGGCTTTCGAGATAAGATAAAGGCTTGCCGTATCATCCCTTGGATCTGGGTCATTTACGAGGGAAACCCAGGCTTTAATGTTGAAATTCTTGTCTGTGTTTGTGACATGCAAATTAACAGGAGTGGTAAAGGAATAAATCCCTGAACCGCCGGCCGCAATCACCATATTAATGTTCTCTGATACAATAAGTCCGGTGTCATTTAGCTGGTATTTTGCCTTTAATCCGCCGTTAATCTGGGATAACCCAACATTCATGATGCTCACCGTGACGATTTCCTCGTTTAGGTCACAGCCCGATTTGGGCGACAGTATTGCGTTCAGGCTGGCTTCCTGTGCCGTTGGAATGAGGATGCTAAAATCATCAATACTTGCCCCGTCGAGGCAAACCGTTGAATCTGATTGAAAGACAAACCTGAACTTTACCAGGTTCAGCTGGTTGTTAAGGGGATTCAGATCATATTGCACCTCTTTCCATCCTCCCGAATTTCCTGTCCAGGCTGATTGCCCTGTCCCTCCGAGGTTTGAAGTGGTATACCAGTTATGAGCTAAGGGATCACTAATTGTCCCGGTATGACTCCAGTTTAATCCATCATCGATCGAATATTCAAGCCAAAACCCATCACAATTAGCCTGGGTTTTATAGTTGACCCATAAGCTCAGGCGGGCATGATAAATGCCGTTAAAATTAAATTGTGGGGAGGTCAGGAAACAATGTGCATTATTGGAATATGCTGAGCCCAGGTTTACATCCCATGCTGTTGGTGGGGTATGGGCACTGTTGGTGGCTCCGAAATTGGGCTTACCCCATTGCCAGGAAGTCCCGTTGGTAGCAGGGCCTGCCTCCCAAAGGTTTAAAGCGGTACCTGGTAATTTGGAAAATAAATCAGTTGAAACAAGGCTTGTTTTGCTGCCTGATCCAACAGCTGTTACAAGAGTTTGCTGCCCAATACCTGTGAAGGAAAGGAAAATGAAAAATAAGCCTAAGGCCGGTACTATAGGATTCCAGGTATATTCTCCCATTGGAGAGTTTAGGTATAATTGGGCTATAAAAAATCAGGATATTAACTTTGTTAAAGACATTGAATTTCAGTTTGGGTTGCCTGAGAATTTAAATAACTTCTGCCACAACAAAAGTGCTCCCCCCAATAAAAATAAGATCCTGGTTCGAGGCCGCAGACAACGCGGCTTTATAAGCTTCGCGCACCGAATCGTAAGTTTTTCCAAAAAGTCCGGAAGCGGAAGCTTGTTGTTGCAAGATGTTGACATTCAGTCCTCTGGGAATGTCAGCTTTGCAAAAATAATAGGTTGCGTCCTTAGGGAACAAGCCAAGGATATCTTTAAGATTTTTATCTTCTACAAATCCTAAAACCAGGTGCAATCTTGTATAGGTCAGGGAAAATAACTGGGTCATCACTGCATGAATTCCATCCAGGTTGTGCCCTGTATCACAAATCACCCTGGGCCGTTTCCGGATTAGTTCCCAACGCCCTCTGAATGCCGTGTTTGTTTTGGTTTTTAAAATCCCTGTACGGATTGCGTCCGGACCTATCCTAAAGCCATTATTATTTAAAACTTCAATGGCAGTAAGCAGTGTCCTGATATTTAGTAATTGGTAGTCGCCGGCTAAAGGACAATCTAATTGCTGACTTTCCTGCTCAGCCTTATGAGTGGCAAGAACATGGATGCTATCTAATGAGTTATCCAGTTTCTCCACAATGAAATGATCACTGGCAAAGTGAACAATTGTCCTTACGTCCCTGGCTTTTTTAATAAACACCGCTTTTGTTTCCGAATTGGCTTCTCCGACAACGACCGGGATTCCTGTTTTGATAATGCCAGCCTTTTCAAAGGCAATCTTTACAAGACTGTCTCCTAGAAACTGCGTATGATCGAAGCTGATGTTCGTGATCACACAAAGATCCGGATTGAGAATGTTTGTGGAATCGAGTCTGCCGCCCATTCCTGTTTCCATCACGGCAATCTCGGTATTCTGTTCACTAAAATACTCCAGGCAAAGACCGAAGCTCATTTCAAAGAATGACGGCTGAATTGCATCAAGTTCTTTTTTGTGGCGGTTGACAAAGCCGCTTACAAAGGATTTTGGGATCATATGCCCGTTAATACGAATCCTTTCCCTGAAGTCTTTCAGGTGAGGAGAGGTGTATAGGCCGGTTTTATAGCCTGCTTCCTGTAAGACAGATGCCAGCATATGACTTACTGAGCCTTTTCCGTTGGTTCCTGCAATGTGTATGGCTCGAAGTTTCTGCTGCGGATTCCCGAGCATCGCTGCAAGGGCATACGTCTTCTCAAGGTCAGCTTTATAAGCAGTCGCCCCGATGCGATGAAACATGGGGAGCTGGCTAAAGAAATAATCGAGTGTTTCCTGGTAATTCATCAGTTTTGGAGAACAAAGTGGTAGGTGATCGTACCTTTTTGTTCTTCCGGAGCATCTGTATTGGAACTGAATTTTGCTTTCAAGGCAGCTTTGGTGGCCAGTTTAAAAAGAGCATCGCTTGAGGTCGTTGTTCCTCGCGCTCCTGCTTCGGCACGGCTTACCAGGCCTTCTTTACTTACCCATATTTTCACGACAACGGTGCCTTGTTCGCGCAGGTTGTATTCGGGTTTTGGCAAATATTTGGCGGTCCTTCCATTCAGGTTAAATGAAGCACCACTTCCGTTGCCTGCGCCAGTTCCCTTTCCGAAGCCTTCACCGGTTCCATCACCTGAGCCAGGAGTGCCATAGTGGTTCTTGGCATACATGGAGCCTTCAGGGTTTCCCTGGTCACCGGGTTTGCCGGTCTCCCCTTCACTTCCGCCTTTGTTCTTTTTCTTGAAGAGGGCATTGGGATTTACCACAGGGTCGTTAATTTTAATTGCAGCCGTGGTCACTTTCTTCGCATCAGGTTTTTTGCTGGTCTTAACAGCAACGGACTCTTCCGTTTCCTGGGTCAGAATTTGCTCATCCTGCCCGCTTTTCTGATCGGACGTAACTGCCTCGCCGCTCACCTGGCTGATGTTTTTCGTCTCTACTGCCAGATATTCTTCCGGCTGCGTAGTTCCCGTTCCCTCATCGGATGTTCCGAAATTGACTTCCAGCCCGGAACCTCCGCCTACCAATGGATAAGGAGGATTAGGTGTGTGCAGCACAAAGAAAAACAGGATAAGAAATACGATACCATGGAAAAGAACGGTTATCATTAAAGCCAGAGGCCTGTTCGTATTTTGAGTATCCTGTATCATTTACTTTTGTGTCGTTTTGGTTGCAAGCACCATCTTGACTTGTATCTTATTGCCAATCTGTAAAATATCGACAAGGTCCTGAACTGTCAGGGCGCCATCAAAACGCAGCACAACAGTAGGCTCTTTGATGTTCGCAGTCGATTTTTGCAGTTCCGTTTCCAGTTTCTCAAAAGGGACCTCGACATTATTCACATAATATTGTTTTGAAGCCGTCACAGACAAAGAAATCTGTTGTTTGGAAATGGCTTGTGAAGTGGTCGCTTTTGGCAAAAGTAGCTTGACAACCGAGGGGTTAACCAGGGTCGAAATGATCAGAAAGAACAACAACAGGAAAAACATGATGTCATTCAGAGAGCCGGTATAGACCTCCGCGGTGAATGAACTTCGTCTTCTGAGTTTCATAACTTATGCCTCCTTTTGAAGGATGTCCAAAAATTCAAGTGCACTGTCTTCAAGCATAAAGATCACCTTGTCAAGCAGGATGTTTAAGTAATGAAAACCAGTAAAGGCCAAAACTCCGATAATCAGACCCGTGGCGCTTGTAATCATCTTTTCATACAGTCCCCCGGCAATAATACCGATACTGATATTGTCTGTTAGTGAGATGTTATAGAAAATCTTGATAACACCCATGATCGTTCCGATGAATCCTAGCATGGGCGCGATTCCCGCTACGATTCCCAGGATCTTTAAATTTCTTTCCAGCTTTGACACTTCAAATTTACCAACACTCTCGAGTGAACGCTCAATTTCGTCAATGGGTTTCCCGATCCGCTCCAAACCCTTCTCGACCATTCGTGCCATCGGGGAATTCGTTGATTTACACAAGGCTTTGGCTGCATCAAGTTTGTAATCAAAGATGAAATCACGGATGTTGTGCATGAAATTCGCATTGATCTTACTCGCATTACGAATCGCAATCAATCGTTCAAAAAAGAAGTAAACTGAAAGCATCGACAAGAGAACTAATGGATACATGATGACTCCGCCAGCCAGAAAAAGATCCCATAAGGACATAGAATCCATGATTTGATGTGCGGGAGCTGCGGCAAGCTGCTGAACAGCCTTGTGAGCAGTATCTGTGGTAGCCGGACTTGCCGTGGTGATTTGCAAAATGATGCCTGTGATCATAGGATGCCAGAATTTAATGAAAGTTTATAAAATTAGAAATAATGCAGGATGATTAAGCCGGGGTGATCCTTTACTTTTAAACAGTGTAGTGTTAATTCTATCCCGCTGAATTTGAGTGATTATCCTGTAATTATTTCCACGGACTCCGTGTTTGCAGGCTGAAAAACGAAAGTTGATCCTGAATATTGCCTACTTAAGCTTGTAATTAATTAGAATTTGGCAATGTGCTTTTCAGGGCAAATAAATACACCCACCGCAATGATCAGCCTTGCTGCCGGTAACAGCCGACAGGATGTTGTTTCTCCCTTGGATTCTTAACAAGCCAAGGAACGCAAAAATGAGCGCTTCTTTAAAATCCAGGCACAAAAGATCCGGTATGATTAGTCTGGAGTCTGTTTTTTCCTGTATTCTCTGGATGAGAAAGTCATTTTTCGCCCCACCGCCGCTCGTCAGCACTTGTCCTGAGCCTTCAAGCTGCGTTGCCGCGGCAATTTTGTCACTGATGTGTTCCACATAAGTCCTGAGCAAATCTGCAATAGGTAAGGCGTATTCTTCCAAAAGAGGGAAGATGACGGATTCTACCCATTCACGTCCTAAAGATTTTGGACCTTTCATCTTGTAAAAATCCAGGCTATTCAAGCGTTCCAGGAGTTCTGAATTCACTTTGCCCGAGGCGGCTATTTTCCCACCGGCATCATAATCATGCCCCGCCTTCCGGGCAAGGGTATTGAGGACGATATTACAGGGACTGATGTCAAAGGCGAGCCTTTCATTGCCTTGCCGGAAGGAGATGTTACTAAAACCGCCCAGGTTCAGGCAATAATCATAAGCCCCAAAAAGAAGGGCATCGCCCAGCGGGACAAGTGGTGCGCCCTGACCACCCATGCCAACATCTTGTGTTCGGAAATCGCAAACAACAGGCAAGCCCGAGCTGGCCGAAAGCAGAGCCCCGCTTCCAATTTGTAATGTCAATCCAAGCTCAGGCCGGTGAAAAACGGTATGCCCGTGTGAAGCGATATAATCTGCTTTAAGGTTCGCAGTTTTCAGGAATTCCCTGGCGCTATTCCCCAGGTAATGCCCATAATCCAAATCAAGTTGTGTGAGGTCAAGCGCGCTTAACTGTTCGATTTGCTGAAGACGAGTCATCCATTCCAGAGAATAGGGGAGGGTCTCCGCAGTATCAATATTGTATTGCCAGCTCCCGTTTTCTTCAGAGAATGAACACAATGCCAGGTCCAGTCCATCCAGGGACGTCCCCGACATAAGGCCCAATATCTTTAACCGTGGTTCTTCCATATCGAATCTATAGCACTTCCATGATCTTCTCCATCGTCAGTCCCCTCGACCCTTTCAGCAATACGGTATACCCGATTAAAGGATGCTTCCTGAGAAATTCTGAGGCAGCCTGGGCATCAGGAAAAGCAAGAAAATGGCTTGTTGTATTTGATTCCTGAAAACAAGGGCCAACAAGAATCACCTTGTCAAATTCCAAGTCCAGAAGTAAACGAATCACCCGCTGATGTTCAGCTTCACTCTCATCGCCGAGCTCAAGCATGTCCCCCAGAATCAGGAATTTCTTGTCAGCCTTGACTTTATGAAAATTACTGATGGCAGCCTGCATGCTGCTCGGGTTGGCATTGTAAGCATCCAGGAAAACGACATTAGTCCCTGTTTCGGCTAATTGCGAACGGTTGTTGGAAGGCGTGTAAATGGATAGTGCATGGTTGATGACTTCAGTTGCGATATTTAGGTATTGGCCAACACTCAATGCTGCAAGCACATTCTCATAGTTATAATCGCCCAGAAGGTTTGTCTGAATAGTATGCTCCAGGTCCTTATATAAATATTTGAGCAAAAGCATTGGATTCGCGTCGTGTTCAGTACACAGGGTATTTACTGTATTTGACGTACCAAAGGTCCAACGGTTCATCCCCGTAGAAAGTTCCATCAGCAATTCGTTATCTGAATTGACAAAAACGAGACCTTTCTTCTGGCTTACTGCCTGATAAAGCGCCTTTTTTGTTTCAATGATTCCTTCCAGTCCTCCAAAGCCACCCAAATGTGCTTTCCCGATATTGGTTAGTATCCCCAGGGTCGGTTGTGCAATGGCACACAATTCGGCAATCTCGCCCAGGTGGTTGGCCCCCATCTCAATCACTGCGATTTCTGTGTCTCTGGTGATTTCCAGCATCGTCAGCGGAACTCCGATATGGTTGTTCAGGTTTCCCTTTGTATAAAGAGTGTTGAAGGTGGTTTCCAGTACCGTTTTAACGAGTTCTTTGGTGGTTGTTTTTCCGTTTGAGCCGGTGATTCCGATTACAGGAATATTAAGCATGTTTCTGTGAAAAGTAGCCAGGTCCTGGAGCGTTTTCAAGCTGTCTTCCACCACCACGATATTTTTTATACCATATAACAAGGGATCGTCTGCCACTACCAGTGAGGCCCCACTTTCGAGTGCCTCATGCGCAAAATTGTTCCCATTGAAGTTTGGCCCATGGATCCCAAAAAAGATGCCACCGGCAGGCATGTTCCTGCTGTCGGTGCTCACCTTGGGGTGAAGCAGGAAGTGCTGATATAATTCTTGGATTTCCATATTAAAAAAAAGACCCCATTAGCGAATTGTTAATGGGGTCTGATTATCAAGTTTCTTTTTATTTCTTTCCACCCTGGCCGATCGGACTGCCGACCCTAACCATGGCACAACGGAAGCCGATATAGTCGGTAGCCTGTTGTTCGTCCATAAACCTCCTGGCTCCGGGGGAGATCCAATAGGCACGGTCACGCCATGATCCGCCTTTGAAAACGCGGGCTTTATCATTGAGCATGGAGGTCAGTGAATAATCATACATAAACTTAGAGGTGTTTCCTTCAGGGACTTCCATCCAGTCCTTTGCAATCGTAGAAGCAAAGTCACCATCCAGATAATTGATGTTATCCGCTTTGCGGTAGTTTCTGCGGTTAAGACTTTCTTCAGTGGTGACATCACGCCAAACGATCTGTCCAAGGCTATCTTTTTCCTGGATATAACCTTCGTTGTCTCTTTTCTGAGTTTTGTAAACATTACCTCTGAATGGACGGAAATCAGCCATATCTTCAGCACTTAACGGACGGTATACATCCATGACCCATTCAGCAACATTGCCAGCCATATTATAAAGGCCATAATCATTAGGCCAATATGAAAATACAGGTGCGGTAACATCGGCAGCATCATTCAGGTTGCCTGCAACACCCATATAATCACCTCTGCCTCTGACGAAGTTAGCGGTGAAGTTTCCATAGAATTTATCATCTGTAGTACGGGCATAGCTGCCATTCCATGGATATGTTCTTCTCTCTATAATTCTTTCATATTGTGTATTGCCGATCAGGCCCAATGCAGCAAATTCCCATTCTGCTTCAGTGGGGAGCCTGTAACGTGGCAGCAGGATGCCATCTTCCATTTTTACTTTACGCTCACCGGTTCCGGAAGGGTTAAGGTCTTGTAAAGGATTAACAACCAAGCCTTCATATTGTCCGGAGAGATAAGAATCGGTGTTGAAATTGTTTTCATTACGCTGATCAGGATCCCAATCGAGTACACCTTGGTTAACAAGAATCATTTCATTTACCCGGTCAGTTCTCCAGGCACAATAAGCATTGGCTTGTTGCCAGTTTACGCCGACAACAGGGTAGTCACGATAGGCAGGATGACGAAGATAAAGCTCGACAAAGGGCTCATTAAAAGCCAAACGATCACGCCATACAAGAGTGTCAGGAAGTGCTTTTTTGTAAACCTCGGGATAATCGGCAGAATAAACGCGACTGAGCCAATAGAGATATTCCAGGTAATCGAGGTTGCTAACTTCGGTTTCATCCATATAGAATGAAGAAACAGTCACACGCCTGGGGATATTATTCCAGTCGTAATTGACATTGTCTTCAGTGGTTCCCATGGTAAAGGTACCACCTTCAATAAGGACCAGACCGGGGCCTGTAGCTTGCTCAATAAATGGAGCAACTTCAAAACCACCATTACTTGAATTATTATATTCCCAGCCGGTACTCTTTGAATATTCTTTTTTGCAGGAGACCAGCCCGAATAAAAGGGGTGTCATCAACAACAACCCTATCAGGATGTTTCTTTTCCGTGTCATATTGAGCTAAGGTTTTTTTACGGTAAGGGAGATTAAACTAAAAAGTAGGACAATTTATTGTTCTCAGGTGTTTCTTCTTGGGCGGACAAGGGAACATGAAAGCCATTGAGATTTCATGTGCTCCCCCTGTAATGTTGGTCAGCTTGGAAGTGGTGAGGTCATAACTATATCCGAAATTGAACCAGCTTTGCTGAAAGCCGGCAAGGAAAATAATAGCATCAGCATTGTGAAAATTCTGACGAAACCATAGTCCGCCGACAAAAGGGTAGCGGTTAAAATAAAGTCCATAATTGATTTGCTGGAAATGTTGTTGCTGTTGGAAAAGCACATTTACAGATAAGGTAGGATCTTCCATAGCCCGGTTGTGAGAGCTTCTTTTCATCAGGTCAATCACATAACCGCCATGAACAGTCAGTTTCATGTTTAACTTACTGCTTACGTCACTATAAAATCCTTCATTTGGCTGGGTAAGGTGGTTTACCCCAAAGCCCAGGTAAAAGCTACGGCTGTTCGACAAAACCATTCCAGCTGAAAAATCAGCAAAGCCTTTTGTCAGTTTTGCAGGTTGTTTTTCTTGGGTATTGTAGACAAAACCGAACCTCGGATCAATCATATCCGGGAAAGTAAGTTTCTGCCAGTCGATTTTTCGTTGAAAATACGTGGCTTCAAAACCCGCATTTAAGAATAAATTCCTGTTTATTGTCAGCCTGTATGAGTAAATTCCACTAGCGGTTGTGGTTTGAAGCGCGCCTTCACCTGCCTGGTCATTCATGAAAATCAATCCGACACCGCCGGAAATCCTATCCATATACATGTCGCAGGATGCGCTAAAAGTCTTGTAAGTCCCCGCAATCGCAGGCCATTGGTTGCGATAATTCAGATTGACCCTTGGGCATATATTTGACCCTGCCAGCGCGGGGTTCAAGTACAAAGGGTTCGCATAAAATTGCGAAAAAATTGGGTCTTGTGTATGGCCTGGTTTTCCCATTAAAATGAGAATAGCAGCCACCCAGATGAAAGTTAGCTTCTTGACCATACGCTTCCTTAAAGAGTCAGTTGTTTTGAGAACACAATATTACGAAAATTTCTTAAAAAAACTTTTTAACTGAATATTTGTTTTTAGAATAATAGTTTGAAGAAGGTTTTCAGACTAAAAATCAGGTGTCAGCATTAGTGCATTATACAGCAAACACTGAGTTTGGGTTACATTAGATTGTATCTTTATCTCCATAAAATAAATTATCATTTTTTAAGTTATTAAGAATCACGGCTGATAAAATACCCCCTGCTTCTCTGTTCAACCCCATCTGTTATGAAGAAAATATTTTTACTCCTCATACTTCTCTCTCTGATAACCAATGTATTTTCAGAGAATTTGCCTGTTGAACAAGTGAAATGGAGCGGAATCCGTTCATCAAAGGATAACACAGGGAAAGAAATAAAATTCTTATACTTCGCCGGAGCAAGCTATTTGGGTGATCAATCAAACATTCCTGTGCTTAACCTTCAGTATCCACTGAATACTCCTGATCTTCTTGTGACAGCGGCAATTGTGAATCCTGTATTTCAGGAACTTAGCCCGGATGAACTCCAGGTAATTGATCAGTCTTTAAACATAGGAGCCGAAATCTTCCCCAAATGTTCTGTTGGGATCATTCAAAAGAAGGCTTACGCCTTGGTGAATTTAACACCATTGCGAAGGAACCCCCTTACAAACCAGCTTGAAAAACTACTATCTTATCAGATTGAGCTCATCGAAGCACCAAAACCGGGTCCTACCATTGCAGAGCAAACCAGTACTTATGCCTCTTCCTCAGTACTTGGATCAGGAAACTGGCTTAAGTTTGCCATCAACCAGACTGGGGTTTATAAACTCACTTATAATGACTTACAAGCCATGGGGCTGGACGTGTTAACGCTTGACCCAAGGAATATCCGGATTTATGGGAACGGAAGTAGTCCGCTGCCTGAAGCCAATGCAGGTTTCCGCTATGACGACTTAAGGGAAAATGCGATTCAGGTTGTCGGACAGGATGATGGGAAATTTGACCCGGCTGATTATATCCTTTTTTATGGAACCGCTCCGGTTCAATGGGTATATAGCACACTCAAAAAAAGGCTTGTCCACAAACCCAATTATTATACCGATTACACCTATTACTTTATTACAGCAGACCTCGGCCCAGGCCTTAGATTGAAAATGGCCCCGCTCGTAACACAGGTCTCTAACAAACAGCTTACTGTATTTGATGATTATGCAGTTCATGACCTTGACCAGTTTAACTTGATAAAGTCAGGTAAAACATGGTATGGTGAAAAATTTGATCTGAAACTGAGTTATGATCTCCCTCCATTCTTCTTTCCTAATGTTGTAACGGATTCAATGGTTACCATGGAAACTGACGTGGCAGCCAGATCCACTTCAGTCAGTTATTTCAAGGTAAAAGTCAATGGGGGTGAAGCAGCCAGCTTTAGTGTCCCGGCATACAACCCCAACGCATTTAATACTGATTTTGCCCTGACTTCCACCTCTGTTAAAAAGTTTTACCTTGACCAGGATAACAACCCACTTACAGTCAGCTATGTACCTTATGTGTCAGGATCAATAGGATGGCTGAATTATATTGAGATGACTGTCTTGAGGCAACTGAAAATGGTTGACCACCAGATGAATTTCAGAAGTTTGTCCAGTGTGGGAATAGGTAAGGTTTCCGCTTTTAATTTGACCGGGATAACCGCCGCTTCTATGCGTTTCTGGGATGTCACTGATCCGACACGTCCGCTCGAACGTCCTTCCGAAGCAATCACTGACGGGCTAAAAATAACAGTCCCGACTGATTCTCTCAGAGAATTTATCGCTTTTGACGGGACTTCTTATCTCAGCATAAGTTCCTCTCAGAAGATAAGTAACCAAAACCTTCATGCCCTCGGTGATTATGACATGCTCATCGTTTATGCCCCTGAATTCGAGGATCAAGTCAACAAACTGATGGAGATTCATCAGAATCAAGGTTTACATATTGTAAAAGCTACACCTGCCGCAATCTTTAATGAATTTTCTTCTGGTTGCCAGGATATGTGTGCCATTCGTGACTTCTCAAGGATGCTGTACAACAGGGCAGCCCCTGGAAAAGAGCTGAAATACCTTCTTTTATTTGGAGATGCTTCTTATGATTTTAAACAACGGATTTCAAACAACACCAATTTTATTCTGACGTATCAGTCATTGAATTCATTACGGCCAACCGAGTCTTATGCTACTGACGATTTTTTTGGCCTTTTAGATCCCAATGAGGGAGATAATTGTACGGGGAACCTTGACCTTGGTATCGGTCGTTTTCCTGTAAAAACAAAAGAAGAGGCTGATGCAGTAATTAATAAAATCGAGCGTTACCTCGGGATGTCTGATGGTGCCGGGCAAGGTGCCGGATTTTCGAACAATGTACCCAGGCTGAGCGATTGGCGGAATACCATTTGTTTCGTGGCAGATGATGAGGACCAGAATATGCATATCGACCAGGCAGAAGACCTGGCTGCGCAGGTAAATGGGGCAAACCATGAATATAATCTGGACAAAATTTATTTTGATTCATACGTCCAGGTATCCACTCCTGGCGGGAACCGTTTCCCGGATGTACAGGCTGCGATCAACAAAAGAGTGGCAAAGGGAGCATTGATCATTAATTATACGGGGCATGGAGGAGAAACCGGCTGGGCTCATGAACGGGTTTTGGAGATTTCTGATATCAATAGCTGGGAAAATACACAAGCAATGCCGGTTTTTGTAACGGCAACCTGTGAATTCAGTCGTTTTGATGACCCTGAGCGGAATTCTGCCGGGGAACTGGTATTTTTAAATCCAAACGGCGGTGGAATCTCATTATTTACAACCACGCGCTTGTCGTTCGCAGCCACAAACTTTGCACTGAACATGAATTTCTATCAGCATGCCTTTGAAAAGATCAACGGTGGCTATCCCAATTTCGAAATGATTACAGGAGGCTATCCAAATATGGGAGATGTGATGCGTAAAGCAAAAACGCCCTCAAATCCACAAATTCTCAATTTTGTGCTTTTAGGTGATCCTGCGCTAGCAATAGCCTATCCATTAAACAGGGTGGTGACAACAACACTGAACGGGAAAGCTGTCGGGACGAGCCCGGATACGATCAAAGCATTTACCTATGTGACTTTATCCGGATACATTAGAAATGATGTGGGCGCGAAAGTAACTTCATTTAATGGATCTATCTACCCGACGGTTTTTGACAAACCGGTTGAAATTACAACCCTGGCCAATGACCCGGAAAGCTACCCCCGGACCTTTGAACTTCAAAAGAGCGTTATTTATAAAGGTAAAGCCAGTGTTGTCAACGGTGACTTTTCTTTTTCGTTTTATGTCCCCAGGGATATCGCCTATAATTTGGGAAAAGGTAAAATCAGCTATTATGCTGAGAATGGCGTCACAGACGCCAATGGCTATTATGATAATTTCTTTATTGGAGGATCTGAATCGCAAATTGAACCCGACACCCAGGGGCCTGCAATCCAGTTGTACATGAATGATACCACTTTTAAAGTGGGAGGGATGACCGATGAAAATCCGATTCTCCTGGCATTGGTGAGTGATGAACATGGTATCAATACTGTAGGAAATGGTATTGGTCACGATATCGTTGCCGTTATGGATGATCAAACCGACAAGTCTATAGTGTTGAATGACTTCTATACGGCACAGCTGAACAGTTTTCAAAGAGGCTATGTACGATATCCCTATACCAACCTTACTGAGGGCTATCATGACCTTTCATTGAAGGTGTGGGATATTTACAACAACTCCTCTATTGCCTATACAAATTTCATTGTTGTTAAATCAGGCAATCTAACCCTGGAAAACCTGATGAATTTCCCCAATCCTTTTATTGGAACGACCTCATTCGTGTTTAACCACAACCAGGCGGGTGGCAAGCTCACGATTGATCTCCGCATTTATTCCCTTACCGGTGAAGAAGTGAAAAATATGCACGCCACGATCCTGCCTGAAGGTTATAGCGTAGGCCCGCTCAGATGGGATGGAACTAATGAACAGGGAGCCAGAATTGCCGGTGGTATGTACATATACAGAGTCAGAGTCACCAATGAGGCTGGTATGACAGAAGAGAAATCTTCCAAACTTATCGTACTTAATTGATTGAAGCTTATAATAATGTCCAATTTTTTGCGTTACCTTTGCACTCATTTTTTAAATCAACAGAATTGTATATGCATACATTGAACCGGATCCTGGTAATTACATTCTTACTTCCATTTTTTGGAAGCCACGTTTATTGTCAGCCCACTAAAGCCACCGTTACACAACAGGTTTTAGGAGACCGTCTTAATACTATTACCACCGCTGTCCCTTTTCTCTTGGTAGCTCCCGACTCAAGGGCAGGTGCCTTAGGTGATGCCGGTGTCTCTGATTCACCGGATGCCAATTCAATGCACTGGAACCCTGCAAAATATGCGTTTTCTGATAAAGCAATGGGTTTTTCTGTTTCTTACAGCCCCTGGCTGAAAGCCCTCGTGAATGACATCAACCTGGCTTACCTTTCAGGTTATATGAAACTCGATGATAACTCCGCCATCGCAGCCTCACTTCTCTATTTTTCGCTGGGAGATATCACCTTTACGAATGATCTGGGGACTGAAACCGGAACTTACAAACCCAACGAGTTTTCGCTTGACTTTTGCTATTCCAGGAAGTTTACGAAACGTCTTTCTATGGCTGTTTCTGCACGGTATATCTATTCTAACCTGACCATGGGCCAGTTTGTAGGAGGACAGGAGACCCATGCAGGAAGGTCATTCGCTACAGATGTAGCCATGTATTATCACAAACCCTTTAAGTTCGCCGGCCGATCCAAAGGAAATGACTTTTCCTTTGGAGTCAATGTTTCAAACATCGGGACAAAAATTTCTTATACAAGCAGTACTGAAAGAGACTTTATCCCGACCAACCTGAAATTCGGACCTTCTTTGACTTTGATGCTGGATGAGTTTAACCAGATTACCTTTATGATGGATATCAACAAACTCCTGGTGCCATCTCCCCCGATTTATCAAGTGGACTCTTCTGGTATTCCTATTCGCGATCAGAATGGCAATTTAATTATTCAAGCAGGAATGGATCCGAACGTGGGCGTCGTTACTGGTATCTTACAGTCATTTCATGATGCACCCGGTGGTTCAAAAGAGGAGATGCAGGAGTTTACCTATTCTATGGGCGTTGAATATTGGTACGACAAACAATTTGCTGTCCGCGGCGGTTACTTCCATGAGAATAAATATAAAGGCAACCGTAAGTATTTTACCCTTGGCGCAGGCCTCAGGTATAATGTGTTTGGCCTCGACTTTGCTTACCTGATCCCGGTTGATCAACGAAATCCACTCGAAAATACGATCCGGTTCTCCCTTCTTTTCGACATGGACGCCTTTAAAGAGCAAAACACCAAGAAACAATGAGTTTAAGGATTGGCTTTGGTTACGATGTACATCGACTAGAGCCTGACCGTCCTTTTTTCCTGGGCGGAATCCTGATCCCACACGAAAAAGGAGCCGTCGGTCATTCAGATGCCGATACGCTCATTCATGCCATCTGTGATGCCTTACTTGGCGCTGCAAACCTAAGAGATATTGGATTTCACTTTCCAGATACGTCGCCAGATTTTAAAGACATCGACAGTAAGTTGATTCTTAAAGAAGTGATCAGGAAAATCACTGACAAGGGATATTCAATCGTTAATATTGATTCGACAATTACCCTGCAACGCCCTAAGATTTCAGCTTTAATACCAGAAATGCAAATGGCGCTTGCAACAACAATGGGAATTCCTGTAGAGGATATCTCTATTAAAGCCAAAACCACGGAAAAACTTGGATTTGAAGGTCGCGAAGAAGGACTCTCGGTTTATGCTGTTGCTTTGATTCAGAAAAGCTGAGCCAACTCTCGTTTTAGTATCTCAATCGCATTGCTCACAAGGGGCTTCTCTGATTTAAGATAATGCTCAAAGATTCTCTGTGCCAGTTCCATGGAAGGAGACTCATCAGCTATTTCTGAGGCACTGACATTTACCAGACGGATCATTTCTTCCTTGGCATTTAAAACAACATCCCATGCTTTTATTGAAATGTATACCTGCTGAGAAAGATTGTGGTCGTATTCTTCCCTGATCGAGCCCAACATAGCCTTCTGAAGACCAATGGAATCCATGCCAGGCTGGTTCACCCTGAGAATTAAACTTGAAGGCGAGATTCGCTCCAGCAGCAGCACAACACGTTCATAGGCCTGAAAGCGCATCGGTAGCACTATCGGTTGCGTCATCTGTTTGATCTCAGCCGATTTCAAACGTAGATCCTGCTCCCGCGTATATCGCATCAAAAGATAAGTTGCAGCCAGCACCAGAAGGGCTGGAATCGTATATTTCATTATCTCAAGAATTTCCATTTTCTATACAATTTAAAGAATTGAATCTCAATACAAAGTTCAACACAAAGGTCATCATTTCACATGGATTATCACAGGATTCCCATGGCAACACAGATTTTTTTTCTATCTTTGCCCTCTTTGTTAAGTGAATAACAAGACTAAATGACTAAAACTACGCGAAAAAAACGAAGATTATGGAACTGCTATCGAAAAGAGTAAACGAACTTGCTGAGTCAGAAACCCTTGCCATGACAAGGATCAGCAGGGAATTAACAGCAAAGGGACACAATGTCATCAACCTGAGTATTGGTCAACCTGATTTTAATACACCTAAATATATTAAGGAAGCCGCGGTCGAAGCACTGGATCAGAACTACACTTCTTATCCACCCGTCCCAGGCTATGAAGATCTTCGTAAGGTGATCTGTGAGAAATTGAAGCGGGACAATGACCTTGAGTTCAGCCCGGCCCAGATTGTCGTTTCCACCGGTGCCAAACAGTCGCTGGCCAATATCCTGCTTTGTATGGTGAATCCGGGAGACGAAGTTATTCTTCCTGTACCTTATTGGGTATCCTACGTTGAAATGGTCAAGCTTGCCGAAGGTACATCCGTATTTCTCCCTACTTCCATTGCAACAGATTTTAAAATCACGCCGGAACAGCTAGAAGCCGTCATCACCCCGCGCACCAAGCTATTTCTATTCAGCAGTCCGTGTAATCCCTCTGGCACTGTTTACAAGCGGGAAGAGCTTAAAGCCCTGGCGGATGTTTTTGCCCGGCATCCACATGTTTATGTCGTGAGTGATGAAATTTATGAACTGATCAATTTCTCCGGGAAGCATGAGAGTATTGCACAGTTTGAGAATATCCGCGAAAGAGTGATTATTGTCAATGGTGTCTCCAAAGGATTTGCCATGACAGGCTGGCGTGTCGGATATATGGCCGCCCCTTTATTCCTGGCAAAAGCCTGCGACAAACTCCAGGGCCAGGTCACTTCGGGCACTTGTTCTATAGCGCAGAGGGCATCACTCAAAGCCTTGGCATCAGACCCTTCCACCAATTTCGACCTACAATGTATGGTCGCGGCCTTCAAAGATCGCAGAGATTTCCTGATTGAATTGTTGAAGGAGATTCCCGACTTTAAAGTCAATCTGCCCGATGGCGCATTTTACCTGTTTTGCGATTGTTCAGCGTATTTCGGAAAAACTGACGGCAGTTCCACTATAAAAGACGGGAACGACCTCAGTATGTACCTTTTATACAATGCCTTTGTAGCACTGGTAGCAGGCAATGCCTTCGGCGACCCTAACTGTATCCGTTTGTCGTATGCAGTCTCTAAAAAACAACTGAAAGAAGCTGTGGAGAGATTAAAAGTATCTCTGGCCAGACTTCATTAATATTCTCGTCGAAAGGCGTTACATTATTTCTTCAGATTTAACTTGATATGCAACTCATCAAGCTGTGCCTCACTAATAGTTGAGGGTGAGTCAATCATCATATCTCTTCCGGAATTATTTTTCGGGAAAGCGATAAAGTCGCGTATGGATTCCTGTCCTCCGAAAATTGCACACCAACGGTCGAAACCGAAAGCAATACCACCGTGTGGAGGCGCTCCATATTCAAAGGCATTCATCAGGAAAGCAAACTGTTTTTGAGCTTCTTCTTCGCTAAAGCCAAGTAAGGTGAACATCCTGCGCTGAAGTTCTTTGTTGTGAATCCGGATAGAGCCACCGCCGATTTCAACGCCGTTGATCACCATATCATAGGCATTTGCCCTGACTTTCCCGGGATCTGTATTCAGCAAGGCCAGGTCTTCAGGCTTTGGTGAGGTAAATGGATGGTGCATGGCATAAAAACGCTGGCTGTCTTCATCCCATTCCAATAAGGGGAAATCGACGACCCAAAGCGGTTTAAAAATTTTATTATCACGAAAGCCAAGCTGAGTGCCCATTTCGAGCCGAAGTTCATTGAGCGCTTTACGGGTTTTTGATGCTTTCCCGGCCAGGATCAGCAGGAGGTCGCCTTCTTTTGCGCCAAATGCGCTAACCCAAGCCTTTAGGCCATCGTTGTTGAAGAACTTGTCGACCGAGGATTTCAGTGAACCATCAGTGCCATATTTTACATAGATAAGGCCACCGGCACCGATTTGAGGTTTCTTCACAAAGTCGGTAAGTTCATCAAGTTGTTTCCGGCTGTATTCTGAACATCCCGGGGCAGTGATCCCGACCACGAGTTCTGCGTCGTCAAAGACTTTAAACCCTTTTCCCTGGGCCATATCAGTGATCTCCGTAAAAGTCATGCCGAAGCGTAGGTCCGGTTTGTCGCATCCATAAAGTCGCATGGCATCTGCATAGGTCATACGGGGAACCGCTTCCAGTTCCTGTCCGAGAACCTTACGAAAGAGATGTTGGGCCAGGCCTTCAAAGGTATTGAGGATGTCTTCCTGCGTAACAAAAGACATCTCACAGTCGATTTGGGTAAACTCAGGCTGCCTGTCGGCGCGTAAATCCTCATCCCTGAAACAGCGCACAATTTGGTAATAACGGTCGAAGCCGGCAACCATAAGGATTTGCTTGAAGGTTTGCGGTGACTGCGGCAAAGCGTAGAATTCCCCTTCATTTACCCTTGATGGAACGACAAAGTCTCTTGCTCCTTCAGGCGTGGATTTGATCAGGAATGGAGTCTCAATTTCAAGAAAGCTTTTAGAGTCCAGATAGTTTCTAGTCTCGATCGCCATTCTGTGGCGAAGCTCGATGTTTTCTTTCATGGAAGGCCGTCTCAGATCGAGGTAACGGTATTTCATGCGGAGCTCATCACCGCCATCGGTATTATTCTCAATGGTAAAGGGTGGTAATACAGATTCATTCAGGATCGTAATTTTGTCGACATTGATTTCGACATCTCCTGTGGCCATTTTCGCATTTTTGTTGCTGCGTTCTTCCACCACACCTTCAATGCTGATGACCCACTCTCTGCCTAGTTTACGAGCTTCCTTGCAGAGGTCTGCATGAATCTCCATATTAAAGACCAGCTGGGTGATTCCATACCTGTCGCGAAGGTCGACAAAGGTCATTCCGCCAAGATCGCGGGAACGCTGAACCCAGCCGCTAAGGGTTATTCTTTTATTGACATCAGTGATTCTCAGTTCACCGCAGGTATGGGTACGTAACATAAATTTTGTTTTTAAGGAGGTGCAAAAGTAAGAAAAGCTTTATCTTCGTTCAAATGAATTAATATGCTGAGTGCTTTACCGATCGAAGAAATCATGTCAAAGGCTGTAATTGCAGCCCGCGAATTCAATGAATTGGACCAGGATGCCGTTGATAAAATTGTCAAGGCTGTCTATGAAGCTGGTTTTAACAGCAGGGTTCATCTTGCCAAGATGGCCTGGGAAGAAACCGGGATTGGAAAATGGGAAGACAAGGTGATGAAAAATGTCATCGCTACCCGAAATGTTTATCGTGACATCCGTCATCAGGCAACCGTTGGTATCATCACGGTTGACAAAGAAAATGGCATTACAGAAATTGCGAAACCCCTGGGTCCGATCTTCGCAATTACCCCGATCACAAACCCGACTTCCACTACCTTGTTTAAGGTCCTAATTGCCCTGAAAACAAGGAACCCGATCATTTTCAGCCCGCATGGAGCTGCGAAGAAATGCTCTATAGAAGCTGCAAGGATTTGTTATGAAGCTGCAATCGCCGCCGGTGCACCTGAAAACTGTATCCAGTGGATCAAAAGGGCGACCAAAGAAGAAATTATTGAGATTATGGCGCACAAACGTACTGCATTAATTCTCGCTACAGGGTCTGTGGGTTTGGTAAAGGCTGCCTACAGTTCAGGAAATCCTGCCATAGGCATTGGCCCGGGAAATGTGCCTGTTTATATTGGAAAGACAGCCGATGTGCCATTTACGGTTTCTACCATTTTATTTTCCAAGACCTTTGACTATGGGACAATTTGTGCCAGCGAACAGGCTATCGTTGTTTCGAAAAATAACTCAAAAGAAGTCATTGAGGAATTTAAACATCAAAAAGCATATTTTCTATCACCGGAAGAAATTGAAAAACTCAACCCTGTAGCCTTTAATTCAGCCATGAAAGTCATGAATGCCGAGGTGATTGGGAAACCTGCCCACATCATTGCCAGGATGGCTGGATTCGAAGTGCCTGAAGATACTTCTGTCCTCATTGCTCAATTGGGCGATAAAGTAGGCCTGGAAGCACCATTGTCACTGGAGATTTTAGCCCCGATCCTTGCCTTTTATGAAGTCGATTCTTTTCAGGCGGGCATTGAGATGTGTCGTAAGATCAATATCCATGGAGGCTTGGGGCATACCGTCAGTATTTTTTCTAACGATGACACCAAGATCCGCCAGTTTGCCTCAGTGATGAACGCAGGTCGAATCGTAGTAAACACACCCTCCTCGCATGGAGCATTGGGTGGCACCTTTAATTCCCTGCAGCCATCGATGACCCTGGCTTGTGGCCCAGGTGGCAAGAACATCACAACTGATAACATCTCTGCCAGGCATTTATTGAGCATACAGCGTATTGCAGAACGGAGAATCAATCCTTGTGCAGAATGTGATCACATCCTTTATTATGATGAAAGCATCACCGCGGCAAATGTTGACAAAGAATGTACAAATAAGGTACCTGTGTATTGGCACTCAGGATCAGGGCGCGGAATTTAAATTCTGCAATCTGAAAACCGAATTCTGAATTCAGATTGCAGAATGAAATCCACACCGATTTATATAAATAGTCGTACCTTTGCACCCTCCAAAAAAGGTATATGAGTGAACAAGTCAAACACGAATGCGGCGTAGCAGTTGTTCGCCTTTTGAAACCCCTCGAATATTACCTCGCCAAATATGGTAACTCTTTTTATGGCCTGAGCAAGCTGCATCTCCTCATGGAGAAACAGCACAATCGTGGTCAGGATGGCGCCGGGATTGCCAATATAAAATTTGACATGCCTGTTGGGAAGAAATTCATCAACCGTATCAGGTCTAATGAACCCAATGCCATCGAAGGAATTTTTAAGCAGGCTTTTGAAAAGTTTCATGAAGTTGAAGACCTAACGCCTCACCGATTGAAAGATATTGGGTGGTTGAAGGAAAATGTAGATTTTACCGGGGAGTTGTTTCTTGGACATCTTCGCTATGGCACCTTTGGCCGATATAGCATTGAAAATATTCATCCCGTAGTTCGTGTCAACAACTGGATCACCCGTAACCTGGTATTGGCAGGGAATTTTAACCTGACAAATGTCAACGAACTCTTTCAGAAGCTTATCGATTATGGTCAAAGCCCTGTTGAGACTTCTGATACGGTGACAGTCCTTGAGAAAATAGGACACTTTCTTGATGAGGAAAACCAGGCCATGTATCACCAATACAAAGACGAGGGAATTCCTAAAAAGGACATTTCCCGGCTGATCGCCTCTGAGCTTGACCTTAAAAAGATTCTAACTACTTCCAGCAAATATTGGGATGGCGGTTATGCCATTGCAGGGATGTTAGGCCACGGCGATGCCTTTGTGATGCGTGACCCGTCAGGCATCAGGCCATTGTTTTACTATAAAGATGATGAAGTGGTGGTGGCAGCCTCTGAGCGTCCTGCGATTCAAACCACATTCAATGTTCCCATTGAGTCGATCAAAGAACTTAAACCAGGTCATGCCCTGATCATCAAGCGTAACGGGAAGACCACTGAAGAGAAGTTCAGAGAACCTCTGGAAAAGAGGTCATGTTCTTTTGAACGCATCTATTTCTCCAGAGGATCCGACCAGGACATCTATAAGGAAAGAAAAGACCTCGGAAAGTACCTGACTCCTGCCATTCTTGATGCTGTGGGACAGGATATAGAAAATACAGTATTTTCCTATATTCCTAATACTGCTGCTGTTGCCTATTATGGTTTGGTTCAGGAGTTAAATGCGCATTGCAATTTCATCGCACGCGAAAAAATAATGCAACTGGGCTCCGGGATTACATCTGATGCTGTTGAGAAAATCCTTTCACTCCGGCCTCGTATCGAGAAAGTTGCTATCAAAGACGCTGCCTTGCGGACTTTCATCACCGCTGACATGCAAAGAAATGAGCTTGTGGCCCATATTTATGACATCACCTATGGCTCAATTAAAAAAGGTGTGGATAACCTGGTGGTACTGGATGATAGTATCGTTCGCGGAACAACTTTAAAGAAAAGCATCATCCGAATCCTCGATCGCCTCGATCCAAAGAAAATCGTTGTCGCTTCTTCGGCGCCACAGATCCGTTATCCCGACTGTTATGGAATTGATATGGCAAAGCTCTCTGATTTTGTTGCCTTCCATGCTGCCATTGCCTTACTGAAGGAGACCAAGCAGGACCACATCATCAACGAGGTTTATAAAAAGTGTAAAGAACAGGAGAATATTCCCGTAGAACAGGTTGTCAATCACGTGAAAGAAATTTATGCTCCTTTCCGTTTTGAGCAGGTTTCTGCGAAAATCACGGAACTCCTTACGCCAAAAGACATTAAAGCAAAAGTTCAGATCGTCTATCAGAAGATTGAAGACCTGCACCTCGCTTGCCCAGATCACCTGGGTGATTGGTACTTCACCGGCGATTACCCCACTCCTGGGGGAAACCGTGTGGTAAACCGTTCGTTTATCAATTTTATCGAGGGAAAGACTGAAAGAGCGTATTAGAAGAAGGATGAGGGATGAGTAATGAAGGATGAAGAGAAGTCTATAAGGCTGAATTACAGCGACTTCCCATCTCCCTTATCCCTATTCCTTATTCCTATTCCTTATTCCTATTCCTTGATCCCTCACCTTCCACTTTTCTTGGAATAGAACACAGATAACACCGATTCAGCGGGTTTACACTGATTTTATGGTCGGTTATCTATTTCCCCTTCCATAGTGACAGTTCCTATCCGTGAAAATCCCCCCAATCCGCGTTATCTGGTGCCATCAAATTCTTTTTGCGATCATATCAAACCAGGGAAATACTATATTTTGAATTATTGGTGGACACAAAGCAAATGGTATGGTGGAAAAATGTACGCTGAACCTATCTTTAAAGGTATTGATGCAACGGAGAATTTCAATGAAAGAGTCAATTCGGGGGAGTTGGTTACTGAAAAGTTAGTAAGATATGAGTTTGTCATAGAACCTAATGTTGTCTATTATTTGGGGACTTGGTGCAAATGAATACAATGAATCCCAAGGTCGATGTATTTTTAAGTAAAGCCCAAAAGTGGCAGCAAGAATTTGAGAAACTGAGAATGATTATTCTTGACACCGGCTTGACTGAAGAGTTGAAGTGGGGCGTGCCGTGTTACACCTATCAGCAAAGCAATGTTGTCTTAATCCATGGATTTAAGGAATACTGCGCGATTCTGTTTATCAAAGGAGCCCTGTTACAGGATACTCATGGGATTCTGATCAGGCAATCGGAGAACGTTCAGGCAGGGCGCCAGGTTCGGTTCACCAATATCCGGGAAATTATTGATCTGGAACCTATTTTGAAAGCGTATATTTATGAAGCCATTGAAGTGGAAAAGGCTGGGTTGAAAGTGAATTTCAAAGAGAATAAGACCCTCATATATCCTGAAGAATTTCAAAAGAAACTGGATGAATGTCCTGACTTGAAAACTGCTTTTGAAGCCTTGACACCGGGACGGCAAAGAGCATACAATCTCTTTTTCTCTGCCCCCAAACAATCCAAAACCCGGGAGGCCAGGGTAGAAAAGTGTATGGAGCAAATACTAATGCGAAAGGGATTAAATGAGTAATCTCTGGCTGAGAAAACAAATTAAGCTTTAGGATTGTATTGCTATTAAGTATGATAATTTGTATAAAAAATGGAGTGTAACGTAGAAATACTATCATATTATCACGTTACGTACAAGTTTTCTTATATATTTGTGTGATGATAAAGAGAATATTATTAGAATCTGTCCACCAATTTGTATTTCAGAAGAAAGCAATCCTGATTGTTGGGCCAAGACAAACAGGGAAAACGACTTTAGTTAGGGAACTATTAAAGGATTTGAAACAAGATTATATTTGGTTAAATGGGGATGACCCAGCAGATCGTGAAAAGCTGACCAATAAAAATGTTTCCGAACTGAATAGTTTGGTAGGGAAAATGCCAATTTTAGTTATTGATGAAGCACAACTGGTTCCCTCTATAGGACTGACCTTGAAATTATTGGTTGATCAGATTCCAACAATTCAGGTCATCGCTACAGGATCTTCAGCAATTGGTTTAGCAGATAAAATTCAGGAACCCCTGACAGGAAGAAAATGGGAATTTCATTTATTCCCTTTAGCATTTAAAGAATTAGCTGAATTTTCTAGTCAATTGACTGAAGAGAAACTTCTGGCGCATCGCCTGATTTACGGTTATTATCCGGAAGTCATTATGTCCCCTGGAAGGGAAATAATGCTTCTTGAGGAGTTATCCGGCAGTTATCTTTATAAGGACTTATTGATGCTTGAAAATGTAAGGAAGCCTGCATTATTGGGAAAGTTATTACAGGCTTTAGCCCTGCAGTTAGGGAGTGAAGTGTCGACCCAGGAACTTTCCAGATTACTTGGGGTAAATTCAGAAACGATAGAACGTTATCTCGATCTTCTGGAAAAGGCATTTATCATTTTTCGTTTGACAGCTCTAAGTCGGAATTTGAGGACAGAATTGAAAAAGAGCAAGAAAATTTATTTCTATGACAATGGAATAAGAAACGCAATTATTAAGAATTTCGCCCCACTGGAGCTCAGAACCGATACCGGAGCTTTATGGGAAAACTTCTTGATCTCCGAAAGAATTAAGATTAATCATTACAAAAATAGGTTTACAAATAATTGGTTCTGGAGGACTCAGCAGCAGCAAGAGATCGATTTTATTGAAGAATATGGAGGTGTCTTGCATGCCTATGAATTCAAATGGAGCCTTTCGTCAAAAGCCAGGATTCCCAAAACTTTTCTGAATGCTTACCCGGGAACTGAAGCGACAATTATAACAAAGCAGAATTTTATGGATTTTCTGTTATGATTTTTTGGCCAGGACTTGCTCTGGGGCTGATACCTGCGATTTGTAAGAGAAACAATAATTTTCCTTTTAGTGTTAAGGTTGAACTAATTTTGTTCAATTTCGAAAGTACGTCCTATAATCTATAATTTTCAAAAAACTCAGGTTGAAAAAAAAATCCATTTATTTCACTTTATTTTTCCTGATTTCATGTTTAGCTTCTTTCGCCCAGCAATGTAGGCTCACATACCATGTAAGACAAGTAGATAATTTTAATAAAATCACCTTTTTATTGAAGAACGAAAGTATTACTGATTCAAGCGGAAATCTGGACAAGACAATCACGCTAGACGTCGGAAAAGAACCTGAGAAAATCGGGATATATCTGAACGATGATTACAGGCACTATAACCATATATATCTGGTTGATGGTAAGGTTGAATTTACAATGAATGCATCTATCACAAATCTTCAATTTACGAATGACCTGCTCAATACACATCAACAGGAACTCTTTCGACAACGCAATGAGGTTTCTGCAATGCAGGATAAAATCGATGATCAGCTCGAAAGCATTGACAGTCTGGATCCACGTTATCATATCCTTTTGAAACGCTATGATGAATTGGAAGATTCCCTTTCAGATATCTATTATGAAAGCTCTCTTAAGTATCCTGGCTCTTTTGCCAGCCTGCAATATGTAAAATTCTCCCTGGGAGGTAAGGGCTATTATAATCGTGAAAAATTGTCAGTTTTGTTCCAAAGCCTCGACTATAGCCTCAGAAAATACCCCAGTTGGGAGCAATGCCATGATGTTCTTCAAGAAAAACTTGTTTGTTATGAAGTCGGAGACACCCTTAGGTCAATCGTCTTAAAGGACAGCCAGGGCAAGGAATCCAACTTAAAAGGTCTTTTACGAAAAGATTTCCTGTATATCGACTTCTGGGATTCCCGTTGCGGAGCCGTTCCCGACGCCCATGACCTCCTGAAGAAATTATCCTCAGCCTATAGTGATTACATCAATGTTATCGGCATCTCCCAAGACGAAGAGCAAGCAGGCTTTCAGGATTACCTGAAGAAAACGAACCTCCCCTGGCGTAATTTCTGCGACTACAAAGGAAATCTATCTCCAATGTACAGGCATTTCGGTATTGGTGGGACACCCCGGGATGTCCTGATTAATAAAAATGGGATTGTTATTGCCAAAGAATTCCACGTATGGGATGCAGCGGATATCCTGAGCCATTGGATACTGGTTGATGCACGAAAAACGAAAACCAATAAGAAAGAAACCTGCAATTTTTTCTTTAAGCCTAAAGAAGGACTACTCAGCCAGGCGGCCATTGCTAAGCTCGACAGCCTCATTGCCAGGCTTGGCGGCTTGCTTAGCTTTGAGATCAAAATCAATGGATATGCCGGCGATGGCGCATCATATGAAGACAATGTACAACTTTCAGCGATGAGAGCCTGTATCATAAAGGATTATCTTTTAAACCATGGGATACCCAGCTCCAGAATACTGGACTGCAAATGGACTGCGGATGAAGACAAAATTGCGAAACAACAAGCTGCGACAAAGAATCCACGAAAAAAGTATGCGGAAATAGTCCTTGAATGGGCACCAGGCAAGAAAGGGGCGATGGCTTCGGCACCTAAAGCCAGTTTTAATAATCCATGCGAGATGTTCGGGGACCTGAGAAAAGTGAACGACTGGAAAGTAGGAGATTCTTTATTCTTCTGTTTTCTTAGTTTCGACAAAAATCCAAATGGGAGTTTGAGCATCAAGAATGTACCTGAAGTTAATGCAGAAATTAACTGTCTGCTTGCCATTTTAAAGGCTCATCAGGATATGAAGATTGAGATCGTTTGTATTCAATGCAAAACACTTCATGACCGCTATAATAAACCGGCCCCTGAATATAGCGATCAGGCTTTCACAATATTACTGGATTATATGAAATCAAATGGCCTAGCGCAGCCAGGCAGGATTCAATTTCAAAAGATCCTGATGGATGAGAGTAATGTAGTGAAAATCCATGTTCCCTGTACGAAAAGGATTTACGCTCCCTGTTTGGTGTGGTATATGCGGGTTTTAAGTATATGAAATTACAAGCCCTAGATATTAGATTGCAATTAGTACAAAACGAAATTTAGTTGATTTTCTGTCATAATTTCTTTGTTTCACGCCGATTACGCAGATTATAGAAACCACGCTGATTACGCAAAAATTAGTCTGAACTCCTTTGTCTTCCTTTGCGTATCCCTTTGTCTTCATCTGCGTGAACTCTATCGGAAAATTGTCATTTATCTGACAATCATTCTCTTCGTAATTATCTCATTCCCATCACTGACTGTGTAGAAATAGATCCCTGCAACAATATTATTCAGATCAAGTTTGACGGTATTCATTCCTCTTGAAAATTCCAGAACTGGCAATGACCTCACTTTTTTCCCAACCAGATCAAATATTTCCACCATAAGGGACGATGGTTTTATTAGTTGAACTTCGATGCTGGTTTCCTCCTGGCACGGATTCGGAAAATTCTGTGAAACCTTAAATTCTGATTCATTGTTTGGTGCAATACCATCCGGGTAACCAAACTGAACTAACATGATTTTATAATTGTTAATGTATTTATAATAAACACCTTGTGACATATCTGTTGGGTTCATTGCCTGATAAACGAATGGAATGTTGAACCAGGTGGCATCAGAGAATACGATTTTGGACATTACTGCCATGTATGCCTGGGTATAGGCTAAGGTAAATTTTGTAACATTTAAAACAGGAGTGTAGAAAGAAGAATATAAATTACGTCCCCGGATGAAAATATTAGGCGCTCCGGGGAAATTAACAGTATTATCACTCCAGGAAAAAAAAAATTTTGAACCATCAGTGGTACGGGCTGCCTGGACCCTGTTGTCTTCCACCAGGGTCAATGTGCCACTTCCATAAGTCATCAGCGGCTGGCTGATGGAATCTAATGCCCATGCTTTCCAGGTGCTTCCGCCATCTTCTGAATAAATTTCAAACAGGGTAAAGGTTCGTGGATAAAATTGATGGTGATTTCCTGAAGACAAAGTAACAACCGCTGCAAGATGAGGATTCCCATTCATGTCAACAACCAAATCATGATGTCCAAAGACTGTGTAATGCAAATCCTGCAATATGCTGGTTTTTTTATCAAACAACGACGCTTCAATGATACTGTCCGATAAACAATTCATGATTTGAGGAATCCCGTTCGGACCATAAAGATCCACAGTAATTGGGCCTGTCCAGCTTGTTCCGCCGTTGGTGGTTTTATACAGGATCGGGAAATAGGTGGAATCGGACAGGGGATGCGTATTGTTGTTGGAGATGACAGAAATATAGCCCGTTTGCCCGTCTGGTGAAAAGGCAATTTTGGTGTCTTTCACTTCACATTCTGTTGGAAAATACAGTTTCTCCCAGCTATAGATGAAATCATGGGAAGTGTTATTCCAGGTTCCTCTTCCAAGTAAAAGCGTATCCTGGTAGCTCGCAGGGATCCCAGCCACCAGGGAAGGTTCCACCACAAACGTCTTGTTGCCCGCCAGGGTAAGGGCATTGGGCATATAATGCAGATGATCACTACCGGAAGGCAAATTATTTTGTGATGCAGCAACAATTGTATCTGCTTTTCTGCTACCCCAGGCATAGCCACCCCAGGGGCCAAAATTCTTGCCGGGATTGCTGCCATCGAGGGTAGGAATGAAATAATGAGTATATGTGTTGGCTCCCAGGGTATTGCCTGGCGGGTTATACAGGACTCCTTGCGGATACCGCCCTGCTGCCAAGCCGTAATTGTTGCCCGGCGCAGGAGGACCAAGGGGGCTGTAAAGTATTATATTGGTTCTCCAGGTGGCTCCGGCATCCGTCGAAATATCCACGCCAACCCGGTCATCAATCCCACTGGTCCAAGATCCCATCCGGTGGAAAAAAGCGATGGTCTTTGTGTTATTATCTGCCCACAAACAGGTTCTTGCTCCACCTGACAAGTCATAAGGGTTCACCGAAGTCCCGATATCAATGACAGAAACACCATCCGGGTTCTGTACAGACTGTGCGAAAAGAGTTGGGCTCAACAAAAATAACAGTGTGAGTCCCAGGAAAATCTTCATATTTTAAACCTTAGCGGCTGTTAAAATTAAGTAAATACAATGAGAAAATCATTCAATATTTACTTATCTTTTTTTCACGCAGATGACGCAAATTTTAGCCCTTCAACACGCTCAGGTACCGGATCGCCCCGTCGCCCTGTCGCCAAGTTGCCCCATCGTAACCCTACATCAATTTCTGATACACCTGCCACCAACGGTCAGGGATGTCATCCTTGCAGGCGGTCTGGTAATCCTGGTAAGAGCAGGGAACCAGGTAATGACGCTCATATTTATTGCGCATATTCGACTGTATCGGCACTTCCATCCACCAGCGGTCGCTGCGTTTGCTCTTGTAAAAGACGATCTCTTCCTTATGCCCGCTGATCGTGACCATATACTTGATGAAGTTGTCTTTGTCTTTCAACGGGTAATCCTGAACCCGGTTGTAATAACCATCCAGGAAATACCAGATCATCTGGGCAACCAGGTGTGAAGTTTGCCCGTTTTTGTCGAGTAATGGATTGGCTTCATAAAAACCGATACAGCTGAGTTTGTCGCTCATGCCTGCATAACGGATGATCTGGCACATCTCCTCGCCATAAAAGCCGTGTGGTGAAGCATTGCCGTTGCCGGGTGCATCAGAATGGCGGATAGCAGAGACATCCAGTGTGACGAGGTCGGCATTACGTACGATTGGCTCCACTTCTTCCAGGTCAGCCCTGACCTTGCCGAGCCTGTAAGTGTCGAAATAAAGATTCTTTAAAAGTTTTAAAGCCTCCTGGTCAACAAAATAGCTTTGGTAACCAATATTTGCAAAATTGAAAAGGTAGTTTGGCTGGTGCAATATGACCCTTGTCAGCCATGACTGTGAGTGCTGATCTGTTTCATTCTTTCCAAGATCGAGACAGGAGTCAATAGAAACGATGTTGATGATCTGACCCAGCTCCTCATAAGCTTTGTAAGAAGCATAAGTAAGATCCTGTCCACCACCCAAGATTAGCGGGATCACGCCGGAGCGGATCAGCTCAGTTACCACTGAGGATAAGGCAAAATAGGTATCTTTTACATCAAAGCCCTGGCGGATATTTCCAAAATCCACCACTTTAGGCAGTATGGCGCCTGGATAGAGGTTATACAGGAACTCCCTGATGGTATCGGGTGCTTGTCCGCATCCTTTGTTGCCTAAAGCCAGACGGTCTTCTTCAATGCCAATAATGGCGATGTTGGCATCATCCAAATCGGGGAAATGCCCTTCCGGCAAGTAGGTCCTGAAAATATCGCCCATCCGTTTCCGGGGGCTCTTTTCCGCATATTCAAAGGAAGGGAGTGATACGGGTTCAAAATAAACTGACAGGTCCATAGAATAGTATGGAAGGGTTATTTAGATTTCTTTCTGGGGACAAATGCTTTGGGTTTCTCATCACCAGCTTCTTCAATGATCTGAAGACATTCAGCCAGGCTTAGGGATTTAGGGTCTTTGTTACGCGGGATCTTAAAGTTTCTCTTCTTAAAAGAAATATAGGGACCGTAACGTCCGTTGAGTACGCGCAGTTCCGGTTCTTCCTCAAAGACCGAGATGAGTTTTTTCTCTTCTGCATCTTTCTTCTCGAGGATGATCTCAATCGCCCTGTCCAAGGTAACGCTGAAAGGCTCATCATCTTTCCCTAATGAATAGAATCCGTTGCCGAGTTTTACAAAGGGGCCGAATCTACCCGTTCCGATGACGACTTCCTGGTCTTCATAAGTGCCAACAACGCGAGGAAGTTTGAAAAGTTCCAGGGCTTCATCCAGAGTGATGGTTTCGATGCTCTGTCCCTTGCCAATTCGGGCAAAGCGTGGTTTTTCCTCGCTTTCTGTGTCGCCGATCTGAACCATAGGGCCATAACGGCCAATCTTCACAAAGACATTTTTTTCTGATTTGGGATCCACACCAAGCAAGCGCTGACCTGAAAATTTGGATGTTGTCTGCTGTGTCTCGTCAATCTGCTGATGGAAAGGCTGGTAGAACTCACGGATGATCTCGTTCCAGGCACGTTCCCCTGCAGCAATTTTGTCAAATTCTTCCTCGACCTTTGCCGTGAAGTTATAGTCGATGATGTTGTCAAAGTATTGGATCAGGAACTTATTGACAAGACTTCCCAGGTCGGTGGGAAGGATCTTCCCTTTGTCGAATCCTACTTTTTCTTTCTTATGAGTCAGGGTGATTTTATCGGTTTTCAGGGTCAGGATTGCAGAAGTCTCAATCGTTCCTTCCACATTTCCCTTTGTCACATATTCCCTTTTCTGGATAGTCGAGATGGTTGGGGCATACGTGGAAGGACGGCCGATGCCGAGTTCTTCCAGTTTTTTCACGAGGCTTGCCTCTGTATATCGAAGCGGGAATTGTGCAAATCGTTGGGTGGCTTTGATCTCATCAGCTTTCAGCGGATCGCCTGCTTTTACAGGAGGGATAATGCTTTCCTGGCCGCCTTCTTCGTTTTCGTCGTCGCTTGATTCCATGTAAACGCGCAAAAACCCGTCAAACTTGATGACTTCACCACGGGCGATGAACTTTTCCGGTGCCTTGTTGATATCGATGGTGACATTCGTCTTTTCCAGGATGGCATCTGCCATTTGAGAGGCGATGGTTCGTTTCCAGATCAGCTCATAAAGCCTTTGCTGGGAAGCATCGCCAGCAATCTCAGCATGGTCAAGATAAGTAGGGCGGATGGCCTCATGGGCCTCTTGAGCACCTTTGGTCTTGGTTGTAAATTGACGGGTCTTAACAAAATCAGGCCCAAATAACTTTGTTACCTCAGTCTTTGCCATACCCAGCGCCATGTTGGAGAGGTTGACAGAGTCTGTACGCATATAGGTGATCTTTCCTGATTCATACAGTTGCTGGGCAACCAACATCGTTTTAGAGACAGAGAACCCTAGTTTGCGGGCTGCTTCCTGCTGCAGCGTTGAGGTAGTAAATGGAGGTGCCGGCGATTTCTTTGAAGGTTTTGTCTCGACATCGTTAATGACATAAGCAGCGCCTTTACATCTTTCTAGGAAATCTTTGGCTTGCTCTTCCTTTTCGAATCTTTTATTGAGTTCCGCTTTGATCACAGCCGGGCCATCTGGTCCCTGCACCAGGAAATCCCCGGTGATCCTGAAGGAGGATGTTGACACGAATGCGCGGATCTCATCTTCTTTTTCGCAGATCAGGCGAACAGCAACGCTCTGAACCCTACCGGCGCTGAGTGCTGGTCTGACTTTTTTCCATAATAGTGGAGAAAGTTCAAACCCAACCAGGCGGTCGAGAACGCGTCGTGCCTGTTGGGCATAAACGAGGTTACGGTCGATCGACCTGGGGTTATTGATAGCTTCCAGGATTGCGGTTTTTGTAATCTCATGGAATACAATCCTTTTGGTGTTACTGTCTTTCAGTCCCAGAGTCTCTGAAAGGTGCCAGCTGATGGCTTCCCCTTCGCGGTCCTCGTCCGTCGCAAGCCAGACAATCTCGGCTTCAGCAGCAGATTTCTTAAGATCGGAAACTATTTTTTTCTTGTCGGCCGAGATCTCATAATCCGGCAAAAAGTCGTTATCAATATCAACGCCAAGTTTTTTCTTTGATAAATCTCTGACATGGCCGAAGCTGGATTTTACCATGAAGTCCTTTCCAAGAAAGCCTTCTATGGTCCTGGCTTTGGCCGGGGATTCTACTATTACAAGGTTTTTCGCCATCTTTTCCTATACACGTTTTAAGGGTGACAAAAGTAAAACAATAATATGGTATAACAGGCAAACAAAATTATCGGTTCATTATTAGCGTGCCCCGACTTATTGTTTTGCCTATTTTTGTGCCCGTTTAAAAGCAGGGCATAAGCCATTTACTTTATAGACGTAATTTTTAGAAAAAGTGGAAACAAAAAGGAAATTATATATTGAGACCTACGGCTGCCAGATGAATTTCTCTGACAGTGAAATTGTGGGATCTATCATGACTGATGAGGGTTACGAGCTGACACAACAGCTGAAAGATGCTGATATTATTTTTGTCAATACGTGTTCAATCCGCGACAATGCCGAGCAAAGGGTCCGAAAACGCCTGCGCGAATTCAATGCCTTAAAAAAGCAAAATCCGCAGCTGATTGTTGGATTGCTGGGCTGTATGGCAGAAAGAGTCAAAGAAAATCTTTTTGAGGAGGAACACCTGCTTGATCTCATTGTTGGGCCAGATGCCTACCGGGATCTTCCCCAACTCATGAAGGCAGTTGGATCGGGTCAGAAAGCAGTTAACCTCATCCTTTCTGATGATGAGACTTATGCTGATATCAACCCGGTTCGTATCGGTAGTAATGGTGTTTCTGCTTTTATCTCCATCATGAGGGGCTGTGAGAATTTCTGTGCCTATTGTGTTGTCCCTTATACCCGTGGAACTGAGCGCAGTCGCGACCCGCAGACGATCCTGACAGAAGCTCGGGCATTGTTTGAGAACGGATACCGTGAAATTACGCTGCTTGGTCAGAATGTCAATTCTTATTCCTGGACCACACCAGAAAACACCTTTGACTTTCCAAGACTTCTGGAAGAAGTGGCCATGATCAGTCCAATGTTAAGGATTCGGTTTTCTACCTCTCACCCCAAAGACCTGAGCGACAAACTGATCAAAGTAATTGCCAGCAATCCCAATATCTGCAGGGCAATCCATCTGCCTGTTCAATCTGGCAGCACAGCAGTTCTGAATGCCATGAACCGCAGTTACAACAGGGACTGGTACATCAACAGGGTCGCTGCAATCCGCGAGCTGATACCGGATTGCAGTTTGTCGACCGATGTTATCGCCGGTTTTCCTGGTGAAACAGAAGAAGACCACTTACAAACCCTCGGCATGATGAAGGAAGTGCATTATGATGCTGCTTTCATGTTTAAATATTCAGAGCGACCCAACACCAGTGCTGCTGAAACCCTGGAGGATGATGTCCCAGAGGAGATCAAGGCCAGACGCTTGCAGGAAATCATCGATTTGCAAAACAGGCTTGCCTTAGAGAGTAATCAAAAAGACATCGGAAAAATCTTCGAAGTCCTGGTGGAAGGCACATCAAAACGTTCCGCCGCACAGCTCAGCGGAAGGAATACCCATAACAAGATGGTCGTTTTTACCGGAGGAGGTCAAAAAGCAGGAGATTATGTAATGGTGAGGGTTAATTCTTGTACATCGGCGACGCTGTTGGGAGAACTGACATAAATTAAGCACCAAATAACAAATCCCAAAGTCCAAATAAATCCCAAATTTTTAAAATCCAAACAGCTGCGCAATTAATTGAGCGAAGACCTTTGGAATTTGTTTTTTGGACTTTTTTTGGACTTTGGGATTTAAATTTCGTGTTCGTGTTCGGAATTCAGATTGCAGAATTTCTAGAGCGCTCCTTCATCATAAGCCTTCTCCCCGTGCAAATGCATATCAAGCCCGAGGATTTCGGCCTCTTCGGTTACCCTGACTGGTGTAATATAATTGATCACAATCAGCATGACATAGGTAAACAGGAAAGCATAAAGTGAAGCAAGAACGACAGCAATAACTTCTTTGTAGAAGAATGTAGCATTGCCGTACAGCCAGCCGTCTGCACCTGCAGGATTGATGGCTTTGGAGGCAAAGACACCCAGGAGGATGGTTCCAAGAAATCCACCGATTCCGTGAACACCCCAAACGTCAAGAGCATCATCCCATTTCAGCTTGTTTTTTAACATTACAGCAAGGTAACAAACGATTCCAGCAGCCGTCCCGATAATCGGTGCTGCCCAGATCGGAACAAAACCAGCACAAGGCGTTATTGTCGCCAATCCCGCAATAGATCCTGTAAGCAAACCGACAAATTTTGGTTTCCGCTCCCGGCTCCATTCAATGATGACCCAGGCAATCGTTGCGAAAGAAGCAGCCACATCGGTGTTCAGGAATGCTATCGAAGTCACCTTGTCAACAGCAACTTCACTACCGGCATTGAAGCCATACCAACCGAACCATAAAAGTCCGCTACCAATTGCTACAAGGGGAATGCTGTTTGGCGTTGAATTTTTATCAACCCGCGCACCAACATAAAAGACCGAAGCCAATGCGGCAAAACCGGCTGTGGCATGAACGACGATACCACCGGCAAAGTCAAGTACACCCCACTGGGCTAAAAGACCACCACCCCATACCATATGGACAAATGGATAATATACTAATATTTGCCAGACGGTTAAGAAAATAATGTATGATTTGAATGTCACACGACCTGTAAAAGCACCGGTGATCAGGGCAGGGGTGATGATGGCAAACATCATCTGGTAAGCGATAAATACGATTTCCGGTATTTTTCCATTGGAATACATACTGTCCTGCGTAACGCCCATCAGGAATGCCTTGTCAAAATTGCCAAAGATCCCGCCAACGCCACCACTGAAGCATAATGAATAGCCAAACATAAACCACAATACAGTGGTCCATCCAAGGGAGAAAAAGCTTTGAATCATGATTCCAAGGATGTTTCTTTTCGTGGCGAGACCGCCATAAAAAAAGGCCAGACCTGGGGTCATGAGCATGACCAGACTGGTCGCAAGGAGCATGAATCCAGTAGACCCGGGTTCGAGTAATGGTGTCATTTTAAGAAAATTTAAAGGTTAGTTTATATGGTTATCCCTAATACTATGAAGGCTTTGGAGGCTTGCGGATTAAAAATGAGGCTGGCTTTTAACGGGAATTCTAATGTATCATTGAACTTTAATTTGCGAACTCCTGAAACTCCCAGGTTAATGACCCCGGCTGATTCCCCATATATACCCTTCCCAGTGGTAAATCCAATAAATGGATCAATCTGGGTTCCATTTACTTTGAAGGAATAGCCGAGTTCCATGTAGGTCGAATAATAATTTGTGTATGTGGTATCCTGAGTGATCGCATTAATGTTGTCAATCTTTTTATCAGCGCCATAAACCATGGTGGCTGCAGTAATAGTCAAAGGGAAAGCCTCTGGTCCTTTATAATTCAAGCTTGTCTCTATATAATGACCTGTTGTTTCTTTTTTATAATCAAAGAACTTAGTTTCATCTATTTGAGGAGTCCAGATATAGTCAGTCGCTGTAATTGTAAACCCTTTGATTGCATAGGAAGCAAATAGGTCTATTTCCCTAAATGTGCCTGTGAAGTTGCTTGAGGCCCAGGCTCCTACCGTGAAATTCCCGATCCCTAATGAAAATGCCGGTTGGATGTTCGGGCTTTGATCCACAGCCGTGCCTCTCCAGATATAGGTACTCACCAGGTCGGCGCTGATGTTGACCTTCACTTTACAAGAATCAGCCTGGGCAAATATATAAGCGGTATTAAAAAATAGTAAAAGGAATAAGATAATGCAGGAGCGTAGTGACAATTTTCTCATAGCAGGATAAGTTTGTAAGAGAACTCAAAAGTATCAAAGCTAATAAATTCCTACAATCCGTAAACAATGGAATTTTTCTACGTGAAACACTGAAATTTAATCGTATTGTAGAGACGTTGCATGCAACGTCTCTACTAACGTCAGATTTCCAGGAACCCTTCTCTGGCGAGATATTTTACCAATTCAATATTATTCTTTATCTCTAATTTCTGCATGATATGGTTTTTGTGCGACTCCACCGTTCTCACACTGATAAAGAGCTTGTCTGCAATTTCCTGGTTTTGTAAGCCCTGGGCCAGTAATTTGAGAATTTCAATTTCACGGGCAGTGATGTCTGGTTTATCCTTTGGCTCCTGGTTTTTCTTTCGGATCAGGCTTTTCAGTAAGGTTCTGGATACCTGTTCTCCCAGGTATTCTTCTCCCTTAGAAACAGCATGTATGGCTTCCATCATCTCTTTCCGCGTGGTATTTTTCGGGATATAGCCCCTGGCACCGGCTTTCAGGGCATTCAGCACGAATTCTTCCTGGTTATACATTGAAAGAATGATCACCCGAACTGAAGGAAAGTGTTCTGTAAGAAAAGCGGTGATCTCGATACCGGATTGTCCGGGTAAGGAGATATCCATAAGGATGATATCGGGCAATTTATTGACAATCAGGCTATTTAATTCATGAGCTTCTCCGGCTTCCCCTATCACAATGATTCTGTCTTCCCCATCCAGCAATGATTTGATGCCGTCCCTGACAAGTTGGTGATCATCAACGATAATTATTTTTAGTTTATCCATTATCTTGCGTATTCAAAGGTATTTCAATTCCGATCCTGGTGCCTTTCCCTGGAAACGAGGAAATGTCAAGTTTTCCATGAATGAGGTTAATTCGTTCCCGAATATTGCTGAGGCCATTTCCTGTTCCGACCTGGCTATGGTGAAATCCCCGGCCGTTGTCTTCAATATTCAAAATAAAAACATTACCTGTGGTATAAATTTGAACAATAATTTTTGAAGCCCTTGCATGCTTGATGATATTGGTCATGGCTTCCTGAAGGATTCGGAAAAGGTAGTTTTGTGCCTTAGAGTCAATAGCCATGTTGTTGGCTTCTGCCTCAAAAATGAGATGGATACCGGCATTTCCCGTTGTGGATTCACAAAGGGTCCTGATAGCAGTCAGCAAACCAAACTCTTTTAATACAGCAGGCATCAGGTCATTGGTGATCCTGCGTATCTCGTCGATTGTCTGATCGATGCCATGGCTTAGCTCACTTATGGTTTTCCTAGTGTGTTCCGGATCTTCTGGTCGGATGCTTTCCATACGCAGTTTGACAGCGGCAAGGTGCTGGCCCAACCCGTCGTGTAATTCCCGCGACAGCCGCTGCCGTTCCTGTTCCTGTCCGTCTAATACTGCTGAGAGCCGTTCGGTCCGCTCACGGTTTAATTCCTGGCTTTTTATGTCGAGTTCATTCACCATTTTATTAAAAGTCTCCGCCAACTCCAGGATCTCATCATGAGTTTCCGGTAGCTCCACCAGGCTAAGTTTCCCTTCAGAGATCTCCTGTGCCGCGTTCTTTAGCCTTACCAGGGGAAGTGTGATCCTGCGGGCGATAAAATAGGTCAGGACAAACATCATAAGCGCAATGAAAGCCGAAAGCAGCATCAGGTTATTCTTCAGGTTAAAGATTGGCACCATAGCTTCGGGAAAGTCAAGCTCTACCATGATAACCCAGTTTAATCCCGCAACATGGATCTTGTCGTAAGAACCGATTACTTTTACATGACGGTAATCTTCATAGATGCCGGTACCACTGCCTTGCTTAAAGGCATTGTCTACACCTTCAGTGAATATGGGTATTGCATGGAAATCTTTTGCTTCAAACCTTGATTGGGTCCGGAACAGGTGATCATGACCGACAAGATATGACTCTCCTGTCTGCCCCAGGCCCCGCGAAGCATCGCTTTCAAGCATAAAACTTTCTAGTGGGTTTTTGGCGATTCCGGCAGAAAAAAATCCGCATATTTTACCGTTTTTATCACGAATCGCTGTACTGATCCAAAGGACAGGCTTCTCTAAACCGCTTTTTTCAGAGAAGTCCTGAATAATGCAAACCTCCTGGTCAAGTGACAATAAAGACTTTTCCGAAATAAAGATAGATTTATCGTCAAGATCGATATTTTCAGGATTATCTTTACTTTTATTCCTGATTAAAAAAGATTTTCCCTGAAGGTTTCCAATCCTGAAACACCAATAGTGATTGGCTGACTGAAGAAAATGATAATAAAAGCTGGTCTGGGAAAATTTATTCAGTTCTCTGAGGGCTTCCTCTTTTTTTGGCTTTTCCAGGTATGAAAGCGCCAGGCCGACATCTGTGGATTCTGCGACCAGGCTGACTTCGCGTTCACGATCAGTAAAGAAATTCTCAACCTGCGATTTTTTCAGTGTTCTTACCGAAGTAAGTTGATTATAAGTACGCTCCAGTAAGGCTTTTCGTGAAAGATAATAAGCCATGCCTCCCAGAGAGGCGATGGCAACGGCACTTACCAGGATGTAGCTCAGGATCAGCCGTTCACTGAGTGCGATGGTCCGTATGACTCTCAAACCGTCATTTCTCCCCTAAGCGGGATTTGTACTTTTTTTCTTATCTCCCCGAGGCTGTGTCCTTGTCCGAAAAGGAACATGAGTTTTGCCAAAGCTGCTTCCGTGGTAATGTCAGTTCCGCCAATCACCCCGATCTCTTCAAGGATGACACTGGTCTCATATTTCCCCATTTCTACGGAACCACCTTTGCATTGAGTAACGTTTAAAATAAGAATGCCAAGGGCCAGGGCTTCTTTCAGGCAATCAATGAACCATGGGGCTGTCGGGGCGTTTCCTGAGCCAAAGGTCTCGAGTATTAAGGCTTTCAGGCCTTCAGTCTTGAGTATTGCCCGAACAGCCTGGGGTGTGATCCCGGGAAATAACTTCAGTACAGCAATATTGGCATCGAGACTTTTATAGACTTTGAGTTTCTTGAAGTTAGGCTTCAATAATACATTGTTATTGTAGTTGATATAAACCCCGATTTCAGCCAGCAAGGGAAAATTACCGGAAACAAAAGCATTGAAATGCTCTGCATTAAACTTGCTGGCACGGTTGCCGCGATACAGTTTGTTTTCGAAACAGATAGCTACTTCAGGAACCAGGGGTGTGCCTTCATCATAAGCCGCGGCAATTTCAATGGCATTGATAAAATTCTCCCGGCCATCCGTGCGGATGATGCCCATTGGGAGCTGTGAACCGGTAAATATCACCGGTTTGTTGAGATTCTCCAGCATGAAACTCAGTATGGATGCGGAATAGGCCATGGTATCAGAACCATGTAAGATCACAAAACCATCATAATCCTGGTATTTCTCTTCAATAACGGTAGCCAGCTTAATCCAGAATTCAGGACTGATGTTTGAAGAATCTAATAAGGGATCAAAGGAATGAATATCGATTTTGTAATTGAAATTCTTCAGGATCGGGATATGCTGGTACAGGTGGTCAAAATTAAATGGCTTGAGTACGCTGCTGCCCGGTTCGCGCATCATACCAATAGTTCCGCCAGTATAAATGACAAGGATTGAGGTTTGGTTGTGAGGCATGATGATTAAATTAATGGTAAATTGAAAAGGCGGACGGCATTTTCAGAAGTAATTTTGGCCAGAGTTTCCACAGAAACACCTTTAATTTCAGCAAGTTTCTTTGCGACAAGAACGACATAGGCGCTTTCGTTACGGGCACCACGATGGGGTGCGGGTGCAAGGAAGGGAGCGTCAGTTTCCAGTACGATATGCTGTAAGTCAATATCTGCAAGAACTTCAGCCAGGTTTGAATTCTTAAAAGTAAGTACACCACCAATTCCAAGAAGAAAGCCGAGTTGAATCACCCTTTCAGCCTGGATTTTGTCGCCCCCAAAACAATGAAACACACCACGAAGCATAGGATCAGCAATTGACTCCAGAATATCCAGCGTAACATCCATAGAATTTCGGGTATGGATTACCATGGGGAGATCATAGTCCATTGCTAGGGCTGTCTGGCGTAGGAGACATAACTCCTGCTGGCTGGCAAAGGTCTTGTCCCAGTAAAGGTCAATTCCGACTTCCCCGATGGCACAATATTTTCTCTGACTGAGGTTCTTTTCAACCCAGGCAAGTTCTTTTTCATAATCTTCTTTCACGCTGGTAGGATGCAGGCCCATCATGGGGAAGATATTGGCGGGATATTGATCACTGAGTTGATGTAAGACATCTGTAGTTTCACTGTCGATATGCGGAAGTAACATATATTTTACACCGGCTTCCAGGGCTCTTTTGACCATGGCATCCCTGTCATCATTGAAGGCATCCAGGTATAAATGGGTATGGGTATCGGTAAGGATCATTCGGTTATTGCGGAAAAACCACAAAAGTAGATACATTTGCTGATTACTATGAAAAAGATTCTCATCATACGTTTCAGTTCGATCGGGGATATCATCCTGACCAGCCCTGTGGTTCGCTGTTTGAAGCAGCAACTGCCAGGTGTTGAAATCCACTTTGTTACGAAAAGGCAATTTGCAGGGATACTCGAACCCAATCCATATATTGACAAAGTATATTCTTTCAAAAAAGAGGTGGATGAAGTAATTCCTGAGTTAAAAAAGGAAAAATACGATGTCATCCTTGATCTTCACAAAAACCTGCGTTCCTGGAGGGTTTTGATGGCTTTGCGCCGACCCTTTCATTCATTTTCCAAACTAAATTTCAGGAAATATTTGTTGACGAAATTCAAGATCCACAGCATGCCGGATATTCATATCGTCGACCGCTATTTCAGTGTCGCCAATAAAATTGGGGTTGTCAATGATGGCAAAGGACTGGATTATTTCATCAATCCAGAAGATGGATATCCGATTTCAAATCTCCCAGAAACACACAGAAATGGCTATGTCGCCCTCGTCATTGGAGCCAAACACGCCACCAAGCAGCTCCCCGCTGAAAAACTCATCGAAATCTGCCAAAAGATCACCAAACCCCTTATCCTCCTTGGTGGTCCGGAAGATATTCCCCTGGCAAAATCAATTACCACCCACCTCACGTCTAACGACCTAACGACTAAGCTTTTTCTTAACCTTGTTGGGATGCTAACTCTTGCACAGTCAGCATCCGTAATCCAACAAGCAAACTGTGTCATCACCCACGACACCGGCCTCATGCACATCGCAGCCGCTTTCAAAAAGCCGATTCTCTCCATCTGGGGGAATACCGTTCCTGAATTCGGGATGCATCCTTATTTCCCGAAAGGAATGGAGAATGGATCAAAAATGATGGAAGTTAAAGATCTTAGCTGCCGACCATGTTCAAAGTTGGGCTACCAGGCATGCCCCAAGGGTCATTTTAGGTGTATGATGGAGCAGGACACAACGATAATTAGCTCTTGGGCGAATCAGTAAATTGTAATAGAGGGTTCAAATTTTATTATATTTGTAAGATCTTCATGCATTATTCATCAAATGAAAACAATAAAGTTTGCCAAGCTGTTTGTCGGTAAAAAAGTTTTCATCACAATAACCATTGCACTTTTTTTTCTATTTCCATTTTGTCAGGCATTTGCAATATGGCATCCCACCAATGGCCCGGGGCGTGTTGAAACAGTAAATGACCTGGTCAGCCATGGCTCCTATATTTTTGCTGCAACCAATGAAGGGATTTATCGATCTGCAGATAATGGCCTGAGCTGGACGCCTTCCATGTATATTTATCAAAGAGAAATATGTTCTTTTTGTATCAGTGGGGGTAGAATTATTGCCGGATCACCAAATTGGGGTTTGTACGTAAGTGATAATTATGGAAATACCTGGACAAATATATTTACTTCTGATTTTTCCGGGGGTGTGAAATTGGTAATCCTTGACAATGAGATTTTTGCAGCTACGAATCACGGGATTTATAAATCATCCAATGGTGGTTATGCCTGGACTCCTATTAATAATGGGTTAAGCAATTTATCAGTAAACTCCTTGCTTGTTTGTGGATCGTATATTTATGCTGCCACAATGAATGGAATATATTTTTCCACCAATAATGGTGATTTATGGACGGCAGTAAAAATGGACCTTCCAAATAACAAAGTTTACGCATTAGGGCTAGATGGAACAAATCTATATGCTGCAACAAATTCCGGCCTGTACCATTCCTTCAACTATGGGAATAATTGGACATCGATCAATAATGGCCTGAATAATTATATTATTTTATGCTTTGACTTCAGCAATTCCGGGATTTTTGTGGGAACCAAAGGGGGAGGCGTATTTCATTCAACAAACAATGGCAGTCTTTGGTCTCAGGTAAATAACAGCGGATTGAATACATCAATTAATGCCTTTTTAAGGAACGGAAGCACACTCTATGCAGGAACAGAATATGGTGATGGTTTTTACAGGACAAACAATGATGGCGCTAATTGGGATTCTTCAATTATCGGTGCCCCTGATCTGAGTGTTGAATTTCTGGCAATTAGTGGGAACAAACTGTTTGCAGTCGCCCCGGGAGAAGGTATTTATCGTTCTGAAAATAAAGGAGATACCTGGAAAGAGGTGTCTACAGGGATTAATAATAAATGGATCAGTTTTATACATGTAAATGGTTCAAGGATTTTTGCTGGGACTTCAGAGGAAGGAATTTATATATCCGATAACGAAGGTGAAAGCTGGACATGGCTCGCTGGAGGGTTTTCAGGCTTCCATCCATATGGTATGGCAATACTTGGGTCAAAGATTTATGCAATTACCTATGGTGGTGTGTTTCTTTCTACTGACAATGGGAATTCATGGACCCAGATTACCAATGGTGCTTCGAATTTTCATATTTATTCAATTGTCATACATAAGTCAAAAGTCTATGTAAGCACCGATGAAGGCATTGTTTATAGGTTGTCAGACCAGGGCAACAGCTGGGTAGCGCTGGGCAAGCCAATGCCCTCAAATAACTGCCCGGCATATCTGTTCAGCAATGACACCTACCTATACGTAACAACTGTCGATTGGATTTTAAGATCTTCTGATGACGGGCTGAACTGGGGTAAGTCCTCTGCTGGCCTCCCTCCTTATTACTCGAAATCTCCAATGTTTGTTCATGGTACTAACCTGGTAACCGCTATCGGGAATAAGGTATATTTATCCACCAATAATGGTTCGTATTGGGATCCTATCAATAATGGTATGGCACAATATGCTATTCAGAATGTCCTGTTGATTGTTGAGAATACTATTTACGCAGGACTCTATGTGGGCGGAGTCTGGAGAATGCCTGCTGATGGAATCATTGGAATAGAGGAAGTATCTGAGGGAATTGGATTTAAAATTATTCCCAACCCAATGATTATCTCAGCCGTTCTTCAATTTAATGACAACTTTCAGCAGGCAGAAGTTTCTGTCACTGATTTTCTGGGAGTAGAATGTCTGAGAAAACAATTCTCAGGTAATAGTCTTGTAATCTCCAGAGGCAACCTTAAAAGCGGCTTGTATTTTGTCCGGGTAAGCAGTGAAGACAGACAGATTACCCGGAAAATGATCGTTGAGTAAAACCGTCTGATATTTAAAAACTATTTCATTCTTTTTCGATAATTTACTAAGTTTGGAAAAAAACAGATACTATGAATAAGATTTCGGTTAAAGGCATGTTTTCCTGGAATTATATTCTCATCATTTCTGTGTTTTACACTGCATTCATTCTTCCGGTATTCCCTCATGTTTGGGGGCCTTCCCCGAGTAAAATTGGGTTTACGCTGATCTATATTGCTGCAATCTTTTCACTGGAAAAGAAGTTTAAGCTTATGCTATATATCGCCATCATTGCATTAGTACTTGAATGGGTCACCTTTTTATTGGATGTGGAATTCCTTTCTGAAGCCTCCAGGGCAGTTAATGTCATCTTTTTCTTCCTGGTAGTGTTTTCTTTGATCCGACAGATTGCCCTGGCTAAAAATGTCAATTCAACTGTAATTATGCAATCAATCAGTGGATACATTTTGCTCGGGATTGTATTTTCAGTGATTGTTTCAGCAATTATTATGAGGGACCCGGAATCCTATAATATTGCCCAAGTTGGGAACACCGCTTCATCTGGAGGTCGATATCTCAGCGAATCCTTTTATTATGGGTTCATCACCTTAGGAACCCTGGGGTATGGCGATTTCGTGCCACTCAAACCTCTTACACGATCACTGGCTACGTTAATCATGGTTACGGGTCAGCTTTACATTGCAATAATTATCGCGATGCTTGTCGGGAAGCTTGCAGCAAGTGGCAATGCCCCGATAAAATAAGAGAAAAAATTACTTATCCGGCGAAGCTCGCAGAAGAAACCTTTTGCGCACAAAGTTTTGCTGCCATAAATTCCCTGTTCAGCATGGCAATGTTGACGAGTTTGATCTCTTTCGGGCATTCGGCTTCGCATGCACCGGTATTGGTACAATTTCCGAATCCGGCTTCATCCATAGTGGCAACCATGTTTTGGACGCGCTCCCAGGCTTCCGGACGTCCTTGTGGCAACAAGCCCAGGTGCGTAACCTTTGCAGAGACAAACAACATGGCAGAAGCATTCTTACAGGAAGCAACACAGGCACCACAGCCAATACAGGAAGCAGCATCCATGGAAAGATCCGCCTTGACTTTTGGAATGGGTAATGCATTGGCATCCTGGGCGCCCCCGGCATTCATAGAAATATATCCTCCTGCCTGGATAATGGTGTCAAAAGCAGTACGATCCACGATCAGGTCTTTCAAAACAGGGAAAGCCCGGCTACGCCATGGTTCAATGACGACTGTATCACCATCTTTAAACCGGCGCATATGCAGCTGGCATGTAGTAATGGCCTTATCCGGTCCATGAGGTTTCCCATTAATATACAGGCTGCACATGCCACAGATGCCTTCACGGCAGTCGTGGTCAAAGGCAACAGGCTCCTCTGAATTGCGGACTAGCTCGTCGTTGAGGACATCAAGCATTTCCAGGAATGAACTACTTGGGGAAATATTTTTAACTGGATAAGTGACAAAACGCCCTTTTGCCTTAGCGTTCTTTTGCCTCCAAATCTTTAGTGTCAGATCCATTGTTTGGGTGTTAAAATTGTTAGACGTTAGTCGTTAACAGTTAGTTGTAGTCGTTAGTTGCAGGTTCCGTACGCCCAGTCACCCAGACGCCCGTTCGCCCAGTCGCTATTTATAATTCCGTTGTTTGACTTCGATGAATTCGTAATTCAGCGGCTCTTTATTCAGAATGGGTTCTTTGTCAGCACCTGTATATTCCCAGGCAGCTACATAATTAAAAACCTCATCATTACGCAAAGCTTCGCCTTCCGGGGTCTGGTATTCTTCACGGAAGTGTCCGCCACAACTCTCATTTCGGTTTAGGGCATCGCGGGCCATGAGTTCACCCAACTCAAGGAAATCAGCCACGCGGTGTGCTTTTTCCAGTTCAGGATTTAGCTCATTGAGTTCACCTGGGATGCGGACATCACTCCAGAATTCTTTACGGACTTCCTGGATCAGGGTGATGGCTTTTTTCAGGCCGGCCTCATTACGGGCCATCCCGACAAATTCCCACATGATCTTACCCAGTTTTTTGTGGAAGTCATCAACAGGCGTTTTCCCTTTGATGTTCATTAGTTTTTCCAGCCTGGCTTGGGCCGTCTCTGCTGCTTCCTTGAATTCCGGTAAGTCAGTCGACATGCGCGGCGTGCGGATCTCATCAGCCAGGTAATTTTGAATGGTATACGGAAGGACAAAGTAGCCATCAGCCAGTCCTTGCATTAGTGCAGAAGCACCGAGACGGTTTGCACCATGGTCGCTGAAGTTTGCCTCTCCGGCAACAAATAAGCCTGGAATATTGGACTGAAGTTCATAATCAACCCAAAGCCCACCCATCGTATAATGGACGGCAGGATAAATCATCATCGGGACTTCATATGGATTTTCATCCACGATCTTTTCATACATCTGGAAGAGGTTCCCATAACGCTCTTCAATGGTTTTTCTGCCCAAACGCTGGATAGAATCAGCAAAGTCAAGGTAAACGGCCAATCCGGTCTCACCTACGCCAAAGCCTGCGTCGCAGCGTTCTTTGGCCGCGCGGGAGGCCACATCCCTTGGGACCAGGTTTCCAAACGCGGGATACCGGCGCTCCAGGTAGTAATCACGGTCTTCCTCTTTGATCTGGCTGGCTTTCATCTTGCCATGACGCAAGGCTTCCACATCTTCTTTTTTCTTGGGAACCCAGATGCGGCCATCATTTCGAAGGCTTTCGCTCATCAAAGTAAGCTTCGACTGGAAATCTCCATGAACCGGGATACAGGTTGGGTGAATTTGTGTGAAACAAGGATTTCCAAACAAGGCACCTTTTTTGTAAACTGACCAGATTGCCGTAGAATTTGAACCCATGGCATTGGTACTCAGGAAAAAGACGTTGCCATAGCCTCCGGTTGCAAGAACAACAGCATGTCCAAAATGCTTCTCAATTTCTCCGGTGACGAGGTTCCGCGCGATAATGCCACGCGCTTTGCCATCAACCACAACCAGGTCAAGCATTTCATGACGGTTATACAATTCAACCTGGCCTTTCTTGATCTGGCGGGCCAAAGAGCTGTATGCGCCGAGCAGAAGCTGCTGGCCAGTCTGACCACGGGCATAGAATGTACGGGAAACCTGTGCCCCGCCAAAGCTACGGTTGTCGAGCAATCCGCCATAGTCACGAGCAAACGGAACACCCTGTGCTACACATTGGTCAATAATATTGTTAGCAACTTCCGCCAGGCGGTGGACGTTTCCTTCCCGGGCACGGTAGTCACCACCCTTTATAGTGTCATAGAAAAGACGATAAACGCTGTCACCGTCGTTCTGGTAATTCTTGGCTGCATTGATACCGCCCTGGGCTGCAATACTATGAGCTCGGCGGGGGCTGTCCTGGTAACAGAAGTTCTTTACCTTAAAGCCCATCTCTCCAAGAGAAGCAGCTGCAGCGGCACCGGCAAGACCGGTTCCGACAACAATGATGTCAAGCTTACGCTTATTCGATGGGTTTACAAGGTTCTGGTGCGACTTGTAATGGGACCATTTCTCTGCCAGCGGTCCGGCAGGGGTCTTGGATTCAAGTTTGGGCATTGCTATTTTTGTTTAATTCGTATCCTAAGTCTCAAAAATATCAATTAAATTCGTAACCTGTCTTATTCTTTGGTGCCTGATGGCTTAATTTAGTTTCATTCTAAAAAATGAAAATAAATTTTCAGCTGGTTTGTGCCAGTGAGACAGATGAATTTTGAGGTGTAAAACAAAGTAAATTAATAGAATAAGCAATATGAAAGATAATTTAGCCCCCAGGTCTGTTTCTTTATATGATGAAATCCCATTTTGGTCAGCCGCTTTTGGATTAGAGTTGCTGAATCACATCCCCTTTGGCAGAAGACTGAAAATTCTCGACGTAGGCTGCGGAACCGGATTCCCTACCATCGAAATTGCCGAAAGAGCTTGCCGTAGCTGCACAGTACACGGGCTCGATCCATGGGAGGCTGCAATAGAGCGGGCAAATGAGAAAATGAAAGCCTGGAACATCAACAACCTCGAATTTCATGTGGGCAGGGCCGAAGAGATGCCTTTCAAAGCAAAATCCTTTGACCTGGTAGTTTCTAACAATGGCTTAAACAATACCCAGGACCCGCTCCAGGCAATCAAGGAATGTCACCGGGTGTCCCGTCCTGATGGAACTTTGCTTTTTACAGCGAACATGCCTGAAACCATGTTTGAGTTTTACGATGTTTTCAGGGCTGTGCTCACAGAGATGAAAAAAAAGAAAGAACTCAATGCGCTTGAAGAACATATCCATGAAAAAAGGATGTCGATGCTGGAGTGGGAATCCCTGCTCAACCTCGCTGGTTACCGCCTGAGTGGGTTGTGGGAGAATGACTTCAAATACAGAGTCTCCAATGCAACAACCTTACTCGAACACCATTTTATCCGCCTGGCTTTTTTACCCCATTGGCACAAAATCATTAAAAAACAATCCGACCGGGACCTGATTTTTGGTGAAATTGAAAATCGTCTGAATGAGGTTGCCATAAAGAACCATGGTCTGACCATGAGTGTTCCGCTGGCTTGTTTTGAGGCGAAGAAGAAGTAAGATTAATATACCAATTTAGCAATATACCAATATACCAATTGAAGGGGAGCTGGCAGCTGATTTCGTTGGCGTTCTTCTTGGCTGACAATTTCTAAAAGAATTTTATATTTATCTAAAAGTCCCAATAAATATGAAACAGGGATTGCACCTTTAAAGCAAGCTAAAGATTTTAATTCACGTTTCTGCAATGCTCCACATCTATAAGAAACGTCAGAAATTCGTTTGGGAAATCTTTATTTGAAAGGATTCCAACTTGGTAATATGTTTTGACATTGCCTTCACCTTCAACCTGAATTCCTTGAAGATGAGTATTGTTTATGAATTGGGTTATCCCGACCCCAGGTCTTCCACCGCCAATATTGCCACGATACAGAATCAGGTATTCCCCTTTTCTATTTTTCCCAAAGGCACCACCAGTTCTCCAATTAATACCTTTTTTCTGGAAGTTTAATTGGGCAATAATTGGACAAATAATATTGATGAAAGGCTCACCAAACCCAAATGCATGGAAATATTTGTCTTCTGTATCCCTTCTAGAATACCAAAAGTTATCGTTTCTGGAATATCGATCTTCATTTCCAACAAATACTCCACCTCTATTGCTAATTCTGATATTAAAGTCCAACTCCACGGTCATAGTCCTTAGAATTCTAGAAAAAATTTCAATACAATGACCAATCTCTTTTTGATCTGAAATAATTTTTACCATGATAATAAATTTTTAAGGAGGTTTTATATTAGTTTTTTACACATCTGACACTTAATCCAAAAACAGTTTGATCAATATAACCACGACCAATTGTTGACATGTCATTGTAAAGAGTTCTATAAACAGAATAATTCATAAAAAACAATGAAGAAGTCCAAAAATATCCGTGATCTTTTAACCAATAAAAAGTTCCATTTTGGTTAAATCCACTGCCACGGGCATTGAAGCCGCTTTCATTTGTAGCATTAGTGTTTGGAGAGTTCCAATAAGTGAATCCTATGTTTTTCATTTTTCCTCCTACCAATGTTCCACTTGACCCATCGTACAAACAGCTTACTGTCGGTTCTAGATAAGTTGTGAGCGTACACCATTCGGGATCCGAGGGAAGATGCCAACCAGTAGGGCATATGCCTTGAGTTCCTGCCGTTGTTGAATACTGCATCATCTCATTCCAGGAATATAATCCACCATAAAGCACACAATTTGTTGGGTTATTATTGTAACAATACTTCTCCAGAATACTGTTATTTGATTGATATACTGCACTATCAATCATGACCCCAATGTTGAGATTTTCTTTCATTCAACATTGAGTCCCGATTTGAATTGTATTATAAGTTTGTCCTCCATACACGAATGATGGAGTTCCCGGGCATGGCTGTCCGATTGAAGTATTAAATGAGATTAATAGTGTGTCTGTACTTGAAGATGAGCAAGGATTGGAAACTGTCCAAATCAAAGTGTATGCAAGGCCCGACTGACCTGTAAATATTGCATTGGGAGCATGGAAGTTGCTAAATACTCCGCCAGTTCCACTTAAAACAGACCAAGTCCCTGTTTCCCCATTCCCAGGGTTATTAGCGATTAAAGTTGCAGTAGTGCCTTGCAAATTCAATTGATCAATCCCGGCATTAGCAATAGGATTGATTGGTGGGGTGTAACTTCCATTTACATCACCAAAGCATAGTCCTTTAAAATTCACCACATTGGCTGAATTGCTTGTAAAAGAAATAGCTGGTTGCTCAAAGATCCAATCGCCAGCTACAAAAGTTGGGATAACCTGGGTATATCTTTTTGTAATGATAAGTGCATCAGTGCTGTTAACATAACCGGAAGCATTAACGTCAGCTGCCGCCAATTTTATTCCGGTAAGAATGATTATATTCACATAGTGTTTTGCTGTTAACAGAGCATCAGTAGCGTTAATACCACCGACAGCTTTTGTTGTTTTGGCTGAAAGTGTATAAGATCCGTTTGATATGCCACAGAAGTGGTAATTACCATTGATATCAGTGTCAGTGCTATCAACAGCAGTTCCAGTTGATGTTTTAAGATAAACTTTTGAACAGGATAAAGGACTACTTATGGGTGCATTATCATATGTAAGTTTGCCTGAAATTGAAGATCCTGTGACACTTACGTGAACGCTATCAATACAAGATGTTCCACTATTTGTTATTGTTACAAAATAAGTAATTGACTGTGATGGGCTTACAGCTATAGCAGCTGTAGTAGACCCAGTAGACCATATATAGGTATAATTTGAAGAAGTTGAGCCTTCGTTATAAATTACTGAGATTTCTGAGGAAGTTAATGCACGATTGTAAATGCGGACGTCATCTATTTTTCCATACCAATACAATGGCCCGCTTACGCTGTTCTGAGCTTCTGAGCCAATATTTAGACCTTCTGAGTTATTTGGATTAACAATTGATGCAGCTGTTGTTGTCCCATTCAATGTCCCGTCTAAATAAATGCTTGTCAAATTTAAGGCTGGATTATAAATAGCAACAATATTATGCCATGTATTCAGTGAAACATTACTAGTCGAAGATAAAATGCTATTGTGGAGCCATGACCCACTATACGTAGCACCACTTTCAAAATATGCGTTTGTATTTGCTAACCTTAATAGCCAACCCGTATAGGGCATTATTCCAAGATTTTTTGAAATCAAATGTTGAAACGTTTGATATGAAGAAGCATTAAACCAAACTACCAAGCTGTAGGCAGAATTCCCCCAATTGAGTGACGGGCTATCGTTTGCATGGATATAATTACTCCCATTAAAACTATATGCTTTATTGGAAATTCCAAACCTATCAGTAGTTAGTGTTGCTCCATAAACAGTTCCATTATTGCTATTTCCACTTTCGTCATTTGCATTTCCATTGAAGGGATAAAAAGCGACCATCCCATTTGTGGGTGTGGGCGTTGTTGCGCCAGTTATATTCAAAGTAATTGTGCCCCCAGCACATATTGTAGTGTCATTTTGAGCAATATGAGCTGTCATAATAGTTGCAACTGCTGGAACCCTTGCGCTTTCGCAGCTATCAAAATTGCTTACCCAAAATGTATCTGATTGGATAAGGTAAGGGGAAGTGAATGTTGCCCCTGTACCTACAACAGATCCGCCAGTTGGTGTATTGTACCATTTATATGTTGTTCCGCCACTTGCGGTTAAAGTGACTATCCCTGGCCCACAATTACTCATGTTAGCAACTAATGGGATTGGAGTAAGACAGGAATCACAATTCTGTATGTGATAAACTTTAAATAATAAACTCCCGGTATTATCAGGATATGGATTATCTGTAAATGTAAAAGCCTGAGTACTTCCATTTCCAGTATAAAAAAACCGGTACTTATGATTTGGGTTATAAGCATCCGGTGAAGGCCTTTGTGTCGTAAGTCCATTCCATTTCCAATATCGTAACGGTATAACTGGTGGTGAATATTCATAAGCAGCATCAAGGTGATTCACCCAATTTGCAACTCCATAGGTACCGGTAACTTCAATAAAATATGAATCATTTAAAATTGTTACAGGTGTGTAATGGCTATATGCTTGACCAAAGCTCATTGTAAATTGTTCGATAAAGACTGTATCACATAAAATAGCGGGAGGAGCGGCTCCTTCTGCTGCTAAGGACAGGATTTCTGATGGGTTTAAAGAACGACTGTAGAATCTGATATCATCAATGTTTCCAGTCAAATATTCCCAAGCGTACAAAAATGCTCTAGCTCCGAAATAGAGCTTGTTATTGACTGTTGTTGCGTTAAATCCTCCATCATTCACGTATATACTTGAACAATTGTAAGCACCGTCAATATATAAATTAATAAGATGTGTTGTGTCATTATACTCAAAATAAATATGTCGCCAAGAATTAAAGGAGTAAGATGTGGATGTAAGAAGACTATAACCATTATTATTTGCAATTTGTTTTCTGATATATATTTTGCCAAGATCTGTTCCATACCCCATTCTGTTACAATAAAGACTATTGTAACTCGCAAATGTTGGATAGCTTACCATAGGAGTAGTATCCTGTACCCAAAATGAAATTGAGTAAGAAGGGATGTTCCCAACTAGAGCATTTATATAGTCATTCCCGTCAAAGTGGTATGCACTATTGGAATTTCCGAATCTATCTGAAGTTAATGTGGCGCCATAAACCATACAATTTAGCCCATTCCCGCTTGCATCATTCGCATTCCCATTAAAGGGATACCAGGCAACCAGGCCATTGGTTGGAATTTGTGCATTCGTCAAGCCAAACAATAAAACCGCCAATAGAAAAGTAATTGTTGTTTTCATGAGTTTAGATTATTAGGTGATGGAATCCGAAAAAAAATCTGTTTTGGACAAAAAAAATGGGCGTGCCCTCCGCATTTTACCAGCTAAAGAGGCACCGCCAAGGAGCCCATCAGGACAGATAATAGCTTCGAACACACCCTTTCGGATGTGTTTCATCTGCTATTCCTTCCTGATTTGAAAAATTTTGGCGGTTTTCTTTAGAAGAATGCTTGAAACACAGTTTCTATGTTATTTTAGATCTTGTTACATTGTTATTTTTTTTCGTTTGTAATTGATTATTAAAAGTTTAAATGTCATTTTGACTATTACTCTCTCAAAGATATAAAATAAACGGTATCAATTTTCAATGATTTATATATAAATTTGAAATTACTTCTTGCCGTGACTGCCTTTTTTAAGTTTCTTTTTGGCAATCTCTTTGTCAGCCGTCTTAACCCTCCGTTCGAGTTTTTTTATATCCTCTTCAGGAGGTAATTCTTCCGGTTTGATTCCACTTTTACTTAACAACCCTCTTACGTTCCTGTTATTTTTGAGGTGTTCATTTGTAATGGCCTTTTCCCATTTATAATTGTTTTTCCTGACATTGAAATTAGTTATTTCAGTGGCAAGGTCCTTTGCTTTAATGGTAATTGTTGGGAGGAAATCTGCTAAGGGCCGGTTTTCCGGTATTCCTAATTTGTGCTTCATCGCCAGTGTATTGTAACCACCAAATAAAGCACCATCACCCTTACTGCGTATATTTGCAAATCCTTTGTTGTCAACTCCGCGTTCGAAAATATTCTTTGAAAGTTCAGTTTCAGTGGCCAATAATTTTTCTCTTGCCTGTAATCGTTCCATTAGTGCAATTCGGTCTTCCAACAGTTCCTGTTTTCGGGTTTGGATAGCAAAGTAACTTTGAGCAAAAGCGATTTGATCCTTTTTTGGATCACCGTTTTGAGCGATCAGGTAACTGGCATAGCGCGTAAGCATGATATCCTCAACCTCTCTTTGCCCACCCTTTCCGATTTCGATCATTTTGTTGACGTCAACAAAATGATCAATCACAGTCTGGCGGGAGGTTTCGCATGATTGCCTGGCTTTATCAACAACATTTAAGAAATTACGCCATTCGGAATATCCTAATAATTGTTGCAATTCTCGAGCAAACCAAAATTCTATGCCATCCTGTTCATAGGCGGCTTCTTCAAATGTTCTGTTGAGCCGAGTAATGATTTCTTTTTCCATGTTTCTCTTTTCCCATTTTCAAGAAGTATCAAAGATAGAAAAATTTACTGTTTAATACAACATGCTTGTCCAACTATCCACAGCTCATTTCGCCAGCGTTCTTCTTGGCTGACAATAAGTTATAAGCTCCTTTAACCACAACTTTTGCAGTATTGACATCGAAATTCTCCGGTAGGATTATCTCGGTGAATCCACCATCAGTCACTCCTTTTTTAATTTCAATCATCCGGTATTCGGTGAAGGCTTTGCCGCCTTCTTCTTTGTCCTTGACGAAAACGAAAATATAATCTTTGTCATCGAAGTTGACCACGGCTTCTGCAGGTACTGCTGTCACTTTGTTGATGGAGGACTCAATAATCGCGTTGACATACATCCCCGGAAGCACATTTTTGCAAGTCTCAGTGACATTGGCATAAACTTTAAAAGATTTGTCAACATTGATGGCTTTTCCCGTCTGGTAAATCGCCGCTTCATGTTGTTCTGCTTCGTTGTTGATGAAGAAATGCAACTTCTGACCAATAGAAACTTTATCTGCATCTTTCTCGAAAAGCGTCAGTTCCAGGATGAGATTGTCGCTGTTGATGATCTCAAACAATACATCAGAGGGTGAAACGGATTTTCCAACGTTAACATTTACTGTTTTAACATTTCCTGAGATCGGAGATACTATGGAAACAGTCCGGCTGATGTTGCTCTCCAGCAGTCCTGCCGGATTAATCCCTATCATGGAAAGCTTTTGTTCCAGGGCCCTTAACTGGGCTTTCAGATTTTTATATTCGGAGGTGACTTGCTGGACATTTTTCTGGGAATATACGTCCTCTTTATATAGATCTGTATGGCGATTATATTCAGCCTCCGCATAATCAAGCTTGTTTCGGGTTTCCAGGTAATTCTGTTGCAAGTCGATGAATTCCTGGTTTTCAATGATAGCAAGTGTTTGTCCTTTGCTAACCGCACTTCCGGGCATCAGCAGTGTGCTTTTAATGAAGCCACCCATTGGCATGCAAACGGTGGCTAGGTTTTGTGGACTGACCGATACCAAGCCACTTACTTTCAATGAACCGCTTAAGTCCATCATCGCTATGGTTCCGGTGGTGATATTCGCCAGTTTGGCCTGGTCGGCGCGTACTTCCACGATATCTTCTGGTAAATTTTCAGCGTCCTTGGCCTCAGTGCCTCCGGTCTTTTTTTCGGTGCATGAGAAAAGGATGAAGGATGATATATAAAGGATGGTGACGAATATAATATTGTTACGTTTCATAGTAAATTGATTAAAATATTTTACCACTGATAAAATCAATATTGATCAGGGTTTGGTTATAATTGTTGAGTGCCTCAAGGTAATTTTGTTTGATTGACATCGCTGTATTCAGGCTCATCACATAATCCAGGTAATCTACAGCGCCGGCTTTAAAGCTCAGATTCGCCTGGCTGATGATAAGGTCTGCTTCAGCATTGGCTTGCTGTTCATAATAATTGACGCTGCTTGAATATTTGTTGTATTCGTCGAGTAAAGCCTGGTAGTTATCCCTGCTCGACTTCGCCAGGGCTTCAGCTTCATTGCGGGCAATCTGTTCCCGGATGCCTGCCGCTTTAATCTTCGAAGTATTTGGGATAAACCACAGGGGGATGGTGATGCCCGCCTGAAGGCCGGTGAACCTGTCGCTGCTGCCAAAAGTCCTCCCTGCACCATTTATTTCCTGTGTTCCAATGATCGTCTGACTAAAATATCCCACACTAAGATCCGGAAGCATCTTACTGAACTCTACTTTTTTTTGCAGCCGCATGACCTCTGCCTCTTCTGCTGCACGCGACAGTGAGGCATTTTGCGTCAATGACAAGGTATCTGGCAATACCGAAAACCCAAGTCGTTTTAACTGGGTATCAGCAGGCGAGAACTCCTCCTTTGAGTTCAGCAGAATTTGCAACTTATGTTTGTATATTCCGATGTCAGCATTGAGCTGGTTGAGTTCATTTTTTATTTCCAGGCTTAATGAGCGAGCTGTGATCATTTCCAGGCGATTTGTTTCACCTGCTTTGGCACGAAGTTCAGCTGCCCGACTCAGGCCCGAAAATAAACTATCCTTTGTCTGCATCTGTCTCGAGCGGGAATACAGGTAAACCAACTGCCAGTAAACCTGCTTCACTTGTGTCGCAACTTCCAGCTGTTGCGCCTTTTCCTGGTATTGGCTGCTTTTCACATTGGCCCTGGCCAGGCGTTGTTGGTTCACATACACTGACGGAAAAGCAAAAGACTGGCTGATCGTAAAACTATTGTCATTCGTATTGGAATTAAACTGTCCGTATTGCCCGTCAATCGAGGTTTTTGGGATATCCCAGGCAGCGCCTTTCTGTGCAGCTTGTTCTTTAACAGTCAGGGCTGCAGTATGCAGTGTATAATTTTTATCCAAAGCCATCTGTATGGCATCTTGCAAGGACAACGTCCTGCTTTTTGCCGGCTGAGCATGACTGATGTAAGTGGTGCCTGTCAATAGCAGAACCAGCAGCATCAGTGCTTTTGTCTTATTTGATTTCATGGAAAATTTGAAACTTATAGAAGAAAAGAAAATATAGAAAACAGGTAGTACCAATAGCGTCAGCAAGGTTGCAGTGATGAGTCCTCCGATGACAACGGTGGCCAGGGGTTTCTGGACTTCAGCTCCTGCCGAAACAGATAAAGCCATAGGCAAGAAACCTAAAGAGGCAACTGCTGCCGTCATGATCACAGGTCTTAAGCGGCTGTGCAGGCCTTTCCTTACCCTTTCTGTTATATCCGTGACACCCTCTTTCTCAAGCCGGTTAAACTCCGCGATGAGCACAATGCCATTCAATACGGCAACGCCAAACAAAGCGATAAATCCCACCCCAGCCGAAATCGAGAAGTTCATTCCCCGCATCCATAAGGCAATAACACCGCCAATGGCCGACATCGGCACAGCAGTGAAAATAAGCAGGCTTTGTTTTACTGAATTAAAAGTAAAATACAGGAGGATAAAGATCAGCAACAAGGCTACAGGGACTGCGATGGCCAACCGGTTCCTGGCAGCTTCCAGATTCTGGAATTGTCCGCCATAAGAGATATAATATCCAACGGGCATCATGACTTTCTTGTCGACCAGGCCTGAAACCTCTGTGATGACGCTTTGAACATCCCGGTTACGGACATTAAATCCTACCGTGATCCGTCGTTTGGTATCCTCACGTGAGACCTGGGCCGGGCCCGATTTAATATCGACATCCGCAACCTGTTCAAAAGGGATCAGGCCTCCGTTGGGCAGAGCCACACTGAGGTTCTTCACATCATCAAGGCTTTGGCGATAGTCTTTGTCAAGCCGAACGACCAGGGCAAAGCGTTTTTCTTCATCAAATACTACCCCAGCCTGGCTCCCGGCAAAGGCAGCCCTAAGCACACGGTTCACCTCGTCGACCGAAAGACCATATTGTGCCAGGCGATCCCGGTTGTAAGTTACCTGGACCTGGGCCAGGCCAGTGACCTTCTCTACGTTGATGTCTTCAACACCGCCAACTGCACTGATGATTTTCTCAACTTCCGTTGCTTTCTCCGCCAGGATCGTAAGGTCATCCCCAAAAATTTTGATGGCAATATCCTGTTTAGAGCCTGACATAAACTCATTAAACCGCATCTGTATGGGTTGCTGAAACTCAAACTTAACTCCTGCCAGGGTAACCAGTTTGTCTTTCATTTTGTCCACGAGCTCTTCCCTGGTTTTTGCAGATGTCCATTCACTCTTGTCCTTGAGCGTGATGATATAATCCCCGGTTTCCATTGGGGTAGGGTCGGTCGGAATTTCTCCTGCCCCGATTTTGCAAACGGCATGTTTCACTTCCGGGAAGTTGTCAATCAGGATTTTATTGGCTTTTTTTACCTGGTCGATGGTATTGGTGAGTGATCCTCCCTGCAAGGTCATGACGCCTGCTGCAAGGTCGCCTTCTTCGAGTTGCGGGATGAATTCTCCGCCCAATCGGGTAAACAGGAAAAGGCTGCAAAGAAAGATTGTGATTGCTGTTATGGTAACGAATAATTTTCTCCTGAGGGCGAAGTCCAGCAAGGGATCGAAGCCTTGGTGCATTTTTTCCATTAAGGTGTCAGAGAAATTACGCTTATGAGTAGTTTTTTTACTCAAAAACAGCGCTGAAGCCATGGGTACATAGGTAAGAGACAATATTGCAGCGCCTAAAAGAGCAAATGCCACAACTTCCGCCATCGGCCTGAACATTTTCCCTTCAATCCCCACCAAGGCCATAATGGGTAAGTAAACGATAAGTATGATGACCTGTCCGAAGGTCGCAGAACTCATCATCCTCCTGGCTGAATCAAAAACATTTTCATTCATCTGCTGCTGAGAAAGTCGTGCAACACCCTGGTGATGTTGTTTGCTCATGTAGATGCGATGTACAACACTTTCCACGATGATCACGGCACCATCCACAATCAGCCCGAAGTCGATGGCCCCCAGGCTCATCAGGTTGCCGGAAACCCCGAAAATGTTCATCAGGGAAATGGCGAACAACATAGAAAGTGGAATAACTGAAGCTACAATAAGCCCGGCACGCAGATTTCCTAAAAGGAGCACCAGGATAAAAATCACGATCAAGGCACCTTCCAGTAAGTTCTTAGTGACAGTCCCAATGGCACGCCCCACCAGGTCAGAGCGGTTCAGGTAAGGCTCGATGATAACTCCTTTCGGAAGAGATTTTTGAATAGATGCTATTCGCTTGCTTACATCATCGATGACAGCATGGGCATTCTCGCCTTTTAACATCATCACGACACCCCCGACAGCTTCTGAAGTGTCAACAACCAACGCGCCGTAGCGGGTAGCGCTTCCAAATTGAACGGTAGCGATATCCCTGATCAGCACAGGAATCCCGGAGACATTATTCTTAACGACAATTTTTTCAATGTCGTCTAGGGTTTTTACGAGACCAATGCTACGGATGAAATACGCATTGGGTTTTTTGTCGATATAAGCGCTTCCGGTATTTTCGTTGTTACGCTCCAGCGCATCGAAAATATCTGTTAGCGTAAGTCCTAGCCCTCTGAGTCTTTCAGGGTTTACGGCGATCTCGTATTGTTTGACAAAACCCCCATAACTGTTGATATCAGCGACTCCCGGCGTGCCAAGCATCTGCCGGCGAACTGTCCAGTCTTGCAATGTGCGCAACTCCATTGGGGTATATTTTTTTTCATAACCTTTTTCAACGGCGAGCTGGTATTGAAAAATTTCACCAAGCCCGGAAGAAATCGGGGCAAGTTCAATTTGTGCCAATCCGGGTGGAATGGCCTCTTCTGCCGCTTTTAATTTTTCACTGAGCTGTTGCCGCGCCCAGTATACATTGACACCATCTTTAAATACGACAGTAACAACAGATAGACCGAGACGCGAAATTGAACGAAGTTCAATGATGTTTGGGATGTTGGCCACTGCCACTTCAATCGGTGCCGTGATAAAGCTCTCGACTTCCTGCACTGCCAACGAGGGAGCCAGCGAGATGACCTGTACCTGGTTGTTGGTGATGTCGGGGATCGCATCGATAGGCAAAACCGTTAAGGAGTAGGTTCCCCAGCCGATCAGCGCTATAACAAATAGCCCAACAATGAATTTATTTTTTATAGAAAAATGGATGATGTTTTCAATCATAGCGTAGCAAGTGAAGATTCAAATGAAAATGGATTTCCTTTTCAGTTTAGGAGTGAAAAGTGAAAAACGAAAAGTGAAAGAGAATGGAGTCTTAGGAATTAGCCTATTTTGGGGGGCTGCCAGATGGAAGAGGCAGGTGTTGCTAAAGATTCGGAAGAATAACCGAAAATGTGATTTATTTGAAAAGGGAAGCAGTCGAACCTGACAACACTGATCTGCTGGATCACAGGGGAAACACAGCAATAACAGGTGCAGAAAGGGGAACAATGATCGGCGTTTTCCTGGTGATTGTCATTGTTGCTGCTATTTAATTCTGTTTTATGGGCACATTGATCATTTTGGACATCAATGCAGGGCATTGCCGTGAGCAAGAGAATATAAAAAGAAAATATCGTTGCTATGATTTTCACATGACAAAGATATGAATTACTTTAACAATCAGGGTTCACTGAGGATCATCAATCTTGTTTTTGTATAGGATCTTGAGTTACCGTGAGCTTCAAGACGATACGTATAAACTCCGTTTGGGAGGAGACCGGCTTCCATTTTTAGCGAATGCAAGCCAGCAGATTGAAACTCGTCAATCAAGCATGTAATTTCTTTTCCCAGGAGGTCATAAATTTTTAGGCTCACTTTCCCTGGTTCTGGGATAAAGTATGAGATTTCAGTATTGACATTGAATGGGTTGGGCACATTTTGTTCCAGGGAAAACTTATCATTTTGTGCTGCAATATTTGGCAATCCATTGACCAAATTGGGGCTAACAACAACAATTTTAATGGTTTTATAACGGAATGCAGGCACCGGGCAAAAGTCATCACTTACTTTAAAATGGAATAGGTAGGTTTTGAAATACAAATGATTGGTGTCACCAGTTCCAGCCAACAAATGATCATAAGTGGTTTGCCAAACAAAATTCGTGGCTGTATAAACATAGCTGGAAGCCGGGGGTGGGGGATTCAATGTGGCGCAGGGAGGCGTTAAACAACCGCTGATGCTGTTGGTAAAGTCAATAGGATTGAATTGCTGTCCTGAAGCAAAAATGCTGACTAATTGCATATCATACATCCCCGTAATGGTATCCCTGTTTAAACTGTCAAAATCCACTGCATTATAAAAAAAGTTCACTAAGGTTCCAGCAACCACCGAATCGGTGTATTCCGTATATAATCCTGTTAATGGATTGGTAAAGGGTGGATCAACTACTGGTGGCGTATTTGGAGGAGAAGTTGGCGAAGCTGTTGGACAATTCAATAAAACGACCTGCATTTCACGAAAAATCTCGGCGTTTTTAATGCCGTTCTTATAAGCAGTTACTTTTAATGAAGTAATAAACGCACCACTTGTGAATGAGGTAAAGGAGATTTCCCCGGTGACAGGATCAACCTGGGCCGGAATGTTATTTGGATTTTGAAAGATTCCTGGCAAGGGGCTATTAAATGAGTAGCCGGTAGCAGCCGGGCTAAGGACGTTCGTTTGACTTACCATGGGTTTTGCCCATTCATAGGATAAAGAATCCAATTCTTTATCATCTCCATTGGGATTGTATGTAAAAGGATAAGCTGTACAAATTATTGTGGTAGGGTTTTCCCCGAATTCAGGGCTATTGTCCCAACAATTGTCAGCGGTCGTGCCAGGATAAGGGTACATAATAGCGCGAAGCCACCAGTCCTGAATTCCCGAGTTTGAGTAATTGGTACAGGGGTTACGTGCGCTGCCTGAAAAGGCAAAATACCAACCAGTGGCTGGAATAGCCGTAGCAGGTAAGTCAACGCCGTTCGGATAGTCACGATCAGTCGTATAGGTATATTCCTCAACAGCTCCTGTATTGGGTAGAGAAGGGGCCGGGTAACAATAGATGTGAGGGAAAGTTGAATTGGAATTACAGTCCGGTGAAATATCTTTTTTTCCAAGGATGTCTGTGGGGTATAGAGAAATAGCAATACCCTGAGAAGAGAAGCCAGGTGCATTTGTTTGTAGGTATTCTGTATTTTGATAACACGTAAAACATCCCTGACACTCTCTGTAAACATGCATAATAAAGCGGAAATTGCCGTTTGGCAGGCATTCCCAGGTGATCTCACCGCCCATGAAATGAGAAGAAAATAAATGGGTAACAGAGAAAAACAGGATTACCAGGAGTAATAATTTTTTCATGACTGTGATTGTTATATAAAAGAACTTATAATATATAGACTCCTTTTATTTGAAAGGTTGCCCGGAACTAGTCTTTTTGTTTCACACGGAGGTCACGGATTTTTGACTCAGAGTTCACGGAGTTTTAAATAGTTTGTCCAGAGATTAGTTCCTAATTAGTTTCTTACCAGCCAAAGTATAAGTCCTTCCCGAATGATCAGTCAAAGTCATTGAGATAAAATACATTCCTGGCCTAAGTTCCCCCGGAGTGATTCCAATATCCTGTCCATCCAGCCCATCCTGTTTATATACTTCACGCTCAAATACAAGCCTCCCCAAAACATCATGTATCAATACCTTGAAATCCCCGGAAGCCGGTAGATGGTTCACCCGAACAATAAAATTATCATGAAAGGGATTTGGGAAAACGCTGATATCTCCATCAGCCAAGATATGATCTTCAATTCCAAGATTGATGTTGTTGGAAGCTCCTGGTGTCGGGATTTGCAGCACCTGCATCATGCCGGCTCCATTAGGCAAAAGCCCCATAGGTACATCTGTAGTTTGCGCCCCAAAAGTAAGCGCATCAATGGGGATGCTCCCGTTTGCCAGGGATGTAAAAATTCCGATTTGCTCACCTCCGGCAGAAAGTTTGAAGTTCGTGTGGTGATCACCCTGAAGTGAATCCCCATCTGCCCAGATCAACAGAAAGGAGCCGGCATTCAGGTTGATTTGAGGCAATTTCCATTTGTCAGGCTTGTTGAGGTTATCTGTTAAATATTTGTCTCCCAGCCAGACCGGCCCACTGTCACCATTATAAATCTCGATCCAGTCGTCATATTCCCCGAACTCATCAGCAATTGTACTGCTGTTACTTGCCATGAATTCATTGATATACAATAGGGGGGTGGTTTCAATAATCAGTTGTTGCATGGCATAATTGTAGCGGGTGCCTATAAATGGTTTCAAGCCGTACTTAACATGTCCTCCCAATGCCTGGGTATAGGAATCAGTAAAATTTTGCATATTCCATCCATAATCCAGCGAACGATATGGATCAAATGAAGCATATCCGTAAATCATCGTATAAATGCTGTCGATCTCAGGAAACATTTTCTGGGTGTTGAAATATTCCTTTAAAAATTGCTTTATGTAAAATGAAAACTCATTACGATATAAAGGATTTTGGAGTATTCTCTTCGTGAGTGGCCTTGGATCAGAAGAAGCCCAATTGTAGATATTGCGCGTCCCCCAATTAATATTCATCCAGTCAATCCCATAAGTATTGTCCGTATCATAGGGGATAAATTCAAACTTGTTGCTTGCCAGGTTGTGGTAGAGATAGTAATTGTTATTATTATACGAATACCCGTCCCAATGCCCTGTCATAAACTCTATAACAAGATATTTTAAATAAGATTGTACATTGAATACCTGATCCAGTTTGAGTTGCAATGAATCAGAGGCGCAATTGTTCAATACATCAATGAAATGGGCCAGGTCACTGTAATCGTCAGCAGTATTGTTGGTTTTTAATTCATAGACCCTGCGGCCACCACTTTCCAGTTTATAAAGATTCGGATTGCTGCCAAGATATTGAAGATCAGCAGGATAAAGGCACTTATACAGATTTCCATTGTTATCTCCGAAGCGGCTTTTTACGAACTGGTCATCAATATGTTCAACATTGACATATAAACCATAATAACTCCCATTAATGTAAACCTGTGTATGTGATGCCCTGGGTGCCGGTACGCCGAAACGTTTAAAGAGGTTCCAACAGAGCTTGGAACGTATAATGCCAGGATCATTATGCTCTCCATTAAGATTCAGCTTTTCGAGGTTGTCATATTTCTGCCCGGCAATCCATGTGTTAAAAGAAACTTTAAACGATTTCTTTTGAGAAAACAAGGAAGTCCCTCCCCGCAATCGAAAGCCTATATTATGAATGGTGTCGTGTGGAATCAGTGAATTATGAAAGATGAAAATGGCATGGTATTCATAAATGTCCTCCAGTTCAGTGTATATTAAGGCAAGGCTGTCAGGGTTAATTAGAATGTCAATGCGTGGAACCTCATTATCCTTGAAAACTATCCCCTGATCCGGGAATGTCTGGGCATGCAGACTTGCTACCACAATGGCCAAAAGGAAAATAATTGATATTTTTTTCATGAGTGAATTCCTCAGGGTTTCAATTTACCCTCCAAAGATACGCAGATAACAGTGATTTGCGGGTCAAGGCAATCATCCGGGACATCGACCAGCAGGAGTCCAGGGCTTTGGCTCCACCAGGCTTTCATTTGAATTTTAAAATTCAGGCTGTTGCCTTTTCCAACTACCCAGGCCGTACGAACATTGTTTTTCAGACCTTTCACAAATAAGGGCCCGTTTGGCTTGTGTTCTACAAATAAATATAATTTGGTGCTGTCGGCCGACAAAGTGCTGGGTCCTGAGAACCAGTCTCTTGGAATTCCTGCTTTGGTGCCATAAATGGCAGGGGCATGTTTCTTTGTCCATCGGCCCAGTTCTTTGAGTACAGCTACCTCTTCAGCAGGAATAGTACCGTCTTCTTTCGGCCCCACGTCCAGTAACATATTGCCACCCAGGCTGATACAGTCAGCAAAGATGCGGATGATTTCATTCGGACTTTTAAATTCTATGTCTGTTGGCTGATATCCCCAGGAATCATTGATGGTCATACAAAGCTCCCAGTAAGGTGTTTTCTGTTTCCCAATAGGAATGCCTTGTTCTGGTGTGTCATAGTCTCCATATCCCTGGAGCCTGGAATTAATAATGGTTTTGGGATTCTGCACGAAAAGTTTTTCCCGGATCTCCTTTGCTTTCCATTTTTCAGCGCTTTGCTCCCAGTCCCCGTCGAACCACCAGAGATCGGGTTTGTAATGAGTTCCCAGGTCATCGAGTTGTGCATTAAGAAATCCAAGGAACTTGTTCCAGCGAAGGCTGTCTTTTTCATAACGTTTCTGGTCTCTCAGGAATTCTGGATAGTCGGGATGCGACCAGTCTAGGAGGGAATAGTACAAACCTACTTTAAGTCCTTTGTCGCGCATGGCCTTACAGTAAGGCGCCAGGAGATCTCGTTTTGCAGGTGTCTTTTTTAGGACATTTAACTCATTGACTTTTGAATCCCACAGAGCCACACCGTCATGGTGCATACTCGTCATTACGGCATATTTGGCGCCACTTTCAGAAAAGAGATCAGCCCAGGCTGCAGGATCATAGTTCTTCGCAGTAAAGCCATTCAGCTGTTTCATATAATCTTCGTGCGAGATCTTCCCATTATGGAACGACCAGCTCTCATCAATCCCATTGACAGCATAAATTCCATAATGGACAAAGATGCCCAGCTTTGCATCCGAAAACCATTGCATCCGGGATGCCTTTGCTTCCGGGCTTTCCTGTGAAAATAACTGCAGGGGGAATAAAAGGAGGAGCAGTAGGGCTTTTTGTAATGAGAATTGGTGACGGTTCACTGGAGTCTCTTTTAGTTCAACCTGAATCATATATCTGCCGAAAATTACGCAGAAATTGTGTAAAATCGCCTCTGGGAACTACAGAAAATTAAATGTTTCATAAAAACATGACATTCCCTGGTTCACCGACAATGTTCCCCGGTTCACCGATTTGTGTTTTACCAGGCTGTAACATTGACGTAGTTTTGTCGTCATAAGAACAAAACGAAACATCAAAAAATTAATTTATATGAAAACGACAGTTCAAACTTTAAACAATATTTTCAGAATCAGTTTAATTGCTGGGACCCTGTTTATCTTCAGCAATCTTCAGGCAAGCGATACCAAAGCACTGAATTCAAAAACCAACTTTGCTTCCCTGACAAGTTCTGTGATTTCAATTGGAAATGATCCGGTGGCCTCTGAAACTACGGCTGTTAAGAATCCTATGCTGGATGATTCAACCTATTGGGTGAATTACCTGAAGAATACCATAAGGACAGATGAGGAGGATACTTCATCACTTCAAAACCCAATGAATGAGATGAACTCAAATCCAAGGTTTTGGGTTGATTATCTGAAAGAAATTACTATTTCGCCAGCTTTGCAATCTGATCTAAAGGAAGGCTATTCGCTATAGTGATCACGTCATTCTCTGCTGGAATCCCTTTCAGTCTCAATGAGACCAGGGTTTGGTTCATTGGGATCTGCAAATCATAGGTCACGATTCCATTTTCTCCTGCTCCCTTTTGCAATAATGATTTGTAGCCATTGACTTTTATCCTTTTTTGATTGGGATCAGAAGCTCCCATCATGGCTGGCATCGATAGCAGTGCATTCAAAGAAGTTAGCATGGGTGAATCACTCATGATCTCCAGGCTCCCACTCTTTTCTGCAGCGCCATAGCTGCGGCTGACGAACAGACCAGCAATGCCGGCAGCACCGCTGATGTTATCATCTTTCTCATTAAAGTTGAGGTCGTTTAGTTTTTTTGGTAAGATATCCAGGATGTCTTTCCCGATAGCTTTGTTGATCTCCAGCAAAGCCTGCTGAAGGGCGAAGCGGGTATTGTCATAATTTTTTTCAGCAAATGCTTTTTCGGCTTCTGATAACTTAGCCGCAGTCTCCTGTGCCCTCAGGCATGGGATTGTCAGGCAAAAGGCCACGATTGCGAGGGTATATTTTATCGTTCTCATTTTTCTCCTAATTCAGTTTTAATTTTGTTCAGATCAAACAGTTTAGCTGCATTCAAAATGTCATTCTCATTTTTATAGTTGACTCCTTTAACCACAAAAAGAGAAGCCTGCCCGAAAGGTACGCTTACAGTATAACCTGAACTTTGATCATATTGAAGTACTCCTCGATATTCATTGAATTGTATCTGTTTCACTTTGTTTTCAGAGTCGTTCGAGGAGACCCCCGGATTGTTCAGGTACATATTAATTCCCATCAGCATGGGGGCATCGTTCATGATACTTAGGGTGAGTTCCTTGTTATCGGTCCGGTATACTCTTTGAATTGTCAAGCCTGCAAATCCAGAACCGGTACTGGTAACGAGATCCTCTTTATCTTCCTTCGGCAGCCCGTCAGCCCGATCAGGTAAGGTTTTGAGAATGTTTTTCCCGATCTCAAGTTCAACGCCCTGGATGGCCTGGCGAACCGCAAAGCGGGCATCTCCATAATTTTTTGCCTCATAGGCTGTTTTTGCTGATTTAATGCTGGCTAGAACATCGGGTGGGGTGTTCGACATGCCTCCCCCTTCTGTATTCTGGACTGACTTCTTTCCGGAACTCTTCTGCGCATTAGGATCTGCCTGGTCTTTTGAGGCATTAGGATCTGTATTTTTATCCTTCTTTTTATCCTCATTGAACATCTTCTTTATGGCTTCATCTTCTGCTTTGTTCTGTATCTTTTTTATAAAGCTCTGGGAATAAGATTGAGGTCCTAAGAACAGAACCAGCAGGAATATTAAACCCAAAATACGTCGTGTATTCATAATTTCAGTGGATTAAAATTAATTCATAAGAATTGCGAACAAAAATAAAAACAATTCAATAGCGAGGATAAAAATAAATTTGCCTGAGTCCCCGAGTACACGTCCTCAGGTTTTTCTTCTATTCTACCTCAATCTCATCCGCAAAAATCCAGCAAGGCTGTCCGGCAGCTTCATGCCAGGCAGGACAAACACCAGGGTTGACGGCATGTACCTTGATATAGCGCGCAGATTTTCCTTGAAGATCCTGGACAAATGTTTTCAGATCCACACCTTTTCCTTTGACAAGTGGTTCTTCAATAGTGCCTGCGAGTTCAAATGTTTTGCCATCCTGGGAAATATAAAATTCCACTTTGACCGGGAAGAAGATCCAGCTATAAATGTTCTTTAAAAATCCTGCACTTATCTTATTGATTAGTATTGGTTCTCCAAGGTCAATGACTTGCTCCAGATCGTTGCCTTCATAGCCCTGCCATTCTCCCGCGCGAAATGCTGCCGTTCCTTTTTGTCCGTCAACCATGCTTGGGTCACCATGTCCTACATATTTTGGACTGTATTTTTGCAGCAGCGTAACCGGTTTTCCAAAGGCTTTATGAATGAGGATGGTTTTTGTGCTTATCCGGCTTTTCAGTTGTTCATTGTCGAATAGGCCCGCTTTAGCTATGCTGGTTTTGCTGAGGCTAAAAGCTTCTTTAAATAGGAGCGATTTTTCTGTAGGATCACTATTGTCAAGGGTATAACGGATTGCCATATCCTTCCAGTCGGAATTTAGACTAATCATCATGCCTTTATTGTCCTTACCAGGAATGGTGTTGATCGCAACTTCATACAGGCTTTTAGCGTAATTTACTTTTTTAAGACTGAGCCTGTTAAAATGAGACTTGAGTCTTCGTGTGAAGTCTTCCCAATCCCTGCTTTTTGCTGTTGACCAATTGACCTCTGCCAAAGCGATAGCCCGCGGATAAGCCATATATTCAGCATGTTCAGGAGTCTCAATATATTCTGTCCAGAGATTACCCTGGGCTCCGATTATATGTTTTGCTTGCTCAGGACTTAATTCTGCAGGAGTAGGCTCAAAAGAATAAACTTCCTTCAGATTGGTATAGCCTCCGATTGCAAGGGGTTCATAAGAAGGATCGCCCTGATAGTGGTCGAAATAGCAATAATGCCCGGGGGTCATCATGACATCATGGCCTTGTTTTGCGGCTTCAATACCCCCCTCAAATCCACGCCACGACATTACTGCAGCCTGGGCCGGTAAACCACCCTCAAGGATCTCATCCCATCCTACCAGTTTCTTTCCATGTTCGTTGAGGAATTTCTCTATCCGTTTGATGAAATAGCTTTGCAGCTCCAGTTCATTTTTTAGTCCTTCTGTCTTCATCCGCTGTTGGCATTTGGGGCATTTTGCCCATTGCGATTTGGGACATTCATCGCCGCCCACATGAATATATTCAGATGGAAACAAGGCTATTACCTCAGTAAGTATGTCCTGGATAAATATAAATGTGCTGTCATTCCCGGGGCAAAAAACATCATCAGATACACCCCAGTTGGTTCGGATTTCCAGGGGCACCTGGCGGCAGGAATATTTCGGGTATGCTGCCAGGGCCGCAATACTGTGGCCGGGCATCTCAATTTCAGGCATCACTCTGACAAACCTTTGCGCTGCATAGGCGACAACTTCCTTTACCTGATCCTGACTGTAAAATCCACCGTAGGGTTTGTTGTCGGTTTCATCAGTTTTGGCAAGCTGGGTTCCTTTCCTGATTGCGCCAATAGTGGTAAGCTTTGGATATTTCTTGATTTCTATGCGCCATCCCTGGTCATCCGTCAGGTGCCAATGAAAGGTATTCATCTTATACATAGACAAAAGATCTATGTATTTCTTCACGAAATCCACTGGAAAAAAATGCCTGGAACAATCGAGATGCATCCCTCTATAGGAATAACGCGGGGTATCCTTAATCCTTACGGCTTGTACCTGCCAAATGATCGCTGATGGATTGCTTGTAGATTCGACTTCAGGCGGCATTAGTTGGAAAAGACTTTGAATGCCGTAAAAGATTCCATTGCCTGCATTGGCTTTGAGAAGTATTCCTTTTTTGGTGACTTCTAACTCATAGCCTTCTTTCCCAAGCGCCGGATCAGCTCCAGTTAAACTGAAATATATGGCATTTCTGATTTTTTTGGTTTCTGATTTTTCATTAATAATCTGAAGTGCCGGCCCGCCGGCCAGTTTTATCTTCTCGCTGAAAAAGACTGCCAGGTCATGAAGTTCTTTATTAGAACCCTGAATGATAATGGAAGTGGAGTTGTTCAGGGGAAAGCTTCCTCTGAGCGCTTTCTGTTCAGTAGGTTGTGGGATAATATTGAGGGTTTTGTTTCTCCCAAAAACAAATACAGAGGATAATAGGATGGAGATGAATAATAGAAGTTGAAAAGTGCTACGCATAGTTTTACGGCATTATTTCTTTTATGGTTTGATTCATTTTTTTTAATTGGGTTTGCATCGCGCGAACCATTGCAAACTGCACCCTGGCCCGATCAAGGTTGTGGCTGGGCCTGCTGATATGATAATATTCATCGCCATTGAGATGGTCTGTCAAAAAGCGAAGCCCAATCAGAAAAGTCAGGTAGATGGCTGAGTTTGGGAGGTTTGCAACTTCTGTCGGCGTAAGCACACCTGCAGCACTCTTCAGATAACCCTTGGTAAATGCCCGAAAGATTGGGAAATTGAAAGTGACCTTGGTCAAATCCGTCTCATCTTCTTTTGCAGTATTGGCTACAGTACGTATGGCATCTCCATAGTCGTGCAACATTGAGCCGGGCATTACTGTATCCAGGTCTATCACACAAAGAGGTTGGTTTTTGTTGTCAAACAAGATGTTGTTGAATTTGGTGTCATTATGCGTGACACGCACAGGAACTGTCCCTTCAGTAATCACATCGTTAAATTCAAGCATGGTGGTTTTGTTTCCCGCCACAAAATTGATTTCCTCAGCAATATCTTTTAACCTGTCGGCTTTATTGGACTGAACGCTATCCTCATAAGCCTGATAGCGAAAATTGAAATCATGAAAGCGAGGCAGAATTACCTTCAGCTGCTTTGGGTCAAGATCCGACAACTCCAACAGGAAAGCCCCAAAAGCTTTTCCCCCTTCATAGGCGAGCAAAGGTTCGCTAACAGTATTATATACATGGCTATTCGGGATATATTGAAATAACCTCCAAAAATTACCATCCGGCGTACTCAGAAATGATTTGCCGTTCCATGTGTTTACAAGGCACAGAGAAGCAGGAAAATGACTCGGGGTTTTTTTTCTCCGGTTTTCAAGATGGGAAAGTACTTTGCCGAGATTATTCATGAGGGTATCAACATCCTTAAAAACAAAGGCGTTGATTCGTTGCAGAACAAACTCGGAGCCTTCAACAGTAGTGATTCTGAATGAGTCATGAATATGTCCCTCTATGATTCTATTGACCCCGCTAATTTCACTGGTAATACGGAACTTATTGATCAGCGTGACCAATTCCCGCATCCCCCAACTGCTTATATCCATAATGCCGGAGGGTAGATTCCGTTGTTTACCATACTGTTCAATCTTTCAACGACCATTGCTTTGTCTTCTTTATAAGTAACACCAAACCATTGTGCAGGGCTGCGCAAAACACGAACCTTGAGTTTTTCGGCTTTAATCAGATCATCGACCGCCGATGACAAGTAAAACTCTGATTTTTGATCTTGTCCTTTTTGGCTGAGAAAGTCAGTAAAAAGTCCTTCAAGTAAATTAAATCCTGAGGGCATAAATCCCCAAAAATTCATGGAGACGATGGCATCAGTTGGAAGGTAGATTGTTTCTTTTTCATCCTCAGAATAGGCAGGCCAGCCACCGATGCTTCGAATTGCGGTTCGCTCGACAACTTCAACGAGTAAGCCATTTTTATCTGTTTTACAGATACCACGAGATACAAATCCATGGTCAGAGAGCGTATTCTTTAAAAGATACCCAACCATAGCATAATGCGATTGCAGCGTTTCCGGATCCCCTTGCAAAAATTCGCTGATCGTGCTAAAAGCTTCAGGACCATAAAAATCATCGGCGTTGATAATGGCAAAGGGTTCTTTGACCACATCTTTGGCAACCAGCACAGCATGACCGGTTCCCCAGGGTTTTGATCGTCCTGCAGGTGCTGTGAATCCAGCAGGAAGACTTTCGACTTCCTGAAAAGCAAACTCGATATTTATCTTCCCTTCATATTTGGGAAGTATTAATTCGCGGAATTCTTTTTCAATGTCTTTACGGATGACGAAAACGATTTTGCCAAAGCCGGCACGAATGGCGTCATAGACGGAATAGTCCATAATGGTTTCGCCGGAAGGCCCGACAGGATCAACTTGTTTCAGGCTTCCATAGCGGCTGCCAATACCGGCAGCAAGGATGAGGAGGGTAGGTTTCATTTGAATTGTTGGAAGTTGTTACTAAGGAAAAATTTTATAAATGTCCTTTCTGTTCGCGATTACAATAAATCTCAGCGTGTTTTTGTTAAGGATTTCAAAGCCAACACGGTACTCACCAATTCTGATTCTGTAATAAGTTGTGTATCCGCTAAGTTTTTTGATGTTTGCTATCTGTGACAGAGAGGCGGAATTTTCGATATGTATAATTATTTTTTCAAGTCGTGTTAAAATGACAGGATCGTAAATATGTCTTAATGACTTCTCAAACGACTTGTCGAACTCAACAATCATTTAGCATTCAATTTTTTCATGATAGATTCTCGACTGACAGTTTTGCCTGTCTTAGTCTTGTCCATTAATATCCCAAGTGCAAGGTCTTCATATTGTTCCTCATTGATAGTTAAAACATTTGCACCAAGTTTTTTTGCAAGCTCTTTTAGGATCTTTGTGTTTTGATTATCAGCTTTAATAATTATAGCACTCATTGTTTTTTTATCAAAGATACAAAATTCAAATTAAACAAAAATTGGTCGTCAGACTGGATTTTATTATTAATCGTTTCCCTTTAAAACAATTAGCTTCCCACTTTCAATTGTCATATCAGGAAAAGTGACCTTGTAGAAATAAATCCCATTTGCTTGAGTTGATAAGTCAATTTCGGATTGGTGATTTGTAAGTGTTGATTCAAATATTTTATCGCCAAGAGTATTATATATGATGAGTTGAGATGAATTATTGACCTTTTTCAGCATGGTAAAATGACCCTTGGAAGGGTTGGGGAAAAAAGATATTTGTTTGTTAGAGATGGGCTCAGTAATACCTATGGTATTCTCAACACATCCTCCATAAGAATAGACTGGATCTGAACTCATAACAGGATGAATGGCGTTTTCTGTACCTCCCGGGTTTACTGTAAATGAAGCTTGTGCCACGATAAGTGTATCAATAACTGTCGTGTTTGAGAATCCCTGGACACAATTAAGACCGTGCCCGATAGAATCAATAATAATAAGCCCTCCTTCCCAAACACCAGGATTCATCGGCCCGTTCCCAGGGACTGCTCATCCTTCATATATCATCCTTCATCCTTATTAAGCTGCTTCCTGATATATTCCAACAACTTTTGCCCGGTTTCTGAAGCCAGCTGGATTCTCGAGAAATCAATGACATAGTTGTTCTGATATTGCAGAATGAGACAGTCCCGGCGGTCGGATCCCGGCATCACACCTGCGAAATAAAATCCCATTTTTTCGAATTCCTTTGTCAGTAAGGCTGTGGCCTCTTCTTTCATGGGTAAAAACAGGTAAATTGTTTCATAGCGCTGCAAACAAAGTTCCCGCAGGTTGGAATTGATCTGGGGAATAATGTCATCTCCATATTTTACAATCGTAAGTTTGGCGACTTTATTAACAGTTTCCGGTTGCATAGTGACCATGCTTTCCCCCGGAGGCAGTACAATAGATTCTTGTGTCTTGACGAAACTGGGATTAACTCCCAGTTTATTATAGATATACCCGATCATTTCCTGGTGATGAAGAGGGGCATACAATTCAAGGTTTTCCGGGAACTGAAGAAAGAGGAACATAATAGTAACACTTTCTCTTTGCGATTTTCCTTCCAAAATGCCTTTGTATTCCCGCTCCACGCCACTTGACAACAATAGGGCCACATCATTAAAACCGTATCTGATGATAGATTTTTGTGAATAGGGATGGGTTGTTACTGCACGGCCATAAATTCCATAGAAATTATATTCAATTCCGATTTCGATCAGCCTGGGTGTGAGTACATTGAGACAGCCTTGCCCCCTATATTTTGGCATGGTAAAAGCGACACCCACCTGGGGTACTTTTGGATCTCTTTCCTCGACTTCAAGGGCGGCATGACCGATCACGATATTGTCGGAAGTCACTGCCACCAGGGAGATAAGTTCATCACGTTCGTTTAGCTCCCGCACTCTGTCGGGATAATAAATATGATCAAGCACATAGGTATAACCATAAGAACTGTAAGCACCTCTTGAGACTTCCACGGCCTCTTCAGGGAGCATACGGCGGACAGTGAACTCAACAGAGCCCTTTGGCAATACCTCTTCTTCCATGGCTGCCCTGGCTTTTACAAGTTCATCTGCAGCCATGGTTTGGTCGATGGGCTTACCCGAAAGGTATTTGAACATGCGGATTTCCCTGCCTTCTTTCCCCAGGTTTACATAGGTGACTTCGTCGAGAAGACTTTTAACCATAAAATTGCCCAGGCCCTTGCCTTCCAGGTCTACGCCCAGCTGATCTTTCTTATATTCAGGAATGAGGCTGAAGTCATAAGGGATTCCTTTTTCTTTAATAATGACACTGATTCCCAGGGTTTCCCGGCTTAATGTCAGGTCAAAGGATGCTTCTTCCCCGGGAGCGAAAGCGTGTTTAATCACATTGGCAACGGCTTCTTCAACACCCATTTCGATACGGAGAATGTCACCTGTTTTAAATCCTGCCATTTCCGACATATTACGCACCACTGACAGGATCAGGGGCACATAGTCCACCTGGTTCGGGATCGTTACCTGAATTTGGTTTGGTTTCATCCTGTGAAATTATTGTTTCTGTTGACGAATAATATATTCCAGCAAGGTCCGTCCGGTTTCCGTGGCTAACTGTATTCTGGAAAAATCAATGATGTAGTTGTTCTGATATTGAAGGATCAGGCAGTCACGGTTGTCAGAACCTGGCATCACGCCTGCGAAATAAAATCCCATCTTTTCGAAATCCTTTGTCAGAGATGCCGTTGCCTCTTCCTTCATCGGCAAAAACAAATAAATGGTTTCATAACGTTGCAGACAAAGTTCGCGGAGGTTGTGATTGATTTGTTGAATAATATCTTCTCCGTATTTAATGATAGTAAGCTTTGCCACTTTGTTCACCGTTTCCGGTTGCATGCTGACAATGCTTTCTCCGGGAGGAAGTACAAGAGTATTATTTGTCCTGGTGAAAGTGGGATGAACGCCAAGTTTTTCATAGATAAACCGTATCATTTCCTGGTGATGAACAGGAGCATACAATTCAAGGTTTTCCGGGAATTGAAGAAAGCGGAACATAATAGCAACACTTTCTCTTTGCAATTTTCCATCGAGGATGCCCTTGAATTCCCGCTCCACACCACTCGACAGCAAAAGCGCCACATCATTAAAATCGTATCTGATAATTGATTTTTGCGAATAGGGATGGGATGTGACACAGCGGGCATACATGGCAAAGAAATTTTTTTCCCTGGCAATCTCAATCCGGATGGGAGTGATTACATTGAGACAGCCTTGCCCCCTGTATTTTGGCATGGTAAAGGCAACACCCAGTTGGGGGACTCTTGGATCCCTTTCTTCAATTTCCAAAGCGGCATGACCGATCACGATGTTATCAGGTGTTACTGCAACCAGCGAGATAAGTTCATCGCGTTCGTTCATTTCCCTGATTCTTTCCGGATAATAGATATGGTCAAGCACATAGGTATAACCATAAGAACTATAGGCGCCTCTTGAAACCTCAACGGCCTCCTCCGGGCGCATACGGCGGACGCTGAATTGTACAGAGCCCTTTGGCAAAACCTCTTCGTCCATCGCAGCCCTGGCTTTTGCCAGTTCGCTTGCTTCCATGGTTTGATCGATAGGCTTGCCCGACAAGTATTTGAACATCCGGATTTCCCGGCCTTCCTTTCCAAGGTTTACGTAGGTGACTTCATCAAGCATACTTTTTACCATAAAGTTACCCAATCCCTTCCCTTCCAGATCTGTGCCCAGGTGATCTTTCTTGTATTCTGGAATGAGGCTGAAGTCGTATGGGATTCCTTGTTCTTTGATGACGATGTTCAGGCCCAGAGGCTCCCGGCTAAGAATCAATGTAAAGGAAGCTTCTTCGCCAGGGTTAAATGCGTGTTGTATGACATTGGCGACGGCTTCTTCGACACCCATTTCTACACGAAGGATGTCACCTGTATTAAAGCCGGCCATTTCAGACATATTCCGCACCACTGACAAAATCAGGGGTACATAGTCGACCTGGTTCGGGACTGTAAGTTGGATTTGGTTTGGGTTCATAAAGAAAAGTATTTACCACAAAGTCGTCTAAGTCAATCACAAAGGCGCACTATTTGATGACTTTTTTTATTCTGATTTTATGTCCAATTGTTGCGAAGAACAAGAGAAACAGATATGCCGGAACCATAATCCAGTATGCTTTTTGATTATTAATAACATCTGCTAACCTTCCATAAATAAGAGGAAGCGTTGCTCCACCAGCAATTCCCATGATAAGAAGCGCTGAGCCAATTTTAGTAAATTTCCCAAGCCCTTCAAGAGCAAGCGGCCAGATTGCAGGCCACATTACTGCATTAGCCAATCCTAAAACAGCAATAAAAAAAACAGAAGTTGTTCCGGTAGTAAAAATTGCAATCAAAGAAAAAATAATACCAAGAGCAGCAGAAATCGTGAGCGCTTTTTCCTGGCTTATAAGCTTTGGAATTGCGAAAATCCCAATAATATAACCTATTACCATTGCCACAAGAGTATAACTTGTAAAAGTCCTTGAGATTTCCAGTGAAATCCCCTGACTTTGACCATATAGAACAATCGTATCTCCTGCCATTACTTCAACACCAACATAAAGAAAAATGGCTAAGAATCCTAACAATAAATGAGGAAACTGAAAGATGCTGTTTTTTTCTGAACTGTCGTTTTCAACATTTGTTTCACCCTGATCTGTGTCAATGTCAGGCAAACCTGAATAAAGCACAAGAATTGCAAGGAAAACCAAAACAATTGCCATGACAATATAAGGCATTATCACTCTATTTGCCAGTGAATCAAGTAATTGTTGGTGTTCAATGCCTTCGATTGTTTTTAGTTTCTCAACAATATCGTTAGCTCCTTTAAGTACAATAGCTCCTAAAACCAATGGGCTTATTATCCCTGCAACTTTGTTACAAATGCCCATTATACTTATTCGTCTTGCCGCTGATCGCATAGGACCAAGAATTGTTATGTATGGATTTGATGCTGTTTGTAAAACGGCCAAACCGGTACCTTGTAGAAACAGACCAGTTAGAAACAACTCAAATGTTCGTGTTAAAGCTGCTGGAATAAACACCAAAGAACCAATGGCCATGACTGCCAATCCAACTGACATTCCCTTTTTAAATCCTGTAATATGCAATAGTTTTGAAGAAGGGATGGCCATTACAAAATAGGATATGTAGAAGGCAAATGTGACAAAATATGCCTGGAAATTATTTAATTCACAGCTTATTTTAAGAAAAGGTATTAGCGTTCCGTTCAGCCAGGTAACAAAACCAAAAATGAAAAATAGGGCACCAAGAATGGTGATTGAAAGGATGTAGTTTTTTTTGTCCATAGGTGATTAGCTTTCTGATTTAAATCTTACAAATACTTCAAATGCCTGGTATTCTGCCATGCCCAGCCTGTCATAATGAACAGCTGTGGCGGGGTTCCTGTCTTCCGCTCTTTGCCAGAACTAACGGATGTCGAGGCCGGGAAACAGTGGCCTGTCTTTCTGGGACTGGTGCTAAAGATACTTCTTCTTTTGATCTTGACTTCTTCAGGGCTCAATGGAACTGCAATGCTGCCTGAAGTCTGGTATGCTGTAAACACATCATGCCCCTGATCCACCAGCCTGGCAAGGGTTCCGCCCATTGAGATCACGTCATCATCAGGATGAGGACTGAAAACAAGTACTTTTTTAGGATACGGTAATGCCCGTTCCGGCCGGGTGCTGTCATCGGCATTAGGCTTGCCTGCAGGCCAGCCGCTGATGGTATGCTGAAGGTCATTAAAAACCTGAATGTTGATTTTGTTGGAAGGTCCATGTTCAGTCATCAGGTCGCTCATGCCATTGTCATTTGGATGTTCCTGCAAAAAGCTGGCTGGCACATGATCTGTGATTTCTCCTTCGATACTTTGAGCCAGTACAGCTGCTTTTCCTTCTCCGAAAGCCAGTAAAAGAATTCTTTTTGACTTCAGAATACTTCCCACGCCCATGGTAATCGCCCTTTCCGGGCCATTCTCCTCCCCGTAAAAATCACTGGCCGCATCAGAACGCGTCAGATGATCCAGTGTGATGAGGCGTGTCACTGAAGATTTTGAAGATCCGGTTTCATTAAACCCGATGTGGCCTGTCCTGCCGATCACCAGGATCTGAAGATCAAGCCCTCCAGCCTTTTGAATGGCTTCTTCGTAGTCACAACAAAAAGCATAAACCTCAGAACGGGGAATGGTTCCATCAGGGATATGGATGTTTTCGGGCAGGATGTCAATGTGATCAAAGAGATATTCTTTCATGAAACGCCGGTAACTCTGCAAAGAGTCCGCGTTCATCGGGTAATATTCGTCGAGATTAAATGTGATTACATTCCGAAAACTTAAACCTTCTTCTTTGTGGATGCGAATCAGTTCTGTATAAACCTTTAAAGGGGTTGAGCCTGTAGCAAGGCCCAGTACACAAGGCATGCCCGCGTTTCCCTTTTCGCGGATCAGATTCGCTATTTCACGGGCGACAAATCCTGAGGCTTCATCAGAACCCGTGAAGACAATCGTGGAGATTTTCTCAAAACGCCTGATGATTTCATCAGCTTCCATGTCGTGCTGCTGAAAAGCAGGGTCATTGAACCGGTATAGATTTTTCTCGGAAAGTACCTGGGTGAACATGTCAGTTTTTGAGTAAGAAGTATTGTTTTACAAGTTGGGAGCGTGACTCTTTTTCGAGATAAGGCCGGATTCTGAAACTATAGCTATAGTTTTTTGCAATGAGCGTATATTCATCATGAGGTCGGACACCCCAGCTGTCATCACCACCCACCCCGGTTTGTGCGTAGTCAAGGTTGAGGTCTACAAAATCTTTCTTCTCCAGATCATTCAGGTGCTTGCCGCCTTGTTTGAAGCCTTTCATATCATCATAGGTATAAGGAAGTGCGCTAAAACAAAAGCTAGGGATACCAGTGAAAAGAAGCCCGCATTTATTCTCGTTCGCCAGGCTTAACCATCGGACTTCAGTTTTATACCCGTTTTCCTGTGGCCTGACATAAGGGGTAAATTGCTTATCGACAGTACTTTCGTAAACACCGATGAACGATGCTGTTTTTCGATCCTGGTAATTTTCGTAAGGGCCTCTTCCAAAGTAATTGATATTGCTGAATTCCGCTGCAAGCTTCATATTCATGCCGAATCGCATCAGTTCCGGCAGTTTTGCAGCCCCGGTGTCGAGTGTCACCTTAACAAGGATATCGCCACTCCCGAGGATTGAATATTCAATGAACTCCTCGCTGTTGACATCAGGAAGGGAGTATGCAACGTTTATTTTAATCAGTTTCTCGGAAATTTTCTGCTGAGAAACCGACAAGGTTTTACGGTTTTCACTGGCATCAAACCACACTTTGCAACGTTTGGGCATCCCGTTTCCAATATCGTTATCCGTAGGGGCTCTCCGGAAATTGGGGACAGGTCCGGCTTTGACTATTTCGGTCTTGTGATAGACCAGCGAATTTAGGGTTCCGCTGTTTTTGTCGAAGCCAACACTGAAGTTTTTTCCGGTAACAACAATAGCCTGGGGTGTTTCTGAGGAATTCAAGGCTGGCAGTGATGAAATCCTGACAGTATCCGGAATAAATGTCCTGTTCAACTGAAGTTGTTCTCTGGCAATGACATGATTGGCAGGAAGCAGTCCCCATGAGGTTTGCAGCCTCAATGACACATTCAGGAAAACTTCATTCCCCTGGAGAAACTGATTTTTCGGGAGGCTTGCCAGGATCAGGTTTTTTTCTCCGGCTCTGATAGGAGCCATCACCATTATGATCTGCTCTTTTTTAGGACCATCTTTTCCATATTCAAAATAATCCAACACCAATTCGGTATTCTTTAGGTCAAAGAAATCATAATGGTTTTCAATCTCGAATGTCGGCGGGATGTTCAGGTTCTTCCCCTTGATTTTGACATATTGATATGCTTTCTGGACTTCATAGTAGCCAGGATGGGGCAACCTGTCAGGGCCAACGATACCGTTACAGTTGAAATTTCCGTCACTAGGCACATTTTTCGGTCCATAGTCACCGCCATATGACCAGAATTCTCTGCCATTCTTGTCTTTCTCATACATGCCCTGGTCAACAAAATCCCAGATACATCCTCCTTGCAACTGGGGATGAGTCTCGATGTAATCCCAGTAATCCTGAAAATTACCGGTACTATTTCCCATGGCATGAGCATATTCGCACATGATCAGTGGACGGAACTGTGGCGCATAACTATACCATTTCAGATCATCAATATTCCAGTACATCGGGCAGAAGATGTCAGTATTCGTGGCCTGTTCAGCTCTTTCATACCAAACTGGCCTCGAGTTATCGTGTTTTTTCATCCAACGGTAAGTTGCTTCAAAGTTGACACCATTCCCGGCTTCATTCCCTAGTGACCAGATAATCACAGAAGCATGATTTTTGTCGCGGCCAAAAAATCGCCGGGTCCTGTCTAAATGGGCTTCTTTAAATAATGGGTTGTTTCCAAGTGTCTGGTCTGGGTTGTAGCCCATGCCATGGCTTTCAATATTGGCTTCGTCAATCACATATAGGCCGTATTCATCACAGAGCTCATACCAATAAGGATCGTCAGGATAATGACATGTGCGAACGGTATTGATATTGGCTTCTTTCATCAATCGAATATCCTGGATCATTCGTTCTTTAGAGATAACATGAGCTGTTATAGGATCTGATTCATGGCGGTTGACCCCTTTGAGTAGAATTCTTTTCCCGTTAAACAGAAATACATTTCCCTTCACTTCCACACTCCTGAATCCAATCCGGTTGGAAACGGATTCTAAAACATTCCCTTTGTCATCTTTTAAATTAAGAACTAAAGAATACAATTCAGGATATTCGGCAGACCATGGCCTGGCTGCAGGAATTTCACTCACAAAGGTCAGGGTATCAGTCTTATGTCCGGCCGGATGATAGGCAAGTTCTTTTCGGAACAATGGCGTTGAATCGGAGCTTTTGTTGAAAAGTGCTACTTCCAGTTTGTAGGATTGCGCGATGCTGCTGATATTGCATTCCATGATGGTTTTCAGATCCAAAGCCCCATCGGTGTATTGATGTGTCAAGCCGGTTTTTGCAAAGAAGTCACGTATTCTGACTTTGGGCGTCGCATAAAGGTAAACATCCCGGTTGATGCCACTCATACGCCACATATCCTGGCATTCAAGATATGATCCGTCTGACCAGCGATATACTTCTACGGCGAAACTGTTCCGGCCATCCTTCAGGTATGGGGTGATGTTAAATTCAGCAGGTGTTTTGGCATCTTTGCTGAAACCTACATATTGACCGTTTACCCACAGATAAAAAAAAGATTTTACGGCACCAAAATGAAGATACACCTCTTTGTCTTTCCACAGTTCAGAAAGCGCAAAGCCTGATTTTAGTGAGAACACCGGGTTGTAATCATGCGGAACCTTAGGCGGATCGGGTTTTCGGGTCCATTCATATGGCTGATTTACATAGATAGGATATGAGTATCCCTGGCGTTCGAATGTTGCAGGAATATCGATGTCGTGCCAGGTAGTGACATCATATGATTCTTTGTAAAAATCTTTTGGTCGTGAGGCTGGATTGTCTGAAAGATGGATTTTCCATTTTCCGTTTAACAGCTTATACCAGGGTGACAATGCCCAGTCATTTTTTAATGCTGAGCTTTCATCTGAAAAAGGGATCATGCTAGCATGTGGTTCCTCAGTGTTTAACGAGGGGAGCCGTGGATTTTCCCAATCCGAGGAATCGGGTGCGAAGACGGGTTCCGTAGATAATGATAAGGTCCTGATACCAGGATGTTGAGCTAAAAGTGATATGCTGAGAAAACACAGCACAATCAAACCAAGGTGTTTTTTTGTCATGCTTATGGCTTGAAGTGAATTTCTTTTTCACCCAATAAAAAATCATGTTCAAAGATTCCTGCCTGCATGGGTAGCGGGGGCATAATTCTTTCTTTGAATTTCAATGCCGGGCTAAATTCCAGGCTTTGCTTGTATGAAGGCGATTTGCAAAGGAACCATGCCTGGATGTTACCTTCCCACTTAATGCTGTCATTGTTTGTATCCAGGGTGATGCTGTGTGATCCGGGGCTAAGTTCAAGCGTATACCAGGCCCAAAGTCCTTTTTCTTTTTCTATCTCCGCTTTTGTTTCCTTGCCATCAAGAAGAATGTGCAGGAGTGGAATATCTTTTCCCGAATAACTCTTCCCGGGTTTCAGGAGGAGGGCAAGCGTGGCTTCTGTTGCGGTTGAATCTAAGCCAAGCCGAATTTCAATATTGTCCTTTCCTTTTTTGTTGGTAACAAGGAACTCGTTGTTTTGCAGCACGGACCTGCGTAAGCGGGGCTGAGGAAGGTCTTCGAGCCGCACATTTTTTTGCCCATTCACCAGCACATTTTTATAAGATTCGGGATTCAGAACTTTTGCTTTTGGTGAAAATCCGTAGAAGTTCAGTGCATAAGTTCCGTCATTATTGATCTTTGCATCAAAAGGAAGGCCTGAAAACAAGGGCACTGTGGCTTCTTCAAGTGGATAAATCTCAACAATTGCCGTCTCAAAACCTTCCAAGGGGATATCCAGTGTGCTCCCGCTGCTATATAGATCCGGGAAGATGTAACGGTAAGGATAGACCTGCTCTATTACGAGATTCTCTGCTTTGGGATTCAATCCTTGTGAAGCGTCCAGCGTTATTTGTAGATTAGAAGGCTGGATGACAGGGTTTCTTGCCGCAATGATGCCATGTTTCCCCTGATAATGGCAATAGCCATAAGTTTCTCTTTGGGTCGGATCGCCACCCACCATAAAAGTATTGGCAAGGATGTCTTTCCGGTCTTTGGCCCAGCTGATGCCATTTCCGATGGCATCCCATTCACCTTCTGTTAATAAATCGGGTGAGATATACAATTCATACATGGATATTCCCCTTGCAAAATAGAGGACAACGTCATTGGTGAATTTATCGATAGGATCTGATTCCCCGCCAAGTCGTTCAAGATTACCCTTGATGATGCCATGGGTCATAAGATTGGCAATTGGGAACCACAGGTCTTTGTTGTGAAAATCATCGTACAAAACGAAATCTCTGTAGGTAATAGCACCATCCCGCTGGTTTACTGATGGGACATCGGCATAACCGTAATCTTCCCCATCCATCCAGATCTGGTTGGCATATTTTACCCACCATGGACTTAACCATGTTCCGGAAGTAATGTTGAGGTAGGTCGTCGGATTAATGGCCCTTACTGCCTTGCATTTGTCGATAACAGAATCCAGGATTGCATTACGGGAGTATAATCCGGTTGGATGCCCGTGATCCGGCTCACTGCATGAAAACTGTATGCCGTCCCATTTGAAATAGCTAACACCTTCATTCTTTACGAAGGCTGTCGTGCGTTGCCTGAAAAGCTTACTGTAGTTTTTGCCACCCATACAAAGCATTGCAAAATCACGATTCTTTCCAACAACCTCATATCCATGCTCTTTCATCCAGTTGACACGTTTCATGCGAAAGGAATAACCCCCTGTTGGGCCAAGCCATATTCCAAGGCGGGTTCCCAATGGTTTCAGCTTATCTGACAGTGGTTTCAGCCCGTTCGGGAAGGTTTCGGAACGCAGCTTCCAGTCACTTTCGTAAATATCCCACCCATCGTCCAAAACAAAAGCATCGAGTTGAATATGATGCTTGTCAATCATGTTTTTCTTGAAAAGGTCAATGATTTTAAAGACATTCGCCTGGTTCATTACATTCTCCGGCTTCACTTTGGGATATTCCGGGGAACGAAGGTCATACCAGCTATTGTATAAGGTAAAGGGCTCGGCCGCTAATACGCGGATATCTTTAACATAGTCGAGAAATGCCTTTTTAATAAAAGTATCTCCCACGAAACCAATGACAACCCATTCACTGTCAAAGCCTTTATGGTCAATTCTGCATCCGGCCTCTTGTGAACAACTTACAAAAATAGTGTCCTTGTGCTGAAGGCGGATCAAATTGCTTGCTGCAGGGTATTCAAGACCTGTAAAACAACCAAATTGCCCAAACTGAAGGGCAATGGGCTGTCCAAAGTCTCCTTTTTTGATGACGTTTGGCGTAAGCATTCCTTTCTCATCGTAAGCTCCTACTCCCCCGTACCTGGCATAAACCATGTGTAAGAAATGGGTTTCCTGTGTAGTGTCTGAAATACTTACTTTCCTTCTGTAATAGGATTTATCTTTTCCTAGGACATAGGTAAGGCTGAGTTTAAAAGGGTAGTCTTTCCCTTTGAAATCCAGGATGATGGCCTCTTCTTTATTTTCATATTTAATATTAGTATAATTGTAATATATGAAGTCCTTTCGGTTTAGCCGTATTGGATTATCGGCATTATTCAGTTTTCCAGGCGCCCGCCAGTCAGTCCACATCACTTTTAATAAATAATCACCATCATTCCAGATGTTTTTGCCGGTGACGCCGAATAGCTCATCAGACAATATTCCCAGGGTATCTATTTTGATGAGAAGCTGAACGAGATCATTTTTTATGTGAAAAAGTGTGCCTTTTTCCAAATCAATAGTAGACTTTTGATTCCCCTGTGAAATCGCTTCACCAAAAGAGAAAAATAAGAAAGTCAGTATTGCCAGGGCTTTAAGTAGTTTCATAATGCAGATTAACAGTGAGAATGGCAAAAAAATGCAGCCATGAATCGATTTCATGGCTGCAATTTAATAAAAACAGGAATAGGAGTCTTCACAAAATCAGGAGTATTTACTGCCTGATTAGTTTTTTAGCTAAGATCCACCAGTAAAGCATGTTCGGCAACGGTATCGTCAGCTTTTACATAGATCTTTTTAACCGTTCCATCACGTTTGGCTTTGAAGTCAATTTCCATTTTCATGGCGTTAACCACCACGATTGTCTGTCCTTTTGTTACGGCATCGCCTTCTTCGACAAGCACTTTCACGATTTTCGCTGGCATAGGACATAGAATCTGGTTGCCATCCCCTTCAAATTCATCTTTCCCCTTACCAAGTTTCAGTTTAGAAGCGGGATCACGAATCTCAACATTGTATGAATTGTTCAATGAGTTGACATAATAGGAATGTTTGGTCGCTCCTTCAATCATTTCAATATTGAAAGATTGTCCTTTGTAAATCAGGGAATAGATCATGTCGCCAACCCTGACAACATCCACCTCATAAACCTTTTCATCGACCTGAATCTTAATGATGTTGTCGTTCATCTCAAGGAATTTGACCTTGGCTTTACGATCGTCAATTTTTATATCTAGTGACATATTTTTTTCTTTTAATGATGAAGATTAATAGCCTGACATTCCGCGGCGACGTCCGATGTCTTTCCACGGATTGGTTCCAATGCGTTGCAGAATTGGCGGCTTATGCATCTCTTTTTTAACGTGGTAATCGACATACGCGGCAATGATGGCCATATCCTCACAAACCCCGTTGCATTCTTCCGGTGAAAGAAGGTAATCCTGGTTTTTTTCAATAAAATGTGTGTTATACTTACCGCTTATAAAATCAGGAGTTTTCATGATGCGTGCCAGGAAATGGATATTCGTTTTCACGCCTGTGATCTTATACTCATATAAAGCCCGTTTCATTCTTTTTAGCGCTTCATCCCGGGTTTTGCCCCAGACGATCAGTTTTGAGATCATCGGGTCATAAAAAATAGGAATTTCAAATCCTTCATAAACATAACCATCATGCCTTACTCCAAGGCCGAGTGGTTCGGTAATGTGTTTGATCTTGCCAGGGCTTGGCATAAAGTTATTCTCTGCATCTTCAGCATAAATCCTGCATTCGATGGCATGACCTGATTGCCTGAGGTCTTCCTGTTTAAAGGATAAATCAAGACCATTGGCAATGTTGATTTGTTCTTTCACCAGGTCAACACCAACTACGCGTTCGGTGATTGGATGCTCAACCTGTAAACGGGTATTCATTTCTAAGAAATAATATTTCAGGTCATCGCCAGCAATAAATTCAATAGTGCCAGCTCCTTCATAATTCACGGCTTTTGCAGCAGCTACGGCATACTTTCCCATTTCCATCCGAACTTCAGGGGTAAGGAGGGGAGAAGGGGTTTCTTCAATTACTTTCTGATGCCTGCGTTGTACTGAACATTCTCTTTCGAAGAGATGAACGGTATTCCCTTTACGGTCAGCCAGGATCTGGAATTCGATATGATGCGGTGAGTCAATATATTTCTCAATATATACCGCATCATCCCCGAAAGCCGACATCGCTTCCGAACGTGCTGAACGCAGGGAACTCAGGATGTCTTCCTGTTTTTTTACGAGGCGCATCCCTTTGCCACCGCCACCAGCTGAAGCTTTAATCATCACCGGCAGGCCTATTTCTGCAATAGCCTTGATGGCATCATCTTCAGAAGTGACTTTGTCGGGAGTGCCGGGAACTACCGGGACATTGGCCGCCATCATGGTCTTGCGGGCAGTGATTTTATCACCCATTGTTGTAATAGCATAGGGAGATGGTCCGATGAAAATAATCCCTTCTTCCTGGCAGCGTCTGCTGAAAGTCGCATTTTCTGAAAGGAATCCGTAACCGGGATGTATGGCATCTGCTTTTGCAGATTTCGCGACATCAATAATTTTTTCCATCTTCTGATAACTCTCACTTCATGTCGATGGTCCGATCGGATAGGCTTCATCTGCATAGCGGACATGTGACGAACTGCGGTCAGCGTCAGAATAAACTGCAACGGTTTGTATGCACAGCTCGCGGCAGGAGCGCATAGTGCGTACTGCAATCTCGCCTCGATTGGCAATTAGTACTTTTTTTATCATAATTTGAATCTTAAATTCGGGGCGTTAAATTACAAAAAATGTCACTGTTTGGCTTTTTTTAACGTAAATCCGAAGGTCGTCCCGATTCCGGGGCTGCTTCTTACATTGATAGGCTCATCATGCGCTTCAATTATATGCTTTACAATTGCAAGGCCTAGGCCACTACCACCATGCTCGCGTGAGCGCGCTTTCTCTGCTCGATAAAAGCGTTCAAACAATCGCGGAATGTCCTGCGCATCCACACCAATGCCGTTGTCGGCAACTTCTATAAGCACTCGGTCATCCATGTCGTAAAAGCTAAGCTTGGTTTTCCCGTCTTGCCTTCCATATTTGATGCTGTTGTCAATCAGATTCGTTAGCACTTGCCTGATCTTTTCCCTGTCAGCAAAAACAAAAACAGCTTTCTCATAGTTTTCTCCAAATACCAATTTGGTATTCTTTTCATTTCCTTTGGGCTCCAGGATCTCTATTACTTCCTTGGTGAGTAAGATGATATCGAAATTCGAGTATTCCAGCTTCAACTGACCAGATTCCAATAATGATATTTTCTCAAGATCGTCAACTATGGCAATCATCCTGTTGATGCTTTTTTCGGTTCGGCGGAGATAGTCTTTGTTGATGGTTGGATCATCAATACCTCCATCAAGCAATGTCAGTACATATCCCTGGATGTTAAAAATAGGTGTCCTCAATTCATGAGAAACATTACCAATGAATTCGCGGCGGTACTGGGCTAGTTTCTTAAGTTGCTCAATTTCGTCTTCCTGCATTTTCCCCCACAGTTCTACATCTTCTTCAACCTTAGCAAGTGCATCATGAATTGCTAACTTCTCAATGTTAAGTTCACGCCCGGATTTTTGCCTGCGGATATTCTTGTATAGAATTCGGATGCGTTCAATGATAAATTTATCCAAAGAGTGATTCCACAAGAGATAGGTGGTTTGGAAAACAACCAATGTGGTTATCAGGACAAATAAAAAACTCTTTTCACCGATAGAGAACAATAAAAAAAGATAAGTTGCAAGGTATACGCCAGCAATAATAAGGGCGTTCCTAAGTACTAATTTCTTTGGGTTTGAAGAGGGCATCAGGCTTCAAATTTATATCCGACACCTTTGACCGTTTTCAAAAAATCGACATCCAGCTTTTCCCGAATTTTTCGGATGTGTACGTCAATCGTCCGATCTCCGACGATGACATCATCACCCCAAAGTTCCGAGAAAATCTCGTCTCTCGTAAACACTTTGTCAGGGGAGGAGGTCAGCAGGCTCAATAAATCGAATTCTTTTTTTGTCAGGACAATTTCTTCCGTTCCTTTATAAACCATGAATTTTTCGCGGTTGATGACCAGGTTTTGGATTCTGATGACATTCTCGGTGATCTCCGTTTCCTGGAATCGTCTTAACAATGCTTTGATCCGGCTGACAAGTACTTTGGGCTTCACTGGCTTGGTAACATAATCGTCTGCTCCTGAATCAAAGCCTGCAATTTGTGAGAAATCTTCTCCCCTTGCCGTCAGAAATACGATAAATGTCTTACTGAGGGTCGGAATCTTCCTGATTTCTTCACAGGCTTCAATACCGTCCATTTCCGGCATCATCACATCAAGCAAAATAAGGTGAGGCTGAACTTTCAGCGCTTCCTCAATGGCTTCCTTCCCGTTGGAGGCGAAAAAAACCTGGTAACCTTCCTTTCTGAGGTTATAACTCAGAAATTCCTTTATATCTGCCTCATCATCAACAAGGAGGATTCTTTGGGGTTCAGAGGGCATAAAAGTGTATTTTTTCAAAAGAGAACAAAGTTAGCAATATTTTAATGCCTTCAAAGAGAGACAAACCCTGATCAAAACCATTTTATCCTACTTTTGTTAAGTATAACTGAACTCAGCTTTTACGATGCGCACACATTATTATATCATAATTTTTTGTCTCTTTTCTTTTTTCGGTTTGAAAGCCCAGCAATTCGAAGGCGGGATGCTCGGAGGCCTTGATTTTTGCCAGGTCGACGGAGACACCTATTCAGGCTACAACAAACTCGGAGGCCTGGCAGGTGCTTATATCAGACTTCCAATATCACCTAAGTGGTCATTCAGGATGGAAATGGAATTTATTGCTAAAGGAAGTGTCAACCATTATAATCCTAATGCCATTGTCGATAGCACTTCTGGTAATGTTGAATACAAAAATTCAACTTCTTACATTGAGGTACCATTCTTGTTGGAGTATAACCTAAAACCCGCCCTGGCAAACAAAGTCAGCCCTGATTATCTGAGCAAGATCAAAGTTTTCGGAGGAGTTAGTTTGGGTGCGTTGATGTCGCACAAAGAAATAATCGACTATGTCGAAACAAATGGGATTTATCCTGGATTCAGCACCCTGAATTTAAACATGGTTTTTGGGTTGCAATATTTATTGAGTCAGCGTTTAACTGTTGATTACCGCTGGGATATTTCTTTGACATCGATAAGGTCATCTCCCTGGACAGGCTATGTGCGCAGGTTTGGCAGTAAGGGGGGGCAGTATAACAATCTTATGGCATTATCACTTATGTACAAATTATAGCCATGGAGTCAAAACAACATAAACTTGTGGTGGCTGTAACTGGTGCCAGTGGGGCCATTTATGCAAAGACACTGCTGGATCGCCTGAAAGGATTGGATTCTCAGTTGTCGGACTGCGGGCTTATCTTTTCAGAGACATCCAAAGGCGTTTGGAATTACGAGCTTGGTGATAATGATTATGAGAATTATCCCTGGCGTGTGTATGACCCCAAAGATCTGTATGCGCCCATGTCATCAGGTTCTGCCGGTTACCGAACGATGATCATCTGTCCATGCACCGTGGGAACAATGGGCCGTATCGCAGCCGGGCTCGCCAACGACCTCATCAGCCGCGCTGCCGATGTAATGCTGAAGGAAAGGGGTAAGCTGATCCTGGTCCTGCGCGAGTCACCTTATAGTCTCATCCATATCAACAATATGAAAACCCTTACTGAGGCTGGTGCCATCATCTTCCCTGCATCACCCTCATTTTACAGTAAACCGCAATCAGTTGAAGCCCTGGTGTCGACAGTGACGGATCGGGTATTGGACATCGCAGGTTTTGACATCAAACGATATAGGTGGGGGGAAAAGAATTCTGAAATCTGATTTCTTAATTCGGAATTTATAGCCCCTCCCTCCCCATTCGGGTAATGGTGCTAACATAGTATTATTATTTGTATTTTTTATAGTTACCAAGTTTAGTGATTCTC
>JBAXPV010000011.1:0-113262 GCA_037132075.1 Bacteroidota bacterium
TGGTTGGTTTTGAGAACGTAAAGCTTCCCTCCTTCGAAGGTTTCTGGTCGAGTGAAGTTAAGATGCCTGACCAGGTCAGCCTTCATAAAGAAAATGTTAATGGCGTCACTTACAATGTGGCTGAGTTAAAAAAGACGATACTGTTTCCCCAAAAAAGTGGAACGCTTACAATAGAGCCTATGAGTGTTACGGCTGTTGTACAGGTGAGGACACAAGGGCGCTCACGTACAGGGGATCCGTTTTTTGATAATTTCTTCAACGACCCTGTTTTCGGATCTTCTGTGCAAAATGTAAGGAAAGAAGTTCGTTCAGCCCCTGTAAGCGTTCACATTAAACCGCTTCCAACAGAAGGACAAACTGCCAGTTTTGGTGGGGCTGTCGGGAACTTTACGATTAAAGCCAGTATCGACAAAACAGTGGTGAAAGCCAATGAAGCCCTCAACTACAAGATCACACTGAGTGGCTCCGGTAACCTCGAATTGGTGGATAAGTTAAAAATCGATTTTCCATCAGATTTCGAAGTTTATGACCCTAAGGTAAATAACAGTATCTCTTCCGCTGCAAGTGGAGTTAGCGGCAGTAGGGTATTCGAGTACCTGGTAATCCCTCGTAACCAGGGATCTTATTCCATTCCGCCTGTTAAATTTTCCTATTATGATCTTTCAAAAAGGACCTATGTCAATTTAGAAACTGAAGGTTATAAAATCAACGTTGAAAAGGGCGCAGGAGGAAGCAGTGCCAGCTATAGTGCTTCAAGCAAAGAAGATGTGAAAATGTTGGGTAGCGACATTCGGTTTGTTCAAACAGGCGATCCACATCTAAGGCCTATTGGGGCAATGTTTTTTCAGACCTCTGTTTTCTGGATCCTTTTTGTGATACCATTTCTCCTTTTTAGTTTGGTAATCCTGATCTGGAATCGTCACATGAAACTAGTCAGCGACCAGGGATTGATGAAAAATAGGAAAGCCACCAAGGTTGCCAAAACAAAACTCAAAAAGGCTTCGGATTATCTGAAATCTGGATCAGAAGAAGCTTTTTACATTGAAGTTTCTCAAGCATTATGGGGATACCTGGCTGACAAATTATACCTTCCCATGTCTACGCTTTCCCTGGATACCGTTGTTGGGGCGATGGAAGATAAGGGCGTTGGAGAAGCGCTGCGGTTGAAATATAAAGAGGTTCTTGAAGAATGTGAATTTATCAGGTTTGCCCCTGGTGACAAAGCAGGCAAAATGGATGGCTTGTATCGTAGTGCTTTAGAGGTAGTTACAGCTTCTGAAAAAGAAATAAGTTAACAATTATGACAAAGATATTCTTTAACTTATTTTTAATCTTCATCCTCAGCACCTCTGTTGTGAGAGGGAGTGAGGATCTTTTTCGCCAGGCGAATGATGAATATCTGAAGAAGAACTGGGACAAGGCGATTGCTTCTTATGAGAAGATTCTTTCTACCGGAAATACCTCATCATCACTTTATTTTAACCTGGGGAACGCCTGGTTCAAAAAAAACAACCTGCCGAATGCCATCCTGAATTATGAAAAAGCTAAAAAATTAAGTCCGGGTGATGCAGACATTCTGTTTAATTTGAAGGTTGCTAATGCAAGGATTGTAGATAAAATAGACGTACTTCCGGAACTTTTTTATAAACGCTGGTGGAAAGAACTACGATCTTTCTTTTCTGTTGATGGATGGGCTATATGTACGATAGTGTCTTTAATTCTGTTTTTTGGACTGCTTACGATTTACCTGGTCATGCGTTCTAACGTGATCCGCCGGACAGCTTTCTTTAGCGCTCTCATTGCCTTAATAATTGCGATATTTTCGATGATTTTTTCATACCAGTCTTATAACGCGATTTTACATCAAAGAGAGGCTATCGTTTTTGATCCGGCAGTTTCAGTGAAAAGTTCGCCTGATGAAGCGAGTACTGACCTTTTTATGCTGCATGAAGGAACAAAAGTCACGATCCTCGACAATGTTGGTGACTGGTACAGGGTTGTTATTGCCAGTGGCAGCGACGGTTGGGTGACTTCAGAAAGCCTTAAGGTCATTTAAGGCTTGTGAGAAAGATCGGCATACTTTCCGACACCCATGGGAATGTCCCGCCCGGGGTTTTTACCTTTTTCAAAGAGTGTGATGAAATCTGGCATGCCGGCGATATCGGGGATTTCAAGGTGATCACAGTTTTAAAGAGCATTTGCCCGGTAAGAGCTGTTTTTGGTAATATTGACGGGGGAATCCTTCGTAAAGAATTTCCTGAGGATCTTTCATTTTATTGTGAAAAGGTGAAAGTCCTGATTACGCATATTGGGGGTTATCCGGGTCATTATCCTGCAAAAAATCTGGCCGCTTTGAAACAGGAACAGCCTCAATTGTTTATTTGTGGGCATTCTCATATCCTGAAAGTAATGTATGATGTAAAGCTAAAACTGCTACATCTAAATCCCGGAGCTGCCGGGAATAGCGGTTGGCATAACTCAATTACCTTGATGCGGTTTCAAATCAGGGAGGATAGGATTGAAGAGCTCGAGATTTATGACATCCCGAGAAGCGGTCGGGCAGCAAATATGTAAGTTTAACGAAGCCTGTCCATCGAACGGATCAGCTTGTCATCTTTCTCAATACCTCTTTTTGCCATCATGATCAGGATTAGCATGATCAAAGGAAAATAACTTCCGGGCCCGTAGTGTGAAGGGATTGCCACATTTCTTTCAATCACGAAATTGGTATAGAAAAATAGTACTGCGATATACAGGATGTTGATTAATAAAGCAAAACGGATGACCTTAAGCTGTTTTGGCCTGCTTTTGTAGGAAATAATAGCCAAAATGATGTGTACACTCAACAAAAGATGGAAGCCAAGTAGGGGAAACGTAAAATAAAACGGGAACACATTCCCTGGATCTGGAGAAATATGAATGAAGCCAGTCAGCATAAGCTTATAATAAGCAAGATCCGACAGATAAACAGCAAAGGGGAAAAAGAAGCAGAGGATAGAAGCAATTGCTGCTAAGGCCAGGTAGAGATGTTGAATTCGTAGAATCATTTGAGATTTTTTGCAAAAATATGAAAGAAAATCCCAAAAACACCTTGATTTTTGTTTAAGTGATCGCTATTTGTATTATTTTTGTGACGGATATTTCTATCTGGTATTTGATTACTCCTATTTTTTCGTTTCACAAATCACATTTTTAATCTAATTCACCCGGTGGGTTTACCATCATTCCATAATTCTAATGGATTGATTCAATCAATAAATATATTATGTACGACATCATCTCCCTGAATGAGAAATCTCTTCAGGAATTAAAAGACATTGCGAAAGAACTTGATCTCAAGAAAGTTGATCGCTTAGCAAAACAAGAAATTGTTTACAAAATCCTGGATCACCAGGCACTAAACCCAAGTCCTGAGATCCTTGCCAAAGAAAAAGTGAGCAGGGAACCCAGAGAGAAAAAACCACGCAAGCCTGTTGGGGGGTCAAATATAGGCCGTGAAAACAAAATACAAGAAAAACCTGAAGTTAAGATTTCGATAAAAGACGCACCCTGGACGAAAAAGGAAGAAGCCCCGAAAGAAGTTACTGTGACCCGTGAAGAAGTCGTTGCCAAGGAAGAAGCTGTAATTAAAGAAAAACCGGCTAATGAAATACGTCCGGGAGCAGAGTCCGTTCGCGACAATCCTCGTGATCCAAACCCCAGGAAAGATAAATTTCAACGCAATCCAAACCGAGCAAATCGTCCCGAGCGTCCACGCAGGCCTATGAACATGCCTGTTAACATTCCCCAAGGTGACAGGCCCTTGTTTGAAGAGCTTGAACCCGAATTGCCAGGTGAAAATGACATAACGCAAGATTCAGCTATCGAACCAATCGTTCTTGAAGTGCCTGCGCCGGTGATTTTAACAGACGAGAATCAGCAGAGTCCTCAGTTAACCGAATCTACAGAGATTGTTGCAGCTTCCTCTGAACGTGATATTGAATCACAAAGGTTAAACCAGGAACAACGCAACAGGAATTTTCGTGAGAATCAGTTTAAATACAAAGCTCATGAGAAACCTAAGGAAGAAAATGCTACAGAACTAGACGGCGCTGTTACGACAGAAGGTGTTCTGGAGATCATGCCCGACGGATATGGTTTTTTGAGGTCTTCGGATTATCATTACCTGACTTCTCCCGATGATATTTATGTGGGGCAGACTCAGATTAAACATCTTGGTGTCAAGACAGGAGACACCATCAGGGGTATCATCCGTATGCCTAAAGAAGGTGAGAAGTATTTTCCTCTTGTAAAAGTCGAGCTCATCAACGGTCGTAAACCTGAAGATATCAGGGATCGTGTTCCTTTCGAGTTTTTGACCCCATTATTTCCGGAAACCAAATTCAAACTCACCGGCCATGCCCAGAGTAATATATCAACGAGAATCATCGATATGTTTGCTCCAATAGGTAAAGGGCAGCGTGCCTTGATCGTTGCACAACCCAAGACCGGTAAGACAATTCTGCTGAAAGACATAGCCAATGCCATTGCCTCCAACCATCCTGAGGTTTATCTGATTGTATTGCTTATTGATGAGCGTCCTGAGGAGGTCACTGATATGCAGCGCAGTGTTAATGCTGAGGTGATCGCATCCACTTTTGATGAACCTGCTGAAAGGCATGTCAAAATTTCAAATATTGTACTTGAAAAGGCAAAACGACTGGTGGAGTGTGGTCATGATGTTGTAATTCTGCTTGATTCTATTACTCGTCTGGCACGTGCTTATAATACTGTTGCACCGGCATCCGGAAAAGTTCTTTCAGGAGGAGTCGAAGCCAATGCCTTACACAAACCCAAAAGGTTCTTTGGTGCAGCCCGCCAGATTGAACATGGCGGCTCTCTTACGATCATTGCGACAGCATTGATTGATACCGGCTCACGTATGGATGAGGTGATCTTTGAGGAATTTAAAGGTACGGGAAATATGGAGCTTCAGTTAGACCGTAAGCTTTCCAACAAACGTATCTATCCTGCAATTGATATTGTTGCCTCAAGTACCCGTAAGGAGGAACTCTTGCTTGAAAAAGAAGTCTTGCAACGCATCTGGGTTTTGAGAAACCACCTTGCTGATATGACTCCGCTGGAAGCTATGGATTTCCTGAAAGAAAGGATGAAATTCACCCAGAGTAATGAAGAATTCCTGGTCTCGATGAATAGCTAATTGTCAGGATTTTATCTGAAGTAAATTACGCCACCTGTGCGACAATCGAAACTAGCTTGTTTTGTCTTTGCCGGTAGTTGGAGTGTGTAACCGAATTGGGGCAGACAAACTGTATTTGTACAGAGGACCTCGTCCCCAATTTTCACAATAGCTTCAACCCAGACAGGCTCTCTTACTATCAGTCCTTTTTTTCTGATTGAAGGTAATTTCTTGGTTTTGGAGGCTTTCATGAAACGAAAGTCCTTGATAGGCTTGAATGTTAGAGTGATTGCGGTCCCGTCTGCTATTGCCGATTTGGAAAAACCGGCTGATTTGCTGAAATGGCCAATTACCACGGCTAAGGTGTCAGAAACTTCAGGCAGATAAGGTAATTCTATATCAGAAATGATGATCTCAGTAGTGCCGGTAAACAGACTTAAGGCCTTTTCTTCCTCAGCTTCCAGACCCTTAATCATCGCCTCGAAAGTGTTTTTTTCGTAGGCTATTTCCTGGAATCCACCTAGCAGATTTGTTTTGTTTTCTTTGATACGTGCTAGATTCTCGGCAGCATCGCGGGCTCTCTTTAATATTGGATCATCTGTTGTTGTTTTGACCCTGAAAATATATTTTGGAAATCGGGACGTGTCAGTGGCTATTGTCTTAAATAAATCAGCATTTAAGTGATAATTGTATTGCATTCTTGCACTAATCATCCTTGTTTTTGAAACAGGAGAATCCTGTGGTATGGCTTTTTCTCTAATCGGGATTTCTTTAATATTCAGTCCGAGAAGAAAAGACTCAGGGCTGAGAAGGATCTGTGGCCTATGACAGTTTGGGAATTTCCTGAATGACAGAAAGTAATAATTTGTTGGGTCAGGAATTGAGGACTCACTTATTTTAATCTTGTCCATTGAGAATTCTACCATATTGTCCGCAACGACCTTCTCCAGGCCAAGCATATCTTTAGCATTGGCAGCATACACCCCTTTTGTAAAAACAGTTTTGTTGATTACAAGGTGGATCTTTAGCATTGTTTGAGGAAGACAATACAACATTCCTTCCTTTTGCATACTCAGCAAAGAATCGCTGGTCGGTGTAATCCTGATTTGCGCCTGGACCGTATTATTGCCAAATGCAGTGATAAGAAAGGTGAAGATTATTGCCATCTTTAATTTACAATAATCTTTGTAGATAGGAATTGAATACATTTTGCTTTACTTTGCAACAAAAGTAAGTAAATTGGATAATTTTGCAGCATAAACCGAAAAAGGCCCAATCTCAAATATTTGCAAAACAGAATTCTTTAGCGTATGGGGATACTAAAAAATATGTTTAAATTGTTTTCTAATAAAAAAAGGTCGTTAGCTACAGTGAAATTATTCTCAATAATAGTTTTTTTTTGTTTGTTGATGGCATTTTCGTCATGTGGCGATTCGGGAGGAGGCTCAAAGAAAGGAACCCAGGTTTCTGGGACGGTTACTATCAGCGGGGCTTTTGCCTTGTACCCAATGGCAGTCCGCTGGGCAGAAGAATTTCAGAAAGAATATCCTGATATCAGGATCGACATAAGTGCAGGAGGAGCGGGAAAAGGTATGATGGATGTTTTAAGTGGCATGATTGACCTGGGGATGGTTTCCAGGGCCGTAAATCCCGAGGAAATTAAAAACGGGGCTTTCCCGATAAAGGTAGCACGAGATGTGGTTCTTATTACTATAAACGCCAGAAATCCTAAAATTAAAGAACTGAAAGCAAAAGGGATTAGCAAGTCCATGCTTCAGGAGATGTTTCTAAGTAATTCCATGCATAAATGGGGTATAATAAACGGGACATTCAATGGTGATCCTGTTCATGTTTTTACACGCTCTGATGCCTGCGGGGCAGCTGAAGTCATTGGCAAATACCTGGGGGCAAGCCAGGAGGCCCTGACAGGTGTCGGAGTATTTGGTGATCCCGGAATGGCTGATGCGATCAAGAATGACCCCTTGGCCATTGGGTTTAACAATGTTACCTACGTTTATGATATGGGTACCCGCAAGAAATATCGCGGATTGGAGGTTCTTCCTTTAGACATTAATGAAAACAAGATCATCGATCCTGATGAACAATTTTATGATAATGTGGATCTGTTAAGCGATGCTGTCAGGACGGGTAAATACCCGGCCCCCCCGGCTCGTGATTTATTTTTTGTTACAAAGGGGAAACCAACCAATGAGAGCGTTAAATTATTTTTGAATTGGGTTCTTACTAAAGGTCAACAGATGTTAAAAGAGGCGGGTTATGTTGAGTTGCACCCTGATCAGCTTGATCAGGTGATATCTAAATTGAAGTAGCGGAGTGGCAGGTATTACAGTTACAAGGTTTTTAAGGGACAGGCTGCATGGAAGCTGGATGATTATTAGTTTCATCCTGATCATGCTTGTACCTATTTTGCTTTCTGTTGGCCTTTATATGAAATCACGATCACTCTTCGATGACCAAGGTATTTTTGATGTGCTGTTTTCAAAGTCATGGAAGCCGATGGCTGGCAAGTTTGGGCTTTTGCCCTTTATTGTGAGTTCATTATGGGTTACGTTGATGTCATTGCTGATCGCGGTACCCATCTGTTTGTTGACAGCCATTCACCTAACCCAATATGCCAAAAGATGGGTGTTAAAAATTATGCACCCCGTCATCGATATTTTAGCAGGTATCCCCTCTGTGATTTTTGGGGTGTGGGGGATTTTAGTCATTGTGCCTTTTGTCGCAGAAAAGCTTGGACCTACTATTGGAAAGCAGACTTCAGGCTTCACTATTATGAGTGGCGGTTTGGTTTTGGCCGTAATGATAATACCCTTTATGCTGAATATTCTCATTGAGGTATTTCGCGCGTTACCTGATGAGTTGTCAGAAGCTGCGCTGTCACTTGGTGCCAGCAAGTGGCAATCAATTAAGTATGTGTTAATGAAAAAAGCCTTTCCGGGAATAGTTTCCGCTATCGGGCTTGGCCTTTCGCGTGCGTTTGGCGAAACCATCGCAGTATTGATGGTGGTCGGTAACGTAACCCGGATACCAACAGGTTTTTTTCAGCCCGGATATCCTTTGCCTGCCTTGATCGCTAATAATTATGGAGAAATGTTATCAATCCCACGTTATGATTCTGCCTTGATGTTTGCGGCCTTGGTGCTATTTGTGATTGTAACCTTGTTTAATTTCTTCAGTCGATTGGCAATCACAAATATAGAAAAGCACACCTGATATGACCGATAAAAGGATCCGCCATATTGAAGAAGGGTTTTTCAGGGTATTGATGTTTTTATCAACTTCTGGAATTGTCATTACCTTATTTTTGATCCTAATCAGCATTTTGTTAAAAGGATTACCGGCACTCTCATGGGAAATGCTGAGCCAAACACCTAAAGGTGGTTTCTACTTTGGCAAAGAGGGTGGGATTTTGAATGCCATTATCGGTTCTTTATATCTTTCTGTGGGATCAACTTTGCTTGCGCTGGTCATCGGCTTACCTGTGGCTTTGTTTATGAATATTCACCTGATAAGGTATAAGAAGATTGTTAATTTGGTCAGGTTCTTTCTTGACCTATTGTGGGGAGTTCCTTCCATTGTCTATGGCGCATTTGGTTTTTCTCTGATGATATATTTTGGGATGAGAGCTTCTTTACTCGCTGGTATTTTGACTGTTACAGTATTTATTCTCCCAATTATGATTCGAGCGATTGATGAAGCTTTGAAAACAGTTCCCAGGGGATTGCTGGAATCCACCCTATCATTAGGTGCGACGCGTTCTGAGACTTCATACCGGGTATTTGTCAGGCAATCGTATAGTGGAATCGTTACAGCAATTCTTTTGTCGTTTGGTCGTTCAATTGGGGATGCTGCTTCTGTTTTGTTTACAACGGGTTATACAGATCACATCCCGACGTCCTTAAACCAGCCGACAGCAACTTTGCCACTCTCCATCTTTTTTCAATTATCTTCGCCTATTGAGGAAGTACAGAACAGGGCTTATGCCTCCGCGGTTGTTCTTACAGTTATAATATTGATTATTAGTTTGTTGGTTCGATATTTTGAAAAGCGTTTTCACAAACACAAGATTAAATTCTGATGAAACAAGTGCCTAAGATTATTATCAAAGATTTCAACCTTCACTATGGGAAGAATCATGTCCTGAAGAATGTGAATGTCGAGATTCCTGAGAACAAGATCACGGTAATACTTGGCCCATCAGGTTGTGGGAAAACCACACTTCTGAAAAGCTTGAACCGCTTGATTGACCTTCATCCCGATGTTCATGTTAGTGGAAGTATTCTGATTGATGATGAAGATGTATTACATACGAAAAAAGATATAACACAGATACGGAAAAAGATGGGCTTGCTTGCACAAAGGCCGTATCCTTTGCCCATGAATATCTTTAATAATGTTGCTTTTGGTCTCAGGATCAGCGGTCGTAAGAACCGGATGATGCTGAGGGGCAGGGTGAAGCATTACCTGGAGCAGGCGAATCTATGGGATGAGGTAAAGGACAGGTTAAAAGACCCGGCTACATCCTTATCGATTGGTCAGCAACAACGACTTTGCCTGGCTAGGGGATTGTCAGTGGACCCTGAGATCATCCTTGCTGATGAACCGACCTCTGCTTTGGACCCGATTTCAAGTATGGCGATTGAGCAAAAGTTTGTTGAGCTAAAACGTAACTATACTCTGGTAATGGTTACCCATATCCTGCAACAAGCCCAACGAATAGCAGATCATGTGATTTTCATGTATCTGGGTGAAGTGATCGAGCAGGGATCCGCGGATGAAGTATTCAATCATCCCAAAAACGAGATCACCCGGAATTTTATTAAAGGGAACTTTAATTAGAAATGAACTCAATGCTCATGCGCTGAGTCCAATTCATTTCGCAATGATTTCCCCTAATTAGGAAAATAGCATTTCTCTGTATTTCGGCAGTGGCCAGAGTTCGTCATCAACCAGAAGTTCCAGTTTGTCGACGTGGCGCCGTATCACCTCAAAGTAGGGGAGCACTTTATCATGATAGGCCAATGCTTTCTGTTCGGGATCCTCGATTTTATTTGCAATCTTTCTTTCCTCGATCATCTGGGTTACATTCATCCGAATAGCAAGTATGTGATCAGAGATGTCCTTTATCGTCTGGATTTGGTGGTTAGAAAGCCTGACATAAGTTTTGGTGTCCAGCACTTCTTTCAGACCCTTGACATTTTCAATCAGCCTGTTCTGGTATTGGATCGCAATGGGTAAGATGTGGTTTGTAGCCAAGTCGCCAATAACACGAGCTTCGATTTGTAGCTTTAAAGTATATTGATCAAGCCTGATCTCTTCTCTGGCCCTGACTTCCCGCTCCGTCAAAACATTATGATCCCCAAATAGCTTTATTGAGGCTGGTCGGGTAAATACTTTCACTGCATGCGGTGTCGCTTTAATATTAGAGAGGCCACGTTTGGCAGCTTCCTTTATCCATTCGTCACTGTAGTTGTTGCCTTCAAAAACAATTCTCATTGACTCTTTGGCGTATTTCTTCACGACTATAAAGATGGCTTCTTCTTTTGGATTGCCTTTTTCGATGAGTTTGTCGACTTCAATCTTAAACTGTTTTAATTGATCAGCCAGCATCAGGTTGAGGGTAAGCATGGGCATGGCACAGTTAAATGTAGAGCCAACAGCACGGAACTCAAATTTATTCCCGGTAAAGGCAAAAGGAGAGGTACGGTTTCTATCAGTATTATCCTGCAGAATCTCAGGGATTTTATGAAGGTTTAGCTGCATTTCCTCTTTTCCTTTATTGCTTTTATGCACAAACTTGCCTTTGGTGTTGATAACTTCCTGTAGGCTTTGGTGAAGTTGGGTGCCAATAAAGGCAGAAATAATAGCCGGTGGCGCTTCGTGTCCGCCCAATCTAAGGTCATTGCCTGCAGAAGCAATAGAAGCTCTTAAAAGATCAGAATGGGTATCAAGTGCTTTCAAAATATTTACTAGGAAGGTCAGGAAGCGAAGGTTGGTATTTGCTGTCTTTCCCGGGGATAAAAGATTTTCGCCCAGGTTGGTCGCCAAAGACCAGTTGTTGTGTTTCCCTGATCCATTAACATTTGCAAAAGGTTTTTCATGCAGCAATACCGTGAGGTCATGGCGCCTGGCCACTCTTTCCATGAGGTGCATGAGCAGTTGATTGTGGTCAACAGCTAAATTCACTTCTTCGTAAACAGGGGCACATTCAAATTGGTTTGGTGCAACCTCGTTATGCCTGGTTTTTAGTGGGATTCCCAAGCGATGGGCTTCAACTTCCAGGTCTTTCATGAAGTTGGTTGCCCTTTCTGGGATTACTCCGAAATAATGGTCGGCAAGCTGTTGGTCTTTGGCCGAAGCATGTCCGAACAAAGTCCGGCCAGTGAGCACCAGGTCAGGACGGGCACGGTATAAAGCAGTGTCAATTAAAAAATATTCTTGTTCCCAGCCCAGGGTAGCGATTACCTTGGTGACATTTTTATCAAAATACTTACATACTTCTGTAGCGGTTTTGTCGAGTGCATGAATTGCACGCAACAGCGGTGTTTTTGTGTCGAGGGCTTCCCCTGTATAGGACACAAAAATGGTTGGAATACATAAAGTGCCATCGTAGATAAAGGCAGGTGAGCTTGGGTCCCAGGCAGTATATCCTCTGGCTTCGAAGGTGTTACGAATGCCACCACTTGGAAAGCTCGAGGCATCTGGTTCTTGTTGAATAAGTTCTGTCGCCTGGAAACTTTCCAGAGCTTTCCCGCCTTCAGTAGGGCTGATAAAGGCATCGTGTTTTTCGGCAGTGGCGCCTGTTAGCGGATGAAACCAATGCGTATAATGGGTGACACCTTTCGCCATGGCCCAGGTTTTCAGTGCTGTAGCAACCTGATCGGCAATCCTCCGGTCAATTTTCTCTCCTTGTTCAATGCAGATCATCAAGCGTTTAAAAGCATCTTCAGAAAGATATTGCTTCATCGTGGCCTGGTTGAAAACCATTTCTCCGTAATAATCCGACACTTGGTTTTTTGGAGTGTTAAACACTTTTTCCGTACGGGAAAGTATGATTTCCAGGGCTTTAAAACGGGTGTTGTTCATGATTTATGAATTATGGTGGTTTCTATAAAGCAAAGTAACATCAAGTTTATGTAATTGTTTAATCTTGTGTAGGTAGGGTTATAATATTTTATCAACCTAAAGAAAGAGTGATTGATATTCAATAAATTAAATAATATTTTTTTCCTTTTCATGGCTAAGTATAAACAAGCCGAAATATGTTATCATTCCATTGATAATAATAAGTTCAAAGCCTGGCTTGTATCCATTGAAAAGCTGCGAGGAGTTTTCGCTCAGTAAGAAACAGATTACTGGTGATGCAATAGCAACGATTGGCACCAAACGATCACGAAGGCTTCGTTTACTGAACAGCCCAAAGCTGTAAAGTCCCAGTAAAGGACCATAGGTGTATCCCGCAATGGTAAATAGTTTGTCGATGACAGCCCTGTCATTTAAAGATCTGAAAAGGATAATCACCAGCAATAAGAGCAATGCAAATGACAAATGTACGATTTGACGAATGCGGATGCTTTGCTTAGGTGTCAGGTCTTTTCTCTTTTCCAAAGAAAGAAAATCTATGCTGAAAGAGGTGGTTAGTGAGGTCAAAGCCCCGTCGGCACTGGGATATGCAGCGGATATCAGCCCGATCATAAAAATCAAACTGGCTGCTGGGCCAAGATACCGTAAAGCCAGGATAGGGAAGAGGTCATCAGAGCGCTCTGGTAAGGCAATGTTTTTGCTTTGTGCATAGAGATAGAGGATCGCACCGAGAAATAAGAAAAGCATATTTACAAAAACCAGTACAAAGCTGAAGGTGAACATATTCTTTTGAGCTTCTTTCAATGACTTGCAACTCAGGTTCTTCTGCATCATCTCCTGGTCGAGCCCGGTCATGGTGATGGTAATGAAAATGCCACTTAAAAAGTTTTTTATAAAAAAGCGCGGACTATGCCAGTCCATCTCGAGTACTTTCGTGGAGGATGAAGCTGAGATCTTTGCAAACATAGCCGGAATTGAAAGGTCTAATTGACTGCCAATTACAAATACTGTCAGAACCAAGGCAGCCAGCATAAAGGTTGTTTGCAAGGTATCGGTCCAAACAATGGTTCGTATGCCACCTTTTAAAGTGTATAAGATAATCAGAAATATAAAAATGCTGACGCTCACCCCAAAAGGAATACCCCATGCATCAAAAATAAATATCTGTAAGACATTGACAACGAGAAACATGCGAAATGACGCCCCGATTACCCTGGAAAGAATAAAGAAAAAGGCCCCGGTTTTATAGGACCAGAAGCCAAAACGCTGTTCAAGAAACGTATAGATCGAAGTAAGGTTTAGCCTGTAATAAAGTGGCAAAAGCACCGTCGCAATTACTATGTATCCAACAAGGTATCCAAAAACGACCATGAGGTAGGTCATTTGGGTGGACCCGACCCAACCTGGAACCGAGATAAATGTGACCCCGCTCATCGAAGCTCCGATCATGCCATAAGCCACAACATACCAGGGAGACGCTTTATTTCCAAGGAAAAAGGTCTTGTTGGTTGCTCTGCGTGATGTTAACCAGGTCACCGCGAAAATCATCAGGGTGTATGCCAGGAAGCAGATAAATATAAAGGTAGGGCTCATGTTTTATAAAGCTAAGGACAAAGCTCTCAGATCATCAAAATGAAAATCAACCAGGTCGGGGTGCTCTCTGGCAATGCTTAAATCATCCCCGATAAGCACAGTGATCATCCCGGCATCTCTGCCGAATTTCATGTCAGATGCGGAATCCCCGGCCATGACAGCATATTTGAGATTCACAGAAGGATAATCTTTTTTTGCTTTCAGAGCCATGCCAATCTGTGGCTTTCTGCAAAAGCTTCCTGATTTTTCAAGATCCGGGCAATGATAGATTTTGTCAATTTTTCCTCCGGCATTGGTTACAGAATTCAGCATTTGGTCATGAATTATTAAAAGGTCATTTTCAGTCATTTGTCCCTTTCCAATGCCTTGCTGGTTTGTAACCACGAAGATTTTTCCAAATAATTCCGAAAAGCGGGAGATAGCCTCCAGCGTTCCAGGCAGGATTTCAAACTCTTCCCAGCGCTTGATGTATTCGCCAGGGATGCGTTTATTGATGACACCATCCCTGTCGAGAAACAGACTCCAGTCTTTATTTACTGATAAATTCTTTTTGTGCTCTTTCATAATCTTCGGGTATCCCAATATCGATAAAATAGGCATCACTGGGAAATCCTCCTAAATTGAGTATGTTTTTTTCCAAAAGGTCTTTCTCAAAAGAGAATTTTTCCGGAAGATCCAGTGCCAGAAGCGATTTTCTGCGAATACAATAGATTCCGCCGTTAATTAGGCCAGGGCCTGTAAAAAAACCTTTTTCGAGAAAACGGACAACACTTCCATTGGCTTCCAGCTCAACAGCACCATAGCGACTGGTATCTTCCAGCTGTCTGAGTGCCATTGTCAGATCAAAATCATTTTCCTGATGATATGCATCCATCAGTGGCAGGTTTACTTCAAAAACAGTATCTCCATTTAATACGAAAACATTGTCTTCTTTTGCATAAGCCATGGCCATCCTGATGCCTCCGCCTGTGCCGAGGGGCTCATATTCAATGGCATAGCTAATGGGGATTCCATTGTAATTGTTCCCGATGTGGGAAGTGATCATTTCGTGTTTGTAACCTACTGATAATATTGCATGGGTAAGGCCTTCATTTACAAGTCTTTCAAGTACATAGGCTAAAAAGGGCTTGCCTGCAACGGGTGCCATGCATTTCGGCATTTCACTAACAACAGATTGTAGTCGGGTTCCCAAGCCTCCGGCAAGTATAATAGCCTCCATTCCTGGCTTAGCTTTCGCGTGTAAAGAGTGAATCTTCCACAAGCTCGCAAATAATATGTCCTACAAGGATGTGACATTCCTGAATACGTGGTGTATCAACAGAAGGTACGTTTAGGAGGATGTCACAAAGATCACGCATCTTTCCTCCGCTTTGCCCAGTCAGGCCGATGACGATCATGCCCAAATCCCTGGCAGTCACCATCGCTTTGATGATATTTGATGAATTACCTGAAGTGGAAAGTGCGATGAGCACATCTCCGGGTGCCCCTTTGGCTCTGACAAGTCGGGAATACACCTCGTCATAGGAATAGTCATTGGCAACAGCAGTCAGATAAGAGGTGTTGACATGCAAGGCCTCTGAATCAAGGGGCGCGCGGTCAAAATAAAAACGCCCGCTGAATTCGGCTGCCAGGTGCTGGGCATCGGCAGCACTGCCGCCATTGCCACAAAACAAGACTTTCCCCTTGTTGGTAAAGGCATTGATACAGGCTATTGCTGCTTTCTCGATGTTAACAAGCACCTCATCCTCACCAAGCAGTTGTTGTTTGGTTTCTATCGATGATGTGATTCTATCAAAAATGATTTTCTCCATAAACTATTGATTGTTATAAACTTCCCAATGCACGATGTCCTGGATGGCTTTTCTGCGGATTTTATGACGCTCAGGCTCAGCCTGGTCAGCAGGGTATCCAAGAGAAAGAATCACCATGGGTTCAATATGTTCAGGAAGTTTTAAAACTGATTTGCAAAGTTGGGCATTAAAATTACATATCCAACAGGTCCCCAGTCCTGATTCAGTAGCAGCCAGTGTCATATGATCAACAGTAATCCCCATGTCAATGTCACAATGGTCTTTCCCATCAGCAGCTCTCTTCCAACTCTGGCTATGGTCGCCCAAAATAACGATCACCACAGGAGCTTTAGAAAACCATTCTCTCGGGTATACAGGATAGATCATGTCGAGCATAGGCCCCGACTGGATTACAACAAATTCCCAGGGTTGATGGTTTGCTGCGGAAGGAGCGACACGACCCGCTTCCAGCACATACATCAGCTTATGCTCTTCCACGGGTTCAGGCAGATATTTTCTCGAAGAATACCTGTTTTTAGCGAGTTCAATAAAAGTCATGGTGAATATTTTAAAATGTCCAGGTCGTCAGGCCTTTCTGGATAAATTCATAACGTTTGATTCTTCCACCAAAGGCATTCAGGGCTTCGATAACCTTGTTTCGTGTATTGTCAGGACAATAAAAGAACATAAAACCGCCGCCGCCTGCACCACTTACCTTGCCACCATTGGCCCCGGCTTTCATGGCAGTTTCATAAAGATTGTCGATCATCGGATTCGTGATTCCGCTGGCCATCTCTTTTTTAAATTTCCAGCCAAAATCAAGTATTTGCCCGATTTGATCGAGTTTCCCTTGCAACAGCGCTTCTTTCATCATCACAGCCTGGTCTTTTAGTTTCAACATCGCATCGATTGACTTAGTGTTGCCACTGGTCACGTTCTTTACCTGGGCTTCAATAATTGCCGAAGAGAGTCGGCTGGTCTCAGTATAATATAGAACCAGGTTATAGGACAGTTCATTCAGGTTTTTCTCACTGATCCTCAATGGATTCACTATAACTTTGTCGTCTTTTGAGAATTCCATGAAGTTCACACCGCCAAAAGTGGCTGCATATTGATCTTGTTTCCCTCCAGCCATCTGAAGGTCAATTCGTTCGATGTCGAAAGCCAGGTGGGCTAGGTCATATTCCCCCAATGGTAGTTTTAGCCATTCACTGAAAGCCCCTAGTATGGCTACTGTCAGGGTAGAAGAAGTCCCCAAGCCACTGCCGGGAGGGGCATCTACATAGGTGCTGAGTTCAAATGACAAGGGCTTCCCTCCAAAGTCTTTCATGATGCGGTTGTAAACGCCTTTATGCAAGTCGAGTTCCCCATCAATAAGCAATTGATTGCTGGCAGGGAATTCCAGGTGTACGCCTTTGTCGTAGGCATGGAAAATAATCTTTCCGTCAGTGCGAGGGACGATTGTAGCATAGGCATACATACTGATTGTGGCGTTCAGAATAGCACCTCCGTAAAGATCGGAAAATGGTGCCACATCAGTGCCTCCACCGGCCAGGCCCAATCGCAAGGGCGCTTTACTTCGTATCAGCATCTCTGTATATCTTATTGTTAATTATTTATCTGTTGAAACCAGGTCCCAAATGGCTTTTGTCATGCGAGACCAGGCATATTGTTTCTTTAATTCTTTTACGTTTTCTACCATCATGGCTTCCAGGTTCTCGTTGTAAAAGCGAGAGATTGCCTTGGCAACAGCCTGTGCTTCAGGCTCTACGACAAATCCGGCCTTGCCGTCAGGGACAAACTCGCCAAGACCGCCAACATTGGTGATTACCATTGGCTTATCAAAGTGATAGGCAATTTGGGTCACCCCGCTTTGTGTGGCAGATTTGTAAGGCTGTACGACCAGGTCAGCCGCACAAAAGTACTTATAGACTTCTGAATCAGGAATAAAATCGGTATGTAATTCGAGTTTGGCACTTAAATCATTTTTGCTGATTTGATCAAGGTAAGGTTTTTCATTGGTGTAAAACTCCCCGGCAACAAGCAGTTTGATGTTTGACTCTCTTAATTCAGGACGCGCAAAGGCATCAAGCAGGATGTCGAGTCCTTTATAATCCCTGATAAACCCAAAGAAGAGCACATACCTTACGTTTGGATCCAGTTTTAGAGCGGCTGTTGCCTGTGCCTTATTGATGGCAGACCCGAAGTTATCATACAGCGGGTGCGGGCAATAAACCCTGGGTTTTTTCTGATCAAAAAGGTCTATTTCTTCAAGAACCGATCTCGACATGGCAACAAAAGCATGAACGCTACCACTGAAGTACTTCGCCAGCATCCGATCCCCTGGTCTTTTTTCATGAGGGATGATATTGTCGATAATGGTAACGACTTTGCTATGCTTGTTCGACCGGATCAAACGAGCCAGGCTTCCCAGGCATGGTCCCATAAAAGGGATCCAGAATTTAATTATAACAAGATCAGGCTTTAGCTTTTTGATTTTTAGGCCATATTTTATCCAATTGAATGGATTCATCGAGTTGATTGTCACCCTGATGTCGAGATCTTTGGGCGCAGGCTCTGACGAATACTGACTTTTCCCGGGAAAAAGAAAAGAAGGATATTGAAGCGAAAAAGTATAGATGCTGACAGTTGCGCCTTCTTCCTGGAAAGCATGGCCCAATCGTTCATTAAAAGAAGCCAAACCGCCTCTCAGGGGATGTGCTGAACCTATGATAACGATCTTTTTGGGTTCGGGCATTCTCAGGACGTTACAGTATGAAAGCCTGACTTGGTTTCTACGATGTAGTTGTTCCTGTCAACAGCATTCCGTGACACCAGCTCTGCAAGGAAACCAGCCAGGAAGAACTGTGTTCCTAATATCATTGCCAGTAAGCCAAAATAGAAAAGGGGGCGTTCCGTCATTTTATATTCGGAAAACAAAAACTTAGCAGCTGTTAAATAGAAGGCAATGACCAAACCGATTAAAAACAAAACCGTTCCCAAAGAGCCAAACAAATGCATGGGTTTTCTGCCGAATTTGGAGACGAAGGTGATAGACAATAAGTCGAGAAAGCCGTTGATAAAGCGTTCCAGGCCGAATTTCGTCTTCCCGTATTTCCTTTCCTGGTGCTGAACTATTTTCTCGCCGATTTTTGAGAAGCCAGCCCATTTTGCAATCACCGGGATATAGCGGTGCATCTCGCCATGGACTTCAATATTCTGTACCACTTCCTTGCGGTAGGCTTTCAGGCCACAGTTAAAGTCATGCAAATTGTTGATACCAGATGCTTTACGAGTGGCCCAGTTATAGATTCTTGTCGGGATTGTTTTAGAAAGCGGGTCATATCTTTTTTTCTTCCAACCTGAAACAAGGTCATAACCATCTTCTTTGATCATGCGGTATAGCTCAGGGATCTCATCGGGGCTGTCCTGCAAATCAGCATCCATGGTAATGACGACATCTCCAGTCACCAATTCAAATCCACGGTTGAGGGCGGCTGATTTTCCATAATTCCTCCTGAATTTTATTCCTTTGATGGCAGGATTCTCGTTGCCAAGCCTTTGAATTTCCGCCCAGGAACCATCGGTACTACCATCATCGACAAAAATTACCTCATAACTAAAGTGATTGTCATCGGCAACTTTTGTGATCCATTGAGAAAGTTCCTGTAAAGAATCTTTTTCGTTCAGCAGGGGAATTACAAGTGAGATATCCATTCAGCAAAATTAGGGTTGAGGCGTATTTGGCATGTCAAAGGGAGTCCCTTCTTTTTTCATGAAAATAGAAACAATGAGGGATAGTATGGTGCCGATGAAGGCACTGGCAACCAGGCCCCAGATGAACATCCAAAGGGGTGACATCATGGTTTGGGTGTACTTCATAGCCATGTCGATTTGTTCTTCAGTAAGGCCGCCTTTGGCCTCCATCTTTTGACGAACCTGCTCAAGCATAGATTCGACCAGACCCGGATCGATAAATTTAAATAAAATGAAAGTGAACAGTGAGGAAATAATACCTCCTATCAATACAATAAACAAGCCTATTAGAAAAGAATTTCCATAGGAGATAAAACCATCCGAGAATTTCTCGCGATAATTTTTTATTCCAAGAATCATCACTACGATATAAAAGACAAAAGAGAGATACCCCATATTTTGATTGCCAATTTGTCCCAAAATGTAAAGGAGTAAGGAGTAAACAATCGCAACAGCGCCCAAAATAAGGCCATAATTCAAGGATGCTTTGAAGAGTGAAGGCTTTTCCATATGATAAGGTTTTTAATTTGGTTACAATAAGCAACAAATGTACGATCCTAAAGGCAAAAATAAAATAATAAGGATAAAATTGTAAATATCCGTCATCTATAGTACTTTTGCAGCTGGGTAAGTCTTATACGACCAGCTCCTGCTGAACTCCCCCAGATCTGGAAGGAAGCAAGGGTAGGTGGTCGAGCGGTGCGATATAAGTAACTTACCCTTTTTTTGTGCACTTATGTTACTGAAGATATATCCGGAGAACCCTGCTGAGCGTCAGCTGCAAATCGTGGTTGACTGCCTCAGGAATGGCGGTATCATCATTTATCCCTCTGATACCGTTTATGGTCTTGGTTGCGACATCACCAAGCCGAAAGCTATTGAACGAATTGCCCAGATCAAAGGCGTACGTAAAGATAAAGCGAATTTTTCCTTTGTCTGTTCCGATCTGAGTCACCTCTCAGATTTTACCAAGCCGATTCCAAATCCTGTGTTTAAACTGATGAAGAAGGCCTTCCCAGGTCCTTTTACTTTCATTTTACCTGCAAACAGCAATGTCCCGAACCTCCTGCAAAGCAATAAAAAGACAGTTGGGATCAGAATTCCGGATAATAACATTCCCCTGGAAATCGTCAGGATGCTTGGAAATCCAATCATCACCACCTCTATCCATGATGAAGATCAGCTTATCGAATATTCAACAGACCCGGAATTGATTCACGAAAGATTTGAGAAACTCGTTGATATCGTGATTGATGGCGGTTATGGTGGCAATGTTGCTTCCACGATCGTCGACTGTACCGGTGATGATCTTGTGGTCATTCGGGAAGGGAAAGGTGATATTTCATTGTTTCAGTGATGAAAAAGGAAAACTTCTTTCATTATAAGTTATTTCCAGCGGCAGGTGAAGAGACCTTTGAAACCTTAATCCAATCACGGGGATTTAAAGTTGAACGTATTGTCTCATCCGGACATGCTGATGCTGAAGGAGAATGGTATGACCAGGATCATGATGAATGGGTGATGCTGATCGGTGGTGAAGCAGTTTTAATGTTTCAGGAAGGAGGAACGTTTCGACTGAGTAGTGGCGATTATCTGTTTATTCCGGCACACAAAAAACATAAAGTATTATCTACCAGTAAAGAGCCACCCTGTGTCTGGCTTGCCATTCATGGCAAGCCAGCTGAATAATAAAAAATAAGATTTATGTTGACCTCACGTCAGGTTTTTTTTAAGCATCTTGCCCAGACTTCTGATGCACCGATGGGCCTTGAGATTGTCAGGGCTGAAGGAGTTTGGATGTACGACACTGAGGGGGGAAAATATCTCGATCTCATCTCAGGGATTTCTGTAAGCAGTCTGGGGCATTGTCACCCTCAAGTCACTGCTGCCATTAGAGACCAGCTCGATCATTATATGCATCTTATGGTATATGGTGAATACATCCAGGCTCCGCAGGTGAAATTAGCGGAAACACTGGTAAAGCATTTATCTCCTTCAATGGATACCGTGTATTTCGTCAATTCGGGGAGCGAAGCCATTGAAGGTGCCATGAAGCTGGCCAAGCGTTTCACCGGCAGGACAGAATGTATCTCATTCCGGAATGCTTACCATGGGCATACCCAGGGTGCCATGAGCCTGATGGGAGGGGAGGACTGGAAACGACCGTTCAGACCACTTTTGCCTGATACCAGGATGTTAGAATTCAATGATTTCAGTCATTTGGATCAAATCACCACACGAACGGCCTGTGTTGTCGCGGAAATCGTTCAGGCAGAAGCCGGGATTATATTGCCAACAAAGGGTTTCCACCAGGCGTTAGCCCAAAGATGCCATGAAACCGGGACACTTCTGGTCTATGATGAGGTACAAACCGGGATGGGCAGGACAGGTAAGATGTTTGCGCATCAGCATTTTGATGTTGTCCCTGATATTCTTGTTTTGGCGAAAGCTTTTGGTGGCGGGATGCCCCTGGGAGCCTTTGTTGCCAGCAAAGACATTATGTCGGTTTTTATGAATAACCCACCACTGGGTCACATCACCACCTTTGGCGGTCATCCTGTTTCATGCGCAGCAGCGCTGGCAAATCTGAATATTCTGGCAGAAGGGGATCTGATTCAGCAAGTTGCGGTCAAGGAAAAGCTCTTTCATGAGCTGCTTGATGATGTTCCCGGTGTTTTGGAACTTCGTTCATCCGGATTGATGATGGCCCTGGAATTGGGCAGCCCGAAACGATTGCATGAGGTTGTTGATTACTGTATAGCACATGGAATTATTGTTGACTGGTTTCTTTTCAGGGAAACAGCCATGCGGATTGCCCCGCCCCTGATTATTTCGGAGGAGGAAATCCGTTTTGCGGCAGGGGTGATTAAGGAAGCATTAAATTGGGAGAAACCGTAGTTACGTTTGCCCGTCAACAAACACATGCACATATGAGCCACGCAATCATACGTTATTGCGAATTATAAAACTAATTGTCCTCCTCGCTTGAAATGAGCTCATTAAACTTATGATAGAGGAATGAGATCAACAACAACAACAATCCAAGGCTGACAAAAACAATTGTCTTTGCAATCGTATCCAGGTAGGAAATGTCATAGAAAAATAATTTGATAAGCGTGGCTCCAAACAGACCCATGGCACCGTATCGCAGGTATTTCTTTTTCTTCCATATCCCCAAAGCTACAATCAGCAAAGCATAGACACCCCATAAAATGCTTAATCCCAGTTTGTAGGATTGTGTGAAGTGGGCGAGGTCCATCCAGGCAATCAGCTCACTGCTGGCGATCCAGATTATAGAAATGTATAGCAATGAATCAAAGACCACATCCAGCTTAATTCGCATGCAGGGAATAAAATCTTGTTTTACATATTTATAAAGTATCCCCATGAAAAGGGCATACAACGCAAACGATATATATATCAACCCAAAAACGATCACTCCGCTTTGTAGATAATCAGGAAGGATTAAGCTCTGGTAATTTTCACGTAATTCGCTCATGGCATATAAACCCTGCATCAGGAACACCAGGACGACCAGGCCGTTGATGATTAGATTGATCATCCCTAACTCTGGCTTTTTGTGCTTTTTAATATTGAGGTAGGATAACAATGAAAAGAAGATTATGGAATAATTTATTATCCAGATAGCCTTGAATTTAAAATAAGCTGAATCAGAATATATGTTGATGTAACCATCGTGATCAGTCTTCGTGAGCATGCCTGAATCTTTATAAAGCTGACCCCAATAATGAGAAATCTCCAGTCTGAAAGCATAATAAATTGTGAAAATGAAGATTCCCGGGATTAGCCAGGCGATGACTTTGTTCAGGTTCTCATTGTTGAACTGATATTTTCGATAAGCTGAGTTATTATGCAGCCAGTTTATAAAGCCAAAAGCAAGGATAAAAAACAGTGATGAAAGAAAGTTGATGTTGAATAGGGGAAACATGCTTATTATTGTTCCTTTAATTGGATTCATTTCATAGGTGATGCTCCAGTCCTGGAGGATACTGATGAATGCCAGCATCATCGCGCCATAGGACAGGATCTCATAAAAATAAACCTTTTGGGTTCTGCCAATCCAGAAAAGCAAGGCTGCTTCACCCACCCATAAAAGACTCACCCAATTCCCGTCAAGCTGGACTGGAATCGTGATCGTGACAAAGACCAGTGCCAGACCCGATACCAGGTAAAAAAGCTGAGGATCCGCCAGTTTTTTGCGATAGATCACAAAGCTTACTAGCCCGTGAATCAGTGCAATGCTGAGTGTAAACAATCCGAGTAAATGGGATGAAGACTCATGGTTTTCTAGAATGGAATAACCTATGCCAAAGGCAATTGAGGAATTCGCCAGCAACATGATTATGTCTGTCTTCTCAAAGGTGTAATTATTTAATAGTTTGTATGCCAGGAAGATGCTATAAAATGTTGCGAAGAAGATGCCAAGAAATACCAAAGCTTGCGTAAAGTCTTTATCGGTTTGATAATCATTGACGAACCAGAATAAATAAATGATCCAGGAGAGTCCAAAAGAATTATAATAGATTGGTTTCCAGTGTTTATTAATAGCAATGATCAGAATTCCAATATTAATAATCGTCATATAAGTGAACAGAATCTCCACTTTTCCTGAGCCATCACTCAGCAGGAAAGGCACAGCATAGGCGCCAACCAGACCGATATGAGCAATGATCTGCTTCTTGTAATTGAGCGCCGCATAAACTGTTGAAGCAGTGACGACAAGCATGAGTCCAAAAGCCACTTCCCTGGGAAACAAACTATAAAAACTAAAGGCAGCAAAAGTGATAAAGTACAGAATAGCCATGGCTCCGCTGAGCAGAACGGCACTATATGTTTTATAATCAGGTTTCAATTTGATGCCAATTGCAGCCAGACAAATACCGACCAGGTATCCAAGAATGATACGGGTAAGCGGGCTGATCAGTTGATGTTCGATGGAATACTTAGCCCCGATTGCAACCCCGATCACGAGGATAATGATGCCGATTTTGCTGAGGAGGTTTTCGCCGATAAATCTTTCAAGGTTGGAGCGAAAATTTGGTAAGTCATTTTCGTCCTCATTTTCTACATTGTCTTGTTTTAAATTAGTTTCAAGGGACGTTTCCTGTGCAATAGACCAAACAGAATCATTTTTAGGCGTAAACGGAAGCGCGATCTCCGGCGTTTTGGAAATTGGTATCGGGTCTTGTTTTATTGATTCCTCTTTTTGTTTGGATTTCAAGTCTAAGATCTCGCTTTGCAATTGACTGATCTCTTCAGAAAAACGATCTTGTTTTCTAATCAGGAAATCCAGTCGGTCAAATAATCGGTCTAAATTGTTGGCTTCGTCTTCCATGATTCTATAGAATGATTCCACAAATATAATACGGCAATGAGCTTTTTCGACATCAATGAATTGCTATAATTATTGGTTCACGCAAATGACGCAAATTTTAAAAGAAGCGGATTACGCAAAATTGAGCATATACTTAGCTCCCTAAGGATTTTGAGATGAATCCATACGGACATCATTTTATTTATTTTTTTGCGTAATCAGCGTGGTTTCCATAATTTGCGTAATCAGCGAGAACCTTGTACCTGGGCTATGGTTAGTAGTGCTTTTATCAATGAGTTCCCCTTGGTATTTAAAATGAAACGTTTCAGCAAAAGTTGTTTGTTCTTTTTTAATTCTTTTAATTCAAGAATTATATGCCATTGATTGTAAAACTCCGTGCCACTCCCTGTGAAATCCCTTTTCACTCCGTGCGAAACTCTTACCTTTGAAAAGACAAATCTGATTTATACATGTGTGGCCGTTTCCAGATATCAAAAATTGTTGACGACATCCAGCTTCGTTTTCATGTGGATGTAGAAACAGAATGGACCAAGCAAATCTTCAATGCCGCGCCAGGTATGCTTTTGCCAGTAATCGCCAATATTGAACCCTTTAAACTCAGTGTTTTCAAGTGGGGTCTCATTCCTTCCTGGGCCAAAGATCCTGGCATTGGCAACAAGCTGATTAATGCAAGGGCTGAAACGATACTTGAAAAGCCGTCATTTAAAAGTTCAGTCCGGCATAGGCGCTGCCTCATTCCGGCCAACGGATTTTATGAGTGGAAAAAAGAAGGAAGTGCCAAAATTGCCCACCGTATCTGCTTCCCCGATGATCGTTTGTTTGCCTTTGCTGGATTGTGGGATCGCTGGCACGATGCCGAAGGAAAGGAATTGACGAGTTTTACGATTATCACCACCGAAGCCAATGATCTCATGAAACCCATCCATGACCGCATGCCGGTAATCCTTGAGCCGGATCTGGAAGAGGTATGGCTTCAATATGACATCAGTCCGGAGGTTGCTGTGGAGATGTTGAAGGCCTATCCCGGGACAGACATGATTGCTTACCCGCTTTCTTCCCTTGTGAACAATGTGAGGAATGAAGGGCCTGAGCTTATAAAGCCTTTTAAAGAAAGTTTGTTTTAGAAACTTTAGCGTAAAACGGTAAACGTCCCAACTTTCTGGAAGATCTGTTCGAAGGCGCAGGTGTTTGAATATTGGATGATGTAGACATATTCGCCACCGGCTACGTAATTCCCCTGGTATTTGCCATCCCATCCAGCGGCAAGATTCATCGTTTCGAAGAGCATTGCGCCCCAGCGGTTGAAAATCTGCATCTTAAAATAGGTCACGTCAACACCTTTGGCGATGAAAAAGTCATTCTCTCCATCATTATTTGGACTGAAACAGTTCGGGATATAGAAAGTTGAGATGCCGGCTTTCCCGATCACCACAGTTGAATCTGTCAAAGTACAATGGCCTTTGGCAGCATCGAGATAATAGACTGCGGGCTCAGTGATCGTGATGACCTTCGTGTTTTCGCCATTTGACCAGGTATAACTATCGGCTTCTATGCCTGCATCAATGCTTAAAAATTCATTTCCGCACAGGTTCATCAGTTCTGGCAACACCAGTTGCTGCATCTGGTCGACATGAACTGTATCAGAGGCTTTGCATTGATATTTGCTAACTTCAACCCAGAAGATCCCGTTTCGCGCCACATTGATGGCTTGTGTCAGATCGCCGGTATTCCATAAATAACTCATGCCAGGGTTTCCTGCATTCAGGACGATACTCCCACCAGGGCACAGCAGGGTGTCGGGACCGAGGTAAACGCTGAGGTTGGTCATGTCGATCGAGATGGTGTCATAGTTATAACAGGGTGAGATTCCAACTCTGACCCATACCTCCCCGGGCTGGCTTACGGTAATGCTTTGTGTGGTGTCGCCATTCGACCAGAGATAGTAATTTCCTGGATTCCCTGCATCCAGGTATAAGGTGTCATTGGTACAAAGATGGCGGTCGCCCAAAAGATTTACAACAGGTATTGCCATGGTATTTACCTGAACAGAGTCTTTCGAAGAACATCCCTGTTTCGTCACGGTCACATGAAACATGCCCGATTGTCCGACCTGGATTTGTTGTGTGTTTACGCCTGTGCTCCAGTGATATTGTGCTCCTGGATTCCCTGCATCCAAGGTGGTGAAGCTGCCCTCGCAGATGTCATGAGAAGGACCCAGTTCAACCAAGGGAAGCGGGATGAAGTTTACATCGATACTGTCGTAAAGGGTACAGCTTCCTTTGGAAATCCCTACCCAATAAATTCCGCTTGTTGTGACGTTAATGGAGGAATTTGTAGCACCTGTAGACCAGGCATGTTGAAAAGCAGGCTGGCCGGAGTTCAATGTGACACTTAGGCCTGTGCATAATGAGGTGTCATTACCCAGATCCGGATGGGGCATTATCGTGACCACAATGGTGTCTTTTGCGCTGCAAAGCCCATTGTTGACTGTGACCCAGTAAGTTCCTGGTGTATGGACCGTGATCTGAGGGGTATTTGCCAGGGTCGACCATTGAATAAGTGTTCCGGGATTTCCGGCATCCAGCACCAGGCTGTCGATACCACACAAAAGAGTGTCGGGGCCAAGGTTGATGACAGGTGGTGCCAGTACAGTAATGTTTACAAAGCTGGTGTCGCTGATAAAACAGGAAGTAGAGTCGATGGCGATACAAAAAGCCTGGTAGGTTCCAGAGGTCTGATAAGTATGGCTGGGAGTTATCGCTGCTGAAGTTGGCGTCCCATCCCCGAAATCCCAAATGTATTGTAATGCATTGGTACTGTTGTTGTTGAAATGAGCAAGAAAGGGTGCGCAACCACTGCTGTTTCCATTTGCGGAAGCGAGGGCAGTAGGACCGGAAAGCTGAAAGTCGATCACGAAGATGGCAAGGTCCCAGCTGGTTGCGTTAAAGTCTCGCCAGGCATTGGGTGTGGTTGGAAAGGCAGAGCCACCACCTTCGCATACGGCTTCGTAAATTTTACCATTTTTATCGAAACGGCTCGTTCCGCCGTCAACATGTTCCCAGGTTGATGGTGATCCAAAATAGGTTGCATAGGTCAATGCCGCAGCGCCGGGTTCCAGGGCGATAATATAAAAGTCGCTGCCGTCAGTAGTAGGTTGGACGGCGTTGGGGCTTACCGGACAAGTCGCAGTATTCCCCCATCCAGCTGCATAGATATGGTCACAAACATCCACTAAAAATGCAGTAGGGGTGAGTTTTGAAGTGAGAATTCCGCTTCCGAAAGTAGTCGTGAAAATAACTTCACTCAGAGAATAATCCAGTTTGGCGATAAACTGGGGACTGTTGGCCACCCCATAACATCCTGATGTAATGGGAATAACGCCATCCGACTGACCATAAACAAAGACCTCATTCTGAGCATTCATCTGGATGAAGAAACACTCATCAAAAACCGATGTTCCAAAAAAAGTGCTGGCAAAAAGGAACGTGAGGTCTTCCCCGAAAATGCAGATCCAGCCATCATAAGTGCCTCCCTGGTACACGGTTTTATAGCTCCAGGGCATGGTTGGGAAGTTGGGACTCGTAGTTCCGCCTGTTACATAAACCTGGTTAATAGAATTTAATTTCAGTCCATAAGCCGCGTCGCTGCCGCTACCTCCAATATAAGAAGACCAGACCAGGGACGTCAAAGTGCTGTTTAATTTAAAAACGACGCCATCCTGTGGCCCGCCATTGTATGAGTTGTCATAGACTCCAGGGCTGACCGGGAAGTTGAGAGAGCTTGTGAAGCTTGCTACACAAGGGTTTCCTGCTGTGTCAAGGATGATTTCCCCACGATACGAATCCCCATAATTGACAGCCATTGTATTGCGACCGTCACTCAGAGAGCCCCCGATATATGTGGAGCCTAAAAGTGCGGTGGCGTCAACATTGAAATGGGCCACGAAAATATCGGCACCGCCGCCACCAAAACTTGGCTGAAAACATCCTGTCGTATGCGGAAAATCAGTAGATGAAGTGGAGCCATAGACAAACAATTCATTGTTTTTGTTGACAATCAGGCTATGGGCATAATCTGCGTTGTTTCCTCCCAGGTATGTAGCCCATATTTCGGTGGTTGCAGAAGGGTTTAGCTTGATGAGTCCCACATCATTATTGCCATGATAGCTTGTTTGAAAACTCCCAGTCGACACAGGCCAGCCCACGCCAAAACTGTTCCCGGCACCATAGATGTTTCCAAGTGCGTCATATGTTGCAGAGTGGCCAAAAGTACTGGGTCCGACACTTCCGGCATAAGTAGCACCCACAACAACCGGGTCGATAATGAGTGGAAGATCGTGGCGATATCCTTCAGGAAAAGAAAAGAAAACCTGGGTGCCGTCGATCACATAATCACATCTCACAAATAAAGTGTCGCGATTGTAGATTTGATATGCAAACGGACGTTGTTCCAGGATGTCGTCAACAGAAGTTTTGATGACCAGCTTCCCTTCAGTTAGAGCAAGTCCTTCAGCACCTTCATATTGAAGTTTAATCAGGGATGGATCTGAGCCTGCTTTTACACGAAATTCATATTTTAAGTTCAGGCCGGCGTTACCGACAAAAAGATCGATACCAGGGTATAATAAGGGGTAGGTGACAGCATGGAATAAGCCAACCTTTGATGACCATCGGCTTTGGTCGTTCCCAAGAAAATAATTGTAATATTCAGGGAATTTCTTTCCTCCAACAGGCTTCACCGCATCGTTACTTCCAAGGAAGTGTACCCTGAAAGCATGGCATTGAACCATATGATCCATTTCTTCGGTGGCATTAGAGTCGGGCTTGTGGCAGCAATTGAGAACTGCTTTGTTGAAAATTACATAAGAAAAAGCAGCCTTTTCCAGGAACATATTCCCCATCGGAATGTCGACTTTGTACAGTACATGTTTATCCCATTGGGACTTATTTTCAATAAATCGTAACTCCTTTATTTTGATTTTATTTTCAATAACCGTAGGGTTTTCAGATCCTAAGACGGAAATCGAATAGGATAAAACCAGGATTAAGAGAAACTGAGCGAAATAGTATTTCATTGGCCGGTAATAGTTCTTAAAAGTAGTCAAAAAGTCAATGCAAAGACAACAAAAAGGCCATTGTTGTTGCCTGAATGCTTCAAATTCTTCAAAAATTTATTTCTGAGATCTTGAATATTTTCAGATCATTTATTGAACGACTACCATTTTTCGCGTTCCTTTGAAAAACGCTGTACTCCCGTTTGATTCTAATTCATAATAATATACCCCAGGGCTCAGGCTTGTTGCAGTAATTTCTTCTGCATGATAACCAGGTGATACCTTTGCCGTTTTATAAAATATACACTCACCTGTGATCGTAAATATTCTGAGTGATACCGTCGATTCTTCAGGAATATAAAAGGGAAATGCGGTAATGCCTGTAAACGGATTGGGTACATTCTGTCCCAACCAGCTTTTGTCTTTTGAAATCAGGATTTCCGGGTATGTAATCTGAAGATTCCTTAGGCTATTTCCTTCAGAATCAGTGAACAAGGTGGCTGGTTCAAGTTCCAGATAGTTTTTTAGTATGGTCAATTGTTGGACGGTATGTGCAGCCAGGATTAAAAGCGTATCGTTGCTTTTCAATGTCCAGGGTACTATACTATACCAGGCTATGCGAACTTGGTCATCAAGAATATTGTAGACACAAGTTCCGGGATTTTTTATTAGAATATTGGTGATGTCAATATATAAGGAATTAAAATGAATGACCATGGAAATTGAAGAAACAGAAATAGTCTGCTTCATGAAAATTGGGATTTCGATCGTGTTTTCAGTTCCTGTTTTCAAAGATCCTTCACAACGAAGAATCGCCGTGGATTCTTCTTTGGCCTGGGGTTGAAAACTCCCGTTTACATCGCCATAGCAAACTCCTTTTAGACCGATTAATTGGTTGTTGTTTAGGACTGTTAGGGTGTCACTGTTAAAAAGCCAGTCACCGGCCGGGAAAGAATTTATTATTTTAACGAAGCGTCGTGCAATTAGCAAGGCATCTGTTGTATTGACGTACCCGGAATTGTCAACATCTGCCGCTTGTAATTTCATGCCTGACAAGGGAAATAGGCCGGTGAAATACTTCATGATGAAGAGTGCGTCTACAGAATTGTATCCCCCACTTATTTTTTCTGTCTGTGGTTTGACAATATAGTTCCCATTGGGAAGTGCAGGTAAAATAAAATTTCCATTGGTTGTGGTGGTATCCTGAAGGATTGTTGTATTTCCCTGTATGGCCTTAACAAAAATACCTGATATCGGGCTTGACATACCATTAATATAAGTTACTGTCCCTTCGATTCCTCCACAGTTTCCAAAAGTGATGGATCCGTTAATAAACACCTTGCTGATATTCGTCTGACCGGCATGTGAATAATAACAGGCTCCGGAAGATGAAAGATCCCAATTGAAATTACTGCTACCGGATGCTCCGCTAAAAACCAATTCTACCAGTTTTCCACTGGCAACAGTTACCGGAGTCAATGAATGCCATGATATCAAAACTTTATTCCCAAGGCTTGTGATGTTTAATGTTCCCTGGCTAAGTGCCTGGTTCGGATTTGTAAAGTTCACGTAGCTCAGTATTGTATGGTCATAGATCAGCGTTAGGAAAAGTGAATCAACAAAATTGAAATGATCTACATTGATTGGTACTGTAAAATTTCCTGCGCATGAATTAAAAACAGGAACAGATGTTTTTAATGTAATATCGTTGTTGATTGACAGGAAAACAGAATCAACCGCAGTACAGGAATTGGCATCAGTTACTGTTACTATATACCAGGATGATTGTGGTGGACTAACATTGATACTTTGTGTATTTGAACCGTTGCTCCAGGTATAGATGAAAGGCGGATTGTCAGATGTAACTGTTGCAATGAAAGTAGCAATATAACCGGAATCTATTGATTGAACTGGTTCTGCGTTAACTACAGGTGGTGGTACGATGTTCAGGTTCATATGGCTGGAGCTTCCTGACCCACAAACATTTACTCCTTTGACACTCAGCATACCCGAACTGGAATTCGGAGAGAAATTAAGGATGATGCTGTTGCTGTCGCTGCTCCCGCTTGTTCCGGGTGGAATCGTCCATTCATAGGATGTGGCCTGGCTCAAGGGAAGTGTTGTATAGGTCTTTGAGCTGGTTCCGGCGCAAACATCTCCTGGTTGACTAATAAATCCCGCAGGCTCTGGCATCAGATAAACTTTGATGGTCAAAAAAGCGGTGTCACTGACAATTGATGAAGTGGAGTCAATTGCAATGCATGAAACCTGATAAGTCCCGGGGGAAGTGTAGGTATGGCTTGGTATTTTTGTATGTGAGACAGGTGTTCCATCCCCGAAATCCCAGTTGTATCCGACAGCTAAAGTACTTTCGTTGGTGAAATCAACCTGGAATGGGGCACAACCTTCAGTGCTCGCGGCTGTTCCAATACTTGCGTTTAAGCTGCATAATTGGAAATCGATCACAAAAACAGCCAGGTCCCAGGAAACTGCGTTGAAATCTCTCCAGGCATTTGGGGTTGTTGGAAAAGCAGTCCCACTTCCCTCACAAACGGCTTGATAGATTTTGCCATTTTTATCAAACCGACTCGTTCCGCCATCAACATGCTCCCAGTTACTCGGTGACCCATAAAATGTTGCATAAGCGAGGGCCGAAGCGTTTGGCTCGAGTGCGAATATATAAAAGTCACTGCCATCTGTTGTTGCCTGCACTGCATTTGGACTCACTGGGCAATTTGCGGTATTTCCCCATCCTGCCCCATAGATATGGCCACAATCATCAAGAAAGAAAGCAGAAGGAGATAGTTTTGCTGATAGGGTGCCACTTCCGATAGTTGTTGTGAAAATAACCTGGCTGAGGGAATAGTCAAGTTTGGCGATAAATTGCGGGCTGTTAGCATTTCCATAACAGCCAGGCGTTATCGATATCGTACTATCTGATTGACCGAAAATGTAAACTTCATTAGAGGAATTCGTCTGGATAAAGAATGATGCATCAAAAAGAGCGGTGCCAAAATAGGTACTTGATAACAACATGCTGAGATCATTATTTAAAATGCATATAAACCCATCGTAGGTTCCACCCTGGTAATTTGTTTGATACGTAGAAACCGTAGTTGGAAAGTCTGTACTGTTTGTCCCCCCTGTAAGACAGACCTGGTTCACGTCATTCACAGCAATTCCATAGATAGCTTCATTCCCGGTGCCCCCGATATAGGTAGACGATTCTAAATTTGTTAAAGTACTGTTTAGCTTACAGACAACACCATCCTGGAGGCCATTGTAAGTGTTGTCATAAGCACCAATACTAGTAGGGAAATTTGAAGAGTTGGAGAAGCTTACTACATAGGGGTTTTGTGCAGAATCAAGGACCATTTCCCCCCGATAAGTATCCCCGTAGTTGATGTACATAGAATTTCGACCGTCACTACCCGAGCCTCCCAGATATGTAGAGCCAACAATTGCAGTGGCGTCGGTATTGAAATGAGTAACAAATATATCAGCAGCGCCTCCTCCGTATAATGATTGGTAACATCCTGCTGTGACAGGGAAGTTGGTTGATGATGTCGATCCATAAATGAACAGCTCATTATTGTCATTGACGATCAGGCTATGTGCATAATCTGCACTGCTTCCACCCAGGAAAGTAGCCCATATTTCTGTCGTTGCCGTAGGGTTTAACTTGATGATTCCGCAGTCATTACTTCCGTGATAGCTTGTCTGAAAGCTCCCTGTTGAAGCAGGCCAGCCCGTGCCAAAACAGTTGCCGGCTGCGTAAATATTGCCGGCCGCGTCATACGTTGCTGAATGACCGTAGGTACTGTTGCTAACACTCCCTGCATAAGTGGCCCCAACCACGACAGGGTCTATTACCAGCGGAAGATCCTTACGGTATCCATCAGGAAAAGCAAAGACAACTTTATTTTCTTTTATCTTGTAATAACAAGGGATTTCGATGGTATCATTGTTGAAAAGCTGGTAAGCATAAGGGCGCTGTTCAATGATGTTATCCACAGAAGTTTTGATGACCAGATTGCCTTCTGACAATGCGATGCCGTCTGTTCCTTCATATTCAAGTCTGATCAGGAATGGGTCAGCCCCGGCATTGACAAGAAATTCATATTTCAGATTCAGTCCGTCATTCCCGACATTCAGGTCGATACCCTGATAAAGGGAAGGGTAGGTGACTGAATGGAACAAACTGACCCCGGATGCCCAATGACTTTGGTCATTTCCGATAAAGTAATTGTAATACTCACTGAATTTTCTCCCACCAAATGGCTTCACTGCCTCATTACTTCCCATGAAATTTACACGAAACGCATGGCAGTTAATCATGTGATCCACTTCTTCTGCAGCACTGGCCTCAGGTTTGTGACAGCAATCAAGCTCAGCTTTATTGTAAACAATATAAGTAAAGGCTGATTTCTCAAGGAATAAATTGCCAATGGGCAAATCAACTTTATAAAGAACGCATGGATTCCATTGATTTTTGTTTTCAATAAAGTGCAGCGACGAAATTCTTGCCTCATTTTTATTTATTAGCGGGGAATTGGCAAGGCCTGTTACACAAATCGAAAATAAAAGGGAAAAGCTTAGGATTATGATTCGCCTGGATATCATATGCAGAGAATTAGTTTTCGACGCGAGGATGTGAAGTTAAGACAATAAAATACGTCCATGGGTGTCTGTTTGTGAATAATATTTTAATTCAATAGAGATTCAAAACATGGTTAGAGAATAGACACGAAAAATGCTTTTCTTTCTTATATGTAAAATAAGCCTTAAAAATCACTACCTTTGCCGCCCATTTAAAAAAGCAGAATGCATAACGAAAACATCAGGAATATTGCAATCATTGCCCACGTCGACCACGGGAAAACTACGCTGGTAGACAGAATTTTACATCAGGTTGAGATGTTCCGCGAAAATGAGACAGTAGGTGAATTAATCCTTGATAACAATGAACTGGAACGCGAGCGTGGCATCACGATCCTTGCGAAAAATGTTAGTGTCAGGTATAAAGGTTGTAAAATAAATATCATTGATACCCCTGGTCACGCTGACTTTGGCGGAGAAGTGGAACGTGTACTCAACATGGCTGACGGTTGTTTGTTGGTCGTGGATGCCTTTGAAGGTCCAATGCCCCAAACACGTTTTGTCCTTCAAAAAGCAATTGACCTTGGCTTGAAACCGATTGTCGTCATCAATAAAGTTGACAAACCAAATTGTAACCCTGACCACACCCAGGAGGCCGTTTTTGACCTGATGTTTAATCTCGATGCAACTGAAGAGCAGCTTGACTTTCCAACCATTTATGGTTCTTCAAAACAAGGCTGGATGTCAGATGACTGGAAGAAACCTGCGACTGATGTTACCTTTCTGCTTGATACCATCATTAAAACTATTCCGCCGCCAAAGGTGAGTGAAGGCAGTCTTCAATTACAGATCACGTCGATAGACTATTCATCTTATGTTGGCCGTATTGCTGTTGGCCGTATCCATCGTGGATCACTGAAAGCAGGTAATGCCATCACGCTGGTAAAAAGGGATGGCAGTAAGGTGAAAGCCGTTATCAAAGAAGCATATTTGTTTGAAGGTTTAGGAAAAGAAAAAACCAAATTGGAAATTGAAGCCGGAGAGATCTGTGCTATCGTTGGTTTAGAAGATTTCGACATCGGGGATACTATTGCTGACAGCGAAAATCCTGAAGGATTGATTCCAATTAAAGTTGACGAGCCTACCATGAGTATGCTTTTCACTATCAATAATTCGCCATTTTTTGGAAAAGAAGGTAAGTTTGTGACTTCTCGTCACTTACGTGACAGGCTCTTTCTCGAAATTGAGAAAAACCTTGCCTTAAAGGTCATGGAGACTGACTCGCCTGATACTTATATCGTTCATGGCAGGGGTATTTTGCATCTTTCCATTTTGGTAGAGACCATGCGTCGCGAAGGTTTTGAATTCCAACTTGGACAACCACAGGTCATCCTCAAGGAAATAGACGGAAAGGTACATGAGCCAATGGAAGCCATGACGATTCATGTTGATGAGGCTTTTGCCGGTAAAGTAATCGATATCGTCACCAGCCGGAAAGGTGAGATTGTTGATATTCAGATGAAAGGTGATCGTATTGTTCAGGAATACAATCTCCCTGCCCGTTCTTTAATTGGATTGAGAAACCTTATTCTTACCAGTACCGAAGGTGAGGCAATTATTGCACACCGATTTAAAGGATACGAAGAGTGGAAAGGAGATTTTACACCCAGAAGAAACGGCGCTCTTATTGCTATGGAAACCGGTCCTTCTGTTGCCTATTCCATTGACAAACTGCAGGATCGTGGCACATTCTTTATTGAGGCTGGCGAAGATGTATACAATGGACAGGTGATCGGTGAGAATGTCAGGCAGGATGATCTTTGTATCAATGTTTGTAGGAAGAAACAGCTTTCCAATATGCGTGCATCAGGGACGGATGAGAAGATGATCATTCATCCGCCACTTAAATTCTCTTTAGAGGAGGCGATGGAATATATCAGGGGTGATGAATACGTAGAAATTACGCCTAAATCAATTCGTGTCAGGAAGATTCTTCTGGATGAACTCGAGCGGAAACGTCAACGGAAATAAAATCTGAAGCAGGACGCTTAAGGGATTATTTGCCGAGCTTTATTGCAAGTCCGCCGCCTACGGAAAACTGATACATGGTAGAATAAGTTGATACCCCTGCACCAGTTCCACCGGTTCCAAAATACAACCCACCACCCATTGACTGAACAGGAGTCAACAATTGTCCTTGCAGTTTCAAGGCGACTTTGTTAGTTGCCCAGATATTACATCCCAATTTGAGCCCCCAGGCAAATTTTGTGGCAGTGTTCCTATTTCCTATTTCCGGATTGGTTGCATCACCCCAAAAACATCCGGCCATCAAACCACCATATCCTTCAATAGGAGATCCGGGATTTCTGACTTTCCGAATACCACAAAGCATCAGGTAATTGAGATTCAGGTCAAAATCAGTATATTTAGTTATAATGGTGTTGTTGCAATAGTTTGTAGGAGCTTTAGTGTCTTGCCGGGTATACAAGATTTCAATAGCTGTGTAAGGACTGGTTTCAAGCTCAAGGCCACCTCCCCATTGTAAGCCACCCATCACCTTACCATCATAAAAATTTGTCTGACTATAGTATGAATTTACTTTGTCATCAAAAACATACCCGCCATAGATATTGAGGCTAACGCTTGGCTTTTGCGCACTTGCATAAAGTGAAAACACCATAAATACAAGGAGGAATGTCTTTTTCATAGTTGGTCAGTTTTTTATGCAATAGTAAAAAAAATATCCGACTAATATTTGTTTTAAATGCAGAATTGTTCTTAATCTTTGGGGCAATGGTTTATTCAAAAGGCACTATTTCAGGTCTTGTGATTGACAGTTCTTTAAATAATAATGGATCGTTGCCGGAAAATTCATAAACGAATCTGCCAGAGGCATCGGGAAGTTTTGGGACATATCCCAATTTGATTTCCATGGTTTGTATGATCAAGCCATCATTTCGTAATCGGATTCCACCACCATAGGATGAATAAAAAGATCTAAGTGCTTCAGGGGTTTCTCCGTTTCCAATAATACCCATGTCAGCATAGGCAAATAATGCCATTTGAAACCCGTAAAATGATAAAGGTTTAAAAAAGACAGATTCAAGATGCCAGACCGCTCTTTGGTTCCCCTCAGTCCCCTTCAAACCATTGACCATATCGTTCATGCTGATCGTCTTGTTCATGGACCGATTCAGTCCTCCGGTATAATGAAACGTGACAAACTGCCTGAAACGCCATCTTCTTAGTTCGAGCAGGGGTGTGAAATAACCGCAATTGAGATCAGTAGCGCCTTGTTTGTAATTGGTTGAATTTAAGAACATCCCGACTTTAATTACGCCAAAAAAGTAACCCAGGTTTGGGTCGTATTTCCCCCATCCTCCTTTGAACCCGATGTATGGGTTCTTGGTAAATTCGCCGTAGAACATGCCTCCGTCTGCTTCCATGTAATAGCCGACAGGCATATCCTCTGTCAAGCCAAAAGAACGAATCATACTACTTCGAAGATATGAGACATGGGTAAAGGTAATGCCTCCCAGCACCAATAGGTTGTTGATAAAATACATATTGGTGTCAACTGTAGTAATGGGTCGGGTCGTAAATTCATCACGATGAATACGTGCTGCAAAAGTTAGGTTTTCCCTTTTAGACCGGCTCCCAAGCTGAAAGGACCTACCCAGCCAGACATCCTGGAAATTATGTGTGTAATTTATTACAAAAGAGGTGTCGGGATAGTCGCCAATCCCCATTTGTTCGGAGGTATTTCCAGCGTTTAATCCACCCCCGTATTTTGTTTGCGGGGTGAGAAAGTCCTTTTTAATATTTATTTCTGTTCCTTCTTTTGCCCAATAATGGCTATACAATACTTCGATGTCGACAAAGCTCCTGTTAAAATTTCTGTCCTTGTAATATAAAAGATAACCGGAAGCAGGGTCATGACTTGAGTTTAACTTGTATTCAAAGCCTATTTGTTTGCCCATCCCAAAAATAGAGTTATTTGATCCCTTAATATTAAAATTAGTGGGACTGATAAAATTAACTGTAAACTGATATTCAAATTTGTCCTGGGTGATTATCAGAATGTCAACCGTATCGGGATCTTCTTTTCTGGGAATGGCATGGATACGTGCATCATGTATAAAGCCCAATGACCTGATGATACGTTCGTTGTCGGCCATGTCGTCAGGTGATAAGGGATCCCCTCTTTTAAAGATCAACGCGTTATAAATGATTTTGTCCCGGGTTTGAATATGGGCCTGGTTGGCAAGCTTAGCCATTGGGTTTCCGGCAATTTTGTTGGTGTCGTCAACCTCTCCTTCCAGCACATTTACCTTTTTTAGCCTTATACTGCCAATAGGTCTGCCTTTAAAAGGCTCATAAACGGAAGTTGCCTGAATGGTTAGGCCTTGTTCGGTTTTCCCATTTTTCTTATTTGTAATAACAAGCTTATAAAGTTCTTTTGTGATACGTGTTTTGTAGGCTCTTACTTTTAGTGAGTCATAAAATGCTTCAGACCTGGTTTCAGGATCTTTTTCTATCTTGAATTTTACACTGTCGGAAAGTATGATTATCGTATCTTTATAAGGAATAAAGACAGTATCTCTCAATTTCAATATTTGCCCTTTTGCGAGTACAATACTGACCTGATGTGCGTTATTCGCAGGATTCTTTTGAGCGTATGCTGATGTTTGAATTAACAGAATGAGTTGTAGCAATAGGACTAAAAGGCCTGATAATTTCCAGTTTGTATTTTCTGATGCGAAGAATGACATATTCACGTAAGTCCCTGGTGTAAAAGTATAATTTTTATCAGGGGGCTAATTAAAAATAATGTCAATGGGGTAATATAAATAATATAATAAACGATCAATGAATTGATTGAAAATGGTTAAAATATTTCATCCTCTCGGGTCCTTTTTTATCGGCATCTTCGCCATTTTCAGGACGTTAAGGCTTGGGAATCCGAATTCTTCGACGACAACACCCATGATGAGGTACATTCCATGACCGCGGAAAGGGTAATTTTTTGAGGCATCGGGAAAATGGACGGTGTCAAACATCTCTCCGTCCACATCTACGAAAGCACCGAAATGCATCCATTCTTTTTTTACGGTTCTCACATATTTTATGGTGACGAGTTCTCCCATCATCCTGACGGTCTTTCCCAGGAATTTGATCATCTCCGGCGCTTTAATCTCGCCGCGGAAAGAAGTATTCAGCAACTCGAAATAGCTCATGCTGACAGGGAATCCCAGGATTTCGATCTCGTCGTAGGCGTCTTCGAGTGGGTTGTATTCGAGTTTGGGGAGCGCGTAGGACTTGTTAGTAATCGGGAATAGGCGATTCAGCGACTGGGCGACCTGGCGACTGGGCGACGCAGTCATCCTGAGCGAAGTCGAAGGATGGCGTGCGACTTGGCGACTGGGCGACTGGGCGAGGTGCATTTCCCATAGTAATGTCGTTTTGGCTTTGCCGGTGAAGCGGAAAGCTCCGCATCGGATGAGGAGGGTCAGCTGTTCCCGTGGGGCCCCGCTACGTTCAGCGAAGTCTTCCAGGCTGGCGAATGCTCCGTTTCTGTTGCGTTCTGTGATGATGCTTTTCCCAAATTCGCTTTCCAGGTTAGCCAGGTGGATGAAGCCAATATAAATGTCTTCCCCATGAATGGTGGAGGTGTAGTCACTATTGTTGACACAGGGCAGACAGATCTTTGCCCCGCAGCGTCGTGCTTCGTTGAAATACACCCATCCGGGATAGAAGCCGCCGAAGTTGTTGATGACAGCTACCATGAATTCCATCGGGTAATGGGCTTTGAGGTAAAGGCTCTGGAAGCTCTCCACGGCATAAGAGGCGCTGTGCGCCTTGGAGAAGGAATAGCCTGCGAACGACTCGATTTGCCGCCATACTTCTTTGGTGATCTCGTCAGGATAGCCCCTGGCTTTGCAGTTGCTAAAAAACTTCTCGATGATACGGTCCAGTTCCTTACGTGATCGGTGTTTTCCGCTCATGGCACGGCGCAGCACATCGGCATCGGCAAGGTCGAGCCCGGCGAAATGGTGACAGATCTTCAGCACGTCTTCCTGGTAGACCATCACGCCGTAGGTCTCTTTGAGCTGTTCTTCCATAACGGGATGGATGTACTTGAAACTGTTTGGCTTGTGAAAACGCTGGATGTATTCCCGCATCATTCCTGATTTGGCCACACCAGGCCTGATGATAGAGCTGGCTGCCACCAGGCTGAGGTAGTTGTCGCAGCGCAGCTTGGTGAGGAGGCCGCGCATGGCAGGACTCTCTATATAAAAACAACCATTGGTCTCGGCACGTTGCAGCTGGTCTTTTACTTTTGGATCCTGTTTGAACTTCTCCACCTGGTGGATGTCGATGCTGATCCCGCAGTTGCTTCGGATGATCTCGGTGGCTTCACGGATATGCCCGATCCCTCTTTGACTCAGGATGTCGAGTTTCTCAAATCCGATGTCTTCCGCCACGTACATGTCCCACTGAGTGGTAGGGAAGCCTTTGGGCGGGAGATCCAGCGCGGTATAAGCGGTGATGGGCTCTTCGGATATCAGGATGCCGCCGGCATGGGTGCTGCGGATGTTGGGGAAGTCGATCATCTTCAGGCCGATGTCTTTAACTCTTTGTGCGATACTGTTCTGGTTGCTGACCTTTTCAGGGTCGCGGATGAGGTCATCCATCTCTTCTTTGGGAAGGCCATGGACTTTCCCCAACTCCCTGATGATAGATTTCCCTTTAAAGGTCGACATGGCCCCGAGTAAGGCAGTATGCCTTTGTCCGTAACGTTTGAAGATGTAGTCCTGGACGTCTTCTCTTTCCTTCCATGAATAGTCTATGTCGAAATCGGGCGGGGACGTTCGTTTGGGGTTGAGGAATCGTTCGAAGTAGAGGTCCAGTTCGATGGGGTCGACGTCGGTGATGCGCAGGCAGTAAGCCACGATGCTGTTGGCGCCACTGCCACGTCCCACGTGGTAGAAGCCACGGCTCATCGAGTAACGGATGATGTCCCAGGTGATGAGGAAATAGGCTGAAAAGCCCAGTCGGTCGATGATGCCTAGTTCATGCAACACCCTGTCGCGGGCTGTCTTGTTGTTCCGGCCGTAGCGGTATGTCAGTCCGTCGAATGCCAGCTTCTCCAGCAGCTCTTTGTCGTCATAGCGTGCGCCGGTGAAGGTCTTTTTGTTTTTGATGCTGCTGAAGTCGATGCTGATGCCGCAATCCCCGAGCAGGCGTTCGGTGTTCTTCAGGATCTGCGGATATTGTTCATAAGCGGGTAGGAGGGAAGCCGGTGGCAGCAGCCAGTCGTGGGGAGAAGCCACTTGTTCGGGCTCCAGCCGGCTCAACAGAATGTTGTTGTCGATGGCCCTGAGGTTTCGATGGAGTTCGTAGTCGTCGCTGCATCCAAAACTTACCTTTTGCTGGATCACCAGTTTTGAGGGATGTCGCTCCCAGCGAAGGCTCAGCAGTCCTGGCACTGCTACCGGCGCGACCCCGGCGAACTCATATTCCAGTAGTTTGTTCAGGGGTTTAGACCCAAGCACGTAGATTGCATAGACGTTAGGCAGGGCAGGGGCTTCAGGCGGATAAGCCGTGGCTTGCAGGTTGTGCCGGGTGATAAACTCGTTGATCTCCCGGAAGCCTTCGTTGTTTCTGGCGATCAGCGTATAGAGATGACGGTTGCCATTGCGGATGTCGGCCCCGGCAACAGCCTGTATCTTATGCTCTTTGCAGGCTTTGATGAAGTCCATCGTTCCGGTGGTGTTGTTGATGTCGGTGAGCGCAAGTACGCCAATGCCAAGGCCTGCTGCCTTTTCGGCGAGGTCTTCCGGGCTTAAGGTGCCGTAGCGGAGGCTGTAGTAGGAGTGGTTGTTTAGGTACATGTCCCTCTCCAAACCACCCCCATCCCATACTTCTTCCGCATCCGATCCAGTGCCTGGTAGAGCCGGATCATCTCGGGTGACTCTTCGAAAAGGTCGAGTTGCTGGACGCCATGGACGAGGCCGCTGAGGCGTACGCCCACGAGGCGGATGAGCATACGGCGCTGGTAGAGGCGTTCGAAGAGGTCTTTCACCACGGAGAGGATCACGTGGTCGAGGGCAGTGTAGGGGATGTGTTTCTGCAAGGTGTGGGTGTCGAAATTGGCATAGCGGATCTTTACGGTGATGACAGAGGTGAGCTTCTCCTTCTTGCGGAGCTGGAAACAGAGTTTTTCGACCATGCCGGTGAGGAGGTCGCGGATCATACGGACGTCGGTGGTGTCCTGTTCAAAGGTGTTTTCGGTGCTGATCGACTGTCGTTCGGTGTAGGGCTGCACGGGTGTAGGGTCGATGCCGTTGGCTTTGCGCCAGATGACGATGCCGTTTTTCCCGAGGACGCGTTCCAGCATCTCCGGCGGGATGTCGCCCAGGGTACGGATGGTGGCGATACCCATAGAACGTAGTGTCTGGTAGGTCTTGTCGCCGATCATGGGAATCTTCTTAATAGACAAAGGTGCGAGAAAAGGTTTCACCAGGGTGTTCGCGATCTCCAGCTCCCCATTGGGTTTGGCTTCCCCGGTGGCGATCTTCGACACGGTCTTGTTCGGAGAAAGCCCGAAGGAGATAGGTAGTCCCGTGTTCCTGATGATGGCCTGGCGCAGCTCTTTCGTCCATTTCAGACAGCCGAAGAAACGGTCCATCCCTGTGAGGTCTATGTAATGCTCGTCGATTGAGGCTTTTTCGTAGACCGGTGCTCGTTCGGCGATGACATCCGTCACACTTTTGGAGTACTGGCTGTAGAGTTCCATGTCGCCGCGGATGATGACGGCATCGCGGCAGAGCGTTCGCGCCAGCTTCATCGGCATGGCGGAGTGCACGCCGAACTGACGCGCCTCATAGCTGCATGAGGCCACCACGCCACGGTCGGACAAGCCCCCGATAATGACCGGCTTGTTCATGAGACGGCTGTTGAGCAGGCGTTCCACCGAGACAAAAAAGGTGTCGAGGTCGAAATGGACGATATGGCGGGAGTCGCCAGTGACGGGGCTCAGATCCGGCATCTCTACCGCTTCTTCATAATTATTTTCTAAAAGACTTGACATCGGATGAATGATTGCATTATCTTTGATTAAAAATTAACCAAAAATCTGATTACAATGTAATCATTTTGTAATAGCGAGTCAAGAAAAAATATTTTTTGGTGAGTTTTGCTTTTTTGTCCACGGATTACACGAATTTTTATGAACCGGAGTAATAATTGATTATTTTTGGTGTAGGAATTAATAATTTAAAGATGCAGCTTACTTATAAAATAATGATGCATAAAGAACCGGAAGGTACTTATACAGTGACTGTTCCGGCCTTAGCGGGTTGCATTACTTATGGAGAAACTGTAGATCATGCCATTGAAATGGCCAGGGAAGCCATAGAACTTTATGTGACTGATCTTAAGGAGAGGGGGGAGGAAATTCCTGACGACAGCGGAACCCTGGAATATTCTATCAATCTGCAAACTGCATGAATTATTCCGTTAAAAACCTGATCCGGATATTGGAACAAAAAGGTTTTTATTTGAAACGGAGTAATGGGAGTCATCGCTTATATTTTCATCCTCATTCCGGGAAAACAGTAATTATACCGGTTCATGGTAAAAAGGACCTTGCTAGTGGGCTTTTTTTTGCAATTCTGAAACAAGCAGGGATAGATAAAACAGAAATTTGAGCATTACTTGGGTATGATAGCGTGGGGATTTTTGTCCAGTGGAAAAAAATCACAATTTTCTTGACATTCGGATGCAATACGCATTACCTTTGGTTAAAATATAATCAATAATTTGATCAAAATATAATCAGATCATGATCACGAGTCAAGAAAAAATGTTTTTTGCCGCCAATATCAAATTGTTACGCAAGCGTAAGGGCCGTACGCAGGATGATGTAGCTGTTGCCATGGATCTCAAGCGCCCTACGCTTAGTGGTTATGAAAATGGGGTTGCCCAGCCAGACATCAGCACCCTGGTCGCTTTCTCCCAATATTATAAGGTTTCCATTGATACGCTATTGAAAGTGGATCTTACCCAAGTGCCCGAAAGTCAGCTGTCCCAGCTCGAAAAAGGATTCGATGTATTTATCAGCGGGGCTCAACTCAGGGTTTTGGCCACTACCGTCAATAATGACAACAAGGAAAATATCGAACTCGTCCCTGAGAAAGCAAAAGCAGGTTATACCACGGGTTATGCTGATCCGGAGTATATCCGCGTGCTGCCCACCTTTCAGCTTCCTTTCCTGAACAAAGAACGTAAATACCGTAGCTTTCAGATCAGCGGGGATTCTATGCTGCCTATCCCTGATGGCTCCTGGGTTACCGCTGAGTTTGTCCAGAATTGGAACCTCATTAAAGACAGGCAAGCTTATATCATCCTAACACTCGACGATGGTGTCGTGTTTAAAGTAGCTGAGAACCGGATTAAAAGCGGGGGAAAGCTGATCCTCCATTCGCTGAATACTGCTTATGAACCTTATGATATCATGGTGAAAGATATCCGTGAGGTATGGAAGTTTGTGAACTACATCAGTGCTGAACTCCCTGAGCCCAATGTTGAAAATACTGATTTGGTGAAGGCGATGAATGCACTGAAGCGGGAGTTGAGGGCGGTGCAGACGAGGCTGGAGCTTTGAGAGGGGAGGGGGGGAATGGGGGAGTGGGGGCGTTGGGAAGCAGGATACTTGGGGAATAGATTGAATATCAATAGATGCGTTCGCCGATGGAGACGCGGAGGCGGAAGACATTGGTGATGTATTCGATTTTTGCTTTCAGGAGCAAAAGGCTACTATCGGAAATGTTTGTGGCGGCATCCAAAAGGTCGAGGTTGGTGATGACTCCGGCTTTGAAGTTGAGTTGGGCCAAACGATAGGCTTCCTGGGATTGGGATAACTGTAAGTTGAAGTGATCTATTTTCTTTAGAGAAGATTTTACATTTTCCTGGCTCTCTGCCAGATCGGCGATGATAGCTTGCCTTGCCTGCACGGTTTCAAATTCTGTGATTTTTATAGCAGAACCTGCTTGTATGAGGTGATATTTCGTTTTTGTGCCGTCGAAAATCGGGATTCTTAACTCTAATGCAGCTACATAATTGGCTTTGACTACATTCAGATCAGGGAAAAAACCGTTTTTTCCGCCACCTGACAGGTGAACATTGAGGCTTGGGTTGTTTTCTGCTTTAATGAGTTTGTATTTTAATTCATTTAAACTGGTTTTTTCTTTTGCGATCCGGATCTCATCACGGTGTTCGTAGGCATAGGCAAGAAGCGAGTCTTCTGACAATGCAGGGATTTTTTGACCAAAATCTTCCGTGACGGTGAAATTGGACTTTCCAGGAAGTCCCATGAGTTCATTTAATTCTGTCATGGTGTTTTTCATATGTGACTGCAAATCCAGGATATTACTTTCGATAGTCGAGATTTTTACCTTGGTTGAGAGAATTTCATATTGGGTTGCAGAACCACTGGCTTGTTTTTTTTCAACAAAATCAAGATGCTCTTTAAAGGTTTGTAATTGTTTGTTATTGATTGCGAGGGCTTCTTGCAGGTATACTAATGAATAATAGCGCAATGTGGCTGCGCTGGCAAGCTTTTGTTTGAGCTGCTCCAGAATTTCCTTACTGAGATTTTTCGCTTCGTTTGCAAAGGCTACATTTTTAGCAGTCTTCCCAAAATTGTACACTGTTTGGTTATACTGGACGTTTGCATTATAATTGTCAGGAGGAAATAAATCGAAAGTGCCAAAGCCTGGCATCGACAGTGATTGGACAGGTCCTATCCGGGTATAAGAAGCATCAGCATCCAATTTAGGGTAATAGTCAGCATTGGCAAGCCCGATTCCGGCATCAGCCCCTTTGACAGCTTCTTCAGCGCCTTTAATAGCAGGATGATTTTCAATTACAATACTGATTATCTTGCTCAGCGTCAAAGAATCCGTTGAATTTTGAGCTTGGGTAAGAAAGCCAGTAGACATGATCATCACTATGACCACCAATACTTTATAGTTTAATTTGAGATTATTCATAGGTAGCCTTTTATTGTTCTGTTTTTGGTTTCGACCGTAAAAAGATGACCGGTAATCCCCCGACGATGGTTAATATACAAGCAATCAAGAAGTCATCATCGATGCCTTCGATATAAGCTTGCTTACTTAGGTTTGTGACAATGGCCGCCTGAGCTTGCTTCCTGGCGTTTGAATTTGAACTGCCTGCATTGTGCATGATTTCGGTGGTCAGGTTTTTGGAAATGGTAGCATATACCTGGGACTTTGGTTGTATTGCTTGTTCGTACATTTGTGTATGAAAATTTACCCTGGTGGTAAGGAGTGTGGCCAGTAAGGCAACACCCAGACTTCCGCCCAGCTGCCTTATTGTATTTGAGAGTCCTGAGGCTTGTGCCATATGTTTGCGGGGTATCTCAGAAAGCATAATAGTGCTTAAGGGCGTAAAAACAAGGCCCATGGCAAATCCCCTGATATACAGGGAGAACATAATGTAACTGTGCTCAGTCAATAACGAAAGACGAGAATTCAGGAAAAAGCTAAATCCAAATAATGCGACTCCAATCAGGATCGGTATTTTGGGGTTGATTTTATCAGCTATTTTCCCTGCGACGGGCGACATGATGCCCTGGATGATTCCGACAGGAAGAAAGACTGAACCTGCTTGCAGCGCAGTGAATCCTAAAGATGATTGCAAATAGACAGGTAAAAGAAAGGTACTACCTACCATTCCCATGCTGAAAACCAAAAGAATCAAAAAGCTTATACCAAAATTTCTATTTTTCAGCAATCTCAGGTCAAGCATTGGGTCTTCAACGGTCAATTCTGTCGTAATAAAGACTGCCAGTGCGATCAGGGCAATGCCAAAACATAGTAAAATGTACGGCGCCGACCATCCTGCGGAGTTGGTTGCTGCATTTCCTTCCGACAAAGCAAAAAGAGTTAATGGAAAAAAGATAGTAACTGAAGCAAAACCCACATAATCGAATTTACGAAATTTCGGGTTTCGATATTCCTGCTGAATGATAATGGTTGAAAGCATCGCAATAATGCCAAAAGGCACATTGATGTCAAAAATCAGCTGCCAGTAAAAATTGTCGATCAGGTAACCACCCATAAGTGGTCCGAAAGAGATCGATGCAGCGGCAGAAATGGCCCAGAATCCGAGGGCTAAGCCACGCTGCTGTGGCGGAAACTCCCTTGAAATAATAGCCATTCCCAATGGTTGGATCGTGCCTGCGCCCAGGCCCTGGATGACCCTTGCGATGATCAGCATATTCTCATCCCCGGAGACTCCACAAAGAAATGACCCAAAGGTGAATAAGAATAAGCCATAGAAATACATACGTTTATAACCGAGTTTGTCAGCCAGCCATCCTGAAATAGGCAGCATGACGGCCATTGCCAACATATATGCTGTGATTACCCATTCGATTTTGTCGAGACCGACACCAAATGAGGCCATAATTTTAGGCAAGCCAACATTAACGATTGTAGCGTCAAGGACAGCCATAAAAGTACCGAGCATGATGTTGGCCAGCAACCACCATTTGTAGGACTCATTTTGCGGATGCCAGCCAGAGGCCCTGTTACGGGTTAGTTTTCGGATTCGGTGCGAGAAGGTAATTTCCCGGCGGCGTATCATTAGTTTTTGATGAATTTAACTTCGGCAGACATGCCGGCAAGGATTTTTAAGGAAGATATTCTGTCATTCCTGTCGTTTCCCTCGATCGAGATTTTAATTGGGATTCTTTGGGTGATTTTTGTAAAATTCCCAGAAGCGTTGTTGGGTGGTATCAAAGAAAACTGTGATGCTGTATTAGCCCCGATATTGAAGACTTTTCCATAAAACTCAGCGTCTGAGAATGCATCGATGCTGAAAAGCACTTTTTGACCGATATGGATCTGAGTGATTTTTGTTTCTTCAACGTAAGCAATTACCCAATATTTTTCGTTACCGGTGACAGTGAACACAGACTGTCCTGCTCCAACAACGTCGCCTGGTAATAGCCACCTTTTGGCGATGATGCCATTCATGGGAGCATAGAGGCGGGTGTTTTTCAACTGTGTTTGAATCATTACAACCTGTGCTTCTGCTGACTTAATTGCTGCATTAGCACTCTCTATTTTTGCTTTTGATACAGAAAGTGAGGATGCCGATGCATTCATCTGGGCTTTGGCTGATTCATAAGATTTCGTCGTATGATCGAAGGCTTCTTTTGTGCTAATACCACCGTCATATTGAGTTTTCGCTCTGTCGTAGTCTTCTTTTGCTTTGTCGAAATTTACCTGAAGAACTTTAATATTTTCCTGGTCATAAAAGTAACTGGCTTCAGTTTGTAATTTAGCGCTGCTTGCTTGTTCTTTCAGTGATACCGCCTGGTGTTCCTGGGCAATCAGGTCTGAACTGTCGATACAGGCCAACAGCATTCCTGTTTTTACAGAATCTCCTTCTTTGACATATTCAATCACGACGCGACCCAGAATTTTGGAACTGATGGCAACGTTGTCAGACTCAATATAGGCATCATCAGTGGTAATATAACGGGAGTAGTCTCTATACCAATAAATTCCTGCGACGATGACGAAAGCGATCACCAGGATAAGCGGGATGTAAAATTTAAGTTTCTTTGTATCTTGTATCACGTTGATGAAGGGTTTGGATTGTTGGGAGGGAATAAGAGATGTTCTATTTTTTACAGTCAGGAGTTTCGCATATTGGAATCCTTGAAAGGATGTCTTTTACGTTTTGCAGGGACGCAGAAAAGAGCTCCAGCTCATCGTTGGTAAGTGACGCTAGTCGTTTTGTAAGTTGATTCAGATATTTCTGGTTGTTTTTGTCAACGAAGTGATTGCCTTTACTCGATAATCTGATCATGATGATACGGCGGTCAAGCTTGTTGGAAAATCTGATGACAAATTCCTTTGTGATAAGCTGGTTAACGAGTGCCGTTACGTTGGGTTTGGAGACCATCATTATTTTTCCCAGGTCTGACATAGAAAGTGATTCATGTTTTTTTAGGTATAACATGATATAATAGGCCCCGGGGGTGATGTCGGCATTTGCCGGGAATGGTTTTCCCAGGGTTTTATAAAAGAGGGGTTTGACAGAAATAATGTTATCTACAAGGGCTGATAGCTTTTGGTCTTCCATATAAGAGTAAGATTTATAATGGTTACGAAAGTATAACTATTAATATTGTGAATTGTTTTGAAAAAGACTAAAAATTGTTTATTTAGACTAAAAAAGAATCAGTTTTTGTTCCGTTTTAATGATTTTTCCCGAAATGTATAGCCTTGAAATGTTGGCTGACATAAGTGCTGTTTCTCTTATAGATGAAAAACAGGGGTGTCAGTGGAAAGATTCTGTGGAGAGTTTATTAACAATAGTTTTCAGAGGCTTTCAGAAATTATTGTTAATCAGTCTTTTATAATATCGGATTTTCCGAGAATTAGTCATTGTGAGGAGGCCTAAAATCCATTTCCTGCCCGCGATCCTTTTTGAAGTTCTGTTGGTTTAGTGGCTGAATCGTATAGGAAAAAGTCAGCATATAATATCGCTGCATAACATTGTTGGTAGCATTTTCATAATAGGTATCCGTATAATTTCGGCTAATGCTTTTGTTTTGTCCCAGGATGTCATATACAGAAAATCGGAACTCGGCTTGTTTTTTTGCAAGAAATTTCCATGCAAGTGCTGCATTCCAAAGGAGGTACTGTTCGCTGGGCGTGGCGTTAAAGGCAGAATAATAGATGTCATTGGCATCGGTCTGTAACACCAGTCCTTTCCATGGCATGATGTTGATACGGGCACGGGAGTTTTGCTGAAAATAGTTTGAGTTTGACTCGGTCTGAATTGTATTTACATTTTTATTGTAAGTCGAAGAGGAAGAAAGGGTAAAATCAATTTTCTCACTGATATTACTGCTTAAAACAAACCCAAAGCCAGATGCGAGCACATCGGAAGTATTGATGAGTCCGTTGATTTCGCCTGGCGTGCTGCTATAAGTGATTGATGAATTCAGATTCAATTTGGATTTCATAAAGCCAAGTTGAAAGCTATAATTGGCAAAACAACGCATCGTATATGCCTGATCGAGGTTAACAGGCCTGGTCAATTGCGAGCCTTTGCCAAGTTTAATATCCCCGTTGACAAGCGTATCCTTTGTGGCGATCATGCTTGAATTGCCAATAGTGTTAAAGGTATAAGAGGAGTTCAGAAAAATAAAAAAGGATGAAAGTTTCTCTGTATTGGAAGTGGAATACCTGAAATTCAGGGAGTTTTGGTATTCAGGTTTCAGGTCAGGGTTCCCGGTCGAGAGCTGGAGTGGATTGTTGTTGTTAATCACTGACTGCAACTGGTCTACATTGGGAATGTTATAATTTGTGTTGTAGTTTATTCGAAGACTCTTTTGTTTTGTAAAACGTATTTGAAGCATGGCATTTGGAAGGACACTGTAATAAGTTCTGTCCAATGTATATACCTCAGGATAGGTTTGCTTATTTCTTAAATCTGTTTGTTGGTAACTGACTCCGATAAGTAAGTTGAGCTTGTCGGTTTTTTTACGCAGGCTGATTCCTCCTGTTTGTAACTGGTAATTGGTTTGGAACACATTGGACAGTGATGTGTCAAGAACCGTTAGAACCGTTGGCAACAGTAAGGTCTTGATTTTTTTATCTGAGCTGCTGTTGCTTAGGTTTGTCCCATAGTTAAGTTGGAGTTGTGAATTTTTACTCAGAGGTTCTGTATAGGTTAGATTTGAATTTAATGATTTTGTATTCTTTGTTGAATTCCCGATTTGGTTGACAGTATCGGAGGTTGTAAGCGTGTCGCTATAAAAATTAGAATTTGTATTCAGCGTACTGTTTCCTTTACTGTCATTATATGAGGGATTCAGGTTCAACGAAATAGTCCTTCCGGTTTTCGTAAATTTATGTTTAAGTAATATTGGTGCAGAGAAATTAATTCCGTCTGTTGTGTTTCCGCTGGTATTATTTGTATTACTTAGGATGACGGTATCTGCAATATTTTGTCCAAGCTGGCCGCTGTTGTTTAGTGTATGTTGCAGGCTAATTTTGGGTTGGAAAAGGATAGAGTTCATGGAGTCTATCTGATACTCCAGGCGGAAGTTTGCCCGCTGGTTTGAATTGTTGATTGTCGCACTTGTTATTTCATGGTAATTCAGGCCAACATTAGCTTGTGTGAAATACTGGCGTGTAAGATTCTTTAGGTTTGTATTATCGGTATAATTCAGAAAATAACTTCCACTGAAGTCAAGTTTTTTCCCTTTATTGCTGAAGTTAAGGCCCAAAGCATTGGTTGTAGTAACGCCATTTGTGGGATTGACGAGAAAACTGCTTAAGGGGCCACCCCCTTGAGGTCCGCCAGTGCCTCGTGAGTTGAAAGATCTCCCTCCATTTGATCCGCCGCCTGTCGTGCCCAAAAAATCATCGGTTGAGAAATTCTGGTCATTGATGTTGTTAGATTGGCCGATGATGCTAAAGCGTGTGTCGCCTTTAAATATGTTATAGGTGCCACCGGCTTTCCATACATCTTCATTGGTCTCACCTGTATTTGAGTTGTCTTTAATGCCGCCACCGGCAAATCCCTTTCCAAAGCTACCGTTTCTATAAGATTGTCTTGTGACGATATTCATCGTTTTGGTGGTGTTTCCATCATCAAAACCGGTAAATTCTGATTGATCACTTTTTTTGTCAAAAATCTGCACTTTGTCGATGACTTCAGCAGGCAGGTTTCTCAATACAGTTGTCGGGTCATCCCCGAAAAATTGCTTACCGTCAACCAGTACTTTTTTAATTTCTTCACCCTGAGCTTTAATTGTGCCGTTGTCATTCGTTACACCAGGCATTTTTGTGACAAGCTCTTCACTGGTGGCGTCAGGATTTACCTTATATGCCTGGGCGCTGATCTCTGTAGTGTCTCCTTTTACTACTGCTGTGGGCGCTTTCCCGGTTATGACGGCATCAGGCATCACGATGGTCTTTCTCGTCATAACCATTTTTTCCAGGCTCAGATTCTGGTTTATTGTTAATGGTTTGAGAATATCATTAAAACCCACAAAGGATATTTTCAGGATAAAATTCCCAGGAGTAGTTGCTTTCATCACAAAAGCCCCTTCAGGCCCACTGGTGGTTACCATAACGACTATTTGTCCGGGGTCTGACAGTAATTTAATATTCGCTCCGGGTAAAGGATGGCCGGATTTGTTAACAATACTCCCGTCAATCGAGAATGACTGTGCAGAAACAGATCCGGCTATTACCAGGAATACAAATAAAACAATTGATTTCAAAGGATACTTATTGATAAAAAGTATCCTGAAAATCAATTATAATTCTTTGACTTGCAGGATTTAACTTTGACATCAATTTGCCAACATAGTTTAATGTCAGCAAGTTAAGGTCTGTTAAGGCTAGTAATTCACTATTTTCGTGCTATGGCTTTCATTTCCGGTCAGGACCTCAATAAAATACATTCCTTTAGGCAATTGAGCCATGGTAATCGAAGTATTTATCTGACGTAAATTGCCGTATGAAATACTTTGAATTAACTGTCCACTGAGGTTATAAATTCTGAGACTGAGGTCCGAAAGCTTTACCAGGTCCAGGTGTACTTCCACTGAAGAAGTAGCTGGGTTGAAATAAATATTGCTTTGTTCTGCCATCAGAGGTTCTGAAATTCCATTGGAAAAATCAAGCGCAACATCATCAACATACATTGCGGAATTGGCTTGTGCATTTGCACTGGCAGAAGAGGCAAACAAGATTTGAACTGTATCGGGATTTTCAATTGATGTCCAGCTAACGGGTGCCTCAAATGCTGTCCAGGCAGACACTACAGTATTGCTGAGGAAGTAAGCGAATCCAAGGGTATCGGTTCCACCGGTTGCAGGATTGTGTTTCTTGAAATAGGCAATCATTGCGCAAGTATCGCCACTGACAGGCTGATATTTATAATATCCGGTAATTTTGGCAACCTGGCTGTTACAGGGTGCGCCACCAGACATTGAACCCGTCTGGGTGGCAAGATCAATCGTCATTTTGCCAAGAACGAGGGCACCCGGGATGTTGGCAACCAAAAGGTTTTTCGTTTGAAGCTTTGCACACCATGACCCGGTATGTGCGCCGTTGCTTTTTGTCAGCACAGCAGCTCCAACCAGGGGAATAGCTGTTGTTGCCGCATTTGGACTGTCCCAATACTGAGGATTTGCATAAGATCCGGTGGTAATCCAGGTTTCCATGCCTCCATTGGGCAGTGCCTGACTAAAACCTTGATTTGCAATTAGTAAGAAAGTTGTTAAACAAAAGATTGCGGTGAATAGCTTTTTCATTTTTTAAATATTTAATGACAAAAATACAATATAATTACTAAGTATCAGAAAGCCAGTTTTTCATGAGTTTTTTCCCGGAAGGAGTCAGGTGGGATTCAGGATGAAATTGTATACCGCACAACTTGTATTCCCGATGCCGGATTGCCATGATCACATCTTCGGAGGAAAGTGCAGTAACTGAAAGGCATCCTGGTAGCGATGCTTCATCAACAGCCCAGGAATGATATAAGCCAGCCTCGAAGTTTAAAGAAAGGTTTTTAAAAATAGGTTCTTGCGGTGCAGTCACCACAATTTCTGTTGTCAGACCATGGCAAACGCTGTTTAGTTGATATAAGCTACCGCCAAAAGCTTCTGCAATAGCTTGATGACCGAGACAAACCCCAAGGATTTTTTTTGTTGAGGCATATTGCCTGATCAAAGGAAGTGTAATGCCTGATTCAGAAGGTAAGCCAGGGCCAGGAGAAAGGATGATACTTTCAAATTGATCAATAAAGTCCAAGTCAATTTCATCATTTTTCTTCACCAAAAAGTCAGTGAATTGGCATTGCCTCAGCAATTCTACCAGGTTCCAGGTAAAGGAATCGTAATTATCGAGGAGCAACAAACTCACCTTTAAATGCTTTTTGATTTACTTTGCAGAAATGTCGGGCACAATGATAGCTAAAAATCAGGAGATCTTTCAGGTGATGAATGAAATGGGCAGCAAACGCGAGCCTTTTATTTTTATCATCGATTTTAATTGTGAACGGCCTGAAGTGATCCCTCTGGATGTTGCAGCAGAAAATGGCATTTACTTTCACATTGGGACGTATAGGAATAAGCCCCAGCCTAAAGAGGAACGAAAAGTTTTACATTTCCGGAAGAATTCCATAGACTTTACATTTTATGAGCAAGCCTATGAGAAAGTATTGCATTATATAAATCGGGGAGATACCTATTTGCTTAACCTGACTTTTCCTACAGAAATTGACTGCAATTACAATCTGGAAGAAATATTTGATTATACGCATGCAAAATATAAGCTGCTGTATAAAGATGAATTTGTGATTTTCTCACCGGAGACTTTTGTAAGGATCGACAATGGCTGCATTTATTCTTATCCGATGAAAGGTACTATTGACGCTGGAATTGTTGATGCAAGAGCCATAATTTTTGGTGATCCAAAGGAAACCGCGGAGCATAATACGATTGTGGATCTTATTCGTAATGACCTTTCTAGGATCTCTCAAAACGTCAGGGTGACCAAATTCAGGTATCTCGAAGAGATAAGAACGAATTTTAAGACGTTACTCCAGCTTAGTTCTGAAATCAGGGGAGAATTACCACTGAATTATCACGAGCATTTGGGAGATATTCTCCAGGCTCTTTTGCCTGCAGGGTCGATAAGCGGGGCCCCTAAAAAGAAAACAGTTGAAATTATTCATGAAGTTGAAAACTATAAACGTGGTTTTTACACAGGAGTATGTGGAATTTTTGACGGAAATAAACTCGATTCTGGGGTAATGATTCGTTATATTGAGAATACTGATAAAGGAATGGTATTTAAAAGCGGTGGCGGCATCACATTTTTAAGCGAGGCGCCAATGGAATTTCAGGAACTTATTGATAAAGTCTATGTGCCGATTGTTTGAAAGTATCAGGATTGAGAATGGGATTATGCAGCATCGGGCTTTGCATGAAATGCGAATGAATGACTCGAGAAGCCTGCTGTTCGGAAAAACGAAACATCTTACATTGAAAGACATTTCAATCCCTCACGAGTTTTTAAATGGGGTCTTTAAATGTCGTGTGGTATATCAGGATGAGATTGAAACTGTTGAATTTCTGCCTTATGAGATAAGGGCCATCAGTACTGTTGCACTTGTCGAAGCCAATTCAATTCTTTACAATCATAAGTATCTCGACCGAAGTCAATTTGATGAAATCCGGAAGCAGCGACCAGAATGTGATGAGCTGATCATTGTGAAAGATGGATATTTGACGGACTCTACCTACTCAAACATAGCTTTTTTTGACGGCGTAAATTGGTTCACCCCTTCGAATCCATTGTTAAAAGGCGTTAGAAGACAATCACTGCTTAATAGTAAAGAAATCACTGAGATGTTAATCCCTTCTACGGGTCTTAATAAATACATCACCCTCAGCTTTATCAATGCCATGATGGATTTGGGTGACGTGGTTTTAAATATTCAGGACGCTATAAAGTAACACAGCCCTCAGCCTAACAGCCCTCAGCCTATAAAAAAAGAAAGCCATCGGGTGTGACGGCTTTCTATATTTTAGGAGGATAAACCATGGAAAGGCAATTTCTCCCTACAATTATATATACGGAAAAACAGGGGTGCAGTGGAAAGATTTTTTCAATTATTTTTCAATTATTTTTCAAATAGCAGAATGTCAGGATAATAGACTTTTGCTGTTTTGGGCACTTCGTCCTTCGACTACGCAGAGGATGTCTTCAGCTTCCATACGACTCACGCCACTGATGGCACTGACTCTAGTCTTGTTAATAACTTAATCTGCAAAAACCAACGAGCGCCGGATCAATAATCTGTATTTTTGGCGATATGGAAGAACAAGTAAAAAAGACCTGGCAGGGCTTTAAAAAACAGCCGTATGGTGTTGATTTGCACAGCAATGCCCCAATTTCTGATCTGGGGAAATTGCCACCACAAGCGGTGGATGTGGAAGAAGCCGTGCTTGGTGCATTGATGCTGGAACAAGATGCTTTAACGAAAGTTATTGACATTTTAAAGCCGGAAATATTTTACAAAGATGCTCATCGTGTTATCTTTACAGCGATCCAATCACTCTTTAGAAAATCAGAACCAGTCGATATTCTTACAGTCACGAATATTTTAAAGAATTCGGGAGAACTCGATATTGTAGGTGGATCATATTATATCAGCCAACTTACGTCGCGGGTAGGTTCCGCTGCTAATATTGAATACCATTCCAGAATTCTTCACCAGAAATACATCCAAAGGGAATTGATTCGTATTTCCTCAGGAATCATTAAAGATGCCTATGAAGATAGCATGGATGTCCTTGATATGCTCGATATGGCTGAATCAGAGCTTTATAAGGTTTCTGACAACAACTTCCGTCGCGATTACAATAGTATGGAAGAACTTATTAAGGAAGCGATTGCCGAAATCGAGAAAGCGAAGGAGCATAAAGGCAGTGTTCGTGGTGTCCCGACCGGTTTTGCAGAGTTAGACCGGATCACTGCTGGCTGGCAGAAATCAGACTTTGTCGTTATTGCTGCTCGCCCGGGTATGGGAAAAACTGCTTTCGTGCTATCTATGGCACGTAATGTCGCTGTAGATTTTAAAAAACCTGTTGCCGTATTTTCTTTGGAAATGTCAGCCATTCAGTTGGTTACTCGTCTTATTTCCGCAGAGTCCCTGCTATCAGCTGACAAACTGAAGAAAGGCAATCTTGAGAATTATGAATGGGAACAGTTAAATTCCAAGATCACGGATCTCGTTGAAGCAAAGTTATTTATTGATGATACTCCTGCACTTTCTATGTTCGAACTTCGGTCAAAATGTCGACGTTTGCACGCTCAGCATGGTATTGAATTGGTGATTGTTGATTACATCCAGCTTATGCGACCAAGTCAGGATACCCGCGGCAACCGTGAACAGGAGATCAGCAGTATCTCCCGTTCCTTAAAAGCGCTTGCCAAGGAGCTCAACATTCCTGTTATTGCACTTTCCCAGTTGAACCGTTCTGTGGAAACCCGCTCAACAGGGGCTAAAAGACCTCAGCTGTCTGACCTTAGAGAATCAGGTGCAATCGAGCAGGATGCCGATATGGTCATCTTTATTTATCGTCCTGAATACTATAAAATTGAACAGGATGAGGATGGCAATCCTACTAAGGGAATTGCGGAGATCATTATTGCCAAGCATAGATCCGGGCCAATTGATGATGTTAAATTGAAGTTTATCGATAAATATGCTCGTTTTACCAATCTCGAGGAAGATTACGAAGTAATGGGTGGCACGATGAATCCCAATTCGAATTTCGAGGGCAATCCCAATCGAACGATTCCATCGCGGATGAATGATGATGAGGAGGAGATTCCTTTCTAATATACCAATTTACCAATTGTCCCTGGAAGCTGGCTGATCCGCGAGCAGATGCCTCATTTTTATCCTTTATTCTTCATCCTTTAAATGGTATATTGGTATATTGATACATTTATAAGTTTTGACAGTATCTTTGCCACTTCGTTTTAAATTTACATGAAAAAAATATTTTTCTTCTTTATTATATTCCTTCTCAGCGCAAGAGTTTTCGGAGCCTTTGTTCTCATTCCCATGGATGAGACCCAAAAAAACCACTTAAAGGCATACGGTGTAGTCTATTGGGTGTTGAAGAACAAGGTAACTGTAAACTGGTTACTTAATTACCGCGGCGGCAGTTTCATGATCAAATATGCCAAAGAGATTGAAAATGAGTGTGTTGTTCGTGGCGTGAGCCTACAGGTTATTGCAGATGCGCAAAGTACAGCGATCCTTGCTGAAATCTCAGACCCTGCCACCAATATGGATGTGATGGAGCTGACCAAGGTTCCACGTATTGCAGTTTACTCCCCACCCAATAAGTTGCCATGGGATGATGCAGTGACACTAGCGCTAACCTATGCTGAAATTCCTTATGATAAAATTTATGATGAAGAGGTTTTGGCCAATATCTTGCCAACCTATGATTGGTTACATCTTCATCATGAGGATTTTACCGGTCAGTATGGAAAGTTTTGGGCCAGTTATCATACCGCCCCATGGTATATTGAGGATGTTAAAACTTCTGAGGACATTGCTCATAAACTTGGATATGGAAAAGTGTCCAAAATGAAATTGGCAGTTGCTTTGAAAATCAGGGAGTTTGTCGCCGGTGGAGGATATATGTTTGCGATGTGTTCAGCGCCAGATAGTTTCGATGTAGCACTTGCTGCGGAGGGAACTGACATCTGCGACCAGGTTTTCGATGGAGACCCAATGGATCCCAATGCTCAGGCTAAACTGGATTTCTCGCAATGCCTGGCGTTTACGAATTTTAAAATCGTGACCAACCTCTACGAATATGAGATTTCATCCATCGACATCAATCCACTGAACCGTAAAGTCAACAAGAATACCGACCTCTTTACTTTGTTTGAGTTTTCCGCAAAGTGGGACCCGGTGCCCACGATGCTAACCCAGGATCATACCCGTATCATCAAAGGTTTTATGGGACAGACTACGGCTTTTAATAAAAATGTGATCAAATCGAATGTGCTCATCATGGGTGAGAATAAATCTTTGGGTGAGGCCAGGTATATCCATGGTGAATTTGGGAAAGGAACTTTTACTTTTTTTGGAGGACACGATCCTGAAGATTACAATCATTTTATCGGGGATCCGGTAACTGATTTGAGTTTACATCCCAATTCACCAGGCTATCGGCTTATTCTAAATAACGTCCTCTTTCCTGCAGCCAAGAAAAAGAAACAAAAGACCTAATAAGTCTTCCTAATATAAGTAAGGTATGAATAAGAAAAGCCGATCGTTTCGTCGAAGGGCATTTCTTCTTTTTCAACGCATCGCCAATCTCTCAGGTTGATTTCCGGAAAAAAGACATCTCCATCAAATGCCTGGTCTATTAGGGTAAGATACAGTTTATCAGCCATTGGCAGAAACTGTTTGTAAACAGAACCACCACCCATTACAAAGTTCTCAAGATCCGGATCCAGGTTTTTTAGTGCATCTTCAATAGAATACACAGTAAGGCAGCCTTCTATCTCTTCATTAGGGTCATCGGTAATGACCATATTAACTCGCTTTGGTAAAGGACGTATCGGTAAGGATTCATAGGTCTTTTTTCCCATGATGACGGTATGACCTGAGGTAAGGGCTTTAAACCGTTTCAGATCTTCAGGGATATGCCAAAGCAGCTGATTGTTTTTGCCGATGGCATTATTTTGGGCAATAGCTACTATGATTGCGATGGTACCAGGCATGTGAATATATTTTAAACGGAGATCTCTCCTTTGATGTGAGGATGACAAAGGTAGTTCTCAAGACTAAAGTCTTCATAAACAAAATCAAAAATTCCTGTTTTTTCTGGATTTAGGATCATTTGAGGCAGGGGATAAGGCTCGCGGCTCAATTGTAACTTCACCTGGTCGAGGTGGTTGCGGTATATGTGGGCATCGCCAAAGGTATGCACAAAGTCTCCTGGCTCAAGGTCAGTAGCTCTGGCAACCATCATCAAAAGGAGTGCATAAGAGGCAATGTTAAAAGGAACGCCCAGAAAGATGTCAGCAGAACGCTGGTACATCTGGCATGAAAGACGCCCCTTTGCGACATAGAACTGGAAGAGGAGGTGGCAGGGTGGGAGGGCCATATTGTCTAATTCTCCGACATTCCAGGCACTCACAATGTGTCTGCGTGAATCTGGATTGCTTTTTATAGAGTTGATTAGCTGGGTGATCTGGTCGATATGACGACCGTCTCGGCTTGGCCAGTTTCTCCATTGATAGCCATAAACAGGGCCAAGTTCTCCGTTCTCATCTGCCCATTCATTCCAAATCGTGACTTTATTGTCTAGAAGGTAACGGATGTTGGTTTCTCCTTTCAGAAACCAAAGAAGTTCGTGAATGATTGATCTGAGATGAAGTTTTTTAGTCGTCATCACCGGAAAACCCTCAGCCAGGTTAAAGCGCATTTGGTAGCCAAAAACACTTAAGGTGCCTGTCCCGGTTCGGTCTTCTTTCTCAACGCCATGATCCAGAACATGCTGTAATAAGTCAAGATATTGTTTCATTCTAAAATTTTCATGCTAAATACACGACCCGAGCCTCTATTTCTTCCTTTTCTGAATTTCGTCCCTGATCTGAGAGGCTTTTTCGTATTCTTCCTGTTCGACAGATTGTTGTAACATCACTTCCAGCTCACTCATTGTAAAGGTCCCCAGGTCGACTTCATTGGGAAGGAATTCATTCTCAAGATCTTCTTCTGCTTCCGCGGCAGGGATCTGATCTTCGTCCTTAATGACTACACCCGCAGCAGAAAGTATGTTCTCATAGGTATAAATCGGGCAATGAAACCGAAGTGCCAGTGCAACTGCATCTGAAGTTCGAGAGTCAATTTCGATTATTTTATCGCCATCATAACAGATTAACTGACTGTAAAAAACCCCATCATTGAACCGATTGATAATTATTTCAGTGATGATAATGCCGAATTTCTCTGCAAAGCTTTTAAATAAATCATGAGTAAGCGGGCGGGTAGGTTTGATTTTTTCCAGTTCAATGGCAATCGCCTGGGCTTCAAATCCACCAATAACAATCGGCAAGCGACGAATCCCCTCCGTTTCTCCCAGGATAAGTGCATAAGCACCACTCTGTGATTGGCTGTAAGACATTCCTAGTATTTCGAGTTTGATCTTTTCCATCGGGGAAAACCCGGGATTGAATTAGTTATTACTGCTTTTTTCCAATGTATAAAGGTAGTAAAAATGCCAAAACTATTTGGTTTCTGCATATCTTTTTTATTTTCATTAAGGTTCACAAAATCAGTTATCTGCATATATGCTTCGTATGGAATCCAAAGATATTTAATAATTTAGCTTTATTATTTTGTTGAATGTTCCTATAATTTTTCTAATTTGCACGCATTAATTTAGAACTAATAAAAACAATTTACCAGGTATGAAAAAACTGTTGATCTTATTCATGAGTCTGTTGCTTCCCGTATTAACCTTCGCGGGTGAAGCAGATCTAAAAATTCCGGAATTGAATGCCCATCAATCAAATTTATTGATTTATGGATTTATGATTTGTGTACTTGGATTGCTATTTGGCCTTTATCAATACACTAAGGTGAAGAAACTTCCTGCACATGAGTCGATGCTGGAAGTGGCCCAAACCATTTACGAAACCTGTAAAACTTACCTGGTACAACAGGGACGTTTTCTGATCATTCTTGAAGGAATCATCGCTGTATGTATTGCCTTCTATTTTGGTTATTTGAATGGAATGCCAATCGCTGGCGTTCTGATGATCCTGGCATGGTCAGTGGTCGGAATTTTAGGATCCTACGGCGTTGCCTGGTTCGGAGTTCGTATTAACACCCTGGCAAACAGTCGTATGGCTTTTGCATCTCTTCAGAAGAAACCAATTCGTCTGTTGAATATCCCATTGGATGCCGGGATGAGCATCGGGGTTTTATTAGTAAGTGTAGAACTTATTATGATGTTGATTATTCTTTTGGCGATGCCCAGAGAATATGCCGGAGCCTGTTTCGTTGGATTTGCTATAGGTGAATCATTGGGCGCTAGTGCTTTGCGTGTTGCCGGTGGTATTTTTACCAAGATCGCAGACATTGGATCTGACCTGATGAAGATTGCTTTTAAGATTAAAGAAGATGACCCACGTAACCCTGGTGTTATTGCCGACTGTGTTGGTGACAATGCCGGTGATAGTGTCGGACCTACTGCCGACGGTTTCGAAACTTATGGTGTAACCGGTGTTGCGCTGATCTCTTTTATTGTGCTTGCTGTTGCTGACGTTTCCATCCAGATGGAATTACTTACCTGGATCTTCGTAATGCGTATCCTCATGATTGTCACCTCTGTAGTGGCTTTCTATATGAATAACTGGCTCACCAATGTCCTTTACGTACATAAAGAAGATCTGGAGTTTGCGGCATCTCTAACGACCCTGGTATGTGTTAGTTCTATCGTGTCTATTATCATGACCTTTGTTGTCATCTACTGGCAATTAAGCGATATTCCAAATAACCTCTGGTTATGGCTCAGCATCATTATCAGTTGCGGTACTTTGGGTGCGGCTTTGATTCCTGAGTTTACCAAGATCTTTACCAGTCCTAAATCTGCTCATGTTGCTGAAGTGGTCAATGCTTCCCGTGAAGGCGGTTCATCCCTTACGATTCTGTCCGGTTTGGTTGCCGGTAATTTCAGTGCTTTCTGGTTAGGTATGGTATTTCTTGGACTCATGTTTGGTGGGTATATGGCTAGCTTACATGGCTTATCCGACTATATGATCTATCCTTCAATTTTCTCATTCGGCCTGGTTGCTTTTGGATTCCTGGGAATGGGGCCGGTTACTATCGCTGTCGACAGTTATGGGCCGGTTACAGATAACGCACAGAGCATTTATGAGTTGTCATTAATTGAAACGATCCCTGATGTAGAAAAAGAAATCGAAAGAGATTTTCATTTCAAACCTGATTTTTCACGTGCAAAACATTACCTGGAGGCCAATGATGGTGCCGGTAATACATTTAAAGCAACGGCAAAGCCTGTATTGATTGGTACGGCTGTTGTTGGTGCCACCACGATGATTTTCTCCCTGATTTTGGTGATCAAGAATAAACTTGGACTTGAGTCCGCAGAGCAGATTCTTAACCTTCTAAATCCCTATACTTTATTGGGTTTCCTTGCCGGTGGTTCAGTAATTTACTGGTTCACAGGTGCTTCAATGCAAGCGGTGACTACGGGTGCATATAAAGCTGTTGAGTATATCAAACACAACATCAAACTGGATGACAATGCTGATAGCAAAGCATCCGTTGAAACTTCCAAAGAAGTGGTTAAAATTTGTACGCAATATGCCCAGGCAGGGATGTTTAACATCTTTATTGCTGTTTTCTCTTTTGCCCTTGCTTTTGCCTTCTTCTCAGCGGCCAGTAAAACAAATGCCGCCCCGGCTGCTTTCTTTGTATCTTATTTGATTTCTATTGCAACCTTTGGATTGTACCAGGCCATCTTCATGGCCAATGCCGGTGGTGCCTGGGATAATGCCAAGAAAGTTGTTGAAGTTGACTTACACGAAAAGGGAACCCCGCTTCATGATGCCACCGTTGTTGGTGATACCGTTGGTGATCCATTTAAAGATACGTCTTCTGTAGCACTGAATCCGATCATCAAGTTTACCACATTGTTTGGACTTTTAGCAATGGAAATTGCCATTTCTGAAAGCTTCTATTCAATTGCTCCTTATGTTGGCGGCGTATTCTTTGTGATTGCACTGTACTTCGTTTGGAGGTCATTCTATAAGATGAGAATTATAGAGCATATCTAATTTGCCCCGCCCAAGCCTACCCGGATCGGGGAGGGTGCCCTTCTATCAAGCATGATCGCGAAATAGAGGGGTGAGCACAAAGTAATAAAATAGAATCCCAAACTCTCTCCGACAATGATCGGGGCTGGAGTTTGGGATTTTTCTTTCTATCTTTGCCCCAGCATGACAGAAGAAATCAGCAACAAAAAAAGTGGTAATAAGATGACTCCTGAGGCAGAGATGTCATTTTGGGAGCACCTGGAAGAGCTACGCTGGTTGTTGGTTCGGTCTTTTATAGCCGTAGTTGTTATGGCAATGATTGCTTTTCTTGGCCGGAAAATAATATTCGATTCTATTATTCTTGGCCCTAACAGCCCAGATTTTCTGACGTATCACTTTTTATGTTACCTCGCCAGGACTACACATATCGATGGCCTTTGTTATGATGTTATTCAGTTGAAGATCATCAATTATAACATGGCCGGGCAGTTCGTGACTCATTTAAACATTTCTTTTATTGCAGGGATTATCCTTGCGATGCCTTATATCCTACGCGAATTCTGGCGTTTTCTTAAGCCGGCCTTAAATGAAAAAGAAAGAAAGTACAGTTACATCGCAATGTCAGTTTCTTTCATGCTTTTCATCATTGGGATCTTGTTTGGGTACCTAATTATTGTCCCCCTGACATTATATTTCTTTGCGCATTATTCTGTAAGTTCATCGGTAGACAACTTAATTCAACTCTCATCTTATATCAATACAGTTGTCTATACCACGATTTCTGTGGGAGCCGTATTTTTGTTGCCTGTTTTTATGCTTCTGATGGTAAAAATGGGGATTATGTCAGCTTCTTTTTTGAAGCGATCCCGTAAAGTCAGTTTTGTGGTCATTCTAGTCCTCGCCACTATCATTGGCCCGCCGGATGTCCCATCTACACTGATTCTCTGCATACCGCTTTATGGGCTCTATGAGCTCACTGTATGGGCTGCAGGGAAAATGGAAAAGAAAGCAAAGGAATAATTTCTGCAGGAATTAACCCATAAGGTTTTTTTAAAAATTCCTTTCAACCCTGATCCGCGCATCCACAGCGACCACCCTTTCAGCACTTCCAAGCAGCGGGTTCAGGTCAAGTTCGCTGATTTCAGGTGCGGCCTCCAACAAGGCACTCAGGCGCATAATGATGTCAGTGAGTTTGTCTTCCGGGATACCTTGTTGTCCCCTGACACCCTGGATAATTTTATATGATTTCAGGTCATGAATCATTGAAACGGCTTCATCAAGGTTAATTGGCACCAGGCCAGCCTGTACATCTTTTAATACTTCAATAAAAATTCCGCCGAGGCCAAACAAGATCATATGGCCGAACTTCTCCTCCCTTTTTGCCCCAACAAAGAGTTCGGTGCCAGAAAGCATTGGCTGAATCATAATGGCCGTGGTTTCGGGAATTTGAATCATCCGGTCGAATTGATCTTTTACCTCTTCTGTTGTCTTCACGTTTAATACAACACCGCCAACATCAGATTTGTGAACAGGACCAACGACCTTCATCACCACAGGAAATACTAGCTGCTCAGCGGCTGTCATTGCAGCTGTCGCATCGGTTACAACGGCTTCTCCTGCCCTGGGAATGCCAGCAGCATCAAGTAATGACTGGATTTCACCAGGACTGATGTAACCATCTGTAGTATTGTCAATGATTTGTCGAATTTTTGCTTTGTCTATTGTGAATGGGCAGGGATCAATAGTAGCCGGCTTCGGCGTAAAGTAGACCTTACTCAGGGCATTTCCAAAAGTAACTTCATCCGGGAAATTTAATCTTCCCAGGGAAAGGAAGTAATCGATCTCGTTTTTTACATTGATGATTGAGGGAAGAATAGGGTAGATTGGCTTGTTAGAGGTCTTCATTTTCTCATCGAGCAGCTTGTATACGTCATAAACTTCGAATAAGCCCGGACTGCCGAAGATGACAGCCATCGCGTCGATTTCATCGAATTTCTTGTCACAATAATCGATGATGATTCCCAGTTGTTCTGCCGTGCCTGTTGCCAGAAAGTCAATTGGGTTTGCTACTGAGGATCCGGGGAACAGTTGGGCAAGCAATTCAGCGGAATCAGGTGATGAAATATGAGGAACTTCAAGCCCGCCGTGTGACAGTGCGTCTGTGAACATGACGGCTGGGCCGCCTGCATGCGTAATGACTGCAATATTTTTTCCTTTCAGTTCACGGTTCATAAAGATAGAGGCTACCGTTGTGAGTTCTTCACGGCCATTACAGCGTACGATCCCAGCTTTACGGAAAAGCACGTCAACAGCGAGGTCTGAACTGGCAAGTGCGCCGGTATGCGAGGAAGCAGCACGACTTCCGGCAGAGGAACTTCCGGCTTTGACAGCAGCAATTTTGCAACCCTTGCGGATCAATGATGCAGCATGTTTCAGAAGTTTCTGAGGTTTGTTGATGCTTTCAACATAGAGCAACTTAACTCTGGAACTGGTTTTTGGATCGAAACTCTCGTCGAGGTATTCCAGGACATCTTCAACACCTAATTGTGCGCTGTTCCCGACAGAAAACACACTGTTGAACGTCAAGCCTTTGGGCATCCCGCTTTCGATGATAAATACGGCAGTAGCTCCTGATCCTGAGATAAAGTCACAGCCTTTGGGATCTACTTTTGGGATGGGAGTGGTAAATATCCCATTAAAATGTGTGGTGAGCACGCCAATACAGTTCGGTCCGATGAGCGATCCATTTACCCGGTCGATTGTCTCAACGATTTGTCTTTCTAGTTCAGCCCCTGCTTCGTTTTCTTCATGAAACCCAGCACTTAGGATAATAAAGGCTTTTGTGCCTTTCGTATTCGCAAGAATTTCTACGGCTTCAGGGCAAAAGCGGGCAGCAATAGCAAGGATTGCCAAATCGACTTGCTGAAGATCTGCCGTGTTTTTATAGCTTTTAATTCCCTGGACTTCAGATTCTTTCAGGTTAACAACGCTGAGTTCTCCCTGGAAATTCCCATCCAGAATGTTTTTCAGGATCTTACCACCCGGTTTTGTGGTGTCGTTGGAGGCACCGATCACGGCGATGCTACGTGGATTGATGAGTTCTTTAGTAAGCATGGGTTAGATATTTATCCGCTAATTTCGGCTAATTCTAGCCAGCGGGTCGTTTTTTCGTCAATAATATGCTCAAGTTCGCTATAGCGTATTGATTTCTCCTGCAGTGTCTTGCCATCTGTGTCAGGATTACTCATCGCGGCTAATATTTGAGACTTTTCATCTTCTAAGATCTCTATTTCTTTTTCTAATGTTTCAAACTCTATTTTTTGTTTATAGGTGAGTTTCAGTGGTTCATCGCTGCCTTTGAGTAATTCCTTTTTAGGTTTTTCGGCGATCTGCTTGCGCCGAATTGCTGCTTCCCTTTTTTGCTTCTCCAGGTGATAATTTGTGTAGCTTCCATAGTAGTCCTTTATCTTCCCTTTCTCTTCGAAAACAAAGATATGATCTGCCATTTTATCAATGAAATAGCGGTCGTGAGAAACGAACATCACGCAGCCATTGAAGTTGTTCAGGAAGTCCTCCAGGAGTGTTAAGGTAAAAATGTCCAAGTCGTTGGTGGGCTCATCCAATAAAAGAAAGTTGGGATTGCGCATCAAAGTCATGAGCAAGGATAGCTTTCTGCGTTCCCCACCACTCAGGTTATGATAGTAGTTGTATTGAGTCTGGTAATTGAATCCAAAGTGATTCAGAAACTGGGAAGCAGCCATTTCATGGCCATCGCCCAGCGGAATCACTTCCGCAATGTCTTTAACAATGTCAATAATTCGCTGGTCCCCGGGAGGTTCAATTCCATCCTGGCTGAAATAACCAAATTCCACAGTTTGTCCTTTGACGAAACGCCCTTTGTCGGCCGGGGTTTTCCCCATCAGAATATCGATAAACGTAGTTTTTCCACAACCATTACGTCCAACGATGCCAATTTTTTCTCCTCTTTTGAAGGTATGTGAGAAGTCATCAATAAGGACAAGATCACCGTAGGCCTTGCAAATATTGTTGATTTCCAGAATCTTGCCGCCCATTCTTTGGGTTTTCACAGAAAGGTCCGGCGGTTTTCTTCCCAGTCGTTTACTGGCTTTTTCTTCCAGGTCAAAGAAGGCATCGATCCTGGCCTTTGATTTAGTCGTACGCGCTTTTGGGCCACGTCGCATCCAATCAAGTTCATGAAGGTAGATTCCTTTGACCTTTTCGAGTTCAGCACTTTCGTTTTGTTCTCTTTCTGCTTTTTTAATCAGGTAATAGGAATAATCTCCCCAATAACGGTAGATCCTTCCGTTTTCGAGTTCAAGGATACTGTCGCAAACGTTATCGAGAAAGTAACGGTCGTGGGTCACCAGGAGCAAACACAGATTTCCCCTGGTAAGGTATTCTTCGAGCCATTCAATCATGGCAATGTCGAGGTGGTTCGTAGGCTCGTCAAGGATCAGAAGATCAACCTCTTCGATCAGAACTTTCGCTAAGGCAAGTTTTTTCTTTTGTCCACCTGATAGCTCCCTTACAGCCTGGTCAAGGCGGTGAATCTCGAATTTCCCCAGAATTTCTTTTGCCCGGGCCTCAATGTCCCAGGCATGAAGTCGATCCATGGTAGCCATAGCCTGTTCGAAAGCAGTGTGGTTGGCAGGAGTGTCAGCGGTATTGAGCCGTGAAAGGCAAAGCTCATATTCACGTAGTGCTTTGATGTAGTCATTATCAGAAGTGAAAAGGACTTCAAGGATAGAATGGCTCTCATCGAGAAAAGGATTTTGCGAGAGGTAAGAGATTTTCAGGTCGTTACGAAAGGTGACACTCCCGCTGTCGGGGCTGTCAGTCCCCATAATAATATTAAGGAGTGTTGTTTTTCCGGCACCATTTTTAGCGATAAGTGCGACTTTTTGACCTGCTTCCAGCCCGAACGTAATATCCTCAAAAAGGAGTTTTTCACCAAATGATTTGGTAAGATTTTCAACAAGGAGATAGTTCACGATGGGTTTTTCAAATAAATCCGGAAAGAGGCAAAGGTAAGGAATTGGGGCCAAATCCGGCAAGAAAAAAGCCGACCCGCTTGTGAACGGGACGGCTTTTATTGTAGGCAATTAAGAAAGAATTATATCTTCTTTACATTGATAGCCTTAACACCGCGATGATCTTCAGAAACATCGTATCCAACTTTATCTTCTTGTTTGATACGATCTACGAGTCCTGTAGCATGGACAAAGATCTCTTTCTGGCTTTCGTCATCAACGATGAAACCGTAGCCTTTTCTTTCGTTGTAGAATTTGACAACTCCTGTTAACATGGTAGTTATGAATTAATTAATTTTATTGGAAACTCGCAAAGATAAAATAAAAATGAATTATGCAAGCTTTCTGTAAAAAAAAATCAAAAATTATGGTAGGTGGTGAGGTTTGGGTGATGGTGATGGGGTGATGGGGTGAAGGTGATGGGTTTGTATAAACTATTTATGGACTTATTTGTTTAGTGCTATATTTGCTTTGGGCTTGTAACAAAATCATGGCATAAGCGTCTTAATATAATCCGGAAAATAATACTGATAATATATTTCTTTTATGGATTTACAGATAACCAATTTGAACAAGCAATACAGCAATGGTGTATTGGCTCTAAACGATGTCAGCCTTACAATAAGTAAAGGGATGTTCGGCCTTTTGGGGCCCAATGGTGCAGGGAAGTCGTCGCTCATGCGCACTTTGGCTACCTTGCAGGATGCTGACAGTGGTGCGGTTTTGTTGGGGGATATCGATGTGTTGAACGACAAGGATTCGGTTCGGAAAGTGCTGGGATATCTTCCCCAGGAATTTGGCGTTTATCCACGTACATCGGCCACAGAATTACTGGAGCACCTTGCCTTACTGAAAGGCTTTGTCAATAAATCTGAACGAAAAGAGATTGTCAATTATCTTTTAGAAAAGACCAATCTATTTGATCATAGGAAGAAATCGGTCAGCAGCTTCAGCGGCGGGATGCGCCAGCGATTCGGCATTGCGCAGTCACTGATTGGTGATCCCAAGCTAATCATTGTAGACGAGCCTACGGCTGGACTTGATCCCGGGGAGCGCAACCGTTTTTACAATATCCTGAGCGAAATCGGGGAGAATGTCATCGTGATCCTGTCGACCCATATTGTTCAGGACGTGCGTGAACTTTGTCCTTCAATGGCGATCATGGACAACGGAAAGGTCCTGTTTAGTGGTAAAACGGATGAAGCCATCGGCGAACTTAAAGGGAAAGTTTGGGAGAAAAAAATCGAGAAGTCTGCCCTCCCGGATTGTCAAAATCAATATAAAGTGGTGTCGAACAAGCTGGTAGGGGGGATGCCCCTCATTCATGTGTTTTCCGAAGTAGTCCTCAACGATGGTTTTCTGGCTGCTGAAGAAACGCTGGAAGATGTTTTTTTTGCCAAACTGAACGGATTGATTTAACCCCCAATTTCTTAGACCTATGTGGATTTTTATTAGACACGAATGGAAATACTGGCTTAAATCTCCCTTGTTTTGGATAGCCATCCTCATCAATACATTATTAGTATTTGGGGCAGTTTCGAGTGACAGCATTAACATTGGAGGCGGGATTGGGAGTGTCCATAAAAATGCGCCATATGTTATTGATACTTACTACGGAGTGATGTCGCTGGTTTGCCTGCTGATGACTACAGCCTTTATGACTGCTTCTGCCAATAGGGATTTTCAGCAGGACATGTACCAGTTTGTTTTTTCATCTCCAATACGGGAACGTGATTATTATTTTGGGAAGTTCATTGGAGCTGCCAGCATTTCTGTAATCCCCCTAGTGGGTGTTAGCATAGGAGCCTTACTGGGCCCCCTGATGCCCTGGGTGCAGCCTGAACGTTATAGCTCAGCATCCTGGTCGGGACATATAATGGGGATGCTTACTTTCGGAATTCCAAATACCATTATTATTGGCTGTCTGATTTTCGTGCTAGCAATCCTCTACCGGAGTAATATTGTAGGCTTTGCCGGAGCAATCTTCATTCTTGTATTTTATATTGTTTCAGCAGGTTTTGTGGCGGATATCGAAAAGGAGTGGCTGGCCAACATCCTGGATCCCTTTGGCTTCAGACCCCTGGGCATCACCGCCAAATACATGACTATTGAAGAAAAAAACCTGCAGGCAGTACCGCTTGTGGGCGCCCTGTTGATCAACCGTCTCATTTGGATGAGTATCAGCCTGATAACTCTCCTGCTGTGCTTTCTCCGCTTCTCATTCAATACCCGCAAGGAAAAGCTTAAAAAAGTTAAACCACTTGCGCATTACGCTACTGAGGTGTTTAACAGCCTAAAGCCTCGTCAGGCAGAGAAAGCAGGTTCCCTCAATTTCACTACCTTATGGTACCTGATCCGTTTTGAAACCAGGGCCATCATGAGGAATCCCACATTCCTGATCATTGTGGTGCTGGGCCTACTCAACCTTTTGGGCAGCCTGACAAGCTTTACCGGTCGCTATGGAACGGACCAATATCCGGTAACTTATGATGTTGTGGATAGCATCCGTCGCGCTTTTTATTTGTTTCTGATTGCGATTATTACATTTTATTCCGGTGTGACCGTTTGGAAGGAGCGGGATGCCCGCTTCGATGAGATTCAGGATGCCAGCCCGGTGCGGGGTGGGATGATGTTTACCTCAAAGCTCGTAGCCATGTTGTTCACAACGCTGGTCGTTATCAGCCTCTCGATCCTGGAGGGAATCATTGCCCAGACATTGTCTGGCTACCATCGTTATCAGCTTGATGTTTATGTAAAATCTCTACTAATCAGCGATTTCTTATCCTTTTCCTACCTGATTGTAGTGGCTTTGCTGATTCATTATCTCCTCAACAATCGTTATGTGGCCTATTTTATTTTCATCGCATTTGTCATCCTGAACCAGTTTGTCTGGCGTATGCTTGAGGTGAACAGCAATATGCTGAAATTCGGAGGAACGCCTGCTGTCACCTATTCCGACATGAATGGTTTTGGCCCTTTCGTAACATCCCTGATTTGGTTTAACATCTACTGGAGCCTGGCTGCAATAATCATTGCCCTGATCGCCTACAGTTTCATGGTGCGGGGTAAGGAATACGGGATGCATCACAGACTGAAAACCTCAGGCAGATTGTTGTTACGAAATAAGGTGGTTGTCGGAGTCTTACTGATAGTCTTTGTATTATGCGGGGGTTTTGTTTTTTACAATACAAAAGTTCTGAATACCTATGATTCACCCAAAGAGAGTGAGAACAAGCAGGTGGATTATGAAAAGACCTATAAAAAGTACGAACATCTTGCCCAGCCTCGCTTTTACCAGCTTGATTATCAGATTGATATTCAGCCATATGAGCGCAGTCTGACAGCTAAAGTCTCAGCCTGGGTCCGGAATTGCAGTCATAAACCAATCAATGAATTGCAATTTACGATGCCACAACTTACGGATAGTATCCGGATTACAATTCCTGGGAGTACTTTACGACTTCGTGATAATCGGTTGAATTTTAGGATATATGCCCTCAACAAGCCGATGTTGCCCCAGGATTCGATTTTGATTCAGTTCGACGTCTGGAGTATCAGCCGCGGATTTGAGAACGAGCTCAGTTTTACCCAACTCACCCAAAACGGGACCTTCTTCAACAACACTGACATCTTGCCTAGCTTTGGTTATAGTCCTGGAAATGAAATTAGTGACAAAAATAAACGTATCAAACTCAAATTGCCACCACGTATTCGTATGCCGAAGCTTGATGAAAAGAATATCGGGGCCCGATCTGTGAACTACGTGACCCCGGATGCAGATTGGGTCAACGTAAATACGGTCATCAGTACCACGGCCGATCAGATTGCCCTGGCGCCCGGCAGCCTTTTAAAAAGCTGGGAATCTGGTGGAAGGAAATATTTCAACTACAAACTCGACCACAAATCTTGGAATTTCTATTCCTTTATCTCGGCCCGCTATGAGGTGGCCCGTAAAAAGTGGCAGGGTGTTGACCTGGAAGTTTATTATGTGAAAGAACATGCCTACAATGTTCCGAATATGATGCGTAGTCTCGAGAAATCACTGGAATATTATACTGCGAATTTCGGGCCTTATTATCACAAGCAATGCCGGATCCTTGAGTTTCCGCGCTATTCTAGCTTTGCGCAATCCTTCCCTGGCACCATGCCTTACAGCGAAGGGATAGGCTTTATCCTTGACGAGCGTAAAGTCAGCAAGGACGATATCGATGAAGTTTTTTATGTAGTTGCGCATGAGATGGCGCATCAATACTGGGCGCACCAGGTTTGCGGTGCCTATATGCAGGGCAGTGAGATGATGAGTGAGAGTTTTGCGCAATATTCGGCTTTAATGGTGATGGAGCGCGAATATGGACACGACAAGATGAAGAAGTTTCTGAAATACGAAATGGATGGTTATCTTCGGGGCAGGAGCAACGAGACCGAGGCTGAACGCCCTTTGATGAAGACGGAAAATCAGGGCTACATCCACTACCAGAAGGGGAGTGTCGTTATGTATTACCTGAAGGAGATGATCGGCGAGAAAAAGGTGAACGAGGCACTTCGTTCCCTGATCGATACATTTGCTTACCGGAATCCGCCTTATCCAACCTCTTGGGTGGCTGTCAGGGCGTTTCAGAAGGTGACACCCGATAGCTTGCAATATCTTATTCAGGACCTGTTCGAAAATATCACGGTATTCTCAAACCGGGTGATTGAGATTGGCTGTAAAAAGGAAGGGGAGGCGTATGTAACGACTTTTAAAACCTCTTCCTTGAAGTTCAGGGCTGATTCTCTGGGTAAGGAAACCAGAATGCCACTGGCAGATTATGTAGACGTGGGACTGTTTGCCTTATCAACAAACAAGAAAAATCTTGGGAAGCCCTTGGTTTACAAACGAATCAAGTTAATGAAGGAGGAAAATGTTTTCACTTTCCGGACCCTTGAAAAGCCCTATCAGGCAGGAATTGATCCATACAATTACCTGATTGACAGACAACCGGAGGACAACCTGCGGAAAATTGACCTGTAGAGACACAAATCTTGTCTCTCTGATTGTAGCGAAAAAAAATAGAGACGCAAATCTTGCGTCTCTACCTTCCTAACGATTAGCGACTAGCGAATTAGATCTTTGGGCCTGCAGCACGCAGTCTCTGTCCTTCATCGTTATCGGTAAAATTCTCGAAATTCGTGATGAATTTTCCGCCAAGGTCAGCAGCAGCTGCATCCCATGCACTAGCGTCAGCCCAAAGGTTGCGTGGGTTCAGGATGTGGCTGTCAACATTATTGATTGTCTTAGGAATCTGAAGGCCAAAGACAGGCATTACCTCAAAATCCGTATTTTCAATGGATCCATCAAGAATAGCATCAATGATCGCACGGGTTGAAGGAATATCGATACGCTTTCCAACACCGTATGCGCCACCGATCCAGCCGGTATTTACAAGATAGGCATTGGAGCCGTGCTCTTTCATCTTTTTAGCTAATTCCTGGGCGTATTTGGTTGGATGGAGCAGGAGGAAAGCCTGCCCGAAACAAGAGGAGAACGTTGGACTGGGTTCTTTAATACCACGTTCCGTCCCAGCTACTTTTGCTGTATATCCGCTAAGGAAGTGATACATCGTCTGGTCTGAGTTCAGTTTAGAAACAGGAGGTAATACACCGAATGCATCAGCTGTAAGGAAGATGATAGATTTTGGGTGACCACCTTTAGAAACAGGTTTTACGATATTGTTGATGAATTCAATAGGGTAGGAGACCCGGGTGTTTTCGGTCTTGGCATTACTTGCAAAGTCGATAGCGCCGCTATTCTCATCATAAACCAGGTTCTCAAGTAATGCATCACGACGGATTGCATTATAAATGTCAGGTTCGTTTTCTTTACTGAGGTTGATACATTTCGCATAACAGCCACCTTCAAAGTTAAAGATCCCGTCATCATCCCAGCCATGCTCATCGTCACCGATCAACAAACGTTTTGGATCTGCGCTTAGCGTTGTCTTTCCAGTGCCGCTGAGGCCAAAGAAAATGGCGGTGTCGCCTTCTTTCCCCATATTGGCTGAGCAATGCATAGAAGCAATTCCTTTTAAGGGAAGTACATAGTTCATAATTGAGAACATCCCTTTTTTCATCTCACCACCATACCAGCTGCCACCGATGACAGCCATTCTCTGTTTGATGTTGAAAACAGCAAAAACTTCTGAGTTCATGCCCATATCCTTGAAATCAGGATTGGTAGCCTTGCAGGAGTTCATCAAAACATAATCAGGTTGAAAATCAACGAGTTCTGCTTCCGTGGGGCGGATAAACATATTTTTTACGAAATGTGACTGCCAGGCAACTTCAGCAATGACACGGATTTTGAGGCGGGTGTTCTCATTAGCGCCGCAGTAAGCATCGGTGACATAGAGCTTCTTTCCGCTGAGTTGGGTTTGAGAAAGCCCGACGAGTTTTGTCCAGGTTTCTTCAGAAACAGGTTTGTTGTCGGAGCTCTTACGGCCCGGGCTAGCCCACCAGACATGTTCTTCGGAAGTTTCTTCACGAACGATGTATTTGTCTTTAGGTGATCTTCCTGTGAAGATCCCGGTGTCGACGTTCACGGCACCAGTGTTGGTTACGAAACCTTTCTCAAAGCCCTCAAGTGAAGGATCGGTCTCATGGGCATAAAGCTCATCGTAACTAAGGTTGTAATAAATCTCCTGAACATTGCTGATCCCGTATTGGGTCAAATCCAGTTTTTTAGCTAGTTCTTTCGTCAGACTGTTTTCCATGTGAAATTTTATCTAAATATGTATATGATTAGTATGTTCTTGACTCAAAAGCAATGAGGCGCAAAGATCGGAAATAAACCTTTGCGCCCCAATGTGTTGTGAAGAAAACTTATTTTTTAGTTTTCGCCGATTTTGCGGCAGGTTTTGCGGCTTTTTTGGGAACGGCTTTTGCCTTTGCTTTCACGACTTTTACAGCGTTTCCTTCTTTAATGACGGCATGAGCAGCAGCCAGACGTGCGATTGGCACGCGGAAAGGGGAACAGCTGACGTAGTTAAAGCCCAGTTTGTGACAGAACTCTACTGAAGCGGGCTCACCGCCATGCTCACCGCAGATTCCGATTTTCAGGTCTTTTTTCACGCCACGTCCTTTTTGAACTGCGATATCCATCAACATTCCTACGCCATCAATGTCGATAGTCTGGAATGGGTCAACAGGAAGTATCTTTTTCTCTATGTATTCAGGGAGAAAACCACCAATATCGTCTCTGGAGAAGCCAAAACTCATCTGGGTGAGGTCGTTGGTACCAAAAGAGAAGAATTGAGCCTGTTGGGCAATTTTATCTGCAGTGAGACAAGCTCTTGGGATTTCAATCATCGTCCCAACCATATGAGGGATTTCTTTCATCTTGAATTTCGCCAGTACTTCCTGGTAAACCCTGCTGATTATTTCATATTGGTCTTTCAATTCATTATCCACGCATGTAACCGGGATCATGATTTCAGGAAGTGGGTTCTTTTTCGCTTTGATGAGCTCGGCAGTAGCTTCGAAGATAGCACGTACCTGCATTTCAGTGATTTCAGGATAAGTGATTCCAAGACGAACGCCACGATGTCCCATCATTGGGTTAGTCTCGTGGAGGAGGTCAGCCCTGCGGTTAAATTCTTCAGCAGAGATTTTCAGGCTCTTGGCAATTTTATCACGACCTTCTTTTTGCAGTGGGATGAATTCGTGCAGCGGTGGGTCGAGTGTACGGATGGTAACAGGGAAGCCGTCCATAGCTTCCATTGTTCCTTTGATGTCAGCTTTCACATGAACAAAAAGTTCGTCGAGGGCAGCGCGACGCTCTTGCTCGGTGCTGGAGGCGATCATTTTACGAAGCAGGAAGAGAGGCTCTTCAGCATGTTTTCCATAGAACATATGCTCAGTACGGAACAAGCCGATACCTTCCGCGCCAAAAGCTCTTGCTCTGGCAGCATCTTCAGGAGTGTCTGCGTTGGTGCGAACTTTTAGTTTACGAATTGAGTCACAAAGCTTCATGAAAGCCTGGAAGTCAGGATTTTCTTCAGCCGCTTTCTTCATTGGGACTTCACCAGCGTAAGCATAACCTTTACTTCCGTTGAGTGAAATAAAGTCACCTTCTTTGAAAACCACAGTTCCGGCAGTCATTGTTTTCTTCTGGGCATCGATTTTCAGAGTACCTGCGCCAACGATGCAGCATTTCCCCCAACCACGGGCAACGAGTGCGGCATGGCTGGTCATTCCGCCTCTGGCGGTGAGGATTGCTTCAGCTGAACGCATTCCTTCGATATCTTCAGGATTGGTTTCTTCACGAACCAGAATCACGGTCTTTCCTTTTTTCGTCCAGGCAACAGCATCGATAGAATTAAAAACGATCTGGCCACAAGCACCACCCGGGCCGGCTGGAAGGCCTTTGGCGAATGGCTTCAGGTTTTTTTCTTTAGCAGCATCAAGGATAGGATGGAGGAGCTCATCAAGTTGAGAAGGCTCAACACGGATTACAGCCTCTTCTTTGGTGATCAGTTTCTCATTATACATGTCAAGAGCCATCTTCACAGCAGCAGGGCCGTTACGTTTCCCAACACGACACTGGAGCATATAGAGTTTTCCGTCCTGAATGGTAAATTCGATGTCGAGCATGTTCCTATAGTGTTTTTCAAGGCTGCGCTCAATCTTGTGCAGTTCTTTGTATACCTTTGGCATGGAAGTTTCGAGAGAACTCAGGTGCTCGGTGTGCTCGCTTTTTCCGATTTCGTTAATCGGATTTGGGGTGCGAATACCGGCAACGACATCTTCTCCCTGGGCATTGGCAAGCCATTCGCCATAGAAATAGTTTTGTCCGGTTGCAGGGTTACGGGTGAAGGCAACGCCGGTAGCAGAGGTGTCGCCCATGTTACCAAAAACCATAGATTGAACGGTAACTGCAGTACCCCATTCGTCAGGAATGCCTTCGAAACGGCGGTAGGCAATAGCGCGACGGCCCATCCAGCTTTGGAATACAGCACCAACAGCACCATACAGTTGCTCCATGGCATCTTCAGGGAAGGGTTTGCCAAGAACTTCTTTTACTTTCTTTTTATAAATCTCGATGAGTTTTTTAAGGTCATCAGCGCTCAGGTCTGTGTCAAGAGCAGCGCCTTTGGCTTTTTTCATCTTTTCCAGTTCATGCTCGAGTTGAACTCTAACGCCTTTGCCTTCTGCAGGCTCTATGCCGGCAGCTTTCTCCATAACGACATCAGAATACATCTGGATCAAACGACGCTGTGAGTCATAGACAAAACGGGCATTACCGCTTTTTTTAATCAGACCTTCGCGGGTCTCATCATTTAAGCCGACGTTTAATACAGTTTCCATCATGCCTGGCATCGAACTGCGGGCACCGGAACGTACAGAAAGGAGTAAGGGATTCTTTTTGTCACCAAATTTGGCTCCCATCTCTTTTTCAACGAGCTTGAGGGCTGCTTTTAGTTGTCCGTCAAGTTCTTTGGGGTAGTTCTTTTTATTTTTGTAGTAAGCGGTACAAACTTCTGTTGTAACCGTAAAACCTGCAGGTACCGGCAAACCGATGTTAATCATTTCGGCAAGGTTTGCACCTTTTCCACCGAGTAATTCTTTCATGGTAGCATGACCTTCCGCTTTACTTCCACCGAAGTAATAAACGTACTTGTTAACTTTTTCTTTGCTCATCGTTGTAATCTTCTTTAATTCATTAAGTTATGAGTAGTAATCCGATTGTATTCGAAAAAACGTGCAAAGTTACGATTTTCCATTTAGCCAAGTCTTTTTTTGCTGATAATTGATTAACAAATCGCTTTAAATGTTAATAATCAGATTCAGCAGTTTATAAAAAAGGAAAAGGCTGCCTCATTTGAGAGACAGCCTTTTCTTTTTATCAATTGATTTTTTGAATCAATATTATCGGGTGATGATCATTTTCTTTGTGCGCTGAATCGTTTGATTCTTACTCACAAAGTCGAATCGGTAGTAATACATTCCTTGTGCAAGGGAAGTGCCATTGAAGTCAATGGTAGTCAGTGAACTCTCAACACTTAGGCCCTCTGCAACAACAGCAACTTTTTCTCCCGCGGCGTTAAACAAGGTGATTGTTACCTTTCCGTTTTCAGGTGTGATAAAGTTGAAAGAAGTGCGATCCTGTAAAGGATTTGGAGTGTTCTCGAGAAGGCTGATATCATTCGATAGCATTTTAGCAGTTAATACTGGCATGCTAATCATGACATTGTGGAATACCTGGCCATAATTATCTGCTAATTGACAGTCACCCTCCAGTTCAAACCTTATGTTTTGCAGATTTGCATCAGCATCATTCAGTTTTACGATGATTTTAAAGAGGGGTTCGCCTGCCTTACAGCTTAATGGAGATAAGGAATACCATCCGATTTTCAATTGTCCATCCTGAGTCTTGAAAGCCAGGTTTTCCTGATTCTCAGCAATTGTGATGCCTTGGATCTCCATTTTATCAGATGGGTAATTCATAATCAGAGAAATAGCACCTGCCTGGATGTTTTGTCCTGCCATTACAGGGAATTCAAAGGTGTTGTCCTTTTCAACCTCTAATGTTCCAGATGTTTCCAGCTGAACGTCGGGTGTTATTCTAATTGACGGATTAAAGCTGCCATTTACATCCCCGAAACAAACACTGGTGAAGTCGCGGGTGATGTTGTTGTTGGTAACAACGATCATCGCTGAATCGAAAACCCAATCACCGGAAGGGAAACTTGATATTATTCCGACAGATCTGTACGTTGCCATACGGGCATCTGCTGAATTAATATAATTAGATTTGTTTACATCTGCAGCAGTCAAATAAATACCGCTAAGGGTAAGTACATGAGCGAAGTGTCTTTGGATAATAATCGCATCAATTGAGTTTACACCGCCCCAGGAATGGGTTGAGGTAGCCTTGATTTTATACGTGCCTGGTAATACGCCACTAATAGAATAATTACCCAGGTTGTTACTTGCTCCTGTATAAATTACATTGTTATTAACAGACAGTGTAATTTGAACGTTAGAAAGGTGGGTGTGCGCTGTGTTTGCATACTGAACATGACCTGATACCACAACTCCATTGGGTAAAATAGTCATTGTAATGGTATTTGAAATAGCTGGACTAACTGCATCACAAGGAGCATCTGAAACCATCTCAACGTGAATCTGATCTCCGTTGGTGGGTGCAAATGCATAAGTAGCACTGCTGGTTCCAACGGCAACATTGTTGTTATACCATTGATAAACCGGGGTAGTTCCACCGTTGGTCGGTGTTGCAGTGAAAGTCACAAGGCTGTCCTGGTATTCAGGGTTTGCACTCGCAGCAATACTGACTGAAGGTAGTAATATAGGGTTTACGTCAGTAGTAATGGTGTTTGATGCCTTGATGCTGCCAACACTGCATGGGTAACCGGAAGTCATCTCAACAAAAACAAGATCTCCATCAGTCGGGACAAAGCTATATGTCGGGCTGTCTGTTCCAACAGCCACATTGTTTTTAAACCACTGATAGAAAGGAAGTGTTCCTCCATTCGTAGGCATCGCCGTAAAAGTCATCGTGCTCCCATCGCAAACAGGATTGGCATTGACAACAATGAAAACGGTGGAAGGCAGATTTGGAAGGACATTTATTGTAATAGAATTCGAGTTAGCCGGACTGTTGGTAACACATGAAGCATTCGATGTCATCATAAGCTTGAATTGATCTCCGTTTACCGGAACACAAGTGTATGCTGAACTGTTGGTTCCAGTGGGTATATTATTGCGATACCACTGATACAAGGGTGAAGTACCTCCATTAACCGGGCTTGCCGTAAATGTTACGCTCTCACCTGAACAGCTTGTTGTCGTACTTGCGGCGATACTTACTGCTGCAACTGCAGATGTGCTCATTGACATTGTAATTGTATTCGACGTAGCAGGGCTACCCGTTGCACAACCGGCGTTAGAAGCCATCATTACATAAACCTGATCGCCATTGACGGGAATACAAGTATAGGTCGGACTGCTGCTGTTTACCGTAGTCCCATTTTTAAACCACTGGTAAGTGGGCATATTGCCACCGTTTACTGGAGAAGCTGTGAAAGTCACTGCAGAACCTGAACACACTGGATTAGCAGACACTGACAGGCTGACACTGGCAATTAATGTTGTGCTGACCGACATGTTTACGGTATTTGAAGTTGCCGGGCTACCACTAATGCAGGAAGCATTTGATGTCATTACAACATTGATATGATCCCCATTTACTGGCGCATAGCTATACGTAGCGCTGTTAGTGCCAACTGGAGATCCGTTTTTATACCACTGATAAACTGGTAATGTTCCGCCATTGGTTGGAGTTGCTGAAAAGCTTACGATTGTCGATGAACATACTGGATTTTCACTGGCAAGAATTGCAACACCCGCATTCAGGACTGGATTCACCACCATCGTTATGGTATTTGAATTAGCCAGACTAGTGACAACACAATTAGCATCTGATGTCATCTGCACAGATACTACATCACCATTGGCAGGAGTATAACTGAACGAGTTACTGTTAGTGCCAACTGCAACATTGTTTTTGTACCATTGGTATGTTGGGTTTGTTCCGCCATTGGTTGCTGTTGCTGTGCAAGTCACGCTTGACCCTGCACAAATAGGGTTGCCGCTACTGACAATACTGACACTTACCGGAACAGGAGCATTGACCGTCATTGAAATTGAATTCGAACTGGCAGGACTGCCACTGACACAACTTGCATTGGAAGTCATAACTAGATGAACCTCGTCACCATTTACAGGGATTATGCTAAGGGATGAATTGTTTGTTCCAGCAACCACGTTGTTAACGTACCACTGATAAGATGGGGTACTTCCTCCATTTACAGGAGTGGCAGTATAAGTTACCGATGTACCTGCACAAACCGGGTTTGCACTTTCTGTAATGCTTACACTTGCGGTGAGATTTGGATTGACAAGCATCGTCATGATGCTTGAATTTGCCGGGCTACCGCTAACGCAATTTGCATTAGAGGTCATAACAACATTTACCTGGTCACCATCAAGAGGGGTGCAGCTATAGCTTGAGCTGTTAGTGCCAACGGCAACACTGTTTTTAAACCACTGATAAACTGGTGTTCCACCATTAACCGGTGTTGCTGTTAGAGTGACACTGGTTCCGGTACAAGACGGATTTGAGCTGGCAGCAATGCTAACGCTTGCAGCTAAGACAGGATTGACTGCCATCGTGAGAATGTTTGAATTCACGAGGCTTGAACTAACGCAACTTGCAGAAGAAGCCATGGTAACAGAAATATGGTCACCGTTTAAAGGGACGCAGCTGTAAGTTGCACTGTTAGTGCCTACCATCAGGTTGTTTTTATACCATTGGTAGACAGGGCTTGTGCCACCATTGCTTGGTGAAGCAGTAAAAGTAATACTGGTTCCTGCACAAACATTCTGGTCAGAAGCACTTACGATGACGACGGCATTGATTACCGGATTTACAGTCATCGCAATGTTGTTTGAGGTGGCCGGACTATTTGTGGCGCAACCTGCATTGGAAGTCATCACAACATGAATTACATCGCCATTTACAGGAACATAGGTATAGGTGCTGCTGTTTGTGCCAACAACCAAAGTGTTTTTAAACCACTGGTATATTGGTGCAGTACCTCCGTTAGTTGGAACCGCAGTTAGCGTGACGTTAGATCCGGTGCAAACTGGATTGTTATTTGCATTGATGCCAACGCTGGCAGGCAAACTTGTGTTAACGCCCATCGTGATGGTATTTGAGGTAGCAGGACTTCCTGATCCACAAAGTGCATTTGAAGTCATAACCACATAAACCTGGTCACCATTGGCAGGGATGAAGTTGTATGTAGCGCTGTTGGTGCCAACGGCTGTACTGTTAAGATACCACTGATATCCTGTAACTGTTCCTTCGTTCACCGCTAGTGCACTTACTGTCACTGAACTTCCGGTACAAACAGGGTTTGAGCTGGCTGTAATGCTAACACTGGCTGGTAGGAGTGGGTTTACGGTCATCGTCACAGCATTTGAGGTAGCAGGATTGCTGCTTGCACAGGTGGCATTGGAAGTCATCACTACATTGATCACATCGCTATTCAAAGGAGTACAACTATATGTTGAACTATTACTACCTACGGCAACAGTGTTTTTGTACCACTGATATACTGGTGCAGTTCCAGCGTTAATTGGTGTTGTCGTAAAGCTAACACTGGTGCCGGCACAAACAGGGTTCGTTAAAGTGCTGATACTAACACTGGCAGCCAGGAGTGGGTTGACGATCATCGTAATTGTATTCGAACTTGCGGGGTTGCCACTTGAGCAGCTCACATTCGAGGTCAACACTACTTTTACTTGGTCTCCGTTAAGAGGAACATAGCTATAAGTTGCGCTATTTGTTCCGATAGCAAGGTTGTTTTTATACCATTGATAAACAGGTGCTGTACCTGCATTTGCTGGGGTCGCAGTGTAAGTTACACTGGTTCCGGCACAAACAGTATTACTGGCTGAAATGCTAACACTTACTGGTAATAGAGGATTAACAATCATGCTTACAGTATTTGAGCTTGCAGGATTCCCGCTAGTACAAGGCGCATTAGAAGTCATCACTACGTAAACCTGATCTCCATTTGCCGGAGCAGAGGAATAAGTTGCACTGTTTGTCCCTACCATCGCGCTGTTTTTGTACCATTGGTAAGATGGAGCGGCACCACCATAAGTAGGAGTTGCTGTATAAGTTACACTTGTTCCAGCGCAAACTGAATTGGCACTGGGGCTAATGCTTACACTAACAGGCAAAATGAAGTTAACTGACATCATTATTGTATTCGATGTAACCGGACTACCAGAAACACAAGTAGCATTTGAAGTCACTACAACGTATACAAGATCACCATTGGAAGGGTTAAAGCTATAGGAGGCTGAATTACTACCTGTAATTATTGAATTTTTATACCACTGATAAACAGGAGCAGTTCCCCCGTTGACAACTGTCGCAGTGAAAGAAACGCTGGAACCACTACAAACTGGATTCGCATTTACGCTGATACTGGCGCTTGCAGGAAGCAAGGGGTTAACAATCATGGAGATATTGTTCGAGTTTACCGGGCTGCTTGATGCACAAGTTGCACTGGAGGTCATACTTAAAGAAATAATATCTCCATTGACTGGGACATAACTATAGGTAGCGCTGTTAGTTCCGACAGCCACTGAATTCTTATACCATTGGGAAACTGGAGTCGTGCCACCATTAACCGGGCTTGCCGTAAAAGTCACGCTGGTTCCGCTGCAAATAGCGTTTGTGCTTGCAGTAATACTCACGCTAACTGTCAGGTTGTTGTTTATTGATATAGTAATAGTATTTGATGTTGCCGGGCTTCCTGTTCCACAAACTACAGTCGAAGTCATCACGACATAAATCTGGTCACCATTAAATGGAACACAACTATAAGTTGCACTGTTTGTTCCGACAGCCACGTTGTTTTTGTACCATTGGTATCCAGGGGTGCCACCATTAACAGGGCTTGCTGTAAAAGTCACAGAAGTTCCGCTGCAAACAGGATTTGCATTGGCAGCAACGCTTACACTTGCAGTCAACAATGGATTAACCGACATCATAAGCGTGTTCGAAGTTGCAGGGCTGTCATTAATGCAAGCTACGCTTGAGGTCATCACTACATAGACCTGATCATTATTGACAGGAGTAAATAGGTAAGTTGCTGCATTTGTTCCAACAGCAACATTATTTTTATACCACTGATACGTTGGTGTGCCTCCGTTTACAGGTGTAGCGGTCACTGTCACAGGCGTGCCTGCACATACAGGGCTCGCACTGGGTGAAATTGTGACACTGGCGATTAGGACCGGGTAGACCGACTCAGTGACTGTATTTGAGGTCGCAGGACTGCCGCTAACGCAACTGGCATTAGAAGTCATGACGACATAAAACTGGTCTCCATTTGATGGTGTATAATCGAATGTAGCAATGCCTGTTCCAACAGCAAGGCCATTTTTATACCACTGGTAAGCGGGAGTTCCGCCATTGACTGATGTTGCTGTATAGGTCACCATTGCTCCTGCACAAATTGGGTTGGCACTTGGACTAACACTAACACTTGCCGTCAGTAAAGGGTTAACGGTCATGGTGACTGTATTTGAAGTAGCCGGGCTGGCAGTCACGCAGCTAGCGTTTGAGGTCATCACGACATCGATTTGATCCCCGTTGACAGGTGTGAAAATGTAAGTTGCTGCATTTGTTCCAACAGCAACAGTATTTTTATACCACTGGTAAGATGGCGTGCCTCCGTTTGCAGGTGTCGCGGTAAATGTCACAGAAGTGCCTGCACATACAGGATTCGTGGCTGTGGCAATACTCACACTGGCAGTCAGGATTGGGTTGACAGTCATAGTGATCGTGTTTGAAATAGCCGGGCTGGCTGTTACGCATGTTGTGTTTGAGGTCATAACCACATCGATCTGATCCCCATTGACAGGCGTAAAAATGTAAGTAGCCGCATTTGTTCCAACAGCAACTGTATTTTTATACCACTGATAACTTGGAGTGCCTCCGTTTACAGGAGTAGCAGTAACTGTCACAGACGTGCCTGCACATACAGGATTTGTAGCTGTGGCAATACTAACACTTGCAGTCAGTAAAGGATTGACGGTAATCTGGATTGAATTTGATGTTGCCGGACTTCCGGCTTCGCAGGTAGCGTCAGAGGTCATCACGACATGAACCTGGTCACCATTAGCGGGAATACATGAATAGGAGGGAGAATTTGTTCCTACCGTAACATTGTTTTTATACCACTGATATACTGGCGTTCCACCATTTACTGGTGTTGCTGTAAATGTCACGGAAATTCCGTCACAAACGCTAGATGCGCTGGCGGCAATACTAACGCTGGCAATAAGTAAAGGATTGACGGTCACAGTGACAGAATTCGATGTCGCAGGGCTTCCTGTTTCACAAGCAGCGCTTGATGTCATGACTACATGGACCTGGTCCCCATTTAGCGGAACAAAAGTGTAGGTCGGAGAATTCGTTCCAACCGTAGCATTGTTTTTGTACCACTGATAAGCAGGCGTTCCACCCGTAACAGGAGTTGCTGTGAAGGTTACAGAGGTTCCTGCGCATACAGTACTTGTGGTGGGTGCAATACTTACACTTGCTGTTATTAAAGCGTTTACACCCATAGTCACTGAGTTTGATGTTGCCGGGCTTCCTGTTTGACATAAAGCATTAGAAGTCATGATCACATGCATTTCATCTCCATTCGCAGGAGTAAATGAATAGGTTGTCGCGTCTGTTCCTACAGTAACATTGTTTAGATACCACTGAAAAGTTGGTGTTCCGCCATTCACCGGGATTGCGGTAAATGTCACGGAAGTCCCGGGACAAACAGGGTTTGAGGGAGTGGAAATACTAACACTTGATGTCAATACAGGATTGACAGTCATGCTTACCACATTTGAAGTGGCAGGCGTGTTCGAAGCACAGGTGGCTGTGGATGTCATGACCACATCAATTTGGTCATTGTTGTCAGGTGTGCAGGAATAAGTAGCTGAATAATAACCTGTAGTCAGGCCATTTTTATACCAATGATAGCTTGGTGTTCCTCCATTGACAGGCGTGGCAGTAAAACTCACAGAAGTTCCGGCACAAACCGAATTTGCTGAAGAGGAAATGGTCACGCTGGCTGCAACAGAAGTATTGACTACCAGGGTAGCAGCGTTTGAATTTACAGAAGGGGTACATGTTCCGGAAACTACACAATGGTATTGGTAGCCTGACATAGAAGCCGCCAGGTTGGTAAGAACTAGGTTTGCTGTTGTAGCCCCGGTATAAACGCCGGTATTGCTGATGTTTGCAAATCCTGATCCTGTGTTGGCCTGCCATTGGTAGGTGAGGCCCGTCCCAGTTGCACTAACACTAAAGCTGGTGTTGGTACCTGAGCACTTAGTTGAATTAGAAGGATGCGTAACAATAGAAGGTGCTGTATTCACTGTTAAAGCGGCAAGACCGTCTGTTTGAGCATTTCCGCAGCTGCCTGTCAAAAGACAACGATACAAATATCCGTTATAGCTATAGGTAACTCCAGTGATGCTAAGAGTCGCTGTTCCTGCACCGGAATAAACGCCTCCATTGGTAACATTTGCCCAGGCATTGGTATAAACCTGCCATTGATACGCAGTAATTGCTCCGGCAGCTACAACGCTGAAGCTTGCATTTCCTCCTGAGCAAACAGTTTGATTTCCTGCTTGTGTAGTAATAGTGACTGCGCTGTTTACGGTAAGTGTTGCTGCATCAGAGCTAAGTTGAGGTGTGCAGAAACCTGCGACTACACAGCGGTATTGTCTTCCTGACAATGAACTGCCAGGGTTTGTGATAGCAAGACTTGCCGTTAAGGCACCGCTATAAACGCCACCATTCGATAAGTTATTCCAACTGCTTGTATATTCCTGCCATTGATAGTTAATTCCTGTGCCGGCAGCTGTAATAGCGAAGGTGGCGGTACCGGCATTGGCACAAACTACCTGATTCACGGCTTGTGCTGAGATTGAGGGAGCTGTATTTACAACAAGCATGGCAGAATTGGTGGTAACAGATGGCGTACACGTGCCACTGATAACACAATGGTAATTGGTTCCGTTCATTCCGGCAGTTGTGCCGGTGAGGGTAAGCGTTGCAGAAGTTACTCCGCTGTAGACACTTGAGTTCGTGATATTACTAAAGCCGGATCCGGTACTGAGCTGCCATTGGTAAGTAGGATTTGCCCCGGTGACAACCACAACATAGCTTGCATTGTTGCCAGCACAAACTGATGTGTTCGAAGGTTGGGTGGTGATGGCAGGAGCGGTTTGCACGGTCAAAGTAGCAAGCCCGTCTGTTTGGGAGGTAAGACAACCACCGCTCAAAACACAACGGTATTTATAGCCATTCATGCCAGATATTGCAGCAGTGATGGAAAGTGTTGAAGTTGTTGCGCCTGAGAACATACTGTTATTGCTAATGTCAGCCCAGGAGTTTGTAAATTGTTGCCATTGGTAATTGGGAGAACCATTAGCAACCACACTGAAGCTTACATTTCCGCCCGCACAGGTGGTTTGGTTTCCTGGTTGTGTGACGACTGTATATCCTGTATTCGTTGTAACCGTATGAATTGCAGTGAGTGGTCCGTTGCAACCGGCAGCACTGGCGGTAATAACTGAAGTTCCGATCCAGCTTGCCAGATAAGTAACCGCACCCGTTGAAGAAACAATACTGTTACCTCCTGTGAGAGAAGTTGCATCCAGCTCATAGGTGATTCCAGTGCTATTTGTTGCTGAGGCAGTATAAGTAACACTATTGGCTACCTGGCAGCGCGTGGAGCTTGCACCAAGGGCGAAGACAGGTGAAGCAACAGAAGGGCTGATGATTACAGACCTGATCACTTGAGCTGAAGGACTATTACAGCCATTGGCAGTAACCTGGATATTTACACTTCCAGAAAAGCCATTGGCCCAGGTCATAACACCTGTTGTAGCCCCAATTGATCCGGCAGATCCATTACTTATTGACCAGTTAAACCCACCAGAATTGTTTGCTGCTGTGGTAGCATAAGTTGTCGTTGTCGTTCCATTGGTTAGTTGACAAGTAGGTTGAGTCCCTGACGACACTGTAATTGTCGTTGGCGTTCCAACCGTTGGTGTAATAGAAGCGCTTCTGATAACCTGAGTCGAAGGGCCATTACATCCACTGGCAGTCACCCGGATATCAACACTTCCTGAGAAACCATTCGCCCATGTCATAATACCCGTAGTAGCTCCAATTGATCCGGCAGCTCCATTGCTTAAAGACCAGTTAAGCCCGGTACTGTTGGTTGCTGTTGTAGCGTAAGTTGTTGTGGTTGTTCCGTTGGTAAGCTGACATGTTGGTTCACTTCCGGCAGATACCGTGATGGTCGTCGGTGTTCCAACGGTCGGAGTAACTGTCACTGCATGAATTACCTGTGATGAAGGACCGTTACAACCATTGGCAGTTAACTGGATATTGACACTGCCTGAAAAGCCATTTGCCCAGGTCATAATCCCTGTAGTAGCCCCAATTGAACCGGCAGATCCATTACTTAAGGACCAATTATAACCAGTACTGTTCGTTGCGGTGCTGGCATAAGTTGTTGTTGTTGTTCCATTGATTAACTGGCAGCTGGGTTCTGTTCCCGATGATATCGTTATTGCAGTTGGTATCCCGACTGTTGGTGTGATATTTACCGTTCTTGTAACCTGTGCCGAAGGACTGTTACAACCGCTGGCAGTTACCTGAATATTTACAGTTCCTGAAAAGCCATTGACCCAGGTCATAATACCTGTTGTAGCCCCAATTGAACCGGCCGATCCATTACTTAAGGACCAGTTAAATCCAGTGCTGTTGGTTGCGGTGCTTGCATAGGTAGTTGTTGTAGTCCCATTGGTTAATTGGCAGGTGGGTTGTGTGCCGGAGGATACGGTTATTGTCGTAGGCGTCCCAACAGTAGGAGTAATTGACACTGACCTTACCACTTGTGAGGAGGGTCCGTTACAGCCATTGGCTGTAACCCGGATGTCAACACTTCCTGAAAATCCACTGGTCCAGGTCATTATCCCTGTAGTAGCCCCAATAGAACCGGCAGATCCATTACTCAAGGACCAGTTTAAACCAGTGCTGTTGGTAGCTGTGGTGGCATAGGTGGTCGTAGTTGATCCGTTGGTGAGCTGACAAGTTGGTTCACTCCCGGCAGAAATCGTGATGGCTGTCGGCGTTCCAACTGTCGCAGTAACAGTCACAGCATGAATTACCTGTGAAGAAGGACCGTTACAACCATTGGCAGTTACCTGGATATTAACACTTCCTGAAAAGCCACTGGCCCAGGTCATGATACCTGTACTAGCACCAATTGATCCTGCAGATCCATTACTTAAAAACCAGTTAAACCCACCACTATTGTTTGTTGCGGTGGTAGCATATGTTGTCGTGGTAGTCCCATTGGTGAGCTGGCACGTTGGATCGCTCCCTGCTGAAAGTGTGATCGCTGTTGGTGTCCCAACCGTGGGAGTCACTGTAACCGTTGAAGTTCCTGTAATTGAATTGGAACAGCTAGGTGCCGACTGATAAATCACGCTGACCAGATTGTAAGCGAAAGCGCCTCCGTTTGTGGTAGGAGCGGCGACTGTGGCTGTTGATGACGCAGCGACATTAATGGTCGTTTGATTTGCACCATTAATATTATAGGTGACCGTAACAGCTATAGCTTGTGGGTTGGTAAAGGTAACATTGGGACTGCTGGCATTTTGGCAAACAGTCACAGTTCCTGAGATAGAAGCTGTTGGGGTAGGACGGACAGTTAACAAAGCGTTCCCGTCGCTTGTAGCGGTGGGAGTGCATGTGCCGCTAACGACACAACGGTAATGATTTGTATTCATGCCACTTGTAACACCTGTCAGCGTTAATGTTGATGAGGTCGCACCACTATAAATACCGCCATTACTGATATTGCTGAATCCAGTACCAGAATTCTCCTGCCATTGGTAAGTAAGTCCTGCACCCGTAGCTGTTATGCTAAAACTGGCATTTCCTCCATTACAAACGGTCTGATCGGCTGCTTGGCCCGTGATGGCAGGGACAGCCAATTGACTGATTCCTCCTGCAATATAATAGGTACTGCTTGGAGAATCACCAAGCGTAGAAAATGAAGGTGTTGGTCCTGCAAACTGGCAGGAAGAGCCATCATCAACAAAACTTAAAGCGCTTGTTCCTCCATTGTATGTAAAACTTAATGTATAAATAGTGGAGCCATCAGCCATGGTCACACCTGATCCAATACTGTTAAACCCCCCGATGATTAGAGTACCTGCTGTTGGTACATTGAAAGAATTGGTTGTCATTCCTGAGGTGTTTGTCCCTGAAATCCAGGTGAGTACCGAAGGATTATAGCTTATTTGCAGTGAGACACTACCGATACCCGAGTAATTCGTAACTGTTATCGGAATGTTCACAACAGTCCCGGTGCATGCAGTTTGCGTTGAGATCGTCGTAATAGGAGCATTGGTGTTGGTGAATGTTAATGAACCAGAGTGGTAATAGGTTGCATACGGGTCATCATTCATGGTATTGGCACTGCCATCAGTAAAGACACAATGATAGCTTGTGCCTGATCCTGTAGATGGGTCGTACCAAGTCAAGGCACTCAGGCCGTTTGCGACTTTACTGAAGGAGATGGCAAAAATCACCGAGCCGTCTGTCAGTGTTTTCGCTAACGTACTTCCCCAACCTATCGTAAGATGGCCGGGCGTCGATGTACTATAATTGAACAAATCCCCGGCGGCCGATGGTCCCGGAGTGACATTGGTAACGGTCGCATAAGCTGGATCGTATACAATATCAAGGTTGTATGAGGAGACGTTGACAAAATTTGTCGCACTCACATTAACGGTTGCTGTAGTTAATGAGCTGGTAACCACAGCAATGGTACTGATTGGTGCATTTGTTGACCAAGCCCTTGAACCAAGAAGGGTTAATATAATCAGCGAAGCGATGTAGATCTTTTTCACGGGTTTTAATTTTAGCTTGTTGATGGTATAAACTTTTATTAATCATGGAAAGCAGGGAGGCCGAAACCTCCCTGCAATTGATTCCTTATTGGTTACGTATAATTTTAATTGTCTGTTGTAAAATTCCGGACTCTGTTGATACACGAAGTGTCGCATTGTAGATTCCAGGTTTTACAATCTCACCATTAAGTGTGAGGGTATGGTCGCCTTGTTGTTGCGTTTCGTTGTTTAACACTTTAACCGTTGCTCCCAGAATATTGGTTATTTCAATGCTTACTTTCCCGTTTTCAGGTATAGAATAAGCAAGTGTCGTAGTGTTCTGGAATGGATTTGGGAAGCAATTAAGCGTCAGCGTATTGGCAGATGTCTGATTGCCAATGCCGACACCGATGTTGATTGTTTCAATTGTCAGTTGTGCACCGGGAATTGAAACATAATTACCATCAGCCAGTTCCACATCATTGAAGCTAGCCAGGCTCAGCTTCAGGTTGTCTAAACCTGATGCCGTTGGTTTCACTTTCAGTTTCAGCGTAAAGACTGTTTCCCCTGCAGAGAAGTTAATCCCTTGTTGTGAGAACCATCCAATTCTTAGCTGATTGTCGATGACTTTCCACTGTTTTGTTAAACTGGTGTTGCCGTTGAAGGTGACATCTTCTACTTCGAGAACACTAGATGGAATGTTAAACACTACTGATCCTGCACCCACCGATATTCCTGTGACGGCACGAACCGGAAGATCAAACTCACTGTTTAAGCCAACCTGATGCGTTCCGTGGTAAGTAAGGTCAAGATCAATGCTGCTGCTTTTGGCACCACCAGGCGTGAAATCACCATTGAAGTCACCGGATGCCATGGCATACATATTAAGTGTTAACGCTTGCCCTGCCCCTGAAATAGTTGCTGATGGCATCAGAAGGTTGGTGGAACCCGTATTGCTATTGGTTAATAGCCCGGCTTGCCAGAATACCCAATTTCCACGGCCGCTAAAAACTCCTGTTGGGAGTGGATTTCCTGCTGTGACATAATAACTGAGGATTCGGGTCGCATCATTGGACGCCAGTCTATTGTCAAAAGTACCCAATGAGCCGCCAATGACATCGCCTGACATCAGTTGAACATTTTCAATGTTGGAAATGCCTACATCTCCTGCAAGACCCCATGCGAACACCATGCCTGCGTCTGTCGCATTGATGCTGCCGATGGTTTTTGCAGTACTTGCAAACACATCATAAGTACCCAAACAAATATTAGCAAAAGAATAATTACCGGAGCTATTGGTGGTCGTTGTTGCAATCACTGAAGATCCTTGTTTCAGTTGAACCGTAACATTTTGCATTGGCGTTTTAGCAGCATTATTGTACTTAATCCAACCCGAAACAGTGGAAGTTGAATAAGTAACTGTTAAAGTTCCATTGGTATAGGTAATGTTATAGTTGGTGAAATCTGCACCCTGTGGTGCCGATGGGACAATAGGATAGGTGTTTGGTGAGGCCCCGGAACTGGTCCCGTTGCTCGTCAAAGTCACACTGCTTACTGTCTCACCCGTTGCCATAGTCGTCGTCGTAAACTCTGTACCCACGAAACTTAAAGTCATTCCATAACACTTGACCTGGTCGTTTGAGGTGATGGTAAGAGGTTTTGCCGTAATGTTGGCATAAGCTGTTCCTGTGCTTGAGGCCAGAACGTAATTGTTCATATCAGTACCACCTAGGATTGCGATCCCTGTGTAATTAACCGCTTTGGAAACGCCAATGTTTTTCGTGTTGAAGGTCGCCGTTTTTTGGAATGTAAGGGCATCTCCTGAATATCGGTCATCAGCAAAGCCAGTCCCGCCTGCGGCCGTCGTCCCATCATAAACTTTGTTGTCAGCAGTGAATTGCGAAAGCGTTAAGGTCTTTACTGTGATATTCGCCAAAACAGTAGGAACTCCGGTTAAGTTGTAATTGCTGGCATTGGTGCCGCCAAGGACTGCCCCATTCAAGGTTACGGTTTTATTGGTTCCAACATTTTTATCGTTGTAGGTTGCGGTTCCAGTCATAGTCACAACATCACCGGTGATTATATCATTTGGTGCCATCGTAAGTATTGTCGATGCAGTGGTTTGGTTGTAGATTCTGGTAGGACTTACCGTAAACGTGCCAGTGATTGGCTTTTTAGTGATGATGCCGCTGGTATTAGTGACATAACTGACACTATAGTTGTTCCCCGAATTTCCATCAGAGATTGCCAAAGAACCGGTTAAGGCAGTAGGTGTGAGGGTTTTCGATGTGCCAGCATTATAGTTATCATAGGTTTGTGTTGGAGTAGCAGTAAGTCCGTCGGGTGCGATGATCCCGCTGATGGTTGGGATTACCGAGGATGCAATTGTCCTGTCATACACTTTAGTATCTGTCAAAGCGGTAACTGTAACTGACTTTTTATTGATAACACCTGTCAAATTAGTTACATAACTAATCGTATAGTTTGCGCCACTATTGCCATCATTAATTACGGTGCCACCAGGCGTCAAAGTCTTACCTGTACCGTAATTTCTGTTGTCATAGGTCTGAACCCCTGTTACAGTAATAGCATCACCAAACTGTAAAGATCCCACTACCGGTAATACACTGCTTGTAGCGTTCCCATCATAGGTCTTGGTTTGAGTTTGCGCTGTAACGGTCACACCAGCTTTATTAATAACGCCGGTACTATTGGTAACATAATGAACCACATAGTCATTTCCGCTATTCCCGTCATTGATTACAATTCCGCTGGGGGTTAGCACTTTACTGGATCCAAAATGCTTAGTGTCATAAGTCGATATGGCCGCTGTTGAAATGGCATCACCTGTTTGCAGATTGGTGACTACCGGGGCTACAGAGCTGCTGGTAGTTCCATCATAAGTCTTGGTAGATGTCTGAGCAGTGACGTACAAATCGGCTGTGTTAATCACACCCGTACTATTGTTGACATAATTATAGGTATAGTTTGATCCAAGCGTACTATTGCCATCATTAACTGTTGTTCCACTTGGCGTAAGCACCTTCGATGTCCCTGCATGTTCTGTATTATAGGTCTCAACACCGGTAGCTGTTATTGCATCTCCAAACTGAAGTCCTGTTACAACCGGCAAAACGATACAATTGGTCGTATTGTCATAAATTTTGGTCGCAGTCTGAGCTGTGATGGTTAATGGAGCCTGATTGATTGTTCCTGTTGATACAGTAACATAGCTAATGTTATAGTTTGCCCCACTATTGCCGTCATTAATTACAGTTCCGCCTGGCGTTAGGGTTTTGGTCGAACCATGATGCTTGTCGCTAAAGGTTTGTGTTCCTGTAGCTGTTAGGGCGTCACCGTATTGCAGTGCACCAACAACCGGAAGCACAATACAAGCATTGGTGCCATCATAGATTTTAGTTGCAGTATATGCAGTTACATTAATAGGTCTGACACTAATAGTCGCCGTGGCAGTTCCACCAGATGTTTCCAGCGTATAATTGCCGGATCCTGTTCCGCCGCTGATTGCCAGGTCGGTATAAGTGACTGTTTTATTGATACCCGCATTTTTGTTTGCGAAAGCTGCCGTATAACTGATCGTTGGAGAATCCCAGCTCATCGCGTTGTTGGTACAGCCAGAACCTGTTACATCCGTGGTCCCATCATATAATTTGTCGCTTGCTGTGAAATTGCTCAGGGTCAGTGGTCTCTTACTTACCGTGAGTGTACCATCCACATAAATAATATTATAATAGGGTGCATCACTAGTAACCGTTGCATTGCTGGGCGTTATGGTGTAGGTAGTTGCATTGGAGTGGTCACCTGTTCCACTGCACGTAAAATCAACGGTTGTGATCGGGAATGTGATCACAGGAAGACCGCTAACATAATCTGTAGCTGTAAATTCAGTATGCCCAAGAGTTAATACGTCCCCATAAACTTTTGTACGGTTGTTCGCAGTCACATTAACAGCACGACGCACGATGATATCCTTTTGCACGCCATATTTTCCTGATTCATTTAAATCGATAGCTGTTAACCACCAACTCCCAATCTGGCTGAATTTTAGTCCGGAAATGGTATGTATTCCATAGTGGCCTGCCTGGAACGGATAATCGGTTGGAACAGTTGCGCCAATATCTGTACTTGAGAAAGTAACGGTACCCACATAATTTGTCTTGCGGTTGTTATAAGTGTCGAGGGCCTCTACGCTGACACTTTGCCAGGTTCCAAGGTTGTGAGGGGTAGGTACACCACTAACAATGAAGTTTTTCAAGAGGGTAGGGGTGACTTTTATCAGGTCAGTGCCATCAATGATACCTGTTGCAGCATCAGGGGCAGCGCCGTTGTCAGAAGCTGTAATCGTCCAATCATCATTAGAGGTTGAACCAGTGGGGCCAAACCAGCTGGTTTTTTCATCATAATACCAGAAATTTGCAGTCGGAGCGCCGTCTGCCATGGTAAGGCTGGTGATGACTGAGCCACCGGTCAGCGCCGTATAGAATTTTTTGTTAGCCCCTGTAGAGTTGCTGTACAGGTATACAGTTTGAGAGCCTGTTGTTACAAGGTTGTGGTAGATGTCGTGACGGGTAACCGTATAGGCCGCCCTTGTTGCACCTGCAATAAAGTCAGCCGGGGCAGTAAGGTCAAAATGGTTAACGGGTGCATGTCCGACAAGAATACTGGTAGATGTCGTCGTAGTCAATACTGGACTGGCAGTGAATCCCAGGGTGATGCTTTCTGCTTTGGTATAGAAAATACCACTAAAGCTGGCCACACCGCTTACCGCAGTTTTCGTAACTGTTCCCTGTAAAGTTGCAGTACCTGTCGACCGGGCTGCCGTAATTATAGTAGAATTGTCGTTCACAACAAGGTTTGAAAGGTGGTCTTCAATCCGAATCACCGGTTGTTGTGCAAAATTTACGCCCGCTGTTGCCGCCGAGGAAGGTTGCGTAGCGATATACAATTTGGTTGCGACACCATTGGTTACCACAATTGTGGCATTGTTGGTGATGGGACCATGAACTGTTGATGCTGTACCCGTTCCGGTAAATGTCCCGGTAATTGTTGCTGTCCCGACACCTGTCGATACCAGAGAGTAAACAGCGCTGTAAGTTCCACCCAGATTGTCAGTGACTGTTCCAATATTACCTCCAGTGAGTGAATTGCTGAGTGCAATACTTCCCCTGCTGTGAGTCAGGAGATTGCCCCACTGGTCTTTTAACTGTACGGTAAGTTGACTGGTTTGATCTGCAGTGATGGCATCAGGATTTGCCGAAATGGTACTCTGAGATAAGTTAGGTAATCCTTCTGTGATAACAACACTAACCGTATGACCGATAGTGCCGTTGATCGCTACGGCAAGGCCGGTTCCTGCGAAGAAACCAGTAATTGTAGCCGTTCCGGTTCCTGTGGCATTGGCCGAAAGAGTGGCAGAGTAGGTACCATTAGCATTGTTGGTTACCGAAGTAAGTGCTCCTAATGTTGTTGTTAATGTTACTGTCCCGGTGCTGGTATGAAGATCATTGCCCCACTGGTCTTTCAGTCGGATTGAAATCGCGCTGGTCTCATCCGTAGTCATCGTGGAAACACTGGAAGTAATGGCAATTGTTGACAAACGGGGGATACCCTCAGTGATTACAACCGTTGGATGCGTATTAAATGTAAAGCTTGCATCTCCTACAATGCTTGGTGTTATAGTTGCAGTACCCGTTCCTGTATTGTTTGCAGAAAGAACCGCAGTATAAGTCCCATCGCTGTGGTCAGTAACTGCCGTCATTACGCCCAGATTTGTTGGCAAACTGACAGTCCCTCTGCTGTGGGTAATGTAATTGCCCCACTGGTCCTTTAACTGAACTGTGATCGTACTGGTTTCATCGGTGGTCATCGTAGTGGGAGATGCAGTGACAGCGCTTTGTACAGCGCGAGGCAGTCCTTCAGTGATAACAACACTTGTTGTATTACCCATATTATCATGAACGCCTGAACATGTTTCATTGCCTTGGAAATGCCCGGTAATATTGGCCGTTCCGACTCCTGTATTATTCCCGGTCAGGACCGCAGTATATTTCCCCGGTGATAAATAGGAGACAGCTGCAAGCGCACCCCTGCTAGATGCCATGGTAAGTGTGCCTCTGTTGTTGATAATCAGGTTGCCGAACTGGTCTTTTAACTGAACAGTGATTGTACTGCTTTGGTCAGTGGTCATCGAGGTCGGGCTGGCTATCATGGTAGTGGTTGTAAGGTTCGGCAAGCCTTCAGTGATAGTAACGGTTGCCGTGCCGCCAATAGCCCCGTTAACTGCTGATGATACTCCGGTTCCTGCAAAACTTCCGCTAATGACTGCACTTCCAACACCACTGGAATTCCCATGCAAAGTTGCTGAATAAGTATTGTTGCCATTGTTGGTAACGCCACCGGTTAATACCCCAAGGGTAGTAGCCAGTGTTACAGTCCCATCGTTACTTGTCAGTGGGCGGTTGTTGTCGAAAAAATCCCTTAATTGTACCGTGATTGCACTTGTTTCGTCAGTGGTCATGGTTGTTGGAACGGCTGTAATGATTGTATGGGCAAGGTTAATTATTGCAGGAGTAACGTTCACCTGCCTAGTCTGAACCCAGTCTTTGGAATCTGCGTTAAACCTTGCACTGATGGTATTCGTCCCGGCAAGCGTGGCGCGTACCAAAGCCCAATACGTCCCGTCTCCAACATTGTGAACGACTATTGGTCCATCATAATCTGAAGTAAAGCCATTGATTTTAATCGAAATGTTACGGCAGGCATACAACAGGTTTCCCTGTGCATCCCTTGGGGTGGCAATCACCCTGACATATTCGCCGGCAATACGGTTAAGCGGATCAACAAAAGTTGCCGGGGTAGAAGGATCAGAAATTGTCAAGGTAGATTTGGTGATAAGCTCTGAAAATGCGCCCGGAATAACAACGATATTGTCCTGTTGCCCGCTAATAAACGGTTGAGCCTGATCAGCAGCACGAAGCCAATAAACACCTACGACATTGATTAGAATCTGGCCTGAAAACGTTCTAACGCCATGATTAGCATCAACATAAGGAAGCAAGCCGCCAAGTACCTGTTGCGAGCCGTCTGTAACAAACCTGACGAGGGCATCGTTGGACGATTTCAAACGGATGTTTCCGATATAGTCTATACAGGTATTCCAATAAATATCCCGGGCAGTTACAGTTAAGTCAAAAACTGTTCCGGCTACCTGGGTGGTCCCGGCTACTACCTTAAAATTATCGAGGATGTTGTTATGAACCGCGATGGCTGCTGTTGTACCGTATTTGCCAGTTAACGCATCAGTTATGGTAATGGTTGGTGTTTCGTGCGAATTGAAGAAGGTAAATCCGCTGATTGTCGAAAAGCCGCCTGCAAAGGTCTGGTTGCCATTCGCCGGGATGATCCGACTTGTCCCATTAAAAGAGGTATTGGCCGTGGCTGTCCATTGTAAGTTATTTGAGCCCGTATAATTAGTCTTCAAATTTTCGAATAGGTCATGAGCTTCTGCTGTTACAGTAAAGGGTTTTCCTGCTGTAATATAAGGATCTCCGGAAGGGATGTTTGCCCCCAGATGGAAATGATCCAAGGCGGCCGGGGTCACTGCGATATTCGATTGCTGACCTGTCAGGGGGGCAGAAGGAAAGCTGAGACCTGAACCTAAAGTACCTGTAGTCCCTGTAGCCTTGACGTAATATCCAGTCCCTGTCTGCTTTAGATTAACACCATTGGTGAAGGTTTTTATCCCAAGGTTAGCTGACAAGAAAGTATAACTTCCAGGAAGCACCGTGGGTGCTGCGGGGGCTGATGTCTTTAAACTTACATTGTTGCAAGTAAAAGTTATCGTCCCGTTATAGTCCGTTTTAATATTGTCATAAAAGTCGTAAGCAGTAACTGTTGGCGTTGTATAAATGCCTGCCATAACAGTTGATGTGATTCCAGCAACTGTAAAATAATAGATGTTTGCTGGGGTGATTGTAAATGAACTTGAGATTGGTTGCGTTACAATGGGGGCAGCAGTAACTGCTATTATCTTATATCCAACCCCTGTTTTATTGATCCAGAGATCATTAAAAGTAGCAACCCCATTAACAGCAGCTCTTGTAAGTGTTCCGTTTAATACACCAGCACTACCTATCGAAGGATTGGTTTGAATAGAGATCGTAATGCTGGAATTTTCATTCGTCATGGTATTCCCGTAAGTATCCACAAGCTTTAACACAAGCGGGATGTTTTGTCCTGCCTGTTTTGTTACCGGTTGGGTCTGGAAAGTCAGAATGTTGGGGGCAAAATTGGCGGTCACCGAAATGCTATTCGTAACATTTAAATCCGTTCGCGGATTTGCTATTACACCGTCACTCCAGTTCACAAAATTGTAATGTGCATTTGGATTGGCAGTTATTGCAGTCCCGTTGCCACCGTTCACTATTGTTTGAGCTGTAGAGCCCGAGAGTGTTCCATTGGCTCCTGCAGTATAACTCAGTACCGAAGCTGTCCTGAATGATCCAGAGGTAAGATAGCCTGATGCAGGGCACAAGCCGTTATAGGCATAAGCCCTAAGATAATAAGTGGTACTGGCAGCCAGTCCTGAAGTAAATGAGGCCGAGGTGCTCGTCGTACTCCCCGAAATGGCCCCACCAGCTCCATATGCCACTGAAGCGCTGGTCCCAACAACCCAGTAATAGGTTGCCGTTCCGGACCCTCCGCCCGCCCCGCTAAAATTTACATTGGCGCCATAAGTTCCCCCGGAAGAGGAAGCAGTACCTGTTGTATTCGGTGTTGCCGAAGCACTTGTTGGTGCGGTAGCGGGGTAGTTAACATTAACGGTGGCACTGGCACATCCTGTACTGAATGTACCGTTGTTGTTTTTTGCATGATAAGTAGTTGACGAGGAAGGATAAACCGTAACCGGGTTGCCGGTCGTAACAGATGTCCCGCCACAAGAGCCTGAATACCAGTAAACTGTTCCAACAGCACCATTGGCAGTAAGTGTTGCCCCTGTTCCGTTACATACAGTACTGGAAGATACAGAAATTGATGAAGGATCAGCTGGGTTGGTTGGAACACCAGGTGTCGATGACCCAAAAGTAATGTCATCAAAACCGCAATAGTTGGAAGCGCCATCAAATACTATAGATTTTGCAGTCCCTGAAAATGTAACACCCATCGTGGACCAGGAATAATACGGATTGGAAGTTATAACAAGGGCGTTATTAGAAAGTAGGGTGCCGCCTCCGTTTTCACCATCATAAACCTTGACACTTCCCTGTTTAGAGGTGGCATAATAAAATGAAAAACCTGTAGTAAAACCGGATGGGACATTCATAGTCGCTGCCCCGCTTAAGAAAAACATGATGCCGTGGCCGGAAGGATTGTTATCAAAATTGCCGGTTCCGCCATAATTTTTGCTTACAATGCATAAGGCAGAGCTGTTAAAGGAAATATTTGGATAATGGCTACCAATCGCGGCCATATTAGAAAGGTCATCGAAATTAATCACGGTAAGCCCAATATTTTCAATCTGGGGGCCATTTTGTTTTTTTGTTCCCGAATTTACACTTGGAATGTAGGTTGGGATGATCGTCGGATCATGCATTGGTATTGGTGTCTGGCCAAAAGTAGCTTGTGTAAACAAACTTAAAGCCCCCAGCATCAACGCAAAAATAAACAGATATCGTTTCATGTTATTTTGTTTTATATATTTCATTTTTTTGTTATCTTATATAATTCTTGGGGCTTAATAAGTTACACTTACCGTTTGACTCCCGGCTCCACTGCTCCAGCAGCCACTGCTATCTTTAGAGCGGAGGTAATAAGTATGGGATGCGATTGATACACCTGTAATAACTCTTGAAGTACCGGAATAGGTTTGATCTGTTCCTGAAGCAGTATCCTGCCAATACCAGGTTTGGCCCTCTGGAGCGGTAACAGCTGTCAGTGTTACTGTTCCCGCTGCACTATTGACTGCAGTGAAGGTGGCCGGTGCCGCCGGCAATGCCGTTACCGTTATTACTGTATTTCCGCTCGAAGCATTCGAACATGCTGTGCTGCTGCTTTCCTGAACAGAAACTAAGTTGTAAGTATAAGTTCCGGATGTTGCTGTGGGTGCTGTGATCGTAGTGGCGCTATTTCCTAAGCTTGTGACTGCTGTTACAGTACCGCCTTCATTAATGTAATAACTGAAAGTGTAGGGTAGGGTTGTAGCGTTAGCGCCGGTGAAAGTAATGGTAGGTGCGTCAGAACTCTGGCAAACCGTCACTGTGCCGCCAATCGTTGCCGTAGGCAATGGTCTTACAACCGCCGATGTTGTTTGTACATTCGAGCAAGTGTTGCCGTCAGTAACAGTTAATGAATAAGTGCCATCTGCAGCTGTTGTAACATTGCTTATGGTCGGGCTTTGAAGTGCAGAAGTAAAACCGTTAGGACCACTCCAGGCATAAGATGTCATAGAAGCAGGGCCTCCGGTGAGTGACAATGTGGTTCCGGCACACTTTGGACCATCGGTTGAAGTTGTTGCGACCGGGTTCGGATTCACGGTAATCACTACGGTTCCTGTGGCTCCATTCAAACAAGTAGTACTGCTTGCATCTCTTATACTAACCAAAGTATATGTATAGGTCCCTGGCGTTCCTGTCGGAGCCGTGACTGTTGCTGTGTTCCCGGAGCTAACTACTGTATAAGCTCCTGTGCCGTTGATGTTATAAGTAAAGGTATAATTGGCAGTTCCATTGGCTCCGGTAAAAGTTACAACCGGCTGTGGTGCATTGGCACAAACTGTAGTTGTGCCACTAATACCTGCCGTAGATAATGGATTTACCGTTATCGCCAAATGATTTGTCGTAGAACAACCCATGACGGTCTCCGTCATCTGCAAATCGCCGCTGGTCGCAGTAGTGGAATATGTTAAAGTTGTACTAACGTTGTCATAGGAGCCAAAAACGGCAGCCTCGCCCACACTGTAGGCCCATTCATAAGTTCCCCCGTCGCTGCCGTGGTTAGCAGTAGCTGCATAGGTTTGAACGCTGCCCGCACATAAGGTAGAAGTACCTGTGATGGCATTGGCAGCCGGTGCGTCGGCATATGAGATTTGTATGCTGTGGGTATTGGTACAACCGGTAGCAGTGGTGGTTTCAGTTAAAGTATAGGAAGTTGTCCCACCAATACTGACGGTTGGATTTGCAGTAGTTGTCGCAAAAGTGGTCGTAGGATTTGAAGTCCAGAAATAGGTGTTCCCTGTAACTGCTGCACCGCCAATCTCTGTGCCTGTTCCCGGACAGATAGCGTGGTTGTAACCGGCATAAGCAGCAGGTACCGTATTAACCGTGATCATCGTAGTTGCTGTAGTCCCGTTACAACCGGAGGCAGCTGCTATGGTATTTGATACAACATAGGTTCCTGCTGTTGAGGTGGCAAGGTTAATTTCTCCTGTTGTAACACTAACAAATAACAATCCATCGCTAGAGGAGAATATTCCTTTTTGCGCGTCTGTTCCCATTGTAGGTAAAGGATTTGTATTATTCTTGCAATAGGCAGCGTTGGGATAGCTGAAGTTTGTAATAGGCATTTTGGTAATAGTTACTGAAGTAGTTGCCGTAACTGCCAGACAGCCTCCTGTCGCAGCAATCGTATTGGTAACGGTAAAGTCACCGGCAGTGCTGGCCGAAACGTCAATAACCCCTGTTGAAGGATCTACAAAGACCAAACCGGTGCCGGCAGAAAATGTACCTGCCGTCCCTACACCCGGGAAATTGGGAGAAGGATCAGAACCGGCGGTGCAATAAGGGGATCCACTATATTCAATGGTAGCATCGGGAGCGGGTTGCACTGTTACTGTTGCAGAGGAACCACTAATAGTTCCTTCGCAGTTTGCATCGTTCACCGAAACTAGTGAATATGATCTCGTCAGAAATGGGCTTACATCGAAGGTATAGGGGCTGCTTGCCTGGCCGGTGACACTTACCGGTGTTGGTCCATCGTTATAGGTAAAGGACCAGGGGCCGGTACCTGTGAGCGTAATAGTCAAGTTAGCAGAACCACCCACGCAGATACCTGTTGTTCCCGTAATACTCGCCGTTGGCACAGTGGTGATGATAATATCTCTCGTTGCAGTAACAGAAGCACAGGGAGAAACCGCCGCAAGTGTATAAGTTACGGTATAGGTTCCGGCCGTGCTTGCGCTTGGTGTAATCGCACCAGTACTCCCAACTATTGATACTCCTGTTGTTGAGCTATAGGTTCCTCCTGTGTAAACTCCTGTCCCTGCTAAAGTTACTGACTGGCTTCCCTGGCTTCTGTTAAATGGAGAAGCATAAGTAAGAATTGCAGTGGGTAATTGTAAAATCACTACTGTCGTTGTAGCTGTCATTGGGGCACAGCCTCCTGCTCCAATAATAAAGTAAGTAACCTCATAGCTTTCGCTGGTGCTGCCCGCCGGGGTGATCGTCCCTGTACTGGGGTCAATGTTCAGTCCTGATGGGCTTGCAGAATAAACACCGCCTGTTTGCCCGGTCTGTGTTACAGCTACTGCGTCATGACTTGTACAAAATGGTGACCCGGAGTATGATATTGCAGGCTGGACGGGTGCTGTCGTAATGGTCACCGTAGTTGATGCAGGGTTTTCTATACAGCCTTCTGCCGCAGTGACAGTATAAGTAACGGTATATGTTCCGTTGGAGCTTGTGTTGGGGGTAATCGCTCCCGTTGAAGTATTCAGACTTAAGGTAGGTCCTCCACTGGTGACAACATAAGAGTAAGTGCCTCCGGCAGTTCCGGTTCTTGTTACGTATTGGGCAGTGTTGACACTGTTGCAAAATGTATTGCTCGAATAAAAAATGTTAGACTGTATCGTGCTTGCGCTAACCGTTGCGATGACAGGAGTTCGTACGCTGCCTGTATTGTAGGAACAACCGTTGCCATCAAGTGCATCAACATAATAGGCTTGTGTTACGGAAAGGGTAGGTGTTGTAAAACTACTACCTGTTCCCACGGCTGTCCCGTAAAAGGGCACATCATACCATGTGATTGTTCCCGTTGTTGCTGTAGCATGGAGTGTCAGGGTTCCTTCGCCACAACGCGAGGACGGACTAACTGACGTGATCTGCCCAACAGCAGACGTCCCAAAAAACCCAAAACTGACCAGGATGATCATCATCCCTGACAGTAGCTGGATGTTTTGTTTTGAAAATCGGAGTAGAAAATTTTTCATAAGACAATGATTAATTGTGGGGATTTATTTGTGTGTTTTTTTAATTAAATCAAGGAAGTAATAATGTTTGATTGCCGGTTTGGGTGCTTGAGCATGTCTGCTACCAACAGGGAGACTTTCTCAAAATCGTCAACTTTAGAAATAAAATGGTCGACGCCAGCCTTAATGGCTAGCTGACGGTATGAGTCTGAAGAATAAAATGTTAGTATGATAAACTTGAGCACCTTGTCTACCTTGCGGATCTCACTCAAAACCTCAAGACCGCTAATCCCAGGCATTTTTATATCTACGATTGCCAGATCCGGCTTGAGTGTCTTCAAGGCATTCAGTGTATCCAGGCCATTTTTGCAAGTTGCTACTATTTCAACTTGCTCAAAAGCGCCAAGCATTTGTTGTAAGCGGTCGAGTATCAATACGGAATCGTCTGCTAATAAAACCTTCATATGTATAATTCTTTTTTATCGAATGTAAAAATAGAGCGACAACCAGAAACAAGCTGTAAGAAATAGGATATAAGTATGTCAGGGAAATGCTATAAAGTTTGTAGGATTTATCCTACAAAAAGAAAAGGGATGAAGCCGTACGTGAAAGGGAAGTTGTTGAAAATCATGAGTATAAGCTATTGTTTGTTTTTCTGTATACATGTATAAAGATTCATATGTGATTATTGGCTTGGTCTGTCGTCCTTCCTTGCTCTTCAAATAATGGCAGAAACTAATGGTGCACGGGGCTATCATTATAATAAGCCGGTATTCACTAAATCAAATTGTTTTCGAGGCAGTAACGGGTAAGCATAGTGTTCTTGCACAACTCCATTTTGTCCATGATTCGCGTTCTGTAAGTGCTGACAGTTTTGTTTGAAATAAAAAGTTTATCCCCGATTTCGCCAAGAGATTTTCCGTTGGCAAGTTCAAGCATCACTTCAAACTCACGGCTTGAAAGTGTTTCATGTTTTTGAAGGTTGTTGTCATCATCAAGATGTTCAGCCAGATTTTCAGCCAATACTTGCGAAATATATTTTTTTCCGGCAGATACTTTTTTTACGGCCAACAATAGTTCTTCTGCTGCTGTGTCTTTCGAGAGATATCCAGAAGCGCCCAGTTTTAGTGCTCGGATGGCATATTGTTCCTGGGGATGCATGCTTAACATCAAAACATTAGTGAGGGGCCACTTTGACTTAATGGCCTGAAGGACTTCAAGCCCATTCCTGTCGGGCATTGAAATGTCGAGCAAAATGATGTCAAATGTTTCTTTTTTTGCAAGATTTATAGCATCATTGCCATTACCGGCCTCTTCAATAGTATTATTGCCATCCAATTGCAGCAATATCTGCCTCAGGCCTTCACGTACAATCTTGTGATCGTCACAAATTAAAATCTTCATGTTATTGAGTATTAATTGGAAAATCAAGTTTGATCAGCGTACCATGGATATTTCCCCGTGAAATTTCCAGCACACCTCCCAAAGAGGCTGATCTTTCTTTCATGTTAATAATGCCGAATGATTTTTTTGACTTGATGTCATTCTCGGTGATCCCGATGCCATTATCGCTGATGATAAGATTAATATGGTCAGCGTTTTTTGCCAGGTGAATGTCAACACGGCTGGCTTTGGCATGACGGGCAATATTCGTCAGTGACTCCTGCATGATTCTGAAAATAATCAGCGAGGCTTCGGGAGATATAATTATTTTAGAATCTATATTGAGGTTAATCTGAATATTGGTTCTTTCTGAATATTCATGGGTATACCAATCAATCGCAGCCTCAAGGCCCAAATCATCAATGATCTCAGGCCGTAATTGTGACGTCAGGTGCTGAACCGTTTTGATTGTTTCACTGACAAGATTAGAGACTTTGTTGATTTTCTGAATGACTGCATTGTCAGTTGTACTTTGTCTGATAAGTCCCAGGTCGATTTTTACAGCCGTTAAAGCCTGGCCAAGGTCATCATGCAGTTCTCTTGAAATGGCAACCCGTTCTTCTTCTCTGACCTTTTCAATATAATTGGAGAGATCACGTAGCTGCTCTAATGAGTTTTTCAGAAGATCTTCTGCATTCTTCCTTTTGGTAATGTTAATGGCATATTCCAGGAAAACCTCGTCTGTGATTTTGATCCAATAAGTATCCCAGATCAGCCCAAAAGCATGAATCTCTGGGTTGTTTTGTTCTTTATTCTCGTCAAAGCAATGATCCCCTAAACAGAAATGACATTTTACACCGGAATCCTCTGGAACTATTTCTGGATACTGTCGGGCAATTTCTTCATGCTTTGTTGAAAGATGGTCGGTCTTCCCAAATGTTCTCCAGCAATGCACCCCTGGTTTGATGCCAAAATCCATGGCCATTTTATTTGCAGCCAGAACTACCCTGTCTTTCTTCCTGATATACATAGCAGGATGAGGGAGGGAGGATAAAAGGGTCTCGTTTAAATCCGCAGAATCGCGTAATTTGATATTTTCGGCCGTAAGCCGGCTCACTTCTGATTTGAGTATCTCAATGGTATTACTTAAGGACTGATGAGGTTTTTTCATGACTTCCTGAATGAGATCATTCTGCTGAATGGTCTCATTGTCAGTGCTTAATACGGAAATCCTAAAACGATCCTCAACGTTTCTCATCATTTATTTTTCTTTTATGCAATGTGACCTAAATCAGTAATTAAACAATTAGAAATTGTAAAATCACGCATATTTTCCACCCGTAGCTATGGAGTCAAAAAGCATGCCAGATAGTGTAAGTTTCAGATGGACAGTATGATAGGTAAAGACAGAATATTAAAAATGGGGGAAATAAGCGATTACGCGTATTTCCCCCATTTTTAATAACACAAAAGAGGCTGCCCCGGGTAAAATGGGACAGCCTCTCCTGTAATTAATACTTATTATGTGAGCATTACTTATCTGACAACAACCATCTTTCTGCTTAGTTGCTGACTGTGTTGTGTTCCTGTGAAATCAAAACGGTAGTAGTAAATGCCCTGCGCAAGTTTTGAAGCATCATAGTCAATAGTGTTTAATGCTTTGGCTACTTTAATATTGGAGGCAATTACATCGACTTTCTCTCCACTTGCATTAAATAAGGTAATACTTACATTCCCTTCTTCGGCGGTGATAAAGCTGAACATCGTTTTATTATTTACAGGATTTGGAATGTTTTCCAGGAGCGTGATGCCAGCTATGGAATTCCTGCTTATCAGCTCCGGAATGATCAGTCTGACGTCATGATTCACGTCTGACACTGCATTGGCAAGCTGACAATCGGCACCCTCAAGGCTGAATTTAATGCTTTGGAGATTTGCATGCGGGTCACGCAGACGTACCACCAGCTTTAAGATTGCGTTTCCGGCATCAAAGTTTATAGCATTCTCAGAATACCAGCCAACACGCAGCTCGCCATCATTTGCCTTGAACTGGACATTGCCCGGATCACCGGCTACGATGACATTCTGTATGTCGATGAGGTCGCTCGGAAAGTTCATCGCCAGGGAGATAGCTCCTGCCTGGAGTTCTCGTGCCGTCATGAGCGGTATCTCAAAGCTTGCGTTAGTTTCAACTTCAAGTTGACCTCTTGTCTCAAGTCTGACATCCGGATCGGCCTTTCCCGGGCTACTCTGATAGCTGCCGTTAACGTCACCGAAACAAATTCCTAAGAAATCATAGGAAACGTTGGTATTGCTAACTGCAATATTGGCTGAATCGAAGAGCCAGTCACCAGCAGGGAAGGAATTGACATATCCTACATACCTGCGAACTGCCAGTACAGCATCACCGGTATTCACATAATTGGATTTGTTAACATCAGCAGCCCTCAGGTATATGCCCGATAACATGCTCATCTGTACAAAATGACGTTGGATAAGCAAGCCGTCAGTGGCATTAACACCACCCCATGTTGCTGTTGAACTTCCGCTGATCACATAAGCCCCTGGCAATACTCCTGTGAAGGAATAGAAACCTAGAACGTTCGCCGTTGTAGCATATGCCACTGTCCCGTTTACGGATAACGTTACATTGGTATTGCCCAGAGGTGATAGGATAATATTGGCATAACGTACATGACCTGATACAGTGAATGTCCCTGGTAATACGGTCATGGTGAGGGTGCCCGATGTTACCGGACTTCCTGAAGCGCAAGCCTCATTGGATGTCATAACAACATTGACTAAATCACCATTAGAAGGAACATAGGAATAGGTGTCCGTGGTAGAAGCGACCACAGCCCCATTCACATACCATTGATAAGCAGGGTTGGTGCCACCATTCGTCGGTGTGGCGGTAAATGTCACCGATGTGCCTTCCGTTACCGGGTTTGCACTGGCAGCAATACTTACGCTGGCAGTAATGGTCGTAGTGACGCTCATTAAAATAGGATTTGAAGTAGCTGGGCTTCCTGCTACACAATTAACATTGGAGATCAATTCAACATGAACAATATCTCCATTCAGAGGGATATAGCTATATGTAGGACTGTTAGACCCAACAGGGGCTCCATTTTTAATCCATTGATAAACGGGGGTACTGCCTCCGTTTACAGGGGTCGCAGTAAAGATTACGACGGTTCCCGGACAAACAGGATTCTTATTGGCAGTCATGCTTACACTGGCAACCATAACAGGATTCACTGTCATGCTTATTGCGTTTGAAGTTGCCGGGTTTCCTGTTACACAAAGGGCGTTTGACGTCATGACGACCTGGATCACATCCCCGTTAGCAGGTGCGTAGCTGAAGGTCGCACTATTGACGCCTACCGCGACAGCATTCCGATACCACTGGTAAACAGGGTTGGTTCCGCCATGGCTTGGTACTGCAGTATAGCTAACTGTTGTCCCCGCACAAACACTGTTGGCAGAGGCAGAAATGTTAACGCTGGCAATTGAAGTGGCATTTACATTCATGATTACGGTGTTCGAAGTAGCAGGGCTTCCCGAAGCGCAGCTTGCGTTAGAAGTCATCACCACCTTGATAGCATCTCCGTTTGTAGGCATGTAGGAATAGACAGGATTGTTGGCCCCAACGCCCGCACCATTCTTATACCATTGATAAATGGGGGAAGAACCGCCACCAATCGGGTTCGCTGTAAATGTAACATTGCTGCCGTCGCAAACCGGGTTTGTACTGGCTGCGACACTGACGCTGGCTGACAGTGAGCTATTGACGGACATCACAAGGACAGCAGAAGTTGCAGTGCTTGCAATTACACAACTGGCACTGGAGCTCATGGTTACAAAGATGTTATCTCCGTTGGAAGGTATGTAGGCATAAGTGTTGCTGTTCGTTCCAAAAGCTACCCCATTTATAAACCATTGATAGGTAGGACTTGTGCCTCCGTTGACAGCAGTTGCAGTGAGGGTGACAAGAGTCGAGCCGCAAACGGGGTTCTGATCGGCTGTAATACTCACACTGGTATATGCCGGTGTTGTCATATTCATCATGATGGTATTGGAACTTGCAGGTCCATTGATGATGCAATTGGCATTTGAGGTCATCACAACATAAACCATATCCCAGTTATTCGGAATAATACTATAGCTCGGGCTGTTATTCCCGCTTACCGGAATGTTATTCTTATACCATTGATAAGCCGGTGAAGGACCACCATTGGTTGGTGTCGCTGTGAAGGTAATCATGGATCCGGCACAGGCAGGATTTGTGGGCGTTGAGATTTGAACGCTAGCCGTCATCAGTGGATATACAATCATCGTAACTGTATTTGATGTAGCCGGACTTGCGGTCACACAAATCGCATTTGAGGTCATTTTTACTTTAACCTCATCCCCGTTAAGCGGGATCAGTGTAAGTGCAGGATTGTTAAACCCTATGGCAATTCCATTAAGATACCACTGATAGGAAGGTGCTGAACCGCCATTAACAGAAGTCGCATTATAGGTTACAAGAGTTCCTTCGCAAACCTGATTTGCAGATGCCAGGATGCTCACGCTCGCAACCAAAACCGGGTTTACGGTGATGGAGACGGTGTTTGAAGTCGCCGGGCTGCCGCTGACACAGACAGCGTTAGATGTCATCTTTACATAGACTGCATCTCCGTTTGCAGGGGTAAAAGTAAAGCTGGAACTGTTGGTTCCCATCGGTACATTGTTTTTATACCACTGATAAACAGCTGTAGTTCCACCATTGCTTGCTGCGGCTTGAACAGTAACAGAAGTTCCGGCGCATACAACAGTAGCACTCGAGCTTATACTCACGCTGGCGGGCAGTATCGGGTTAACCTGCATGTAAATGATATTAGAATTTGAAGGACTTCCTAATACGCATGGAACCGTTGAGGTCATCTGTACCCTTACAACATCACTGTTGATTGGAGTATAGGTGAAGCTTGCACTGTTGGTGCCAGTCATTAACCCATTGACAAACCATTGATAGGAAGGAGTGCCTCCATTGCTTGGTGTTGCAGTAAAAGTCACAGAGGTACCGGCGCATACCGGGTTGGCGCTGGCTACGATGCTAACACCTGCCGTCAAGAGTGGATTCACTGTCATGATTACAGTATTCGATGTTGCCGGGCTCCCTGCTGCACAAAGTGCATTGGACGTCAATACAACATACACATGGTCTCCATTGGCAGGTGAATAGCTGTAAACAGGGCTATTGTTCGAAATAGCAAGAGTATTTACATACCATTGATAGCTTGGTGCTGATCCTGGATTGCCTGGCGTAGCAGTATAAGTAACCGTAGTCCCTGCACATACTGTTGTTGCACTTGCGGCAACACTGACACTAACAGGCATCAATGGATTGACTTGCATGCTTATCGTATTTGAGGTTGCCGGGCTGCCTGTCACACAGTTGGCGTTGGAAGTCATCACCAAATAGATTGCATCGTTATTTGCCGGAACATAACTTAAGGTAGACCCGAAGCCGAAAGCAACATTGTTCTTATACCACTGATAAGAGGGGGAGGTTCCTCCATTCACGACTGTCGCCGTATAGTTTACTGATGTTCCTGCACAAACGTTGTTCGCGCTGGCGCTTATGCTCACACTTGCAGCAAGTATTGGATTGACAGTCATTACAATAGTATTCGATGTGGCCGGACTTCCTGTGGCACAAATTGCATTGGATACCATGGCTACTTTTATCTGATCTCCGTTGATTGGCGTATAACTGTATGTCGAGTTGTTCGTTCCTACAGATAGGCCGTTCACATACCACTGATAGATTGGTGATGTCCCGCCATTGACAGTAGTAGCCGTAAAAGTGGCGCTTACACCTGCGCAAACGCTTGAGGCACTGGAAACAATGCTGACACTTGCCGGTATATTGGGGTTAACAATCATATTCACAAAATCAGATGTGGCAGGGTTATTATAAGCACACAATAGATTAGAGGTCATGGTAACATTCACCTGGTCTCCTGTTGCAGGTAAATCATTGAAGATTGGGCTGTTGGTCCCGATATTAAACCCGTTTTTATGCCATTGGTAAGTTGGAGCAGTGCCCCCATTAACAGGAGTTGCAGTGTAAGTCACATTAGCACCAGGGCATGATGGAAAAGCGCTTGGAGTAACTGTCACGCTTGCTGGAAGATTATTGTTGATAATCATTGTCACAATATTAGACGTAGCAGGATTCCCGTTAATGCATGTTGCATTTGAAGTCATCATCACATATACCTGGTCTCCATTAGCAGGAGAGAAGGCATATGTTGCGCTATTATTGACAATGCTACTCCCATTTTTAAACCATTGATAAACAGGGCTTGAACCTCCGTTTGTTGGTGTGGCAGTGAAGGTGATACTGGTGCCGGGACATGTTGGGTTTTGGTTGGCGGCGATGACGACGCTGACTGGTAAGATAGGATTCACAGTCACAGTGAAGGTGCTAGGTGTTCCAACGCAGCCGTTTCGGGTGGCGGTGACACTGACAGTGGCAATAGCAGGTGTGCCGCCAGTATTCGTAGCCGTAAAAGTTGGTATGTTGCCAATGCCGCTGGTTCCAAATCCAACATTAACAGTACTGGACCAGCTATAGCTTACAGTTCCACCTGTAGTTGAAATACTGAATGCGATGCTGGATGCAGTATTTCCGTTGCAGTAACTCACATTAGGAACGGTATTGACCGTCGGAGCTGTGATATCCTGGGTAATGGAAATACTGCTAATTGCATTACAGCCATTGGCTCCTGTTACAGTTACTGTGTAATTACCAGGTAAAGTGAAGCTTTTAGCTGCGGTAGTGCCTCCATTTGACCATATATAGCCAGTTCCTCCTGTTGCCGTAACATTTATCGTTGGCGTAGCACAGGTAAGTAAGGTAGTGCCGGTATTGTTGGTGATGCCAGCAATTGGAGGAGTGGTATTCTGCGTCACAGTAATGCTTGATGTAGCAGTACAGCCATTGGCAGCAGTGACAGTTACGACGAAGGTTCCGGCAGCAGTGAAGCTGTTCGCTGCCGTTGCCGGTGTTGCTCCGCCAGACCATGCATAGCCCGTTCCACCAGATGCCGTGACCGTAATTGTCGGAGTCGTGCAGGTGATTATAGTCGTGGCTCCAACCGTATTGTTGGTAATGACCGGAGTAG
>JBAXPV010000012.1:0-110479 GCA_037132075.1 Bacteroidota bacterium
ATTCCCTAACTTTGGTTGGTTAACATGTTAATAACCCCTGAACAGTAACCATATTCAAATCAGTCGGATAGGCAATATCCTGAGGGCATGCAGTAGCATCTGTTATAAGTTTTCCTCCATGCGTTTTTATGGTTTCTTGATTGACATTTTCTTGCTGCGAAAAATTATCAATTTCGATATTTTCTTCATCGTTGTTTTCATCATTTTTGTTATCCGATTTTTTGTCACTTTTTACATGTGACAACCCAAGAATATTTTCGTTGATGAAATTTATTTGCTCCATCCCCAACCTCTTTCTGAACTCAACAAATAAAGAAGCATCAAAAGGCTCTTCAGTGCTAAAACTACTGTAGCCAATAAAGTACTGCATGTACATGTTCTCCTGTATTTGCATCACTGTTTCTCTATCGCTCATGTTGCAAATATGTTTAAGAATCATTGCTCCAATAGCAACCCGAGGATTAATTCCTTCAGCGCCTGTTTGACTATTATTCATTTGTGTCTGATAAGTTGACACTAACAAATCCCAAGGAATTTTATTTGCTAAAATTACCCATCGGTTATTTGGATTCAGGGATTGTGAAAATGGACTCTCAAATCCAGCAATTGTCAGCTGGCTGGGGCTGATATATTCGTGCTTAGATGCACGGTTTTTCTGTGCTTTTGCCATATTCTTTTGCACTTAGGGACACACAAATATACACAAAACCGTTGGTAACTATGGAATAGCGAAATAATCAGCAGACCCTATTTAATTAAACCAATAATTTTCTGATAATCCTCTTCGCTCAGCTTGTGATTATTCCCGTTCGCTTTGTTCTTTACCATTGTCTGGAGGAGAAGTTCCGGCTCATAAGGCATCCTGGTCTGTGACATGCGAATGGGGCATTCGAAAGATTTGAACATAGCCTCCACTGAGGCAATGGTATCATCAATAGTATTTACATTGAACAGGTTTTTTCCGAGGTTTATGATACGTTCCGGATCCCTTTCAGCGATAACTCTTAACCATGCCGGGAATACTATCGTGAGCGAAGCTCCGTGTGGCAGGTCATACAACACAGAAAGCACATGACCCAGGCCGTGAACGCCCCAGTCACCTGAAACCCTGCCGCTCATGGTAATACCGTTTAAAGCCAGGGTAGCCGCATACATAATGGAAGTGCGATAGTTATAATCGCCCAGGTTTTCAAGCAATTTTGGACCGTTTTCAATTGCCTCCTTTATAATGGCATATACGATACGATCTGAAAGGCTGGCCTCGCCCTTACCAAAATAGGCTTCCAGTGCATGAGCAACCAGGTCCGCAACACCATAAGCAGTGTAATCCCTGGGAACACTGAGTGTAAAAGAGGGATCAAGGAAAGAATGCTTTGGATAAGTTAGTGGACATCCCCAACCCCATTTTTGTTTGGTCTTCTGATTCTGTAATACGGCAAACGGATTCATCTCAGTTCCCGTAGCCGCCAGTGTTAATACGGCAACCAGCGGGATCGCTGTCTGTGGTTTGGATTTACCGGTATAAAACTCCCAGGCACTATGATAAACAGGGACAGAAACAGAAATGACTTTTGCAGAGTCGATAACACTTCCTCCGCCAATGGCGAGAATCACATCTACCTCTTTTGCACGACCCAGTGAGGCTGCGGCATCTACATCGTCGACAATCGGGTTGGGCCTGATACCACTGTATTCATAAACCACACATTTGGCCTTTTTCAGCTGGGCCATCACCTGGTCATAAATTCCGTTTTGCTTGATGGAATTCTTCCCGTAAACGAGAAGAACTTTGTTGCCGTATTTGCTGATGGTGGCCCCTAGGTCATTAATGACATCCTTGCCAAAGTGTAAAGTAGTCGGGTTATATGCAGTAAAATTTTCCATTTTATTCTTTCAATCTTTTTAAAAGACGAAGCTACTATAAACGCAGGATATAATTAGGAAATCCTGAGACTTTTTCCTGAAACTAAAACAAGGCTTATGGATATTATCGTAGCCCCTCAGCCCCAGGCCCTTCTACTTTAGGAGAAAGGCAGGGTGATGAGGTGCCGCCCGAAAAGCTAATTCCTCTCCTCCGAGATCATCCCGCTTCCCAAACAAATATTCTTATCCGCATCATAAATGACACCGAATTGCCCGGGCGCAATGCCTGCAATCGGTTTTTCTGCGACAAGTTTTAACAGTCCATCTTCTAAAAAGACTTTGCCTATGGAAAATTCAGGGGTATGCCGTATCTTAAAACTCACCTCCATCCCCTCGAAAAACTTGTCGCCGTATGGATTGTGGGAGATAAACTTAAACTCTTTCAGAAAAACTTCATCACGGTACATCGACAAGGGATCATAACCATTTGAGACATAAATGATGTTTTCCGGAATGTCTTTTTTGACGACGATCCAGGGGCCCTGACTCAGGCCCATTCCCTTACGCTGACCAATCGTATAAAACCAGAATCCTTTGTGTGTCCCCAGGATTTTACCCGTTTCCAACTCCACAATTTTTCCTTCTTTTTCCCCGACATAACGCCGAATAAATTCACGGTAATCGATCTTTCCCAGGAAGCAGATTCCCTGGCTGTCGGGACGGGAAGCGCTGGGCAATCCAGATGCTTTGGCGATCTCCCTGACCTCATGCTTCACCAGGTTCGCGAGGGGAAATTTCAATTTCGACAATTGCTGTTCACTGATCTGGCCAAGGAAATAGGTCTGGTCCTTTTTCTTGTCCTTACAGGTTTTTAGATAATGCTGCCCAGCGAGGATTACATGATCAGCATAATGCCCTGTAGAAATGAGGTCAAAGTCCTTGCCGTATTTCTCTTCAAAACTACCGAATTTGATGAGTTTGTTACACATCACATCAGGGTTTGGCGTTAGGCCGTCACGAACAGAAGTGATCGTATAATCAATGACTTTCTCCCAATATTCCTCCTGTAAAGAAATCACATCGAGCTTACAGCCATATTTATGTGCCATGTAAGTCACAATTTCAATATCTTCATCCGACGGACAAGAGGCAAAGCCAGGCTCATCTTCCATCCCGATCTTGATATAAAAAATGTGTGGATCGTATCCGGCCTCCTTTAATAATGGGATTGTGACTGAACTATCGACACCCCCGGAAACCAATGCTGCAAGTTTCATGCGGCAAAGTTAGCAGAAAATCAGCAATGTAGTGAGCAACGCAATAGCATTCCTTTTTGAAAAAGAATTGAAACAATTTTCAAATATTAAATGTATCAATATGCCAATTTTCAAGATACCAATATACCAGTTGAAGGGGAAAGAATGTAGCAATAACCCATCCCTATTTCCCTGGCTCAGCCTTCTGTTCTTTTACTTTTTTCCCTTTTGAAAAAGAGACAACATAAATGATTTTCCCGGTCTGATCATAATAGGTCCATTTGCCTTCCTTGGCCCTGTCCTTATAGCTTCCTTCCGCAGAAACTTTTCCATTGGGATGATAGCTGACCCATTTGCCCTCCGGAAATCCATTTTTCAAAATCTGCTCCTGGATCTTAACGCCCTGTGGATCGAAAAATGCCCAGAATCCAGTCTTTTCATTCAATTCATAAGTTCCTGATTCCTGCATCAGCCCGGTGTTGTAATACTCTGTCCAGTGGCCGGTTTTAAGACCTTCTTTGTAAAATCCTTCCGATTGTTTTTGTCCATTGATATACCAAAACTGGTAACGGCCATCTTTCTGGTCATTTTTGTAAAAATTGTCATATTTCACCTGGCCTTTGGAGTAATTCCCCATCCAGTGGCCATCCATTTTCCCGGCTTTAAATGACCCTTTATCTTTTATAGTACCATCTTCATACCAGCTTGCCCATATACCTTCTTCTTTGTCCGCGTCAAAAGCCCCTTCCCTTTGTTTGACACCGCTTTCATACCAGCTTTGCCAATTGCCGCTTCTTTTCCCGACAACATAATCACCTTGTCTCCATTTCTCCCCTGTTGCGTAAAAATAAGTCCAGGATCCTTCCCTTAATCCAACTTTAAAATTGCCTTTACTACCCAATTTTCCGTTGTCATGATAGAACATCCAGATGCTGTCCTGTAAATCATCCAATAGCTTACCTTCCATCTCTTTGCTGCCGTTTTTTCGGGTCCAGTTGGTATATCCGTTCAATTTATCATGGACATAGCTTGCGGTGCGTTCCTGGCTGCCATCATCAAACCATGTGGTGGTTTGGCCCTCTTTCAAACCATTGATGTAAGTAAGGGCTTCTTTCTTATTGCCATTTTCATGATAAAAAGTCCAGGCAGCATCCCGTTTCCCGTTTTTTACGCTTCCTTGTTGCTGAACCTTTCCATTTTGAAACCAGAATGTCTGATCTCCATTATCAACCATCACAGTACTGGATGGCTTTCCATCCTCATACCAATATTTCCATTCTCCTGATTTGATACCGTTCTTGTATTCTCCTTCTGCAAATTTTTGTCCGTTGGCATGGTAATATACCCAATGGCCTTCCATCAGGGTATCCCTGACCATTCCCTCTGCCTTTTTCTGGCCTTTTTCCCAATACAAAACCTTGGGAACCTGGGCCCAGGACTGGACCAAACAGAATATCAATACAAAAAGAGGAACGAGGAACCTGCCTGTTTTCATTTATTTCTTTCGGTTGAATAAATAACTAATTGTTCAAGTGCGATACGAGAAGGATTTTCTGGAAACTCATGAAGGATCCTGATGGCTTTATCCCTGTATTCTTCCATTTTCTGACGGGCGTAGGCGATACCACCGCTGTTGTTGACCTTCATGATCACCTCATTAACCTTATATGGATTTTCGCTATGTCTTTTAACAATGTTGATGATTCTTTTTTTCTCAAGATAATCCACATTCTGAAGCAAATAGATAAGCGGTAACGTCATCTTTTTCTCTTTGATGTCGATCCCCCTGGGTTTTCCGATTGCCTGTCCGTCGCCATAATCGAAGAGGTCATCCCGGATCTGGAAGGCAATACCGGCAGCTTCTCCGAATTGGTGCATCTTCTCGACCCATTCAGGTCCGATTCCTGAGGATTGTGCCCCAATAGCGGTACATGAGGCAATCAGGGATGCTGTTTTCTTACGGATGATTTCAAAATAAACCTCTTCTTTAATGTCGAGAAAACGGGCTTTTTCGATCTGAAGAAGCTCGCCTTCACTCATCTGCCTGGTAGCGTTGGAAACAATTTTCAAAAGGCTATAATCTTCATGATCAAGGGCAAGCAATAAACCTTTCGCAAGGAGATAATCGCCGATTAGAACAGAAATTTTATTCTTCCATAGGGCATTCAGTGAAAAAAATCCCCTTCGCTCATGAGAATCATCGACTACGTCGTCGTGAATCAAAGTAGCAGTATGCAACAACTCAATCATTGTAGCAGCCCGATAAGTAGATTCTTTGACACCGCCACACATCTCTGCACTAAGAAAGACAAAAAGTGGTCTCATCTGCTTTCCCTTTCTTTTCAGGATATAACGCATGATGATATCCAGAAGCGCGACCTTACTTTCGAGGGCCTCACGGAATTTTCCCTCGAACGCCTGCATGTGGACACTGACCGGTTGTTGAATCTTATGTAACATAGATCAAGGTCAGTGATTTAATTTATTTAACTCATTGATATCATATATTTTCCCAATGGGATAAAGGTCTTTATGATTGTCCCAGTAAGGCGTTTTCCGATAAAACCAATTAAGAATCTCCTGAGGGCTTTTTGCGAAAGCGGAATCCGATTTCTTTTTCTCTTCAAATTCCTGTAACAATTTTGGATCGTTTTTGATCATTTCCCGCGCCATTGCCTCCATAACATACGATTCGGAATATTCTTTTTGTTCAAAAATAGTATTGAAATATCCCCACCAAAGCAAAGATGAAGGCGCTTTAGGCTCCAATAAATGTGCAATCAAAATCGCAGTCCGTTGGTTGGTGGGCACAATCACCGAACCTGCAGGATAAGTTACTTCCTGTTGAATTGAATCCAGATCCGTCTCCACGGTCTGATGACCTTCATAGGGTGAGCTCCGGAATTTATAATTTTTAAAGCGGTAACTATAAACCTTTATCGTTGTTTGTCGGGTCAACATTTGGGTGTGAACCCCGTGCAGCCTGACTTTTTCGATGACTGCTTTCCATTCTGCCGGGATGATATACGCTTCGGGCAAGGTAGTTTGCGACTTCACTTTTAAAGTAGAAAAATAGGGTATCGAGAATGTTTTCGGCTCTTTGGAGTATTGAAACCAATCTCCACCGCTCAGATCGCTTTTAGTGCCTGAATATTCGAAACCAAGAAAATCCAGATAAGTACTATCCTTTGCAGAAGTCTCAAATCGCAATGGAAGCGGTGTTTTTTTGAATTCCGGAGACGCTGTTTTTTTGTCAGTTTCCTGGACCAATTTCTGTAGATTCTTTGATTCTTTATTCAGGATAAGCATCGTATTTTTCAACATTTCATATGTAGCGGTAACCCTGGTCTTATAGTCTTTCAGCATATGGGTCTCAATCAGCAATCCAGGCCGATTCTGAATGGCACAATATCCCTGGGAAAACATAGGTGGAGATGCCCAGGTCTCGAGGCCGGAGCGCGGGTCATGCCAATTTCTGAAATCTACGTATGGAACGATCGGGATCCCTGCATTATTCATCAATATTTCGATAGGCTTCAGGTACTTTTCCTTTTGCCATTGTGTCAGCGCTGCATCCATATCCCCGGAAACCTCCATGCCATAAGTCAGCGCATATTGGTAATCAGCACCATCAGTAACATGGCAATCCACGAAGAAATCAGGGAGCCAGTCATTGAAAAGCTGAACCCATGACTGGATTTCAGGCGTCTCTGCCTTAAGATAATCCCGGTTGAGGTTCAGATTCTGGGCATTGGTTCGCCAGCCCATCTCTTTGGGGCCATTTTGGTTGATGCGGTTATAAGGGCCGAAACGTTCGTGACCATCGACATTGAAGATCGGGATGAAGAGTAAAGTCACTTTATCCAGTAGTTCCACATTTTTTTTCAGGATCACGAGATCCCTGATCAAAGTGAGACCGGCATCTTTCCCGTCGGGTTCCCCGGCATGAATACACGCTTGCACCAACAAAACGACTTTCCCTGATTTTCTGACTTTCTCAGGTTCGAAATTTTCGCTATTATCTACGATTAGTAATGGAAGTTCACGACCTTGATTGCTTATGCCAAAGCTGGTATAATGAACCCAGGGAGAAGCTTCCGCTAACTGTTTACAGAAGCGAATGGTTTTATCATAACGGGGTGTTTCCAGGAATCCGGACTTTTCATAAAAGGTAAACAAGCCCGGTTTTTCAGCCTGTTGTGCGCTTAGTAGTATTGGAATCCAAAAGAACAGAAACAGAATTTTATAGGGTTTCATAGGGTAAATCCAAGATTAACAAAGGGGGATTATTTGTCGCCAAACGAGATATCCATTTTGCGTGACTTCTTTATAAGAGCGTGATCTTCAGGCACTAGCCTTAATTTGTCACCAACATCTGCCAAAGGAATGTCGACAATTTTATTGTCTATTTCTGCTACCATCACGCCAAATTTCTCCTGAGCAATCAATTCAACAGCAGAAGCACCGTATCGGGTTGCCAGGATCCGATCCATAGGGGAAGGACTTCCGCCACGCTGGATATAGCCCAGGATGGTCTCACGGGTTTCTATCCCTGTCCTGTTTTTGATGATATCCCCGATATGGCTGGCGGCAGTAGATTTTGCCGGCTTAAGAATACCTTCTGCAACCACAACAATTGAATACGGTTTTTTCTTATTTGCCCTGTTCTCAATATAATCGGCAATGATCTTTTCCTCATAAGGTATTTCCGGAATCAGAATCAGGTCGCCTCCCCCGGCAATACCGGAATATAATGCCAGCCATCCTGCATGATGTCCCATGACCTCAATGACCATAATACGTTTGTGCGAATTTGCTGTAGAATGCAGGCGGTCAATTGATTCCGCTGCGATCCAAAGCGCGGAATCAAAACCGAAAGTTACATCTGTTCCCCATACATCATTATCGATAGTTTTCGGAATTCCAACCACATTCAAGCCTTCGGCTGCGAGCAGTGCTGCTGTCCGTTGTGTCCCGTTTCCCCCGATACAAACAAGGGCATGCAAACCCATCTCTTCATAATGCTTTTTGATGAGCTTGGGCTTGTCGACCTTTAAACTATTGCCGTCTTTTTTCTTGAAAGGTTTCTCCCGGGAGGTCCCCAGGATTGTACCACCATGAGTGAGAATCCCTGAAAGATCATCTTCTTTAAGGGGATAATATTCTTTGTTGATCATTCCCAAAAACCCGTCGGAGATGCCAATAACTTCCATTCCGTATTCCAGAATAGCTGTTTTACCAACGCCCCGAATGGCTGCATTGATGCCCGGACAATCACCTCCGGCAGTGAGAATGCCGATGCGCATCCCCTTTTTTGTAGTGGCCATATACTGTCAATTTACAGCCTAAAGGTATACAAAATCCTATAATTTCCTCTTGATTTCTGTTTCCTCGTAACCCTCGATAATATCTCCAACCTTAATGTCATGGAAATTCTCGATACTCAGACCACAATCCTGGCCTACGTAGACTTCTTTGACGTCATCTTTGAATCGTTTCAGGGTACTGAGTGTGCCGCTGTAAACCACAATGCCATCGCGAATTACACGGATTTTCGTATTCCGGTTGATCTTGCCGTCCAATACCATACAACCTGCAACGGTTCCGAATTTAGAGATCTTAAAGATCTCGCGAATCTCAACATTGCTGGTGATTTTCTCTTCGATTTCCGGAGCAAGCATCCCCTCAATTGCGGATTTTATCTCGTTAATTGCGTTGTAAATGATCGAATACGTACGGATGTCAATTTGTTCTTTTTCTGCAAGCTTACGTGCATTCAGCGAAGGTCTGACCTGGAACGCAACGATGATCGCATTCGACGCGGAAGCCAGCAGGACATCAGATTCGGTAACAGGGCCAACTGATTTATGGATAACGTTTACCTGAACTTCTCCGGTTGATAGCTTTAACAATGAATCGGACAAGGCTTCCACTGAACCGTCGACATCACCTTTTACAATGATGTTAAGTTCCTTGAAATCTCCGATTGCAATACGACGACCAATTTCGTCAAGCGTAATATGTTTCTGTGTCCGGATACCTTGTTCACGTTGTAACTGCTGACGTTTGGTTGCCAGGTTTTTAGCTTCTTTCTCATCAGCCATCACATTGAATGTATCACCGGCTCCAGGCGCTGCCTGTAAACCCAGCAAAAGAACCGGGGTCGAAGGACCTGCAATTTTCAATGCCTGATTCCGCTCATTGTACATGGCTTTAACCCTGCCGTAAACAGATCCCGCAATTACAACATCACCAATAGCGAGTGTTCCGTTCTGAACAAGGACTTTTGCAACGTAACCGCGACCTCTGTCAAGTGAAGATTCGATAATAGTACCGTAAGCACGCCTGTTGGGATTCGCTTTTAAGTCAAGCAACTCAGCCTCGAGTAAAACTTTTTCAAGTAAGAGATCAATATTAATCCCTGCTTTAGCTGAGATTTCCTGGCATTGATATTTTCCGCCCCATTCCTCAACCAGGATATTCATCTGCGAGAGTTGTTCACGGATCTTTTCAGAATTGGCGCCGTATTTGTCTATTTTATTGATGGCAAAAACCATAGGAATGCCTGCAGCCTGGGCGTGGTTGATGGCCTCCACGGTCTGGGGCATCACGGCATCATCAGCTGCAATAATAATGATCGCAACATCTGTCACTTTGGCCCCGCGGGCACGCATGGCAGTAAAGGCCTCGTGTCCCGGAGTATCCAGGAAAGTAATTTTCTTGCCTTCATCAAGGGTAACTTCATAAGCACCGATGTGCTGGGTAATACCTCCGGCTTCACCGGCAATTACATTGGTTTTACGGATAGTATCCAGTAACATGGTTTTCCCGTGATCCACGTGACCCATAACAGTGATCACAGGAGCCCGGTGCTCTAAGATGCCGGCTTCCTCAGAATCTTCAAGATCCTGAATCGCTTCCTGAATTTCAACACCAACAAATTCTACCTTATATCCAAATTCATCAGCCACTAAAAGAATTGTCTCAGCATCAAGGCGTTGGTTAATGGAAACCATTAATCCCAAGGACATACATGTAGAAATTACATCTGTGACTTTTACGCCCATCATCACAGCAAGGTCATTTGCCGTAACAAATTCTGTAGCCTTGATGACTTTTTTATCCTCATCCATCTTGATCAGCTCTTCCTGCATGTGCTGGCTCACCAGTTCACGCTTGGCTTTTCTGTATTTTGAGGCTTTAGATTTTCCTGAACCGCCAATTCTTGCAAGGGTTTCTTTGATCTGGCGTTCAATATCTTCAGTACTTACTTCCGCTTTCGGTGTTTCAGGGCGATAATTGGAAGTTGGTTTCCCTTTCGCTCCCCGTGGCGTTTCTTCTTTTGGCTTCCCTGATTCCGGTTCAACAGGAGTCAGTTGCTTTTTAATCCGTTTACGTTTCTTCTTCTTGTCTTTAAGTTTATCTTCAGAGGAAGACGCAACAGGTTCTTTTTTCTTATCTGAGGCTTTACGCTCAACGGGTAATTCAATTTTACCCAATATCTTAACACCTTCTAGGATGATACGCTCTCTTTTAAAAATCGTGGGATCAGCCACAACTTTATCTGCTTCGATTGCAGGAGATTCTGGCTCAGCTACTATTTCTGGCTCGGGTGCATTAAGCGCTGTCTCAGCAACAACTTCTACGATATTCTCTGGTTCAGCTGAAGGAGTTTCTACATTCTCTTCCTGGCCAGATGTTCTCTTTTCGCCCTTGCTTTTCTTTGCTTTAGGTTTTTTCTCAAACTCACTCAGGTCAATTCTTCCCAAAACTTTTAAACCAGGCTCTGAAGGAGCTTCTTCGGGAATTTCTGTCTCAACAACAGCTGGCAATTCAACTTCAATGGGAGGAGTGGGCTCAGGTGCGGGAATCGGAGCAGGTGTAGGAGTCGGAGCAGGTGCAGGGGCCGGCTCGGGCTCGGGCATCACTTCAACTTTCTCTATTTCCTTTGGCGCTTCCTGGATTTCAACAACAGGAGCAGGAACTTCAAGGGGAATTTCTTCCTTTGGAACTTCAACTTCTTTTAGCTTTGGCTTCTCTTCTTTTGCTTTCGGCTTTTCAGACTTGGCTGATTTAAAAGCTTCGTTACCTAAACCAACAGAAGTCCCTTTGATATAAAGTTCAGGTTCGTATTCCTGATCGACTTCTTTCTTTGTAACATGCTTATCATCAATAGATAATGCTTGTTTAGGCGATGCCTCAAGACCGATTTTCTGTGCTTCCTCTTTGACTTTTCTATCTGATTGAAATTCTTTTGTCAAAAGATTCATCATGTCATCGGTAAGCTTGCTGTTTGGATTATTCTCAATGGAATATCCCTTCTTATGAAGATACTCCACAATCGAGTGTATCCCAACATTAAGCTCCCTGGCAGCCTTGCTAAGTCGCATGAGTTTACTGGCTTCTTCCATAGTTGGTTTTTGCCTTTGCCTTTAAAAATGCCCTATTCAGGCAACAAAGTTACAATTATTATTATTCAAATTCAGCTTTTAAGATACGTACAACTTCCTGAATTGTTTCCTCTTCAAGATCGGTCCGTTTCACCAATTCTTCAATATTCAGTGATAGTACACTCTTGGCCGTATCACAGCCTATGTTTTTAAATTCATTGATAATCCACTCATCGATTTCATCAGAGAACTCGATAAGGTCAACATCCTCATTGTCAATATCAGTATCACGGTAAACATCAATTTCATAACCTGTCAGTTTGCCTGCAAGCTTGATGTTATAACCGCCTTTCCCAATGGCCAACGAAACCTGGTCAGGTTTCATATAAACTTCTGCTTTCTTGGTATCATCATCGATAACAATGGAGGTAAGTTTCGCAGGACTCAAAGCCCTTTGAATATACAGGGATGCATTGGACGTAAAATTGATAACATCAATATTTTCATTCTTCAACTCCCTTACAATTCCATGAATACGTGAGCCTTTCATACCAACACAGGCACCTACAGGGTCGATACGGTCATCATATGATTCAACAGCGACCTTGGCACGCTCGCCGGGAACTCGTACGATATTCCGGATTGTGATCAATCCGTCAAAAACTTCAGGAACTTCCTGCTCAAATAAACGCTCGAGGAAAGCTGGTGATGTCCTGGAAAGAATGATGTATGGCGTACTGTTTTTCATTTCAACACGAGAAACTACTGCACGTAAAGTGTCACCCTTGCGATAAAAATCTGATGGGATCTGCTCTGATTTTGGCAAAATCAGTTCAATGCCTTCGTCATCAAGTATGAGAATCTCTTTCTTCCAGACCTGGTAAACTTCACCTGAAATAATCTCACCTATTTTATCCTTGTACTTACGATAAACATTGTCCTTTTCATATTCCTGAACCTTTGAAATGAGATTCTGACGTATGGAAAGAATCTCCCTGCGGCCAAAATCATGCATTTTAATTTCCTGGGATACTTCTTCCCCAACTTCAAAATCAGGTTCAATTTTTATTGCCTCTGAATAAGCAATCTGAAGGTTTTCATCCTCAAGTTGTCCATCCTCAACAATTTCACGATTCTGCCAGATTTCAAGGTCTCCTTTATCAATATTCACAATGATGTCAAAATTATCTGCTGCGCCATATTTCTTGGTCAGCATATGCCTGAAAACATCTTCAAGGATACGCATCAGCGTTTCCCTTTCAATATTTTTGAATTCTTTGAATTCCGCAAAGGTTTCGACCAGATTAATGTGTTCCATATTCTTCTTATTGAAAGATTTGTCCTTCTATTTAAAACTAATCATTACTTTAGTTCCCTTGATATCACTGAAAACCACGGGGGTTAATCCCCAAACTTGCCCTTCAGTCTTCTTTTTGGGTGCAGGTATTTCTATTTCTATATTTTCAGAATCCACTTTTGTTAATTTCCCTATCAAAATAAGCCCGCTTTGCAGCGTAACTTCTATCGTTCGCCCAATGTTCCTAGGGTATTGACGAATGAGTTTCAAAGGCAGATCAAGACCTGCAGTTGAAACAGTGAGCTCGAAATCCTCTGTTTCACGATCCAGGCTCCCCTCAATAAACCTGCTGAGGGCAATACAATCATCGATCAATACACCATGATCCCCATCAATAAAGACATTGATTATATTTCCAACCCGCACACGAATATCTACAAGAAAAATCTCTTTTCCCTCAAAATATTCCTGTGTTAAGTCTTTTATCTGATCTATTGTGATCATAATCAATAGTATATCAATAAAAGAGGGGACTCAGTCCCCTCAAATGTCTTTCCCTGATGTACGCCAGACAAGCAAAAAATGTCCTACGTTAATTTCGCTGCAAAGATAGTTATTTCTTTTTAGACTGCAAAATAAATTTTTATTCCTATTTTTGCCTACATTTGAATTAAATGCTATCTGTTTTATTTTCATTAATAATTTGATACTGTTCGCATGAAAAAGACATTATTGCCTCTATTGCTTTCTATTCTTCTGGGATCTCTCGTGTCAGGTTGTTATTATGATAAAGAAGAAGATCTATATGGAAGCGTTCCTGCATGCGATACATCAAACGTTACCTACACTAATACGATTGTATCCATAATGCAACAATCTTGTAATTCTTGTCATTCTAGCGGAAATGCCACAGGGGTTAACCTTGATAATTATCCCGATTTAGCCTATTATGCTGGCAATGGACACCTGATGGGCACCATCAACCATTCAAGTGGTTTTAGCGCCATGCCGAAAGACCAGCCACAAATTGACAATTGCGCGATCACAAAACTCAATATCTGGATCCGCCAGGGATATCTACAAAACTGATCAGCCTTTGATGAACTTCCTGCGAATCGTTGATGATTGCCAGTTCGTCTGAAGAAAATAAATCCCCTTTGCCAGATTCTCAATATTCATTTCAAGCCTCGAAGCCTCGCTCGAGAACGACCTGATCATTCTGCCTGAAACATCTGTAATAAGATATGTATGCATTTCCGGCTTATTTGTCAGGAAATCAATCTGAAGTATGTCAGAAGCCGGATTTGGGAAGATTTTAAATTCAACAAGATCAGAGGTAACTTCCAGACCTTCCTGTATTCCACCGACTTTTAACAAACACCATCCGGCCGGATCCAACACAAGCCAACTAACCTGGCGGGTAAATGGAATTTTAAAATACTGCATCGCCTGGTCCTGGTAAAATCGAATGGTCGTATCTCCTCCCGGATATACAATCTTCAACTCCAGGCTCATTTTAAACAAACTCGTCACAACAGAGGACGGGGCTTGCGCAGAACGAAGAAACAAACTGTCTCCCACTTTGAGGTAATTGATAAAATACGTGGGATAGCCTTCCCCAAAATACCATTGATTGAAAAAATCATCCAGGTTTAATCCTGAAAAATTCGCAGCATAGTCTTTAAAATCCAACCCGCTGGCTGTGCTGTTCGAATATTGTTGCTGAAATCCCTTCAATGTGTTGAAAAACAAGCTGTCGTTTTTCATCTCAAACCGAAGCATGTGAATGATTGCAGCACCCTTATTGTAAGAAAGCCTGCCGTCAAAAATCCGGTTAATATCATTTACCTGGGAATCAGGAATATAAACACTCCCGTCAGGAACTGATAAGACCACATCATGAACCCCATACATAAAAGCATCTGCACTTTGCTGATTTTCAACATATTGCCTGCCCAGATAGCTGCCATATGTCGCAAATCCCTCATTGATCCAGATATCATTCCAAGTAGCACAGCTTACATGATCCCCAAACCATTGATGAAATAACTCATGACTGATCAGATCCGGCCCAAAATCCCCGGTAGTAGTCATCGTCTGGTGCTCCATTGCCCCGCCCAGGTAAGCCATGCAATGCCCATACTTCTCCTTCCAAAAAGGATAAAGTCCGATGAGCTTTGAAAATAACTCAAGATAAGAAGGCGTTTTGTCAATATTGGCCTGATATTGCTGCAAACATCCAGGAACATTGAATAAATAATTCTGAATTAAAATGGAATCATTGAGCCCTTCCGGTTTTGCATAGATACTATAATCCATGAATGGACCGACAGCTACCGAAATTAAGTAAAAGTCAATGGGATTTTTAGACTTCCATTCATAACGAACTTTGTTCCCCGGCAAACTATCCACTGAAAATAATAAGCCATTGGACCCAACCTTGTTTGTATTGCTCGTGGTGACAATTACCGAAGAAGAATCGGCTTTGTCCTTGAGATCCTGCTTGCATGGCCACCACTCCTTTGCCATCCAGGGTTGAGATAATGACCAGGTCACATGACTTTGCCACTCTGGAAAATAAGCAGAGTTCAGTCCTGTAAAGAAGCCGCTGGTAGGAGGGCTTCCATGATACCAGGTGCTTAATTGCATATATTCACCCATCGCAGGTAGCGGGCTGAATAAGATAAAAACACTGTCGCCGAGCCGGGTGAAACTTTTATTTACCCCATTTATTTTTAAGGAGTCAATTGAAATTTGAGCCAAAAGCTCCACAACCAAAGTATCCATAGAATTTCCGACAACCAGAAAAGTCATATCCGCTCTTCCACTTATATAGGATGTATCTGCTTCAAGATTAATATCCAGACGATAATATTTTACATCATAATTCGCATATAGGTCATTTAAATTGCTTTGAACCTTACGCACTTTGTTTTGAAAAGCCCCGGATTCAGATTGAATTATTGATTTGTATTCTATTGATTGACTGTATGATATATTAAACAATAACACAAATATCCAAAGAAGTACAATTCGTTTGTAAATAGGCTTGCTTATATCCATAGCTGAAAAGACAGGTGGTTTTTCTATCTTTGCAAAGTTACAAAATATGGAGGGCGAAGCCTCGTTTGAGCGGCATTCCTGAACAAAGACAAACAAAAGGTGTTCTCAACTCAGGGAAATTAAGAGAAATTTAGTGCGATGATCACTGACAATTATACGATCCTGATTCAAAAACTGGATGAGTTTATCCGTAAATATTACAGGAATAAACTCCTTCGCGGCGCTATTCTGCTCAGTGGAATTTTTTTGGGAACTTACCTGATCACTGCAGGAATTGAGTACTACAGTCACCTGGAACCAAAGGCACGAACCTTCCTTTTTTATTCCTATGTCCTGATTAACAGTGGATTGCTTACATATTTGGTCCTATTGCCTCTTTTTCAACTTTACCACATCGGTAAAATCATCAGCCACGACCAGGCCGCAGAAATTATCGGGAAGCACTTTAGTGATATTCAGGATCGACTGATAAACACGCTTCAGTTACGCCGCCTACGCGATTATGACCCTACCCATGCAGAACTGATTGAAGCCAGTATCGAGCAAAAGATCTCGCACCTGAAACCCATACCTTTTCAACGTGCCATTGACCTGAAGAAAAACAGCCGCTACATTCCCTACGCACTACCACCCCTTTTAATCATTCTTATTCTCTTGCTGGCTGCTCCTTCTTTCATCACCGGACCAACCACCCGACTAATTCATCATAACGTATATTACGAAAAGCCAGTCCCTTTTAAGATTGAAATCCTGAATAAAAGCCTGAAAGCAGTACAACAAGGAGATTTTCAACTGGATATCAGTGTGAGCGGGGAGGAAATTCCCCTAAATCTCTTTATTGAATATGGGAATGCTCAATTCCGCCTGGTCAAAGAAAGTAACATCCTCTATCATTACCATTTTAACAATTTGCAAAACAATGTTTTATTTCAAATCTCTGCTGAAGATTTCCGGACCAAAGAATATGAACTTACAGTTTTACCGCGACCTATCGTCCTCAACTTTGAAATTGAACTGATCTACCCACACTATACCCATAAAACAAATGACGTACTGGAAAATACGGGTGATGTTCTTGTTCCTTTCGGTACCCTGATCCAATGGAGATTTTATACCCGCGACACCAAAGAACTAATCTTACGTTTCAAAGATAAAGTCCAGAAGCTGGAACAAAAAGGGACCAATACCTTCACTTATGCCAGCAGCTTCCGTGAAGGCCAAACTTATTCCGTTACAACTTACAATGAGTTCCTGAAAAACCAGGATTCATTGTCCTATGCGATTAACATTATCCCAGATTTATATCCTTCCATTACTGTTGAAGAATTTAAGGACTCAATCTACGATAAAAGGTTATATTTCAAGGGGATGATCAAAGATGACTATGGTTTTACCAAACTACGTTTTAATTACCGGATATTAAAGGGTAGCGACTCGCTAAACACCAGTAATATAATCAATTACGATACTATTGGAATCAATTCTACTGTAACACAGCAACAATACTTCCATTTCTTTGATTTAGCTAAATTAGCGATGGTCCCTGGTGACGGGCTTGAATATTATTTTGAAGTTTGGGACAACGATGAAGTGAGTGGCAATAAGTCATCCCGCACTCAGAAAATGTTCTTCAAATCTCCAACGCTACAGGAACTTAGCGAAAAACGCGAGAAATCCAGCAAGCAAATGAAAGATGAGATGGATGAAGCCATCAAAGATGCCCAAAAATTAAAAAAAATCGTGGAAGATCTGCAACAGAAGATGGTCGACAAGAAGGAACTGGGATGGCAGGAGAAAAAACAGCTTCAGGATATGTTAAATCTGCAACAAAATCTCCAGGATAAAGTGGAGAAGATGCAAAAAGAAAACAAAAACAATACGCTCCGCGACGAGCAATACAGAACACAAGAGGAACGTATCCTTGACAAACAAAAGCAATTAGAAGATCTCTTCAGGGAAGTAATGTCGGATGACATGAAAAAGACGATGGAGGAGATGCAAAAAATGATGGATAAGCTCGACAAAAACAAATTGTCGGAAATGCTCGATAAAGTACAGCTAAACAGTGAAGATCTCGAAAAACAATTGGACAGAAACCTTGAGATTTACAAACAGCTTGAACTTGAGAAGAAAATGGGGGAAACTAAAGAAAAGCTTGACTCACTGCAAAAAGATCAGGAAAAATTATCAGAGGAATCCCTTAAAAAAGACGCTGACAACAAAGATTTAGAAAAGAAACAAGATGATCTGAACAAAGAATTTGAAGAAATCTCTGAAGACATGAAAGACCTCCAGGAGAAAAATAAAGAACTGGAAGAGCCTAAAACCATGGAGAACACTGATGAGAAACAACAAGACATCAAAAACGACATGAAGAACAGCTCTGAAAGCCTGAAGAACAAGAAAAACAAGAAGGCTGCTCAGTCGCAAAAAAATGCTGCTCAGAAAATGAAAGAGATGTCACAAAAGATGGATCAGATGATGCAAGGCATGGAAGGGAAGGATATGGAAGATGACCTCAAATCGATGCGTCAGATCCTGGAAAACCTGATCCAGGTGTCGTTCAACCAGGAATCTTTAATGTTGAATATTGGGAAAACAAAGACTTATGATCCGCAATATGTTAAATTAATCAAGGATGAGAAAAACCTAAAAGATGATCTTCAGATGATTGAAGATTCTTTGTTTGCACTCAGCAAACGACAGGCTTCTTTAAAACCGCTGATCAATCGTGAGATCTCTGCAATCAACCAGAATGTCGACAAGGTACTAGAAGAGATGACTGAAAGACGTACTCCAACGGCTGTTGAAAAGCAGCAATTGGTCATGACAGGCGTTAACAACCTGGCTTTACTGTTGCAGGAAGCCAAAGACCAGATGCAACAACAGCAGATGGAAATGAAGGGTGGTGGAAAATCCGGCTGTGGAAAAGGAAAAAAAGGCGAAGGCAGTCCATCCATGAAGAAACTCCAGGAAGCTTTGAACAAGCAGATGGAAGATGCAAAAAAACAGATGGAGAAAGGGCCTGGGAAGCCAGGTCCCGGCCAACCTTCCCAAAGCGAAGAGTTTGCAAGGATGGCAGCACAACAGCAAGCCATACGCAAGCAGCTTCAAGAACTAAGAGATGAAATGGCCAAAGAAGGGAAAAGTGCAGGGGGGATGAACAAAGCCTTGCAGGATATGGAAGAAACTGAAACCGATCTCGTAAATAAACGTATAACACAGCAGACCCTAATGCGTCAGAAAGAGATTCTTACACGTTTACTTGAATCTGAGAATGCTCAGAAGGAACGGGAGAAAGAGGAAAGAAGAGAATCTACTGAAGCAAAAAATCAGAATTTTAGTAACCCAAAGGACTTTTTCGAGTATACTAAACTCAAGTCCCGTGAAACGGAGTTATTAAAAACCGTGCCTCCTACCTTAAATTCTTTTTATAAAAACAAGGTAAGTTTGTACTTTTACAACTTTGAACAATAACATTCTATGATAGCAAATTTACAGCAACTCGTCATCGGGTCTAGTCTTGAAAATCTCAACCTCGTTAGCGGGATGGTTGAAGAAATCTGCGACCAATACAACATCAACAACACTTACTTCGGCAACATTCTTGTTGCAGTTACCGAAGCCTGTAGTAATGCGATCGTTCATGGGAATCAAGGCAAGCCTGACAAAAAAGTAAATATTCAGTTTGAATCCGGACCTCACGGTTTAAAATTCTCTGTCAGAGATGAAGGTAGCGGCTTCGACTATCATGCCGTCCCTGACCCTACAGAGAGCTCGGATGAAGAAGCTCCTGCTTCAAGAAAAGGTCTTTATCTGATCCGTACGCTGAGTGATGAGGTTGTATTCAAAGAAAACGGCAGTCTGATCCAGTTTGGATTCCACATCTCCAGTATTAACTATCAGCTTTCAGTGGAACGCTCCCGTATGTTGCATAGCTTCTATCATCCTGAAGAGAAAAAGACGGAAAAAAGCCGCGAGTAAACGCAACCTCCTTTCATGTCCTCCTCCACTGTACATTTTTATACGGTCGACGTCAGTCTCAATCTGAAGTCAAGACGTCTGTTAAAGACATGGATTAAAGATCTCGTCAATAAAGAAAATGCGGATTTAATAGCAATCAATTTCATTTTTTGCAGTGATTCATATTTACTCAGCATGAATCAAGAGTGGCTGCAACACGACACGCTCACAGATGTGATTACATTCGATTTGTCAGACAAATCCACGAAAAACCGCCTCATTAACGGAGAAGTTTATATCAGTCTGGAAAGACTTAAGGCTAACGCCGCAGAATATAAAGTCTCTGTCAGGGAGGAAACCTGCAGGGTGATGGCCCATGGAGTCCTCCATTTGCTGGGATATTCTGATAAGACTTCCTCCCAAAAGAAGCTCATGAGGCAGAAGGAAAATTTGTACCTATCTTTGCTTCGGAATTCCTGATAACTAAAGCTCCTTCTGGGAACTGCCAGGGGATTTCCTGTTTTCTTTTATTGCAAATTAGATTAGATCCATGTTCAAGGAGTACGATGTTATTGTTGTTGGCGGAGGCCATGCTGGTTGTGAAGCAGCGGCAGCTGCAGCGGGGCTGGGTTCGAGTGTATTGCTGATCACTATGAATATGATGAACATGGCTCAGATGTCCTGTAACCCTTCCATGGGCGGCATTGCAAAGGGGCAGATCGTCAGAGAAATTGACGCACTGGGCGGGTACTCAGGTATTGTGTCCGACTACAGTGCCATTCAGTTCCGGATGTTAAACCGAAGCAAAGGACCTGCTATGTGGAGCCCTCGAGCTCAGAATGACCGCATGCTTTTTTCCATCAAGTGGAGAGAATTACTTGAGAATACCGCGAATCTTGACTTCTGGCAGGACAGGGTTGTAGGCATTACAACACATGACAAACGGGTAAGCGGTGTGATCACCGGCATGGGGAAACACATCACGGCAAAGACCGTCATTTTAACCAACGGTACTTTTTTAAACGGGATCATTCATATTGGGACAAAGAACTTCAGCGGGGGGCGTATCGGGGAATCCTCCTCAACAGGCCTGACGCAATGCCTTCTTGATCTGGGCTTCGAATCCGACCGTATGAAGACCGGAACACCCGTTCGTGTCGATGGACGCTCTATAGACTTCTCCCGCCTGATTGAACAGCCCGGCGATGAAGTTCCGGGTAAATTTTCTTATACCGAGACACCTCCCCTGCAGAACCAGCGCAGTTGTTATTTAGCGTATACCAATGAAAAGGTGCATGCGATGCTACGGACAGGTTTTGATGAATCGCCCATGTTCAGCGGTCGGATACAAGGGGTGGGCCCAAGATATTGCCCATCGATAGAAGACAAAATTGATCGATTTGCAGGAAAAGACCGCCACCAGCTTTTTGTCGAACCCGAGGGCTGGGATACCATAGAATATTATATCAATGGATTTTCTTCTTCCTTGCCAGACGAGGTCCAGTTAAAAGCACTACGACTTATTGAGGGATTTGAGCAAGCGAAGATATTCCGTCCGGGCTATGCCATAGAGTATGATTATTTTCCACCGGTCCAGCTTGGCTACAACCTGGAGACCCGGCTAATTTCCGGACTATTTTTTGCAGGCCAGATTAATGGAACCACAGGCTATGAAGAAGCCGCCGGACAGGGTATTATGGCCGGGATCAATGCTCACTTACGAGTTAAGGATGAAGCCCCATTTATCCTCGGAAGGGCTGAAGCTTATATTGGCGTCCTTATCGACGATCTTATCACCAAAGGTGTCGATGAGCCATACCGCATGTTTACCTCAAGAGCGGAATACCGACTTTTACTGAGACAGGACAATGCCGATATTCGCCTGACACCACGTTCGCACAAACTAGGTCTTGCTTCGGAGGAAAGAATGCAAAGAGTGGAGGAAAAACTTCAGCGAATAAAACTTGCCATAGATTATACGCATAAAGAAAGTACCGATCCGGCCGAGATTAACCCCCTGCTCGAAAAACTTGGCACCAGCCCAATCAGCCGGAAAAGCAAACTGTCAAACCTTATCCTCAGGCCACAGGTTAGCATCATGGACATCCTCGCCACGATTCCATCTTTCGGGGAATTCTACAGCGAGAAACTTTTAAACGATTCTGAGAGCCTTGAGGAAGCTGAAATTTTAATCAAGTATGAAGGCTATCTAGAGAAAGAGCAGGAAATTGCCCTCAAGCTTTCCCGCTTTGAAAATCTGGAAATCCCCTCAGGTTTTGAATATAATGGCCTGACATCACTCTCCTATGAAGCCCGGGAGAAATTAAGTAAAATGAAACCCCATACCCTGGGACAAGCCTCCCGCATTAGCGGGGTTACACCTGCAGACATCTCAATTCTGATAGTGTACTTTGGCCGTTGACAATTGTTTCACGTGAAACACTTTTGATAAATAATTAATAATCAATGGAATACATAGATAAATGCCCCGTTTGCGGCCACACTGAAAAAGAAATATTCCTGGAAATCCCGGATCACTTTCTTACAAATGAAAACTTTTCAATTGAAAAGTGTAAACAATGTTTATTCATGTTTACAAACCCCAGGCCCAGCCCTGAAGAACTTCCCTCCTATTATGAATCAAAAGATTACATTTCTCATTCCGACGAGAACAAAGGCCTGTTGAGCATAGTCTATCAACAAGCCCGCAAATATGCTCTCGCCCAGAAATTTAAACTTTTAAAGCACCTCCCCGCTGGAAGTAAAATTCTTGATTACGGATGTGGAACCGGAAACTTCCTTCACTATTGTAAACAACATGGGCTTGATACATTAGGCATCGAACCAAATACAAACGCTCGGAATACAGCCACACAATTACACAAACTTAGAGTAGAAGAAGAAAATTATGTTCACAAACTTGAACCTTCCAGCTTTGACGCGATAACCCTCTGGCACGTCCTGGAACATGTCCCGCTGCTCCAGGAACGATTCGCTACTTTGGTTCAGGCACTTAAACCAGGCGGACTTCTGATCATCGCCCTACCCAATGCCAACTCATGGGATGCCCATTATTATAAAGAGTTCTGGGCGGCATACGACGTTCCCCGTCATCTCTATCATTTTGCCCCTGCCTCATTCCGCCGCCTGATTCAAAATTTCCCGCTTGAATTTATCCGCCAGGAGCCCATGAAACTTGACGCTTATTATATCAGCCTGCTAAGCGAAAAATACAAATCCGGGAACTCCGGATACCTTGACGCATTTCTCAAAGGATGGAAATCAAACGCCGATGCGAAATCAAACCTTGGAAACTATTCCAGCCTCATTTATATTCTCAAAAAGAAATAAGCCCTTTATAAGCCCTATAAAAAGCGGAAGCCTGTTTTGAAGGCCAACCTATCCCTCTTGCCAAAAAATCGATCCAATGGCTTTATTTAACGCCAATTTTACATTGCTGATTATCTGTAGATTATATACTTTATAATTTATTATGTCATTGAAATACAAAGGCTTATATTATTTATCACTTTCCTTGCTGCTTTTTGGCTTTGCCCTGTTCTTTTCGAATCGCGAATTCAAGTTAATCCCGATTGAAAAAGCAGCTCAATATCTGGAAAATACAATTCAACAAAAAGAAAAAGACCTGAGTTCGCTTTTGAACTCTTTACCCCTCTCCCCTGACTCGTGTCAAAATTCCGCCCTACTCCTGAATCGTACCCATGACCTTTTTGAAAGCAAAGGTTGTTTACTCCTTTTATACCAAAAAGACTCTTTAATATTCTGGTCAGAGAACAAAGCTCCGTTTCCGCTTAAACGTGACAGCACCGACCTATGCTCCCCCTTACTGGAACTAGCCAACGGCAAGTATCTGATAAAATACCGCAGCCAAGGCAACTATACCTGGATGGGATTGTATGTTATCCAATTCAATAACCCATATGAAAATGAATACCTGATTAACGGCTTTAACAAAGACCTTGGTTTTAATTGGAATTTTGAAATTTCTAAACAAAACAATGGCAACGCAATCAGCGGGTCCGGTGGCGAAATATTATTCTACCTCCACCCTGCCAAACAAAAACATCACAGCGATGTATTCGTTGCCTTGCTCCTCATATTATACCTGAGTTCATTTTTTACCTTCCTTTTGAGCATCCAATTACTGCTCATTAAATCACCAGCTTTCAAAGACAGAAAATTAATTTTCCTGCTCTTATTTTCTCTTGGATTTTTCCTGCTCCGTGCCATCTTATTCTATTTCAGAATCCCATATGATTTATACAAAACGGAACTGTTCGGACCTGTTTTCTATGCCAGCTCTTCTGTCCTTCCTTCTTTAGGAGACCTTTTAATTAACAGTCTTTGTTTCCTTTTCCTTGGAACAATCATTTTAAGAAACAAATCACTCTTTAAATTTATCCGGCCAAAAAAACAGAGATTTGTTCTATCAATCATTATTCACGCCGCGATCCTTGGCTTACTTATGCTGTATAAAGAGTTATACACCGGATTAATTCTCAATTCAAATATACCTGTCGATCTTTCCAACCCCGTTTCTTTTAATGCCACCACTTTTTATGCATTTTGTATCACTGCATCCAGTTTTATGGGGGTTTTCCTTGTCTCTTTCTCTCTCCTAAACTTTGTTTATGACAAAACAAGTTCAATCCTCACCAATATTTATCCGGCCCTAATTTCGTTTCTAGCCTTGGGGACACTCATGTATTTCTGGCCAAGCTATGTTCTCTTCACTTTTTTGTTTTCGATTTTTCTGATTACAGCCTTACACCTGGCGCAGCGCAATAATAAAACCTTCCTGAAATTTCACGTGTTGTTGTTTAGCATCCTGATTTTTACATTTTTTTCCTCTTATATTCTTGCCAATTCTCTTAACAACAGGGAGGCGGCACAACGCAAACTTCTTGCAGAAAAACTTAGTGTCGAAAGAGATCCTATTGCGGAATACCTGATACAAGAACAGTATAAATTAATGCTTAAAGATGACATCCTCAAAAAAGACATGCTGGCCGCTGTCTTCAGCGATGTGAGAGAAGACAAGGCATTTGAATTTATTCGCTCAAAATACTTCCGTGATTATTGGGCAAAATACAACCTGACTTTCACGCTATGCCACCCGGGAAGAATGTTAAATGTTGTCGTTCCTGATAATGCTTTGGTAGATTGCGAACTCTATTTTAAAGAAACAATTAACAGCGTTGGCAAACCTACATCAACGCCTTTAATGTATTACCTGGATTACGGAAATGAATCGATCAATTATCTTGCAGAGCTCCCCTTTTACCTCTCAACTGACGATTTTAAAATAAAAGTTAAAATCTACCTGGATATTGTATCAAAATCTATTCCTAAAGGACTTGGATATCCTGAACTCCTTATGAGTAAAAAATCAGGATTCAGCCCTGATCTGAACCAATATTCATATGCTACATATTACAAACAATCTTTGGTTAGAAGCAATGGAAAATTCGCTTATGCATTGCGCCTGACTCCCCATGATTATGGGAGCGACCTTTTTTCATACTACAAAATGGGCGATTACAATCACCTGGCTTACCAGACAGATAAAGATAAAATAATCGTGATTAGCCAACATGAAAAGTCATGGCGAAACATCCTGACTCCGGTCTCTTATTTGCTCATATTTTATTCTGTCTTTCTTTTTATCATCTTGTTTTTATCTGGATATACTCGAATTCCCCGATTGTCGGAAATGAATTTTAGTAACCGTTTACAGATGTATATGATCTCGCTCATCGTTTCTGCATTTATCATCACAGGATACGTCACCTACCGCTACATAAACAGTTTATACAGCACGAAAAACATTCAAAACTTAAGAGAAAAAACCCATTCTGTTCTTTCAGAACTTCAACAAAGATTGTCGAAAAACGGTCCTTTAACACCCACATTGGGCAATGACCTCTATTTTCTTCTCAATAAATACTCCCTCATTTTCTTTACTGACATCAATTTATATGACCTCCATGGTAATCTTATGGCCTCATCGCGTCCACAGATCTTCGAGGAAGGTTTGTTGTCAACGAAAATGGATAACCCGGCCTACTTTGAATTAAACACAAACAAAAAATCAATTCTGGTGCAGGAAGAGAAAATAGGAAAATACGGATTCCTCTCTGCCTATATGCCCTTGCGTAATGAGCAAGACGAACTAATTGGTTATCTGAACCTTCCATATTTTGCAAAACAAGGAGAGCTCCGTTCAGAAATCACGACATTCTTCGTAGCCTTCCTCAACATCTATGTCATTTTGATCGTTTTGGCAGTAATATTTGCCGTTTTTATCGCAACCTACATTACGCGTCCGCTTAGAGTAATCCGCGAAAAAATAAGCCATGTCAAACTCGGAAAATCAAATGAAAAACTCGGATGGAACCGTAAAGATGAGATTGGATTGCTGGTTGATGAATACAACAATATGATTGATAAGCTGGCGCAAAGTGCAGAACAACTTGCACAATCCGAGCGCGAAAGCGCCTGGCGTGAAATGGCCCGCCAGGTTGCCCACGAGATCAAGAATCCGCTAACACCGATGAAGCTTAGCGTCCAGCTCTTGCAAAAAGCCTGGGACGAAAAAGAAAGTGACTGGGATCAGCGCCTGCAAAGATTCTCCAATAGCCTTGTCGAACAGATCGACACCCTTTCAGCCATTGCTTCGGAATTCTCTGATTTTGCCCAGATGCCACAATCACGACTGGAATTACTCAAACTCGAAGAGATCGTTCAGAATGCTTTTGACCTCTTCCACAATCAACAGATTTTCGAACCCCGCTTTGTGATGACGCAGCCTCCTCCTTACCTGATCAGGGCAGACAGGCAACAGCTACACCGGATTTTTAGCAACCTCTTTCGGAATTCCATACAGTCATTCCCCACCGCTCATAAAGGAATTATTACGATCGCACTGCATATGAACCATCACGAAATAAAGCTTGAATTTACCGACAACGGAATCGGCATTCCAGAAGAACAACAGCCAAGGATCTTCTCCCCTAATTTTACGACAAAATCAGCCGGAATGGGACTTGGCCTGAGCATGGTGAAGAATATCATGCAGGAATGCGGCGGTGACATTAGCTTCCACTCTGTTGAAGGAAAGGGAACGACTTTTACGTTGATATTTCCGGCGGCAAACTAAAGGCTGAAGGCTTTTAAGCTGACGGCTGATACGATCCTCTTTCAGCTTAACAACCCTCAGCTAAAAGCCCTCAACCGATATCTCTATTTTAGTTATTTTTACCGCACCAAATCCTCGCCATTGAAACCAATCCGCCGCCTCGCCGGACAAACCCTCATTTACGGACTCAGTTCCATCCTCGGCCGCTTGCTCAATTGGTTGCTGGTTCCACTGCATGTCAGGATATTTGCGCCTGAAGCCTATGGCGTGGTAACAGAAATGTATGCCTACGTTGCGCTATTTTTCGTAGTACTGACCTATGGGATGGAGACAGCTTTTTTTCGCTATACCCGTGATGAAGATCCCAATAAGGTGTACAGCACTGCCCTCGTTTCCCTTGTTGCCAGTTCCGTGGGTTTTATTTTATTGAGTTTTCTCTTTGGAAGACAAGTGGCAGACATGCTGGGCTACAGCAAGCATGTCGAATACATCATTTGGTTCGCCATTATTATTGCGCTCGATGCCATCACTGCAATTCCTTTTGCCCGGCTTCGTCAGGAAAACCGTGGGCTACGCTTTGCGACGCTGAAAATTCTTTGGATTGGCATCAATGTCATTTTAAACGTATTGTTCCTGCTTGTGTTCCCTTGGATACTGAAAAATCAAGCCGGGACTTTCTGGGCTAGTCTTGTTTCTTTAGTTTACAATCCTGAGATCGGCGTGGGATATATCTTTATTGCCAACCTTATTGCTTCAGTAGCAACACTGCTGATGGTACTCCCAATGATGCTTGATATTAAATGGGAATTCGATAAAAAACTCTGGAATCATATGTTCCGCTATGCCTGGCCATTACTCATCATGGGCCTGGCCGGCACCCTTAATGAATCCTTTGACCGTATCCTTTTAAAACACCTGCTTCCCGACAAATCCACTGCAATGGCCCAATTGGGGATCTATGGAGCTTGTTATAAGATCCCCGTCCTGATGACACTCTTCGTTCAGACCTTTCGATTCGCGGCAGAACCCTTTTTCTTCACTGAGTCCAAAGATGAAAAAGCCCAATTGACCTATGCCCGGGTCATGACATTTTTTACCATTGTTTGTGCCCTGATTTTCCTTGGAACAATGGTATATATCGACGGCATCCGGCATTTCGTCAGCGAAAATTATTACTCCGGCTTAAAGGTTGTCCCTATCTTATTGCTTGCCAATTTCTTCCTGGGCGTTTTTTACAACCTGAGCGTTTGGTATAAACTTACCAACCAGACCCTTTTCGGCGCCTATATTGCACTGGGTGGTGCGGCTTTCAGCCTGATTCTTAATTTCGTCGCTATCCCTTATTTGGGATTTATGGGCGCTGCCTGGGTTCGCTTTCTAACTTATTTCCTGATGATGGCAATATCCTGGTACTATGGACAAAAATATTACCCTATTCCCTACAACCTCCGTAAGTTCTTTGCCTATATGGGCTATGCCGTCATTTTGTATATTATTCATGCCTGGATTCCATTCCCGAATGAGTTCATGAAACTGGCTGCAGGGACTTTAATTATTGTATTATTTATGTTACCGGTGATGCGGCTCGAGAAACTGCATTTGCTGCTTAAGCGCCATTAATTATTATTAAGCCTGGCCCATAGGTCTCATAGAAACAACCTATGTACACTATAAGGTTAAATGCTTATTCAAATTTTAATTACCATGCATATAATTGATATCCCCTCTGAACAAACAACAGCTTTCACTGACATCATGCTGGCAGTTATTTCTTTCAGCATTGCCCGGATGGTCTACAAAACAGGGAATCAGAATGAGCCGAAGAAAACAGCTATCTGGACTTGGGCTTTTAGCCTTTTGGGTATAGGATCCATCATCGCCTCCGCGGCCCACGGCCTGCAAATGAGTGCTGCGTTCAATTTTATCCTTTGGCAACCCATAAACCTGTCATTAGGATTGATGATCTCGTTGATTATTGCCGGAGTTTTTTATGACTTAAACGGAAGGCTGCCTCATGCTGTACTGCCTGTAAGTCTTGGTTTAGGTGTTGTTTTTTACGCAATAACAATTATCATTCCCGGTCAGTTCTTTGTATTTATCCTATACGAAGCTGTTGCTATGGTTTTTGCTTTGATTTCTTATGGAATACTGTCCATTCGCGGCAACCTCAGCGGCGCCTGGTACATGGCCCTTGGCATTTTAATGTCTATTGTCGCTGCCGTAATACAGGCCACTGACAGCATCTCGCTCAATTTCATCTGGCAATTTGATCACAACGGTATCTTCCATCTTGTACAAATGCTGGGCATGGCCTTACTTTTTAAAGGGCTGAAAGCAAGTATAAAACCACAAGCTGCCAGGTAAATTTCTTTATAGAAAAATTACTTTACAATTCCGCTCCCAACAATTATTCTCCGTTCTCAGGCTTCCCCTGATGAAATACATCCCGGCTTTAATCCCGGTTTGCGAGAAGGAAAAATGATGATGCCCTGACAAAGTATATTCATTTACAATTGTGCCTATTTTTTGCCCGCTTTGATCAAAAAGCCGGATATCCAGGAAGCCTGCCTGCGAGCTTGTAACATCTATGCTTTCCATTTCACTGTTCAGAATTAAAGATTTTGTTATGATTGTCAAAGGATTTGAGAAAACAACTTTAGGAATCGACAGGCTAAAGTCATCAATCCGATTCCCATTGAAGTCAGCAATTTCTACTTCAGATTCCAGGTTTTTAATGAGTTCCTGAAAGCGAAGAACCTCTTTTGTATCGATAGTCAGCCTGAATAATTCGAGCTTATCATTCTGTTGCAATGGCATAAGGCTAAACCAGCCAAAATTGACAGATTCATCAGTCTTATTTAAATACGAATCTTCAATACCTGAAGTTAGTTTCAGCAATGAAAGAGACGATGGCATAAATAGCTTCAGGGAGATCGCTGCAATTTCCTTTGTACAATGCAAGGTAACAGGAAGTGAAACCGTATTGTCATTTTCAGTAATCAATATCTCCTGGATTTCCTGAAAAGACTGTTTTTTATACGAACCCGGATATGAGCCATCTACATCCCCTGCGCAAGCAACCAATAAATCTTCATTTATTGAATTTGAATCTGAAATACTCAGGCTTGTCGGGCTTTGAAAAATCCAATCAGGCACACTAAAATGATCGATATACCCGACAAATCTTCGCATCACCAGGAAAGCATTGGTGGCATTGATAATTCCTGAGCTATTCACATCGCCAACAGTTCGTTTAAACGGGCTTAATACCAAAAGATGTACTGAGTGCTTCAGCATAATCAGTGCATCTGTTGCGTTCACCCCTTTCCATTTTTTAGAACAATCCGGAGACAAGCTATAGTTCCCGCTACTGATACATGCGATCGAATAATCCCCGCTGCTGTTGTTAAGTGCACTGTCAACAAGCAATCCAGGGGTTTTAATAATTTTTATTTTCACGCTGTCTATCTGTGTTCCTGCAATATTATCATAGCGGACAGTCCCGCTGACCCTGGACTTCTGCTTCACCTGAAATTGTCCGCTTAGCGACGAAGAACAGCCTGCTGAATTCTGGTAGGTAAACGTATATTGATGAATGCCGGAACCTGCGATCGAGGGATAGAGCACATTGTTTAGGATTCCTGGTCCGGAATAGCTTCCCCCAAGCGGACTTCCATTACTTAATACAAAGGACACTGTATCCATACAAATGGAAGAAATCGGCAGTAAGCTTAGTATTGGATTCAACAAAGCTGTAACAGACCCATCATGGTAGTAATTCTGAGTAGGGACGTCAGTGAAAGGGGATCCGCTCAGGTCGCTATATTCACAGGAATGCCCCAAATCCACAGTGTTGTCGAACGAAAGAGCCGATGCGCCTGAAATATAATTAAAGGAAAGTGTCCCCAGGATTGATCCATCAGCAAGGCTTATCGCACTTGAAACATTAAACATAGCAATCCTCAACTGGTTTAGCAAGGAAGACCCTCCGAGCGGACTGCTGTGATAGATCTGCATCGTAAAAGCAGGATTCAGGGAAGTCCCGCTAGCGTTGAAAGTCATGACTGCCGGGTCATAGAGAAGTGTCAGGGAAGCGGAACTTACCCCATTGAAATTAGTAACTTTTATTGTAAAGCTGACATTTGAATTAAGACATGACTTTACCGAATCTATGGTAGTAATTGGTGCATTCGTTGCCAATAGGCATCCACTTGAATAAATGATCATGCCAATCAGCATGCTCAATTTCATAAGATCAATTTTCGCTTTCATTGCTTCCATTTTTTGTGTTGAACTCATATGAGTCTATTTATATAGATGAAAAAACAGGGTATGAGTGGAAAGATTTTATGATATTTATTTTTCAATCCCATTAACAAATTATTTTTTATAATTTAGTTCGTTGAATTCAAAGCACTACGAATTGCTTGTATTTACAGCTACTCCCCTTGCTCATGACTGTTTTTCCTTCTCAGCCTCCCTTTGTTAAGTTGCCTGTTTTCAGACGACTGTCAGTTTTTCTCATGTTGAGTCTTTTTGTTTTAGCTTTCTCAGGTTTGTGCAAAGCACAGGATAGTGTTTCGCTTACGCCCTGGTATTTTGACGATGGGGGTATCAGCAAAGCAAAAAATATGGTAACTATCGATCTGTGGCAGACATTCAGGGGCGAATATGCTATTACTTATGAAAGGCGATATTGGAAGTATCTGGGGACTGAAATCTCGGCCGGACTGCTGTCAAAACAATATCACTTTTATTCCCCAATCGGTATTTTTGATACTGAATGGTATAATACCGACTTCCACCCTGCCAGCACTGGATGGAGCTTGGGTATCGCAGAGAAAATTTACTTTTCAGAAGACCATAGCGGTGTTTTTTGGCTGTTGAGCGCCAGGCACCTGCAATTCCAGGAAGCACAAACCAATGACTTTGCGATGGGTGGCGGCTACCAGTTTGTGATTGGAAACCGTTTTGCTGTTGAATTAGGCGCTTCCATTGGAATTCGTTATCAAAAATCACTGAATTTGACCAGTCATATACTGGTCGATTACGATGACAAACTTATACCTATTGTACCTCTTACGATCAAGATCGGATATTTATATTAAACTCATATTATGAAAAAATTTCTATGTTCATTAATCATTGCAAGTCTTTGTTTAACTGGCTTTGCGCAAACTCCATCCGTAAACTTCAAGATGGGCCCTGTAAAAAAAATAGGGATGTCAAACATGTTTACCTACACAGAGCCTGTTGGCAAGACTGATAATAAATTCTATGGGATACTGATCCCAACGGCGAGTCTTATGACCAATGCCATTGGAAATAAAAAATACAGCCTTTTCTCACTGGGGCAGGACCTTTCCACAGTGAAATATGAAATCATCCAGGATGAACAGGACAAAATGTCGACAGATTATGAATTCCTGCTAGAAATTAAGGGGACCCTTTACCTTTTTGTTTCTTTCCAGAATCAAAAAATTAAAAAAACGATTCTGCTTGCCAAGCCGGTGAATAAAAGGACTTTGCTCCCGGAAGGAAAACTGAAGCCGGTGACTGAAGTTGATTACAGCCAGGCCAATAAATACAAAACCACCAGATTTTCATATGAATTCTCAGCCGATAGTTCAAAAATTATGATCTACCATGGCTTATCCGACAAAGACGGCATGCTTCTGGGCTATGGGTTTGACCTATTGGATGAAAACCTTAAAACTATTTGGAATGATGATGCGCCACTTCCCATTAAAGACAGGAAAGTATATGAACTTGAGCATTTTGCGGTAAGCAATAGCGGTGATATCCACATTTTGTGTAAAATTTATGACTCCAAAAAGAAATTTAACCATTCCACAAAGTCAAAATTCAAATGGATTGATAAATCAGAAATTCAGGAAAGTGGTGTTTACGATTATACTTTATTCAGCATCAAAAATAAGGGAAAAGACAGAGTAGAGCATCCCCTGGAAATCAAGGATAAATTTATCCGGACCCTGGCAATTGGCTGTAATGACAAGAATGAAGCTCTTTGTGCCGGATTGTATTGTAACAAACAAAGCCTGTGTGTGACTGGTTGTTGTTCCTTTATCCTGGCCGACAAGGCTGGTGCTGATCTGATTGCACACCATGCAGCTTTTGATGTGAATATGATTGCCAAAGGCCTCGACAAAGATGATGCTGCTGACTTAAAAGATGACATCAAATCCGGGGACGAATTCGAGGCTTATAATTATGAAGCAGAACCTATTATTTTGGGGAGTTCCGGAAATTTCTGGTTTGCCGGGGAACAACAAAAGAAGTTTATTAAATCCAATTCCAACGGAAAACAGATTACGACAACCTGGGAATACATCCAGGAAGGCCTTTACCTCGTATGTTTTAAGCCAGACGGAAGTATCTCCTGGCAAAATAAATTGGCCAAATTTGAACATACTGCAGATTTATGGTTCATCTTCGGCTCTTACAAACTTCATATGCAGAATGATAACTTATTTGTTTTGTACAATAATTTTCCCAGAACTTCCGGCATCAAGAATCCAAAGAAAGCGGTGGCATACGTGGCTACTTACGACAAAGATGGCACTGAAACCATTAAAAAACTTGCGGATATTAAGCAATCTGCTGTGACACTAATTCCAAAATATGCCGGATACTTTGACGAAAAAACGATGGTCGTGCTTGGATTTCATAATAGGAAATACCGGTTTATGACACTGAGTTTTGATTAGAAGTATGCATATGTAAGGAAACCGGCCTTGCCTTTCGGTGAAGCGGGAGCAATACTACCTTTAAAAAATCGTTACCTTTGCGCGCCTAAAAAAGCCGCATGAATATCAAGATTGTTAGTATATCCCCACATCCTTTACCTGCCTATGAAACACTTCATGCGGCGGGGATGGATCTGCGTGCCATGCTCGATTCGCCGGTAACGATCGGTCCTCTCGGTCGCGTCCTGATTCCAACAGGGCTGTTTATAGAACTTCCGGAAGGGACAGAAGCGCAAGTGAGGCCTCGAAGCGGCCTTGCTGCCAAATCGGGAATCACTGTTTTAAATACCCCTGGGACTATTGATGCGGACTATAGAGGAGAAATCAAAGTTATCCTCGTTAACCTGTCCCAGGATGCTTTCACAATTCATGACGGCGATCGAATCGCGCAAATGATCATCGCCAGGCACGAAAAAGCAGAATGGACCCAAGTTGATGAACTGCAGGAGACTTCGCGGGGAACCGGAGGATTCGGACATACTGGCAAATCTTAAATTGATTTATCTTTTTTAAAGAATTCTATGACTCTTCGTAAATGCATTAATATATTTTCAATCCTTTTTTTGGGCTTTGTGGTCCTTCAGATTCAAGGCTGCAAATCTTCCAAATCCACGACTTCCTCTGCGAATAAACAGGCAGAAAGCTATGCCCGGGAAAGGAAATTACATGAGGTCTTTATTGAGGCCAACAGAGCTAAAATCCTGGGCGACTTCGACAAAGCCATTAATTTGTTTAACCAGTCATTGGAAATAGATCCTAAAAATGCTGCCGCTTGTTTTGAATTGGCCGGGATCTATGAAACACAAGCCCACTACCGGGATGCTTTCAATATGGCTCAGAAAGCAGCCCAGCTGGACCAGACGAACATCTGGTACCTTTATTATTATGCCCAGATGCTGGAAGATTCAAGACAGTATAACAAGGCAGTAGAGCAATACGAAAAACTACTTAAATTAAATCCCTCAAACCCTGAATATTTAGGCGCTGTGGCTGAAAACCTGCTTTTCGCCGGCCATTTCAGTGAAGCAATCAAAGCCTACGACAAGCTTGAACAACAAATTGGAATCGTTGAACAAGTCTCCTTGCAAAAACAAAAGATCTACCTGGAATTAAAAAAACCTGACAAAGCCGTTGAAGAAATAGAAAAATTGATTGCCCAGGATCCTCAAGAAACAAAGTATTATACAGTGCTTGCGGAGACCTATTTGTTGGCCGGAAAAAAAGACGAGGCCCTTAAAACATACAGCAGGGCTGAACAGCAAAACCCAAATGATCCTTTTCTGCAGATCTCTTTGTCAGATTTTTACCGGAAGCAGGGAGAGAAAGCGAAATCAATAGAAATGCTTCTGAAAGCCTTTGCCAACCCTGGCATGAATGTCGACAGTAAAGTTCAGGTCTTGCTTGCTTTTTATAGCTACAGCGACAAGGACAGCACGATAAAAGGCCAGGCTTACCAACTACTGGATGAGTTAATCAGGTTATATCCCAATGAGGCCAAGGTGAATTCTATCCATGGCGACTTTCTTCTTCGTGACGAAAAATATCCTGAAGCCCGGGATGCCTTCAGAAAGGTTATTGCCGAGGACAGCAGCCGTTTTCCGGTGTGGGAAGGCCTGCTGCGCGTCGAAGCCCAGCTGGAAGACAATAAAGCTCTTATTTCCGAATCAAAACGTGCATCTGAATTGTTTCCTGAACAACCCGGACCATGGTTCTTTGCTGGATTCGCTTATTACCAGACAAAAGACTACCTAAATGCCATCACAAGTTTCAAAAAAGCCGAAAAACTCATCGTCGACAATGATGGCTTGCTTCGCGACCTCTACTCTTTTCTGGGAGACTCATACAACCAGGTAAAGGACAATAAATCCAGTGACGAATCTTATGACAAATCTCTGAAAATAGACCCGAAGAACACCTATGTGCTGAACAACTATAGTTATTACCTTTCGCTTCGCGGGGAAAACCTTGAGAAAGCAGAAAAAATGGCAAAACTTGTCAATGATTTAAGCCCTGACAATGCATCATATTTAGATACATATGCATGGGTAATGTATAAATATAACAAGTTGGATGAGGCCGAAAAACTAGTTCTGAAAGCTATTGAAAAAGGAGCTGACAAAAATGCAGTAATCCTGGAACATTATGGGGATATCCTTTATAAAAAGGGAGAAAAAGATAAGGCGGTACAAATTTGGGAATCAGCCCTCAAAGCAGGTAAAGGATCTGAGTTTCTTGAAAAGAAAGTAAATGAAAAACACCTTGTTGAATAAGAAACTGACCCTATTTTTCTCTGCCTTGGCATTCATGGCATTGATGGGTTCGTCGTGTAGCCCGGCCCGGAAGGTGATCAAACAACCGCTGAAAGATGAGGGGACTGAACATATTTTTCAACTTCTTAAAAATAATGAACTCCGTTATAGCTGGTATTCGGCAAAGTTCTCAGCGACCATGACTGTCGATAAAAAAGAAACTTCAATTAATGGCCAGCTAAGAATTCGTCGCGATAGTGCCATATGGGTTTCTTTTACAGCACTTGGCCTGGAAGCTGCACGAATCCTGATTACGATGGATTCGGTGAAGTTTCTGAACCGACTCAACAATACCTTCTTATGTGCTGATTATAGTTTTATTAATGACAACCTGAATTCTGGTTTTGACTTTGACATGCTTCAGGCATTGTTAGTAGGAAACGACCTCTCCTATTATGAGAACGACCAATTTAAAGGTAAAACAGATGGGCTTCTGTATCATTTAATGACTGTTGGGCGGCATAAGCTTCGGAAATTCATACGTAACACTTCTGAAGAAAAAAAAATCCTCGTGCAAAGTCTCTGGCTTTCTCCTGAAACTGGGAAAATTACCGCAGTACACATGAAAGAACTGGGAAAAGACAACAAAAAATTAGAGGCTCAATATAAGACCTTTGAAGACCTGAATGGCCAGCGATGCCCTACGCAAATTGAAGTAAGCATCCAGGCAGAAAAAGAAATTCAAATTGAACTGAATTATTCAAGAATGAAACTTGATGAGCCCCTGTTGATGCCATTTTCTATTCCTTCAAGATACACGAGGATAGAGAAGAAAAAGTAATTTTGAGATCATAGACCCAAGGACCCTTGCAGCATAAATACTCAAACATAAAGCTTATAATTCACAGGAAGATCCTGATGACATTGTTGTTGTCAATGGTCTTGTTTCTTAATGGTTCGGCACAATCGAATCAAAGAAGTAAGCTTGAAAAAAGTAAGAAAGACCTCGAAAACGAAATCTCTTATACCAACAAACTGCTGAGTGAAACGAAGAAAAATCGACAACAGTCACTAAATAAAGTTGTCATTCTGAGTACTCAAATCCAGAAACGCGAAAAGCTGATCAGTACGATAAACAATGAAGTCGATAATATTCACGGTGAAATCACAAACAACCAATTTAGCCTGGATAGACTTAAAAAGGAACTGGAAAGTTTAAAAAAAGAGTATGCCAGTATGGTTTACCAGGCCTACAAAAACAGCAATGCATACAATCGCCTGATGTTCATTTTTGCTGCCAAAGATTTTAACCAGGCTTATCAACGACTTAAGTATTTCCAGCAATTCAGTGAATACAGAAAGACACAGATCAGGTTGATCATGGGAACACAACAGAAAATCAACAGTAAAATCGGGGAACTCACCGATCAGAAGAATGAGAAACTGAGCCTGGTTGATGCCAAAGAAAAGGAAAAGGAAAAGCTAACACGCGAGAAAGACGAAAAAAGCCAAACTGTTGCACAACTAAAGCAAAAAGAAAAGGAATTAAGGAAGCAACTAAAAGACAAGGAACAGGCACTGAATAAGCTACAAGGCGCCATTGAATCATTGATCGCCCAGGAAATTAAAAAATCGACTCCAAAACCCACTACGACCAATAGCAGTTCGGCAAAACCAGTTCAAAATACAAGCTATACGATGACGCCTGAAGAAAAAGAGCTTTCTTCCTCTTTTTCTGCAAACAAAGGACGATTGCCCTGGCCGACTGAAAAAGGGATTATCTCGCAAACATTTGGGGAGCATGAGCACCCGATACTTAAAGGGATTAAAACAAGGAATAACGGGGTAAATATCCTTACAAACTCTGGCTCAACGGTACGTTCAGTTTTTGGAGGAAGCGTTTCAGCCGTGATGTCTATCCCCAACCTGAATAAAGTTGTGATCATTCGTCATGGTGATTTCCTGAGTGTCTATTCAAACCTCGAAACTGTCAGCGTTAAAGCTGGTGATAAAGTAAAAACCAAACAATCCATCGGATTAATACACACTGACCCTGATGAGTCAAAGACTGAACTTCATTTTGAGATCTGGCAAGAGAAAAAACTGATGGACCCATCGCTCTGGCTTTCACACTAAACTTCCCATTATGATTGACCCCAAAGAAGCCCAAAACCATTTTCCAATACACCTCCTTCTGAAAAAACGCTGGAGTCCAAGGGCATTCTCTGACAAAACCATAGAAACGGAGAAACTCCTTTCTGTTTTTGAGGCCGCACGCTGGAGTGCATCTGCAGCCAACCAGCAACCCTGGCGGTTTATCATCGGCCTCAAAGGTGAAGATTCCTGGCAAAAGATATTCGAAAGCCTTGATCATTACAACCAGGTATGGTGTCACATGCCTTTTGTTTTAGGGATAAGCTGCGGAAGAACTTTGCTTAATGATGATAAAGGCGCCAATCCATATTACGCATATGACACGGGGCAAAGTCTTGCCTCCCTGAGCATTCAGGCCACCGCAGAAGGCTTATTTGTGCACCAGATGGGCGGTTTTAATAAAGAAAAAGTCCGGGAACATTTCGAAATTCCTGAGATCTTCGAGCCCTTGACTGCCTTTGCCATCGGCTATTTAGGAAATCCTTCCGACCTGGATGAACACAATCAGAAAAGGGAGACGCATAGCCGGGAAAGAACAGAAATCAAGGATTTGTTATTTTCAGGAAAATTTGGCCAGAAATCCGGTTTATTAAAATAGAAATTCATGACAAGACCTATCGTTTCTAAATGGCTGCCTTTGCTGCTGATGTCTGCTGTTTTATTTTCCTGTGGAGAAAAAAAAGCAAAGACAGTTTCTTCTGAAACTGCCAAAGTAAGCCAGGGCATTCCGACACCTGATTTCAATGCTGACTCTGCCTATCATTATACAGACAAACAGGTAGGTTTCGGACCCAGGGTTCCCAATACTGAAGCCCATAACAAATGTGCAAGCTACCTGGTGAACAAACTAAAATCGTTTAAGTGGGAGGTTATCGTTCAGAAAGCCAAAGTGAGGACTTATGACAACTTTACTTTGAATATTCAGAATATTATTGGATCTATAAATCCCGATGCTGCTGATCGAATCCTTCTTTGTTCTCATTGGGATTCGAGACCATATGCTGATGAAGATCCTGATCCGGCAAACCATAAAAAACCAGTACCTGCAGCCAACGATGGTGCCAGTGGTGTTGGGATTCTCCTGGAATTGGCAAGGCAGCTTACAATCAAAAATCCGGGAGTTGGTGTTGATGTAGTCTTCCTGGATGCTGAAGATTGGGGCGAGACCTCGCGTACCGGTGCTCAGAATGAAGACAGCTGGTGCCTGGGCACCCAATATTGGGCAAAGAACCCCCATAAGCTCAATTATAAGGCCCGATTTGGGATTTTGCTTGATATGGTAGGCGCAGAAGGCGCTACGTTCATGAAGGAGCAATCTTCATTAATTTATGCGCCGGATGTCGTGGCAAATGTTTGGTCAACAGCTGCACAACTCGGGTTCTCCAATTATTTTATTGATGAAAATGGCGGTGGGGTGACTGATGACCACATATATATTAACAGGATACTGAATATCCCTACCATTGATATTATTCATATGGACCGCACAGGCCAGCACAGTTTTTTTGAATACTGGCATACCACCAAAGATGACATGAGTCATATCGATCCCAAGACGCTTGATGCAGTAGGGAAAACCTTGCTGGGAGTGGTGTATGGTATGAAAAATAGTTAGGCCCCACCTATATCCTCCCCGAATCGGGGAGGGCTTGGCTCCGACTAATCATTATTGCGAAAAAGATTTCAAATTACTTTGAAATTCAGCGCAGGAGTACCCCTTACCCTCCCCAATTTGGGGAGGGCAGGGTGGGGCTACAATAGCTCATTTGCCAGGTTTGCCAGCTCCGACCGCTCCCCTTTCTCTAACCTGATGTGTGCATAAATTGGATGAAACTTGATCTTGTCGATCAGGTAGGAGAGTCCATTGCTTTGTGAATCAAGGTATGGCGTATCAATTTGATAAATGTCGCCGGTGAAAATAATCTTGGTGTTTTCCCCTGCCCGGCTGATAATCGTTTTTACCTCATGAGGTGTCAGGTTCTGGGCCTCATCCACGATAAAGAAAACATTGGAAATGCTACGGCCACGGATATAGGCAAGAGGCTGTATGACCAGCTTTTCATGTTCCACTGCATCATTGATATTTTTATACTCTTTGTCTTTTTCTGAAAATTGGCTCTGGATAAATTTCAAATTGTCCCAAAGCGGTTGCATATAAGGATCCAGCTTTGACTTGATATCGCCAGGTAAAAAGCCGATGTCTTTATTGCTCAATGGAACAATAGGACGCGCCAGGAATATTTGTTTGTAGTTTCGCCTTTGTTCCAGGGCGCCAGCAAGGGCCAGCAAGGTCTTTCCTGTCCCTGCAACACCTTGCATCGTAACAAGCTTGACTTCAGGATTCATGATGGCATGAAGTGCAAAGATCTGCTCTGCATTCCTGGGCGTAATGCGGAAAGCATCATGTTTTTCTAACTTTTCAATCCTTTGTGTAATTGGATTAAAAAAAGTCAGTATTGACGTCTTGGTATTCTTTAAAATATAATATTGATTTGGAATCGGGTTTTTCAAACCCAGGTCTTCAGGAGCACAACTCCCGTCAATATAAATCTGGTCTATGAAGGCTTTGGTTAATCCTTCTATGATCGTCTTGCCGGTATAAAGTCCCTCAAGATCTTTAATTTTACCTGTCTCAAAGTCTTCTGCCGGGATATTTAAGGCTTTTGCTTTGAGTCGGAGGTTAATATCCTTGGTAACCAGGATTACCTTCCGGTCAGGATGTTCTTTGGTAAGCACTAAAGCTGCATTCAGGATTCTGTGATCAGGTTTGTTTTCGCCAAAAACCACCTGGGCATCAAGCTCGCTTTTCTCATTCATGATCACCTTGAATTTCCCGGTCGCAGGCGACCCGATAGGAGCCCATTTTTGTAGGGTAAAACGCGGGGATAGCTTATCCATGATCCGGATAAACTCTCGGGCTTCGAAATTCTTAATATCATTGCCCTTTTTAAAGTTATCCAACTCCTCAAGTACTGTGATGGGAATAGCCACATCATTGTCCTGGAAACTTCTGATTGAGTTATGGTTATAAAGGATAACTGAGGTGTCGAGAACGAAAATCTTTTTCGTTGTTTTCTTTTTTATCATGCGATGACCTTATATATACAAACCTAATACAATCTGAATCAAATATGGGAAAAACATGTCATAGTTCTCAACCGTTCCCTGTCAATAACAACGCTGCTAGCCGAAAATTGTTGATCTTTGACGAAATATAAATATTATGAACAGGCTTTTCCTGCTTGATGCTATGGCCCTGATCTATCGGGCTTATTTTGCTTTAAATAAAAACCCAAGGATCAACTCCAAAGGGCTTAATACCTCTGCGATCCTTGGATTTGCGAATACACTGTACGACCTCATTCGTACTGAAAAACCAAGTCATATCGGGGTAGCTTTTGACACGATGGCGCCCACCGCAAGACACATTGAATTCACAGAATACAAGGCAAATCGCGAAAGCATGCCTGAAGACCTCGCTTTGTCAATTCCTTATATCAAAAAACTGATCGAAGCCTTCAACATACCGATCCTTTATGTTGATGGGTATGAAGCAGATGATGTCATCGGGACTTTGTCGCAAAAAGCCTACGAACAAGGCTTCACGACCTATATGATGACCCCGGATAAGGACTTTGGACAATTAGTCAACGACAGGACTTTTATGTACAAGCCGGCAAAATTTGGTGAAAAAGCTCAGATATTAGGCGTCGCTGAAGTTTGTGAAAAATTTGGGGTTAAAAGACCGGGACAGATCATTGATTTGCTCGGACTGATGGGCGATGCTGCCGACAACATACCCGGGATTTCCGGCGTGGGGCCTGTCACTGCAGTAAAATTACTGGCAGAATATGACAATATCGAAAATCTCCTGGCAAATGCCAGTTCGATTAAAAATGAGAAAGTAAGAGAGAAAGTTATTGCCGGGACAGACAGTGCTATCATGTCAAAGATGTTGGCTAAAATTACAATGGATGTCCCTATTGACCTCGATGTACATAACCTTCATATGGGTGAGCCCGACCGCAAAGCCTTAAGAGAGCTGTTGGAAGAGCTGGAATTCAGAAATTTTGCCAAACGTGTCTTTACCGACCTTTCTGTTAGTGATGCCGAAAAGCAAAGACAAACCATTGGTGGCCTATTTGGAGATCTCACTTTCGAAGCCGGCGGCCATGTCCCATCTTCAATGAATGATATTCAGCAGTCAGATCATAAATATCACCTTGTAAATGAACACAATAACAAGGAAAACTTAATAAACAAACTGAAGCAGTGTCATTCATTCTGCTTTGACACGGAAACTACTGGTCTCGATGTCAATAACTGCGAACTTGTCGGCGTTTCCTTCGCTTTCGAAGCAGGAGAAGCATTCTTTCTGAGGGTTTCCGACAACTATGAAGAAGCTATAGCCGAATTAAAAGACTACCAGTCGTTTTTTGAGGATGAGAAAATCGAAAAGATTGGGCAAAATTTAAAATTCGACATTGCAGTCCTGCATTGGTATGAAGTCGAAGTAAAGGGACCGCTGTTCGACACCATGCTGGCACATTACCTGATCCAGCCTGACAGTCGGCATAATATGGACTTTTTATCAGAAACATACCTGGGGTACAAGCCTGTAAGCATCGAACAGCTTATCGGGAAAAAAGGGAAAGGCCAGGGAAATATGAGAAGGGTAGATATCCAACTTTTAAAGGACTATGCAGCGGAAGATGCAGACGTCACCCTTCAGTTGGCGAACAAATTCAGGCCTATGCTGGTAGAGACCGATACCCAGCATCTATTTGATGAGATTGAAATACCACTGCTTCCTGTTCTGGCATCTATGGAAGAAGAAGGAATCCGGATTGATAAAAATATCCTGGATGAATACTCGGTTCAGCTGAAAAAAGAGATCATCGTCTTAGAAACCGAAATTCTGGAACTTGCTGGGATGCCCTTTAACATTGCCTCTCCCAAACAATTGGGCGAAGTACTTTTTGATCACTTGAACATCGTTGAGAAAGCCAAACAAACCAGTAAAACAGGCCAATATTCCACTGGGGAAGAGGTCTTAATCAAACTTGTTAATAAACATCCAATTATTCAAAAAATATTAGACTACCGCTCCCTGAGTAAATTACGTTCCACTTATGTTGAACCACTTCCGGGAATGATCAATCCCAGGACTGGCAGGGTGCATACCAGTTTCAACCAGGCCGTTGCCGCAACTGGACGCCTTAGCTCTAACAACCCCAATTTACAGAATATCCCGATAAGGACAGAGCGTGGAAGGGAGATCCGCAAGGCTTTTGTTCCCAGGAATGAGGAATTCTTGTTGTTCTCAGCAGATTATTCTCAGGTTGAGCTTAGAATCATTGCTGCACTAAGCCATGACGAAGGGATGATTGAGGCTTTCCGGCAGGGTCACGATATACATGCAGCTACAGCAGCGAAGGTAAACAACATTCCATTGGAAGAAGTCACCAAAGAAATGCGCAGGATGGCCAAATCAGTGAACTTCGGGATCATCTATGGCATCTCTGCTTTTGGGCTTTCAGAAAACCTCGGGATATCCAGGAAAGATGCAGCTGATCTTATTTCGCAATACTTCAAAGAATATCCCGGGATAAAAAAATATATGGAAGATTGCGTGGAACAGGCACGGATTAAAGGCTATGTGGAAACCATCATGAAAAGACGACGTTATCTCAGGGACATCAATTCCAGTAACAGCGTTGTCAGGGGTTTTGCTGAGCGAAATGCCATCAATGCCCCGATACAGGGTTCTGCTGCCGATATGATAAAAATCGCCATGATCAATATTCACAAAGCCATGAAAGAACAGAATCTGAAATCAAAAATGATTCTCCAGGTCCATGATGAGTTGGTTTTTGATGCCCATAAAGATGAGTTAGCACTTTTAAAATCTTTGGTCTGCGACTTAATGAAAACAGCGATCCCGCTCGAAGTGCCGGTTGATGTAGATACCGGGATCGGCGGGAACTGGTTGGAAGCTCATTGATCCGGGGGGCTATCTTCTAAGTTTGCTTCCTTATTCTCTTTTTCTGTTCCTTAATTCCTTATTGCTTTCTTATAAAGCTCATACATAGACATCACGTCATTTACGAAGTTAAACGGCTCATCTCCACGGCAATAGCCATAGAAAGCCAAGCGATCCTGGTAGAATTTTGGCTCTGATTTCCTTAATAAAAAAGTGTCAACGGCACCAGTCCATTTCAATTTGTTCTTTTTATATTTTTCAGCCAGCCGGCGCGCATCGAACACATGGCCTATGCCCACATTGTAGGAGGCCAGCACGAACTTCTGCCGCTCCGACTTATCAGGAACTTTGTCGAGAAACTGCTTCTCTATACTTCCCAGATAAGCGACACCAGCCTGTATTTGCTTATCTGTCGATGAAAGTGAATCTACACCATACATCTCCAGGGTTTCCGGCATTAGCTGCATCAAACCTGTTGCACCTGACCATGCCTGCGCATCGGGATGAAACTTCGATTCATAGTAAATGACAGCAGCTACCAGACGCCAATCCCAATCGATTAATTTGCTGTATTTTCGGATACTCTCATCATAAGGCGATATTTTCCCATGCTTCACATTTGATGGAATTGCCGATTCAAAATGTACATTACGCGGCCTTACATAATATTTATCATACAGACTTGCGTAATCAACAGACTTCTTGTACTTCTGAAACCATTTGTTAAAGTCAGACTGGAGGTCTTCTGAATTTCTCGACACTGACCAAACCAGGTTTTGCTCACTTCCCAAAGGCGTTTTGAAATCGATAATGGGATAATACTTCTGATTGGCCTGGGCAACAAGATCATAACTAACTGTAAAAGGAATTTTGCCATTAGCAACGGCTGTGATCAGCTGGTCTGTATGAAAATCAAGGTTTTCTACAATATGAATAGAGTCCTTCGACCCAATGGTTAAAAAGGTCATTAATTTAACCAGTGGACTTCCCTTTTCAATATAAACTGATTGCCCGTCTAACTGCTTGACATCTCTTATCAGCCTGGATTCAAGGCGGTCATAACCCATCGCTGACCAGCCGTCTGGTTTACGCTGAACAAGAACGGGCCTGGCTTTCAAAATGGCATTGGTAAACAAAAACTGCTTTCCTTTTTCGAGATTCGCCGGAAGATAAAGACATTGAATATCAACATTCCCTTTGGCAAGATCATCATAAGTAGAATCAATACTTGAGGCAACATTCATCTCAAGCTTGACACCCAAATGGTCGGCATAGTCTTTCATCACTTCATAGGTAAACCCCATGGGCGTTCCCCTGTAAATGAAATAAGATGTTGAGTTGTAATAAGTAACCGCTCTTAACTTTCCGCTTTGACGGACTTGCTGTAAACCATAAATAAGTGGCTTCCTGACAATATTCATGGCCTCATTCCTCTGGCATGAGAGTGGAACAAACAGAATCCCGGGGATAATTCCCGTGAGAAACCAACGCATCCTGTATTTACGTAAAAGCCTTAGCAATAGTGATTTTTAATCATTTGTTTACGGAAATACGCAAAAACGCAGGAAAAGGTTTCAATTAATCCCCTGATAATCTACTCTTAAGCCTTAAAGAGAGAAAATAAACGTTTTACAATTGTATACGAGAAAACCTTCCCGCTTAAATCATTCTGCCCGAAATCGCAGAAAAGCAGCTTTCGGCCTAATAGCCTTCAGCCTAACAGCCCTCAGCCTAATTAGTCTTCCGGTATCTCCAAACCGCTAGCGAAAAAACAGAAATCCCTATGACAAGAAGCGATCCTAATTCATGCCTGACATCCCTAAAGCCTGATCCCTTGAGCAGGACCATTCTCATAATTCTGATAAAATAAGCCACTGGGTTTGCCCTGTTGATCTCCTGGGCCCAAACAGGCATATTTTCAGCAGCGGTAAACAATCCGCTCATCAAAATGAAAATAATCATAAAGAAGAAAGAGACAAACATCGCTTGCTGCTGCGTATTTGAAACCGTAGAAACGAGCAGGCCGATCCCAAGGATCCCGAAAATGTATACTGCCGCTGACAAAAAGATAAGCCACAAACTACCGACCATGGGAATTCCAAACAACAATTTTCCCACTGTCAATCCAAAGGCCAGCTCAAACAAAGCAATAAACATAAATGGCAAAAGCTTGCCAATGATAAATTGCGATTTGCGGATCGGGGTAACATTAATTTGTTCTATCGTGCCGATTTCTTTCTCTCTTACTACATTCATTGCTGATAAAATCAAACTGACAACGGTCACCAGGATTGCCAGGATCCCGGGAACCATAAAAGCCTTGTAATTCAGCTCGGGGTTATACCAAAAAGAATAGGGAACCTCAATTGCCCTGGCTGACACTTCAACATTGGCATTGGCCTGCTGAAGGTCCCGGCTGAACTGCTGGATGGCCGACTGCGCATAGGCATTGGTCAGGCCACCAGTGGTCCCGTTGATGGCATTCACAACTAGCTGAACATGGATACGCTGTCCGGAAAGGATCTCCTTTTCCAGGTTTTGCGGAAGCTGCAGAATCGCATCCGCTTTCCCTTGCTGCATGGATTCTTCTCCGGCTGAAAGGGAGGCCGAATACCCTGTAATTTTGAAAAATGGAGACCCGGAAAAATGAGAGATGAGTTCCCTCGAAACAACAGATCTGTCAAGGTCAACGACAAATAACCTTGAATTTTTAATCTCAAAGGTCGCCGCATTCACAATAATGATCAGCTGAACGATGGGAAGCATAAAGATAATTGGCAGCATCGCCTTATTGCGAAAGACTTGCCGGAACTCCTTTTGTAAGATATATCCTATCGTTCTCATCTCAGTCAAGTCTAATTTTAAATTTTTTCACACTAAGCCCAATAAATATAAAGCTCATCATTACCAAAACCAGGGTTTCCTTCCAGATATATTGAAAACCATTTCCTTTCAGCATGATCTCTTTTAAAATTGAAATAAACCATCGTGGAGGCATAACTTGACAAAGCGCTTGTAAAGGCACAGGCATATTTTCAATCGGGTAGATAAATCCTGATAGCAGAATCGTCGGCAACATGAGGCCTACCAGGGAAATCATCATGGCAAGCTGTTGTGTCTTTACGAGTGTTGAAATCAGAATTCCAAGTGTAAGCGCCACCATGATGTACAATGTACACTCCAGCATCAGCAACGCCAGGCTTCCCAGGATAGGAACACCAAATACAAACTTCGCCACCAGCAGAATCATGCTTGCATTCAGGAACGACAACAACACATAAGGCGTTACTTTACCCAGGATGATCTGAACGGGCCGAAGGGGAGAGACCAAAAGGACTTCCATAGTCCCCATTTCTTTTTCACGGGTGATTGATATGGAAGTCATCAAGGCAGAAATAAGAATCAGCAACATCGCCATGATTCCGGGCACAAACATAAAGACACCCTTTAGTCCGGGATTATATGCCATCCTGACTTCTGTGGTGATCCCTGGACTATGGCCATTAGCGGCATTCTCAAGCCTGACAAAGTCCTGGATGATCCCTTGGGTATAATTTACCAGCAAGTTCGCTGTATTGGGCTCTGAGGCATCTGCAATGAGCTGCGCGGAGGCTTTGTTGTTCCTGATAAATTTCTGTCCGAAATCCGGCTCATAAACAATCACCATCTTTACATTCCCTTCTCTGAAAGTTGCCTCTATGTCTTTTGTTGAAGAAAGATAACGGTCAAGCTTAAAGTAGCCCGTAGAAATGATTTTATTGGTAAGTTTTTGAGTTATTTGATCATTCGAAAGATCCAAAACCGCAATCCTTGCATCCTTTATTTCATTGGTGATGGCAAAACCGAACAACAACATCTGTACAACAGGAATGCCAAACAATATCGCTAAAGTCCGGGAATCACGAAGGATGTGGAAAACCTCTTTGGTGATAAATCCATAAAAACGTCTCATAAGGCTTCTGTATTACGGGCAAGTTTTAGAAAGACCTCATTCATGCTGTCAACATGATATTGCTTTTTCAGTACCGTCGGGTGATCCAGCGCAACAATACGCCCCTCTGTCATGATTGTGGCACGGTCACAGTATTCAGCCTCGTCCATATAATGCGTCGTTACAAATACCGTTATTCCTTCGCTTGCTGCTTCGTGGATCATCTCCCAAAACTGTCGACGGGTGATCGGGTCAACACCTCCGGTAGGTTCATCCAGAAATACTATGCGTGGCTTGTGAAGTATTGCCACCGAGAATGCAAGCTTTTGCCGCCATCCCAAGGGCAAACTGCCAATCAGACTGTCACGCTTATCCCAAAGATCCAGCTTTTCCAGTAACAGCTGCGTGCTCTCCTTGATGACATCCCTGCGGAGCCCATAAATTCCCCCATAAAAACGAATGTTCTCACGTAAAGTTAGGTCCTCGTATAAAGAAAATTTCTGGCTCATATAGCCAATTTCCTTTTTTATCTTATCTGCTTCTTTATAAACATCGTAACCCGCTATACGCACCTCACCAGATGTTGGCGCAGACAAACCACAAAGGATCCTCAGGGCTGTGGTCTTTCCAGCGCCATTGGCTCCCAGGAAGCCAAAGATCTCACCTTCATAAACATCGAAATTCAAATGGTCGTTTGCCACAAATTTCCCGAAGCGCTTCACCAGGTCCCTGACTTCTATAACTTTTTTAGCCTCACTCATTTTTCTTCTGCATTACTCATCAATGAAATAAAACAGTCTTCAACGCCTGGTTTGATTTCTTCAATTTCGACTGAGATATTCCCATTCGAAAAAAGCCTCTGGAAAATGTCATCCCTTGACATCGTTCCCATATGTGTAAAATGGACTTTCTGCCCAAAAAGATAAGCGTGATCCACTTCCTCAATCAGACGAAGATCGTGAAGCAATTTGTAATTATCCTGAGCACTTGCAGCCAACAGTTTCCCTTTGAAAAGCTGTGGTATTCTGCGAGGCTCGTCCATTGCCATAATGCGACCCTGCTGCACCAAAGCTACCCGGTCACAAAGGCTTGCCTCATCCATATATGGTGTAGAAACCAGGATCGTGATCCCTTCTTTTTGCAGGCGCTTCAGCATCTCCCAGAATTCCTTGCGGGAGATCGCATCAACGCCGGTTGTCGGTTCGTCCAGGATTAACACTTCCGGCTTATGAATCAAGGCACAGCTTAAGGCAAGCTTTTGCTTCATTCCACCGGAAAGTTTCCCAGCCAAACGATGTTTAAACGGTTCCAGTTGAGAATAGATCTCTTTGATCAGGTAGTAATTGTCCGCTACATTGACATCAAAGATCCTCGCATAAAAATTCAGATTCTGAGAAACGGTGAGATCCTGGTATAAAGAGAAACGACCCGGCATATAGCCCAGGATGTGCCGTATTTCGCGGTAATCCTTAACGACATCGAAACCCTTCAGGCTTGCGATGCCGGCAGACGGCAACAACAACGTCGATAAAATCCTGAACAAGCTGGTTTTCCCACCACCATCCGGACCGAGGAACCCGATAAGTTCTGCTTTTCCAGCCTCAAAGCTGACAGAATCCAATGCCAGCGTCTTTCCATATGACTTTGAGATCCCAGATGCCTTAACTATGATATCCTGCATCGCTGCTTATTCTTTAAAATTCACCTCGCCGGGCATGTTGATCTTAATGCTGCCATCATTGGCAACGCTCACTTTAACGGCATAAACCATATTGACCCTTTCTTCTTTGGTCTGGATAATTTTTGGCGTAAACTCTGCAGAAGGCGAGATCCAGGAAACGCCTCCTTTTAACATTGTATTTTTGGTCTTATCTTTATCAATAAAAACATCCACTGCCTGGCCTAATTTGACCTTGCTTAATTGATCACCACTAATATAAACCCGAAGGTACATGGTCGTCAGGTCGGCAAGTTTGTATAAAGGCTTTCCCGGGCTGGCGAGTTCTCCTCCCTCAGCAAAACGATTCAAAATGGTCCCTTGTGACGGCGAAACAATCCAGCAGCGACCCAGGGAAACGCGTAACAACTGAACCTGCCGGTCAAGATTCTGCAATTCCCCGTCCAGGCTCTTTTCCTGAACCCTTGTTGTCTGTAACTGTTTGTCAATTACCTTGAGGTTGCCGTCCATATCATCCATTTGCTTTCGGGTGGCAGCCTTTTCTTTGAATAGACTTTCAAGTCTTTTCTGTTCGATGATCATGTTTGTTTTTTGTTGCTCCTGAACATCGATCTGGGCCTGGAATCCTGATTGCTTCAACACCAAAGAATTGCGTTGGGCAAGCAATCCTTCTCTTTTTAGAAAGAAATCAGTAGTGTCGATCAGGCCTAAGGTATCACCTGCCTTCACTATTTGTCCTTCTTCGCAATGAAAGAACAAAATCCTTCCCTGTGATTCAGCAGAACAAGTGATCTCGGTTGATTCAAAATTTCCATAGGCATCAGATGTTCCTTTGTTGCCGGAACATGACTGAAGCAGCGTACCTGCAACGATGGCAGGGAGTAAAATTCTTATAACTTTCATCGTATCCTATATTAGCTTATTGAATATTAATCCCTTGAATTGTCAGAAAATCAACCCTGGCTTTCACTTCCTGCAAGCGGTGTGTCTCCTTACTCATCCTAGCCTGTATTTCCTGGTTTAACTCGATCAGATAATCAGTCGAGGTGATTACGCCATTTTCCAATTGAGCGGCAGCGGAATGTGATATTTTTTCCCTCAGGCCAATAATTCTGTCGTCTTTTTGCATTAAATCCCTATACTTTTGAACCTCAGAAATTTGTTTAATCGCAGCCACTTTTGTGTTTAATTCAAAAGCTTCCGACTGGGTACTCACGATTTCCTTCTGAAAATCAAGGATGTCTTTCTCTTTACGTGCCTGGTGCCAATCCCACATACTCCAGCTTAATTTTGCACCAAGCATATAATATGTGTCAAATCCATCATGAAACATATTATAACCAGGCTTTCCATATCCTGCCTCGCCAAAAGCAGCGAGTTTCGGGATGTTTTTTGTGCTCACAAGATTTTTATTGGCCTCCAGTCGGCTTTGCTGCAGCTCAAATCCCACAAGTTCTGGACGTATGCTTTTTATCCCAGCCGCTCCCCCTATATCAGCCTTTGGCATCCCGGCATGACGGCTTAAACTCAGGTTTTGCCCTGTCCATTGACTGAGCATATCCAGCGCATTCTGCCGCTCATCATCCAGCTCTATGATTCTCTGTTCCATTTTAACCAGTTCTGCCCGAATTACATCAGCTTCGCTTTCAAGTAAAACGCCATGCGCAACACCTGACTCTGCATTTTTGAGTTTCAAACTCAGGTCTTCCTGGAACTTTAGCAGTATTTTATCATTTTCTTCATAAAAAGCATAGGCAAAAAACAGCAGGTTGATTTTTTCCCTGATCTGATAAAGCTGAATTTCCACATTCTGCTGATCTAGCTGCAAGTTTGCCTGTTCGATAGCTTTCTGGGTGCTGACTTGTTTCCCGTCATAAATCACCTGGGAAACATTGAGGTTTAAACGCTCTATGTCTTTGTCGATCACAGGTGGCTTAAAAAAGGCAGTGCTAATTCCCAGCTCGGTAACATCGCTTTGATACGATGCCTGCCCATTCATATCCAGTTTGGGCAACCAGGTGTCACTCAACTGTTGCAGACGGATATCGCTTGCTTTTGCAAGTATATCCTTTTGTTTTAAAACAGGGTAATTCTCCCTTGCTTTTTGTTGTAACCAGGGTAGCGACAAGCTATCGGGTACTTGCCCGGCTCCGCTGTAACCTATACCCAGTAAAATTACGGTAATCCAGATCTTCATGATACGATTTCTATAAGTCATCATTTTGAATGTCAGGTCTTAACGATGAATGAATAAAACGTTTTACCTCCTCCTGCCTTGTCAAAAGAAAGGTGTCAAAAGCACTATTGTCGTTGGAAAAAAACAAGCCCTTCAGAATAGGCCTGCCTATAATTGGGAATACACACAAAGCGATAATATTGACAAACAAATGCTTCCCGTCAATTTTCCGGATGTTGCCCTTTTGGTACTCCTCCGAAACTTGCTCCTGAAATGAATCCAGAAGAATGCCACGGGAGCTGATAAAATCAAGCAAACGCTCCGGATTGCTGCCAATCTCACCAATGACAAAACCAGGTAAATAAGGGTTGTCAATCAACAAAGTGATATAATTCTCTATAAATGAATCAATTTTTTGATCAAATGATGCTTCTGAACGCAGCAATTCATTGACATTCCGGGCAAATTTGCTAAAGGCTTCCTGGAACACTATCTCAAACAATTTTTCTTTACTCCGAAAGTAATAATGCAAGAGGGCTTTGTTGATCCCCGCCTCATCAGCGATTTCTTGCATCCTGGCACCTTCTCGCCCACGAATTCCAAATACCTTCCTCGCGGCGGCAAGGATAGCTTCTTCTGAAGTTTTTGACGCTGTCATTCTGTTTTAACTGTTTGGTTTAACCAACTGGTCAAAATTACAACAAATAACAATCGCTTGTCACGTTTTATTTAAAAGAAATTAAGAATAGCGTTTCAGAAAGAAATTAAGAATAGCGTTTCAGAAAGAAATTAACCTTCCAGTGAAATTTTGATTTTCTGGCCGAGCTTTAAGCCTTTGTCATTCTGGATATTGTTCAGTTTTTTAATTTCCTGAACAGAGGCTCCTTTATATTGACTGGCGATTCTCCAGAGGGTATCACCCTGGCGAACGGTGTGATAGATTACCTTTTCAGTATCAAGAACCGGGGATGAATCACTCACGACGCTTCCATTATTTTTTGCGATAATGCTGCTGTAATACGCCCTGTAATTAAAAGTATCCTGAGGAACGCTAATGACATAAGCCGGATTAACGTTAAGTTTAGGGCTCGTCTTTACCTTGTCACTGTCACTTTTGGCAATAAGTTTGTCGGGGACGGCAACGGGTTTGAGTTCTTTCACAAAAACATAAAGTTCCTGCCGGGGCTTCACAGAATTCGATTTCAACTTATTCCACTGCTTGATATCGCTGGAACTCACATGATATTTCTTCGCGATGCTCGCCATGGTTTCTCCCTTTCTAACCACATGCAGGGTGCTCCTTTCCTGGTACTCCCTAACCTGAACCATAAACTTCTCCCGATCCTGCATCTTGGACGTTCTGTAGCAATAGAGTGCTGTCTCATTGTTGATGAAATCTGCAACATTGGCCCTGGGCAGACGCAAATAGAATACATTGTCGCCGCCTGAAGGAATGATATCTTTGGTATAAGCCGGATTGAGGAATCGAATATTTTCAATCGGAATCCCGAACATTTCAGAGATCTGGTCAAAAGTCAGCATTTGTTTTACACATACCGAATCAATTTCTGTAGCTGTGATCCCAGGATAAACCGGGTAAAGGTTATGCTCTGTGGCATAGGTTATCACATAGCTTGCAGCGATGAAAGCCGGCACATAATCCCGGGTCTCCCTGGGTAAATATCTTTGGACAACCCAATAATCCATCACACCGCCAGCCCTGCGGATGGCTTTGTTCACATTTCCTGCACCAGCATTGTAGGCAGCCAAAACCAATGCCCAGTCATGATAAATGCAATACAAGTCCTGCATGTGACGACAGGCAGCGATTGTCGCTTTATAAGGATCGTTACGATCATCCACCAGGGTGCTTACTTTCAGGTCATACATTTTCCCGGTACCGTACATAAACTGCCACAAACCTTTGGCGCCAACAGGTGATTTGGCAACAGGGTTCAAGGCAGATTCAATAACAGCCAGGTATTTCAATTCCAAAGGCATGCCAAAACGATCCAGCTGCTCCTCAAATAAGGGAAAGTAAATTTTTGCCATTCCCAGAATCTTGGATGTTAGCGCACGCTTTCTGTTGGCATATAACTCTATAAATTGCTTAACCTGAGGATTGTAAATATAACCGAATGTTGATCCTTTGTCCATTTTATGGATACGGGCTTCATACACTGAATCAGAAAAATAAGGAACATATCCATCAGGATAATGATAGACATTCAGCGGGCCACGATCGGCAGCATAATCAGGAAAACCAGTAAACGTGTAATGCGCCAGACTATCCAACATAGCAACAATCTGTCCATCCTTTATAATTTCTAAAGGAATCGCTTTGTTCGTAGTATCAGTTGTGTATTTGTTCGAACTCGCAAAAGAACTGCAGGCAATAAGCAGTCCTGTAAGGCTTAATCCGAGTCTTACCCATAAAGGTTTGTGGATTCGCATTCTGTTTGTCTTTTGTTTGGCGATGATAAATGGATTTGTTTGAGAACTCAAGTTTACAAAAATATAGCTTAAAACTAACGATTTTTTAACAATTTTTATTGTTTTCAACAATCGCTTGTTAAATAAGCTGTAAGCAACGTACATTGCAAAAATAATGCCAGCTATTGCGCAAATAGCTGAATTACAATATCAATAATCTTTCTAATCTAGAAAATTCCCGGCGAAAATTGCCTTATTCCGGAACCAAAAGGATGCTTATTTCTTCTCTTCAGCTTGATCTGGTTTCTTATCTTTCTCTGAATCCTGAGGGGTGTTCATCGCATCTTTGAACTCACGAATTCCAGTTCCCAGCCCTTTCATTAACTCAGGAATCTTCTTTCCACCGAAAAGCAACAATACAACGGCAATGATTAGGACACCCTGCCAGATATTAAGACCCATTAATAACATACTTGTCATTTTACTTAGGATTAATATTGCAAAGATACGAAAATATAACTCACAACACGGATTTATGTCCTAATCTTCCTGGAGTTCAGGAAGTATTTTCACGCCATCATAACGGGTCTCCATTCCGTTTTTATAGGTAACTACCAGGAAAATGCTCCCATCTTCATTAAAACTGATCCAATCTCCCTGCTTTTGTCCCATCACATAGCTACCCTCGTCTTTTCTGTTGCCATTGTACCAGTAATAGACATGATGTCCATCAGGTTGATCCTCAACAAAATGGCCTGAAAATTCGAGTTTGTCATTGTCATAATAATATTTCCACTCTCCATCCCGCATTCCGTTAACATAATTCCCTTGCTCTTTATGGTCCCGGTAATCAAAAATCCAAGGCCCTTGCTCCAGGCCATCAATATAAGAGCCTTTTACTATAACCTTTGCATCTTCGCCATATTCGACCATCAGGCCATCCTCGTTTCCATTGGAATAACTCATTTCCTTACGCAGGTCCCCCTCCTCATAATACCATTTCCAATCACCATCAGGTCTGCCTTTGTTGTCGAACATGCCGATTTCTTCCAACTTGCTATTGGGATGATAAAATTTCCATTCTCCTATACGCTTCCCATCCTTGTACTTACCTTCAGCTTTAAGCTTTCCGCTTTCAAAATATTCCTTCCAGGCGCCTTGCCTGAAACCTTCCAAATCAGTGATGCCATCGCCGATTTTTATACCGCGATAATATACAAAGCCTTTCTCTAATTTACCGTCTTCTGAAAATTCACGCCTGATCCCATCAGGAACGTTATTCTTATACTGAGCCATGATTTTTACTTTGCCACTTTTATAGTAATCAGCCCGCACATCAATCTTGGCAACTTCTTCTGCATCAGGAATTAAACTGTCATTCTCAAATTTAAACATCTTAAAGAGCTTACCATCACTCATATAATCTTTAAATACCCCATTCCGTTTGTCGTTTCGGTATGTTCCTTCTGACCTGATATTCCCGTTCTCCCAAAAATTCTTCCAGGTTCCCTGTTTTTTTCCTTCTTTGTCGAGCCGGTTAACATTTTCACGCGATACGATAAAGCCTTTTCGGTATTCCAAAAGCAAAATAATTCTGCCCGTAGGATCAAACTCTTTAGCCATACCCTGTTCAAGTCCGCTCACAAAAGGAATACTCCGGCGTAGTTTCCCGTCAGGATAATAATACAGCGAAAGGCCCTGCTTCACATCGGCGATAAAGTTCTCAGTATACATTTCACCTTCTCGATAGGTCTTCCTGATTCCGTTCTTTTTACCCATTTTGTAAGAAATCTCCAGGCTTGTTTTCCCATCTTCACCATAGAATCTCCATACACTATCCAGTTCGAAATTCTTACGATTGCCTTCCGACTTTAGTTTTCCGTCTTCATAAAAAGTCTTCCAATATCCATCTGGCTTGCCCTCCCTTATTTTTCCCTCACTGGAAACTTTTCCATTGCTGTAAAAATAACGTTGTATACCAGTCGTATCAGTATTTGATTGAGCCACGAGATATTGACTCAAGATGAAAAAGAAAAAAAGAAAAATATACTTTTTAGTCATATTACCGGACTAATTTACCCTGTTTTGAAATATCCAGCATTCTTTCTATCGGAAGAATAGCCTGGTCAATTACTTCCCTGGAGACGATTATCTCTGGCGTTTCATTGATTAAACAACGATACAACTTTTGAATTGTATTTAGCTTCATGTATGGACAATCATTACAAGAACATGTTTCATCCGCCGGTACAATTAGAAACTCTTTGCCAGGACTTAATTTTTTCATCTGGTGGAGTATCCCTGTCTCCGTGGCAACAATGAATTTTGTCTTATCAGAAGAAACTGTATAATCAAGTAAAGCTGTTGTAGAACCTACGAAATCAGCCAAAGCTAAGATTGGTGCCTTACACTCAGGATGGGCTATAAGTGCAGCATCAGGATGAGCTATCTTTAAGTTAATTACACTTTCAGTTGTTAATATATCATGTACCTCACAACTTCCATCCCACAAAACCATGTTTCTCCCTGTTGCACCGCTCACAAAAGCACCCAGGTTTTTGTCTGGCGCAAAAATGAGTTTCTGATCCTTTGGAAATGACTCCACAATAGCAACAGCATTACTGGATGTACATATCACATCCGACATCGTTTTAATGGCAGCTGAACAATTGATATAAGAAACAACCTTGTGATCCGGATACTGCTCAATAAACTTTTTAAAATCATCAGCAGGACAGGAATCTGCCAAAGAACATCCTGCATTTAAGTCCGGCAAAATTACCTTTTTTGTTGGATTTAAAATTTTTGCCGTCTCTGCCATAAAATGAACCCCGGCAAAAATAATCAGGTCAGCCTGTGTATCCCTGGCTTGCTGAGAAAGGCCCAAACTATCACCTACATAATCAGCAATATCCTGAATTTCAGGTAACTGATAATAATGCGCCAGTAAAATTGCATTTTTTTCTTTCTTTAAGATGAGAAACTTTTTAATGATTTCCGCATCGGAAAGTACTTCACCCGTTTTATCAACTATACTATACATTAATAATATTTATTAAAGTATTCTTAAAAAGAATATGGTAGTTATTTAGTGTTGTTCATAGTGAGGATAACTTTTTCAAAAAAAAATATCCTCCGTGTTTGACGGCTTGTTAACGAACTTATGATCGCTTTAGTTTTTGAAGCTGAGCTTTTTAAAATCATTTCAACATCCGGTTAATTACGCCCTGTTAATGAATCAGGCTTATCAACAGGTTCATAAACATGGGTACAAAATGAGCATAAAAAGAGGCTTATTAACTAAAATGAGCAAATCATAATTTTATCACCAATCCCTTGAGCAAAGGTACTGACTTATTAACAAATTCATTGTTATAACTATAAAAGTGTGTTTATCAGGGAATTAATTTTATTTATGAAAACTTAGTTTTTATAAACGCCTAAAAATGACCTATTTTCCAGGCGGGTAAAAAAAAGCTTTATCTTTGTTTAAAATGAATTATTAACAAGCATGGAAAGAGGTATTGTAATTGCCATTGGAAGTGATCATGCAGGTTATCTGCTCAAGGAAACCTTAAAAAATATAATTAAGTCTTATGGATTTGATTATCACGATTTTGGAACGTTTTCTGACCAGAGTGTTGATTATCCTGATTATGCCATTCCCTTATGTCAATCAATAGTAAAGGTAGACTATAAATATGGAATACTGATCTGTGGTACGGGTAATGGGATGAGTATGACGGCCAACAAATTTCCGGAAATAAGGGCAGCACTTTGCTGGAAACCTGAGATTGCAGTGATGGCCCGGCAACATAACGATGCCAATGTTCTGGTGCTTCCTTCGCGTCATTTAACAGATGAGGAAGCACGGCTTATTTTTCTTTCCTTTGTTGACACTGACTTCGAAGGAGGCCGGCATATAGAAAGGTTGTTGAAAATGAGTAATTCATACCAGGTTGAAGAATAAAACTTAAAATCATACAGGGATGTCGGAGTTGATGCATAAGTTTTTACAGGATGCTGAAGAAAAGGCTTTTGATCGTGACCATAGGAGGAAGATTAAATTCAACATTGGCAAGTATGATCAGGCTGTGGAGGATGGAATGGAGAGGCAATTCCAGGATCTGGAGCTTGCAAGGGAGAGAGCAGCATATATTAAACACAAGTCAATCAATGAGTTAGATAAATATCTTATTGAGTTTGAAGCCAATTTTTCCAGTCGTGGCGGCAAAGTACTTTGGGCCCAGGATGACAAAGAAGCAGTAAAGGAGATCTATAAAATTCTGAGGAAGCACGATGCAAAATTGGTGGTTAAGATGAAATCTATGACCAGCGAGGAACTCGAGCTGAATGCCTTTCTCAAAAAACACAAAATTGAAGGTGTTGAAACAGATCTTGGTGAATATATAGTTCAGCTTGCCGGCGAGAAGCCATACCATATTCTCACGCCCGCCATGCATAAGTCGAAGGAAGACGTTGCCGAACTTTTCAATCAGAAATTTGAGACTCCGATCGATTCAACACCGCAACAGATTACCTTATTCGTAAGGCAGCTGTTACGGGAGAAGTTTATCACTGCAGAAGCAGGAATCACCGGGGCAAATTTTCTCATTGCCGATACAGGAGCCGTTGCACTCACCGAAAATGAAGGCAATGGCATGATGTCATTTACCTTTCCAAAGGTTCATATTGTCATTGCTGGTATTGAAAAGGTGATCCCATCTCTGAAAGACCTTGACTTGTTTTGGCCTTTGGTTGCCACCATGGGAACAGGACAAAAGATCACAGCTTATAATTCTATCGTTTCAGGACCCAGGCAGGAAGGTGAAATTGATGGTCCGGAGGAGATGTATGTAATCCTGATCGACAATGGAAGAACGAATTTGCTGGAACAAACTGAACAGCGAAGGTCATTATCCTGTATTCATTGCGGAGCCTGCCTGAATGCATGCCCTGTTTACCGTAATATTGGAGGACATACCTATAATACGCCCTACAGTGGCCCGATCGGTTCTGTTATTACGCCCTGGATGTTCGGAATGAAAGAATACAAGCATCTTAGTTTCGCCTCTACTTTATGCGGAAAGTGCTCAGATGTTTGCCCGGTTAAAATCAATCTTCATGAACAACTCCTTGCCAACCGAAGGGATGCAGTGAAGCTCGGCTATACCACTGGTAGTGAAAAACTCCTGATGTTTAGCTGGCGACGCGTGATGACCAAACGCTGGATGCTCGATTACGGTAAAGCAGGGATGAGAAATTATGCCCTGCGAAAGTTCTTTGCGAAAAACTGGGGCAGCCGTCGGGAATTACCTGTTATTCCTGAAAAGAACTTTAAACAACTTTGGCTGGAAAGACGCGGTATCGGCAACAAACGCTGAGGATAGAATCATTTTTTTCCAATAATATTGCAATTCAGCAAAAATAACTACATTTGCGCCCTCTAAGAATGGGGTGTTAGCTCAGTTGGCTAGAGCGTTAGACTGGCAGTCTAAAGGTCAGGGGTTCGACTCCCCTACGCTCCACCTGAAATTTGTCTGAAGGGCTCATTTATGTAAGTAAGTGGGCCTTTTCCTTTGGGGTTTACTGAAACATTACTGAAACATTTTGGTTTTTGTGATCCCCAGTCTTTCATCATTCTGACCTTTAGAATGCCTAACGTATAATGTGATTTTCGGTCTATTGGGGTAAGTACTGAAAAATTCATCCTTTCATTCTTTCTCCCTGTATTGGATATTTATGATAGGCATCTTAACATCTTTCACATCCAATTGAATATTTTGATTTATCTTTCCATAAGCCCGTGCAAGCAAAATTTCTGCACTCTTGGTATCTCCTGCAAGGGCCTTTTTCTTCAATTTGCGCAAAATTTCTTCCATTGCATTCATATTTCCCTTATCCTCCCCTAATACTTTTGCAAGTAATATGTCAAGATTGGGTAGTTTATGAGGCTGACCTTTTTTGTTGATCCGGGGATCATTTTTCACAAATGGCTTCCTTTTATTAAGGTTCTCAGGATTTGGCATTTTCAACTGTTTTTCAACTGTAAATATTATTATGGAAGTTTGACTTGCATACAATCATTTGACTTCACAATTATGGTTTTGGGGTTGCCCCAAGCTTGGCCATTTAGATTCCGTGCATCAACTGTGTGATTTCCTGGGCTTAAACTTAAATTTTGAAAGGCCGGGTCCCCGCAAACTGGCATTTGGGTTGCATGTTTAAGTGAGCCATGTTCTTTTCCATCAACAATCAGGGCCCAATTAGATTGGTCAGTTGTGTAGAAGGTCACTTTCCCATTTCCGCTGTCTTTTTTGCAAGCCTGGGATAATATCAGCATTGCAATTAATGTACAAGTTGATAAAAATTTCATGAGTTTTACTATTTATGGAAGATTGATTGTCATACAGGTATCCAATTTCACATAGATTGACTTACCACCACCCCATGTCTGAGTGTCAAGGGCAATTGCTCCTACTACATGTGAACCAATGCTAAGGCTAAGTTTTTGGAAGGCCGGATCACCACAATTTGGGGCTTGTGTAGAATGTTTAATCTTGCCATATTCTTTCCCATCTACCAACAGGCCCCATCTTTCTGTACTTGTAGTGTAAAAAGTCACATCACCGGTACTTTTTTCTTTGTTACAACCTAATGTAAATGCAAGAAGTAAAAATAATGTTGCCAATTTCATGATTTCCATTATTTACCCAAAGATAATGCTGTTTTGTATTTTTCGCACTTTATTTTGGGATAAGATTTCTTATCCTTTTCCCACTTAATAAAAAGGGTCTTTAGTTTTCCAGCATCAATTTTGCTTCAATTAGTGCAGTCAAATCATATTCCCCCCGGGCCTGACTGCCTCCACCGGATATTCTTTTCATCATTTCTTTGATCTGTCTTTTTCGGGCCTTTTTGTCATTCTGATTCAGTATTTCAGAAGGTATTTCCTTCAGTTTGAAATTGATTAATTCTTCAGCACTAATATTGAAATGCTTCCCTGCTTCTTCAAATGCCAATAGTATAATTCCACCGGCTGACAGTGCTTTTTTGTCTGTTGGTATTGGATTAGGTTGAGTTTTCATGATGCTTTCGTATTGTGTGATAAGATCAGATTTGCAATGCTGGTAAAAATCAGGATTTAGAAGATCATTGACCAGGATTTGAATCCCATTATTCAGGACCTTATATGGTTTGATATAATGGTTTTCCACCTTTAAATAATGCCTTTCCTTGTCATATCCATATTCATTAGTTAGAAAGCCCCGTATGCTATTATTAAGCTTGTTTTTTATGTTTCTTCCAGCATCATAAAGCTTAAGGATTTGCAAGTTACCTGCAAAGATTTTAAAGTCAGGACTGATAGGCTTGGTTTTCTTTCCAGGGATTTCTAAATGGTGCCGGATCAATTCACCAGGCTTCACAAGGGCTTCTATAATGGTGCCAAATTCAAACTTTGCCATTTCAGCTTCCCAAAGATTTATTTTCAACCTTCCTGTAATATCCTGTATGGAATGAATAAGGTCTTCCCGGGCAAATGCGAAGTTGTGACCCTGCCAGTAATAGGGAAGACTTCCCTTCACCTTCAGTATATTGTTTGGTACATTATGCCAAACCTCCATGTCATTGACCCCTTTCAGATAGTATTTTTCCCAGCCTGAAGAATAGCTTGCAGACAATTGTAATTCATCAAAGCAAAGCTTATCTTTGTATAGGTGTTTGGTTATTTCAGCGTAATCAATCATTCAATATCCAAAATAAAGCCCGGCATAAGCTGGGCTTTGTTATTTCAGTAGATTTTTTAGGTAGGGTATAACCTGATCCTTATGAAATAGCAGCCCCATGAAAATATGAATTGTCAAGGTCTGGAATTGATCAGAAGAATGAATGATCAAAAGATCCCCAGTGCCTTCTGTTTTACCATTGCCTGAAGTGAATCCGATATCACCATAACCTAAAAAGACAGGGAAATCGGGTATTTCATATAGTGAAGAATGAATCCAGAATGGTTTACACTTCTTATAAATTGAAGTTTCTTCTTTTTTGAAGGTGCTTTTTACTTGGCCTGTAAGCTTTTCCAGGTGTCCCCGGCCTGTTTGCCTAATAATTGCAAATGTATTCCGGGTGATCCCAATGCGGGAAGGAAGTATTCCCCGGGTTCCACCTATCTGATAGTAAGAAGTGGAGGTGCCGGACTTCAATTCATATTCAAAATGAAGGTGTTTAGATTTCAGAAATTCAGCATTCATTCAAATATCCATTTATTGTTTGATATAATTCTTTTCCATAAAGGCCTCTAAATCTGAACTTTTTACATAGATCTTACGGCCAAACTGTGAAAAGGGAATGATTTTCTTATCCCGGTAATCCTGCCAGGTCTTCCGGCAAACTCCCAGGGTTTTCCGGGCTGTTTCTGATTGAATCCATTGATTCACCAGGGCTTCTTCCTTGTTTACTGTGATTGCTTCTTTTATGGAAGCCAAATCAGAAAAAAGCTGATTAAGTTTATCTTCCTCAATTACAATGAAATTCATTTTTGTATGGTTTTGGTTTACCGTACAAAGTTAATTCCGGTGTTATGGGATAAGGGAACAACCTGAATAGCTCACTTTTGAGGTATTCAGGTTCCCCCTGAAAATGAAGTGTTTAGAAAAATTCTTTAATCTTATGGTGATATGAAAGCCTGGGATTGTCTACCTATATTTATTTAACATCTTAACCAAGTAATCATTTTCACTTTTATATTGCAAATCTTCATTAAAGGGTTCAATTACCCCGGCAATCACAAAAAGTTTTCCTGCAAAGGTGTTTTCTTGCCTGTCAGATAGATCATTTAATGTATTGAATGGTGAATCATTAAGAAATTTCCTCAACCTTTCAAAGGTGTCTCTTATAAGATTTCCATGAATTGAATCTTCAGCTCCCCTCATTCTTTTTGAAAATATCTTTAATTCCTGTGTTCTTTTTGTTCTATTAATCAAGTCTGAAAGGCTTTCCATTACTTTTTCAATGGATTTATAATTTTGTAGTTTTGTTGACTTTGCAAATTTGGTTCCTGTCTTTGGATTACCTGAAAATTGAATGGATGTGACATTATTATCTTTGAAAAATTCAACAAGTTTATATAGCTCAAATAATTGGTTCTTAAATACTTTTTGACTATTTATAAAATCTTGCTCCCTTGCCTTAGCCTCAATGCTTTGTTCCCTCCAAACTTTCACCAGATAACTAAAGTTGTCAATTGCTTCCTGATCATAAATGTTGAATTCTGTAAGAAGATCTTTCACCTGATCATGGTGCTTTTTGTAAATTGTTTGCTTTTCCCATGTATATTCAGGTAGAGTATTTGAGTCAAAATAAAAATAATTTGTAAGTAACTCAAAATGAACATTGATAGCAATAGTTTCTTCCTGGTTCATTTTTTAATTCTTTTAGTAGTGCCTTTACTTTGAGCTGATTCCAGGGCCTTATCCATATCGGAATTTTCAAAGCCCCTCAGATATTGCTTAGTGATTGATACAGAAGAATGGTTCAATAATTCTGAAATCTGGTCTGTACTAAGACCCTTTTCATTTTTTGCCAATGAAGCAAAGGTATGCCGGGCAATGTGAAAACTCAGGTGCTTTTCTATCTTTGCCAGGGGGGCAATTTTCCTAAGATTCTCATTGATTTGCGCATTTTTACTGGATATCTGATTGAAAAGGTGTATCCGGTCTGAATAATCCTTCCCATTATCCAGTAATGGGAAAATGAAGTCTTCAGCTTTGGAATCTTTTTTCTTATATAGCTTTAGAATTGCCAGTGCTTTTGGCATTAATTTAAGGTTTACGGGCTTATCATTCTTGTCCATGTAATAAATAAGCCTTCCCTCAATAACATTCCTCCACCTTAATTTAATGCAATCTGAAGCCCGGATTCCGGCCTGATAGAAGCTAAAAAGAAACATATTCCGTGAATGCCAGATCAGGGAATTTTCCGGAAGGATCAATTCTTCCATTTTCTGGATTTCTTCCCGGGTAAGCTTGTCTTTGTTTACAGTGGTTTTCTTAATCCTGTAACTCAAAAAGGGTGAATCCTGGGGTTTGATCTTTTTTTCTTCAATTGCATCATTGAAAAGGGCCTTAATGAATCCCATATTCTTGTGAATGGTGTTTGCCTTGTTTCCTAACTGGCTTAAATGAGACTCAAAATCCTTAAGGAATGCAAGGTCAATATCAGAAAAATGCAAATCATTGAAGCCCTTTTCATTTGTGAAAGTCTTCAATTTGTTGAAAATGATAGAATTGAAATGCTTTATAAAACTGTAACTGTACTTTGTGGAGGTGCTGAAATACTGGTGCTGTCTTTTGGCAAAGGCATAGAAATCCTGTGAATCAGGGCTTACTATGGATTGTTTGACATTGTTAAGGGTGAAGGCTTGTCTTTTATTTTGAAGCTCCATGAGGGCTTCCTTTGCCACCACTATATTATCTTCCAGTGATTTATTGAGTTTGGAATATTCCGGATTTGAAGACCTTATCCAGGCTCCATACCGAGCCTTTTTATTAAAATCAGCTTCCCGGACTGATACCCCCAGTTTCATCCTTTTGTGCTTCCTGTTTTGGGTCATGCGAAGGAAGACTTCTTGAAGCCCTTCACTGTCTGGCTTGTTATTCAATTCCAGATTGAAGGTTGTGTTTCTTGTTTTCATAACCATTCATTCAATATCCGCTTCAAAGATATGGTAGAATGGTTTACTGAAACATTTTACTGAAACATTTTCTACTTTTTATTAGCTTTTTTTACACTTCAGTACTTTTTCAGTTTACATTTGCCCCTGTTTATAGGCTGTTTAGCTAACACTGAAAATATTGAAATATAGAAGTTGTATTCCCCTACGCTCCACAGATTTGAATGCAAGAATGTGGGAGGGCGGGAATGTTTAACAGCATTCTCGCCCTCTTGCATTCTGGCCTTTTTGGATTAATCAATACAAAGCAAATTTTACCGGCATTGAAAACTGAACCTTCACGGCAATTCCACCTTGCTTACCGGGTATCCACTGAGGCATCATTTTAACAACGCGAATAGCTTCTTCGTCGCAACTGCCCCCAATACCTCGGAGTAGCGTAACATCAACAACTTTTCCCTGGGTGTCGATAATGAAGTGGATATAAACCGTCCCCTGAATGCTGGCTCCTTTGGCAATTTCCGGATAATTAAGATTGTCATGCAGAAAACGAAGGCGTGCCTCTTCACCACCAATAAACTGTGGCATTTCCTCAACAATAAACGGGATGCTGGCCGGCTCTGGCGGAGATTCAATCTCTTTGGGAATCTCAATCGGATGCTCGTTGATCGGGAAATCGTCAAGGCCTGGATTGATCGTATTCTTATTAATTTCTGACATATCAATGTCATCGCCAGCATTGACCGGATCATCAGTAATGAGCGGTGTGAAAAATTTGGCCCGGGCATTCATCAACTCAACAGGCGGGGGTGGCGGGGGCGGAAGTTCCAATGGAGGCTCATTCAGCGGGCTTAACTCTACCGAGATGATTGTCTTATCTTTGATAAGCTTCCTTTGATGGTAATAACTGGCGATCAGCGGATAGGCCAAACTCATTAACAGGATGGCAATCGAGATTGCTGTGGCCCGGTTCAGCCTTGAGGCATAATGCCTGCGGATCTCATAGGCTCCGTATTCCTTGTTCCTGTCCTTAAATACGAGATCAACCAGGGTTTCGGTTTGTTCTTTTGAGGTTTTCATGGCGGTCTTTATCTATATGATGCTCATGACATTGGTTTTCCATAAATTGAATCTGTTTTTTTTATGGAAAAGCAGAAAGATGACAAATCCATTATCTTTGATCGTTAGACTTTGTCCTCTTCACGCGCCTGATCACTATGAGTTGGTTTCTTCGTCCAAAATCTGAAAGTCAATACAGCAGCCTCAGCGATGAGCAGCTTCTGAAGAGTTTTCAGGGCGAGGGCGATGCTGAATGCATAGGGGAGCTGTTTAAGCGCTACACCCACCTGGTGTTGGGCGTATGTATGAAATTTCTCAAAGACGAAGAAGTTGCCCGCGATGCCGTGATGCAGATTTTTGGGGATTTGCTCGCAAAGCCTCCTGACAAAGAGGTATTAAACATAAAGGCCTGGCTTTTCGCTGTGAGCCGGAATTATTGCCTGATGCAATTAAGGCATTTCCAAACAGAAGCCCGGATGAGGGATCAAAAGTTACAGGAGCTTCAGGCTGAGCTTATGGAATCACCCTCGGTGATGCATCTTTATGAGGAAGAAGAGGCACTGATGGCAAGGGAAAAGATTTTAAAAGCGGTGATGAAGCTGAATTATGAGCAACGACGATGTGTTCAGCTTTTTTTCCTTGAAGAGAAAACTTACCAGGAGATCACAGATCTGACCGGTTACAACTTCAGGCAGGTCAAATCTTATATACAAAATGGGAAAAGGAATTTAAAAATGATGTTGGATCATGGATCATCAGGCTGAAACAAAAGGTATTTTTGATACCGCTGGCTGTCTCTCCCGGCAAGGCATCATGATGCTTTGTGAAGGGAAACTGGAAATATCGCAGCAGGAATCAGTGCAGCAACACTTAGCCGCATGCGAGTTCTGCAGCATTGCTGTTGAAGGATGGAAGCTATTGTTGGAAAAGCAGGATGTCGCTTCTTTGGAATCCTTGACATTCAGCTTGCATACGAGTATTGATGAAAAAGTCAGGACCGAAACCAAAAGAAGGCATCGCCGGAAACTTTGGTTAAGGGGCAGCCTGATTGCCGCAGCAGCAAGCATTTCCCTGCTGGTCAGCTTTTATTTCATCCTGAGAAATGACAACCGGTTGGTTCAGGAAGATCTTGCTATGGATAAAACCGTTGGAGCAGGTTATACTGAAATGAACAGACCACCACTTGCGCCTATGGAGCAGGCCTCAAAAGTACAATTTACGGCACCTCAGGTTGTCGGGGATTCTGTTGTCGAAAGTAATTCTTTAAACCAGGAAGAACTTGCGGTAACAATTAATAATTCTACTGAAGAAAACCTCAGCGTTGAGGCAAAAGTCGAAGAAAAAGTCATTGAGGAAGAGGACAAGTCACCTCCATTTACTGTTGTTGAGGAAATGCCTTCATATCCCGGGGGTGAAGAAGTCCGTCTTAAATTTCTCCAGGAGAATATCCAGTATCCGCAGACAGCAAAAGAAAGTGGTATCCAGGGAACTGTTTATGTTTCTTTCGTGATCGATACGAAGGGTAAGATCAGTGAGGTAAAAGTCCTGAGGGGTATTGGTGGCGGATGCGACCAGGAAGCAATACGCGTTATTAAACTGATGCCATCCTGGCTAGCAGGCAAACAAGCCGGTAAACCGGTAAGAGTTCAGTTTACGATGCCGATCAAATTCACGCTTAACTGATCAATAATGATATCTGCAGCTATAAATCAAAAGATCATTTCCTAGGATTTGGTAAACCAGCCGGTGTTCTCTATCGATGCGCCGTGACCATAATCCAGCCAGATCATATTTTAGTGGTTCCGGCTTGCCCCGACCTTCATAAGGTGTTCGCTGAATTTCCTTGATCAGTGTATTGATTTTTAAAAGTATTTTCTTGTCTTCAGCCAGCCATGAGAGATAGTCTTCCCAGGAATTCTGTGAAAAAATAATTCTCATCACTCCCCAATTAAATCCTTCTCCACAGTATTCCCTGTCTTCATCTGTCGTATTGATTCATATAGCCTGTCGGCATTTGCCTTTGAGCTGAGCAGATGAACTGTCTCCTGGATAGAGTTAAATTCATCTAGGGAAATCAGGACAGTTCCATGGCCTGAACCTCTTTTAATGATGAGGGTTTCATTGTTATTCTCCACATCATCAAGATATTGCTTCAGCTTCGTCCTGAACTCAGTAAAATTAGCGGCTTTCATGTTTTAAGTAATTAATTGAGTACAAATGTACGTACTTAATTAATTACTTAAAACAATATTGAAAAATTTCAATAAGATCCACAGCAAGGATGATGATTCTTGAAAAAGACATCAAAAGCAAGGCCGGCAGTGAAACCTGAAGAAGATTCTTTGCGGTTGGGAACGCTGGAGTCTTTATTGGTTCTCATGCCCCAGTCCAGTCCTGCATAGAAATTCAAGGCGGCGCAATGGCAGCATAAGGGAAGATCCGCACCAAGCACAGCAGACATTTGATGTTGCTTGTATTTGTCCTCATAGGAAGTCGTACCATATTCACTTTTATTTAAAGAAGAACCCATGCTATAATCCACGCTTACATATGGTTGAAATGGGGCAACGATACTATTCCCTTTCCCGATTTCAGGGTAATACCTTGCCCAAAGCCCATATTGCAATGATTTTTCCTGTGACGCTGAATAGGTCGAGCCGGAGCCTGAATGAGACTTGCTGTGAGTATAATTAATTTCCGGACCCACAGCAAGTCGGTTAATTGGAAAATAGCCAGTACAAATATCGAAACTAAAGTTATTGTTTTTTTGGCCATTCTCTTTCACTTTCCAGCTGTCAAATGTCAGCGTGGGTTCGGCCATTACCATAAAATTTCCCTGCTTAAGATATTTATCCGACCAGGGCAGGCTATCACGCCGGTGTTCGGGTTTATTTGACGTTAATCCCATATTATTTTGTGCATTGACTCCAAAAGCGATGCACAAAAGGCACATTAATAAAATTAGCTTTTTCATGGCTTTTCGTTTTTAATGAAACACTTTATTTCAGATATATAGGTAACAAAGTATGATCATTATTGTTTGAAAACTATTCAGTCGTGAAGTAGACAACCATGAACACTTTGTTATCCTTGTTTTTCTTCAGGAAGTTAAAGACTTCAGGGCTGCCTGTTTTGTCGATATGCAGTTGCCATCCGTTGTCAATATCTCCACTGATGTTCTTGAGCTTAGGCGCCAGTGTCAGCTTTTTCTTTTTCCAGTCGAGACAGCAAAAAGCCACATCCAGATTCGAGGCCATGCCAAGGCTATTCACCCAATAGGGGAACTTTTCCGGGGTCACAGTTAGATCCAGAATTTTCAATGGGTCAGTCGGGGCTGTTTTAAAGGAGTTCCAGGCTGAGGAAAAGTCTGTATTCAAAGTATAGATTTGCATAAGTGGATCTGTACGCTTGTCGGGTGTGTCTGTCGACTGCATCACGTTGTCCAGTATATTTTGTATTGCATCGGGCTTAAGGTTGCCGGCCTCACGTGCCGTGTAACGTATGTGGAGAACCACATCGCTGATGCTATCGAAGTCGAACTGTGGGATGTCATTGGGTAATTCCAGTCGCCAATTGCTGATAGCCCCGGCCCCTTCGAAGGGGAGAAAACGAGGGTCAGCAAAGCTTAGCTCAAACAAGCCATTGTCATTGACGCCATGGCTTGTCACCACCGATTGAATCGCACCGCTGAAATCCCTGAAACGGGGATCATCACCGGTTTTCATACGTCCATACTCACCATCACCTACGATTGAAGAGGTCCGGATACTGCTGTTCAGTAATGAAAGTTTACAGTGAATACCGGTATATGGCCCGGAACCGCTTGGAATCGAAAGTGCGACAGTCTTGATGCGGCGCATATATTGACCCGGACTGTCAATGTCAAACAACCATTCAGGAATGCTAAGCTGACAGGAGCCGGTCACTTTTAATTTCAGCAGGGCCATTGGGTCTAGACGACTCAACTCCACATGCTTCGTCATCTCGTATTCGCGGAGGTTTTGATCGTGGTATGCAAGCTCAAGCCGTTTCAGATCCAGATAGAGTGATTCACCGGATAAAAGTCCCTGGCGGGCACTGTCCCAGTAGCCGTATTTGATGAAATTCATTTCGTCAAAGTCGCTGCGCATCAGCTCGTGTTTCAGGGTCTGCTCGGCACGTTTGGCAAGGTCGAAGGCAAACTTGTAGGTGTCGAAATAGGTCTTCGAAAGTTCACCTTTCATCCAGTTGTAAAGATCTTCACTGGTAAATTTACTGGTGAGAAAGTCTTCAGTTTCCTGTGACTGTTCTATCTGTTTCATCATGCTTTCATATTCTTTTTTCAGGTATTGCTCCCGAATCAGTGAAGACATGATCTGACGGCCATAGTCCTGGAGTTCACTGGTGGCAATATTTGCCTGAACTACATAGTCTTCAGCCCTGCGGTAGAAGTTGGCCATAAGAGAAGCCCTGTCGGCACTACCCTGAAAGGCAGCAGAGACATCCTTCAGGATCTCTGAGCCATTTTTGGCGAATTTCTCCAGCTGGACCCCGCCAAAGCCAGTCTTGACGCCGACTCCCCAAGGGGTTACAGTCCCACCTATCTGAGGAATCATCGAGAGTATAGGTGCGGCAATCTTAAGGGCGGTGGAGAGCATACTAAAGGTATCCGAAGCCGGCAAAAAGATATTGAGCTGGGCATTCTCGTTTTTGTTGAGGGGCAGGGTTCCTCCAAGTTGCCCGCCAAAAATCTCGGTAATGACACTACCTGCAAAGGCCATGATACCACCTACTTCAGTTTCTTCGCGATAGCCTTCCCTTGCAAGTTCTCTTCCATAAATTCCGATAAGCTCATTGTGCATACTATCGAAGTTCTCTTCACTTAGGCTGACCCGGTGGAGTTCGATATTGTTGAACTGGTCGATATCTGCCTGGCTGGTCCCGAGTATTTTTTTATAATGCCGGTAACGCTCAAAGACATTTTTCCGTCCGGCACGCAAGGCCTCAGTATCGGCTTCTGCTACTTTCCAGGTCAGGAATTTGATATCACGCATCATGGTATGCACAGCAGTCTCGTGCTTTTGTTTCATGAGGGTGATGTGCTCGTTGTCCTCTTTCTCCATTGCGGTGAGGAGGTCACGTCCCATAGCCCTGAGCTCTGACACGGTTTCCAAAGCTTTCTGTACCAGCACCAGCCCGCGTATGTTCGATACTGGTTGGTTGATGTTGTTGATGATGCTGCCGATATCCATCCCGGCAGCAACGGCTTTCACAAGCATTCCCGGATCAATAGGTGGATCAAAAAGAGGTAACTGACGGACGATACCATCAAAATTCATACAATGACGTATCTTGAACAGCCTGTCAGCAACAGTATCCCAGTATGTCAGCAACTTGTCGTTTTGAGGGATACAGAAATACAAGGAACGCCCGATTCCAAAGATGGCAGCAGTGGCTTGTTCATCCACAGCCTGACCTGATGTCGGCATGGTGTTGAAAGGAAATTCATTTTCCATTGCTACCATGGCATTCCCGAATTTGTCGATACCGGCAACTTTAAGTTGTGCGTAAGTCAGCGGTTTCCTTTTGCCACGCGGTGGGATGGGTTGCGGCTTGGAACCCAGGATATTGGCTGCAAGCACATAGATTTGTGTCGCTTCATTCAGCGTTTCCATTGTATCCTGGCGAAAGAGGTTGTCGCCCCAGGCAATGAGATTGTCAAGGTATTTCATCACGACCCAGGTCTGGTAGGCCAGGTAGCGGCCACGGGCAATGACGTGTGGCTGGAAAGGCTTGTTACGCCAGGCTTGTATGCTTAGTTCAATTCGCTTTTTTAAGTCCGGATCTGAACCATCATCCAGGGCTTTCATCATTTCCTGGATGAATTCCGTCTTCGTCTCCTCCCGAAACCTCAGGAACTTCCAGAAACGCTGTGGCGGATCCACGTCCATGTCAGTACATGTCGGATCAAAGATGTAATGAAACCACTTCTGAGCCTGGGAAAAACGCTGGTTTTTACTGAGATGAACAGCAATGGACACAGGAGCGTGAAAGAACAACTCCCAATTGTAGATGGAATAGGTTCCGTCATCACTTACGTCAATGCTTTCTCCGGGAAATTTCTTTACAAACTTTGGGTCCGGGATATAAGGTGAATTGCTTAAAGGCTCTTTGAGTTTATTCAGGAATTCCACATCAAAAAGGCCTGGCATGCCGTCATTGTTCAAGGTTTCTATAAGTTCATCCACATAAGGGTGATAATTTACTGCAAAATCATAAAAAACTTCGCGTTTTGGTTTGCGTGTTATCACCCAATGACCAGCATGGTAAAGGTTTGTGCCAGAATAGATACCCTGGTTGTGGAAATTCTCGGTCTGATTTATATTTTTCGTTTTCATGATGATACTTTTTTAAAGGTTATTGATGCTGAATATTCATGTTTGTCTTACCCCCGACTTTTCCGCCGGCATCAAACACAGCCTCGTCAAAGCCAAAGGTCATAACCGATGTCAGTACTTTGTCGATATTTGGATTCATGACATTCACAAATTCATCGACTGGGTTAATGACAGGCCCTTTTAGATCAGGAATGATAACCTCTTCCTGTAAGGGTGGAACATAAATAGGGTATTCAGTATAATCATGGATTCCGATGTCGTAATAGTCTTCATATTCCCATATCGCCAGGGTGTCCAGCTCTTTGGGTTTGATATAAAATGAACTGCGTTCATCTTCATAATATAACGGCGCCTCCCACTGGTTCCTGACGGGATGTTTGGTCGGGAAAAGCCTGAATCCACCGAACTGATTCCCGTTTTGAGTGATCAGGTTCTCCAGGATGACAGGAGATTCGGCAAGAGAAGGCTGGGTGATCTCCAGATCCAGGTGATTCGATTCAATCCTAAAGGCGTTGTAGTTGTGATAAGCCTCTACGCTGTCATTAAAATAACTTTCGAGTATCTCATCACGAAGGAAATGCTGGACATTTTCAGCAAGAAAGGTATCCTGAGCCAATGTATATACCTTGGGCGGACTGTTTTTGCTGGTGTAAACGATTTTGAACATCGCACCAACTGCAAACAAATAGTTCAGGTTGAAAATCAGCCTTTCACGTTTGTTCACGATTTCTTTGCGTGCAGTAAGAATTACTTTTTCGCGGTTGAAAAAATCAAGGCCGTCAATACGGATCGGGTCCGACAATTCAGAGGACTTGGGCGATGCCCATTTGCCTTTGTAATATTCAGCCCAACACATATTTATTTCGACATTTTTCCTGGCACTTCCGCTCCAGTCCTTGCCTTCAAGGTTGGTGAGACTACCTGGTTCAGGGCCAGCGGGTTTGACCATCACATTGAGCCAGAACAGGAACAGCCTGCTTTTCCAGATCACAGGGAAGACATGATCACCTTCGATGCTCGCTGTTACCTTCTCCCATGCAGTCCAATAGCCGAATTCATAGCGACGGTAATAGTATTGACGCGTCATGCCATTGGTACGACCAATGACATGCAGAATATCATCCTGTTGGTTCCCTTTCGGATCCTCCTGCAGGTAGGTCCCGATGATCTCAAGTTTGGCAACATCGTCGAGTTTCTTGAGGTAGTTCAGAAAAGCCGTTTCTGCCAGTTCATCATCAATGTCGGCACTGAGGAGTTCTCCTTCCAGTTCCTTGAAGAATGATGATTTCCCGTCCCTCAGTTCCGGCTCCAGCCAGTTCTCAGGATACAGGAAGACTTTACGATTTGCCTCCCAGACCCGGTAACGCTTCATCCAATCCCACTGTTGCGGGTTGATGGAGTCGGCTGAAACTTCAGGCTCAAGGTTCATCAGGCAACGCTGAATGAAAAGCTGGAGGGTAGACATTGCAGCACGGATTCGCGAGGTCATCATACAAGCATCCATCTGAACATCGATCAGGTAATATTCATAAAGCTTATCCGCGGTGTTGATCTCGTCTGAAGGACGCTTGTAATAAAGTATATAACTTACCAATGCATCTCTCCTCATATTTCTGAGAGGATCATTAATGCTCTGCATAGTTTCGAGCCAGGCCGCACCTTCTGTCCGTTCCTTAATCAGCTTCTTGCATTCATTGAACAGGTGGTAGTCGGGTGTTTCAGTGGACCAGCTAATTACAGAAGCTACGGGGTAATTGACTTTGTAAACAAAATCCATAGCCGGAATCAGACTTTTCAGGAACTCAAGCTTTGAAACATCATTCAGTACATGACCAAGTTTGTTGATCACTACCATAATATCCGCCTCATCCCAGTCAGCGATACCTGCCAGCAATAGCTTACCATCCGGAGCTTTAATGTCAGGCTTTTTAAGGACCTGCAGCCATGAATTTTCTTCCGCTTCGTTATGATTTTTCAACTGGGTGAAAAATACAAGATGGTAAATTTTCTGCCAGAGTGCATGAAGATTGGGACCAGTGATTGAACCGTTGGTATCCAGTTCATTAAGAAAATGAATTGTTTCTGAATGGTCTCCGGCAAACCAGCTGTATTCATCGGGGGTGAATTTAAAGACCTTCTGGAGAAGGGCAGCTTTTTGTAATTTGATTGTTGATATTTCTGCAATATTGGCAGCACTTAGGTCAAAAATTCGGCTTGGTGAGATTGCCGTTTTTGCCATGCCATTGGTACGCCAAAGGATCTCTGCCTTTTGGCCTGCAGCCATCAATGATAACTCAAGACGAACCTTTATTGGAACACCTGCCTTCAGCGAAATGGTGCTGACGTTCTGGACCTCACCACTGACTCCAATGACCGCTGCTGAAATGACGTCAGCGCCACTAATGATTAGCTTATCAACTTTTGTCCCACTGGGAGCGCTGACATAAATATTATAATTATCTGTTGCAGGAGGGTCTATATAAAAGTCATAAGCTGTATTCGCATTAAATATCGGGGTAGTCTGAAGTTCCAGAAAGTCATACAGGATATTTTTTGCCGGATTTGACCCGGCAGCCAAAACCTCCGAGCGTTCAGTCAAAGCTTGTGTAATTAAAGGCTCACATTTCATCTGACTGCTTAAAATTTGTCTCAATGCGTTGATTTTAAGCCTTAACGCAAGATCTGGCATGATTGCTTTGATCAAGGATTCGCTCTGCCCTGCAGGGTCACTGATGGGTTTCACAGTGTCATAAACTGTCTTAAGAACAGGATAAGCTGCAGCAAAATCATCCAGGTCCTTAATTCCCGAAAGTTGTACAGCTTCAAGTGCATTTTTAATGGCTGTTTTAAGTGCATTAAGGTCTGACAGACTGTTGATTGTGCTCATGTCAGCCAGAACCAAGGCATCCGTCAGGGTTTTCAGATCAGTTTTCCCGGTATCGCTGAGATTACCGGAATAGGTTAATAATTTCCTCAAAGGGTCATAACCAAGGTTTGGATCTTTCTCGCCAAGCTTATTTGGGAGAAACTCTTCCAGCATGACGAGCGATGCGGAATAGATCTTACTGTTATTCAGCAAGCTGAAAAAATTGTCAACCACAGTGCTATCATAAACCATGGAGAGTTTCATCCTCGCATAGACCAGACCGGTATCTGCTGAAGCGGTTCCAAGGTCTGCATCAACGGCATTGATTGCATCTCTGATCGCTTTTATATTTTGTAAAAGCATGTCATCAGAAAGGCTAAGTTTTCCTGTCTCATCTTTGCTCCGTAGAAGATAATTCAGGTCCGCCACTTTAACAGGAATAGACTTCAGGTCATTGAAAACTTTCAGGAAACGCATTAAAGAGGGGTCTTCAGCATCCATGTCATCGGCCAATGGTTCAATGCCAGTGATTTGTGAAATATCCAGTAAATCCTGAGTCCTGATTTTTAAAATCCTGGCGAGCGCTTCAGTGCGTAGGTCCGCCGTTTTGGATTTATCCCAAATTGCAAGCCACAAAGTCATTTTCTTTTCAGAGATAGAAAGCTCTTTTATCAGACGTTTGAGATTTGCAATTCGTGCCAGTAAGACAACAAAAGCACCGTCGATATTCGCTTCAGTAAGTTTATCAGGTGAAATGGGAAGGAAAATCTCCAGGATGGTGTTTATCGTATCAAATTTCCAGCCCAGCTTTTTCGATAAGCGAATATAGCGATGAAAGCGGTGATAGTCAATAGCGTCCAGGCCATTCTGGCAGGGTACTATCTTTGCTGTATCCGGGAGAAAATGCCGGAGCTGAACATCAGCAAAATTACATTCCACAGTCCCATTGCTAATATCGGTTAGGGTGATCAGCCGGCTGATCAGCTCTTTGTTTGAGTCTAACCAAATCAAAACATCGCCCCCATATTCACTTTCCTTGAATCCTGCGGGAAGTTTGGCTTTGAGCACTAAACCCGTAATTGTCCCTGAATAATATGCGATAAGATCTTCAGCATCAAAACTTAGCTTCTCCAATAAGGGAACGAGAATGCTACCCGGATTGACGAAAGATGATTTCAGTATCTGTACAAGACCGGTATTGGTGATGTCGAGTCTCCTGCAGAAAATCTTGGCATTTGCCACCGAACAATTCAGGTCATCCAGCGTCGCAGCGCCAGGCTCACCAAAGTATTCAGGTAACTTATGAATAGAGGAGTCAGTAAAAATCTGGTATTCAATTGGATTGAGTCCCAGCCATGCATTTCTGGCGGACAATGGATTTCCAAAGACTCCCAATGCTTCTTCCAGGGATGAATCAAATGCCTTAAAAATAAGCCGCATTGCTTCGAGTGGCATATCAAAGGGAAGTGTATAGGGATAGACTTTCGTTTTTGTCAGTGTATATGCACTTTCTTCAACAAAGGCAGGATCTGCCAGCAAGTCGGCAGGGTCTGTATTTTCACTGATATCATGACCCAGAAGATTGTCAAGATTCCCATTGAGCACATATTGTTCCAGGATCTCGTTTACAAGGTCGATGTAGGGCAGCGGTGTGTTTGTATTTTCACAGCTTAACTGGATATTTTGAAGGTCGGGACGTCGGCCCAAAAGCACCTCGACAGGGTTTTTGCCTTCATACGATAATCCACTCAGATCGATGAATTGTAACAGGTCAACGAGATAGGCTGCCGGGCTGAGAACCGATTTGCAGTGGTCACAACTGCAATAATCCATATTTCCAAAAAGTTCTTCCAGGGTAGGAGCCGCAACGATTTCAGAATTCGGTTTTTCTGATTTTCCACTGATACCATACACATTAGGAGAAGCACGATGCGTAAGGTAGCTGGTGACAAGGCTAAGAGCCGCACTATAAACTTCGTGTGATTTGGTATAGATTTTTTCAGCATCTTCTGAATTACCTGATAAACTCGTGTAATGTTTTGCAAAGGCTGAACGCTTTGTTTTTACAATTTCAAAAGCAGAGTTGCAGGAAGACCCCGACAAAACTGCCATCGCTTCATTGGAAGGGCTTAGCTGAAAAAGCCTTTCCACACGATTGAGCTCAGATTTTACTTCTGTATTAAGCGCTGCATAGCCTTTCCATTGCTTTATGGGTGAGATTCCCAGTGTATTGTTGCCGGCAGATTTGGTGAGGAATTGATGAATCTCTTTTTTCAATTTCTGAGGGACATTCTGTACTTCATCTTTCAAAACCATTTGCGCTGTAACTTCAGTCGGGTAGCTTAGCTGAATCATAGTCGCAAGGCCGGCAGCGTAATCCCCTGCCGACATATCCTGATGAACATCATTCCCAATGAATTCTTTCCAGGTGGAAGCCTTATAAAAACCATTGGCAACAAGTTGCGCCGGGTCTGAGATCTTGTATTCTCCATAAAGCTTCCTGATTAGTGGAGCATTATGCTGGGTGAGATAGCCCATTTGACCATCTACCTTGAGGTGGGCCACAACTTCGGGCTTTATCCCTTTTTCAGGCAGGAGTGACCAGAATTTTGCCATATCACCTCCTGCCTCTGTAAAACAATCAGTAAAAGTAATCTTGTCTTTTGCCTTCAGGTGCAGATCGAGCATATTGTCTAAAGTTGAGACAGCACCCGGAAATGGGTTCTTTAAGAGTGTAGTTGCGTGTATGGCTGCCTGCTTTTTCAGTGTACCAGCAATGTCGCTATCCTCCGGGATAATTTTTTCTTTAACAGCTTTCAACAATATTTTTTCAAGGCTTGCTGGTGAGATTTTCCCAAGTGAGCTTGCATTGGCCTGTATTCCGGAACGAAACATTGCATAATATTGACAGGCATCAATTCCGGTTTCTTTACTCAGTTTTTCCGCCTGGGCTGCCATAGCCACCATGCGAGCGTCCCAGCCTGTTTTGTTTGACAACAGTGTGATGTTCTCTTTTTGTGCATTCTCTCGCAAGCCATGCAAGCCAACTTTTCCTGTCAAAGGTTTAATGTCTGCCAGCAAACGATCATATTCTACCGCCCGTGGAACATCTGCCGCCCGGATTGTGACATCAATTGTCGCTTTAAGTCCGGCATTATAGCTTACAGCAGATCTGAAGATTTCAATTTTTTCATCATTGCTTTTATAAACGATGATTTGGATGTCAGGATTCAGGTTTCCTGACAGATCTCGCGGGGAATAATGAAGAAGATAATTTCCGGATTTATCACTAGAGGTAGCTCCCAGACGAAGGTCTTTTGTGATGCCTTTTACAAATACAACAAGCCTGATATTGCTGACAGCCAAGCCTTTATCGCTAACAATTCTTCCTTTAATACTGCCTTTTGCAGATACTGCTTTAGGTAATTGGGATGTGTCAATGGTAATTAAAATTTCGACATTGCTGTTTGATACATTCCAAAGAATCTGGTCGCATGTATCAGCAATAAGTGAGTCACCATTGAAAACCTTAAAAAAGATATCCGGTCTTCGGTCGGTGAAAAGTTCCTGATAATAATTCGATTTGAAATCGATGACAAAGCGTCCATGGTCATCACTGACTGCGCTTCCAAGAAAATCATCAATAATCAGATCCTTATCCCAGGCCTCAACCCGGAGGCCCTGGATGATGGTCCCGGATATACTTCCGGCGACCCTTCCTGTGATTTGGTGGGGGGAATTCATAATGGGGGGATTTGGTGAGATTTTGCATATATACAAAGAACCATATAATTTCTTAATGGTTGTATCACATATGTTAAAAAATGAATAAATTCATTTTTTAGGAATAATGAAGCCTTTTAGCAGTGCAGCTTAGTCGAAGCTTGGAGGTCCTCCCCGATGTGGGGAGGATTTAGGTGGGGTGGAAAGTAGGTTAGATCTCTATCGGGTAACAGTAATCTTTTGCATACCCGATTTCTCATTTAATAAGTATGAGAAGAGGTATATCCCAGGCTTGAGTGCCAAATCACTTAAAGAAAGTTTAAAATCTCCATCAATTCGTGTTGCTGGGCATTCATACAAAGTTTGTCCCGTGAGATTAAGTATCCTGAAGCTAAAGTCAAGCGGCTCATTCAATCTGATCGTCAGGTTTTCACCCACATGGCTGGGGTTGGGAAAGATCTGGAACTTAGCCGGATCTTGTAGCGGAGCGATTCCGATAGCCGTGATTGTGACTGTTGTGCAGAGGGTATCAGAGCCACAAGCGTTGATTACATTTTGGCAAACCTGGAACACTCCTGTGGAAGGGAATGTATGGGATACGATGGCTCCGCTTGCGGTGGTTCCGTCACTGAAAGTCCAGTGAACAGTGTCAGCATTCAGGGCTGTTGTTGTAAAATTGACGGTGAGTCCGCTTGTTGTGTGGGTAAATCCTCCGACAGGCGCTTCGCAGCTGGTGCCAAGGATATTCTGAGCAAAAGCACGGCTTTGCCCTATGTTTGGCCTCGTCTCTACCCATACACAGACACTCTGGTTTTGGACTGGTTTTGTGAAAGAGTAACGGAATTTGTTATCAGGAAAGGTAGCAACATTATGGGAAGTATCAGACCAGGCAAAATTCCCGTTGGCATCAAGTAAAGTCGCGACAAGGCTGATAGGGGAGACACTGTTGTTATAGCCAAAAGAGGTAATAAAGAAAGGTTTGTCACCAATTAACTGTAAATCACCTTTATGTGATTGCATGTCCAGGCTAATTGGAAATACCATTTTTGCATTGTTGCTAAACTGTCTGGCACCGCTTATTTTGTCAAATTTCTGTACATATTCACCTGTCTCGGATTGCCCGGTATTTGTATATTGACAAATCGCCCATACATAGGGTGATCCCGGGCTGTAGGCTGCTTTGGTATCCATTTCAAAAAAGCCGGGTTGTGTGGAGAAATCGCTGCCGTTGATCCCCCAGGGAATTGTGCCATCAGGGTTAATTCTTTGCAAAAATGACTGGAAATCGGTGCCGATAGAGCCAGTGAAGCCCAGGTAAAGGGTGTCGAGATCCTGTGTCATGGTATATCTTTTGTTAAAAACGCCATATTGACTCGCCAGCTGGATGGGAGCAGTCCATACCGGAACTCCAAGTGTGGTATAACGCTGGGCATAAAATTGAGAACTGGGCGAAGGACCGTTACGGTCATGAATCGCAACAACAAAATCACCGCTGCTCAATTCTGCCATTTCACCTGCACTCGTTTTATGCCCAGTAATGGCTGGATTTATCGTCACGGGCGCAGTCCACAAGGCTGTCCCGGTAGCATTATATTTTTGCATCAGGCCCAGGTTGCCGGGAGACCAGAAAACGACGGCTTCTCCATTGCTTAGCGGCAATACTTTGACATCATATCCGCTGCCAACAATAACGCCATTGCTTCCCCAAAGCTGTGTGCCGGCTAAAGAAATTTTATGAACATAGGCTGGTGCCCCAGCGCCGGTCCCATTAAAACCAATATAAATCTCATCTTCTTTTCCAAGTGCAATTGACCACAAAGTAGTATATGAACTCATAGGCATTGAATTGTCGACGATCATACCCCCGGGGCCAAATTGAGGGTAGCCATTTGCATCAAGGAGTTGCGCCCTAACTTCATAATATTGCGGGGCTGGCACATCGCACCAGAAAACAACCCAGGTCATACCACCGGCAGTCCCAACAGACAGAACATCAGCTGTAGTGGAAATAGATACCATCGTGTTGGTATCAGTCTGGGTAGTCCATTGTGCAAAAGAAACCTGCGACATGACGAGTGAAATCAAGAGTACGCTGAGATTTCGTAAAAAAGGTATTTTCATGGCTGGAATTTTAAAAGATCGTTAACAACAAAATTAAGGAATTAATGAATTGTATAAACCTTTGAGCCCTAAGAGGCGGCATAGTTTAATCAAGATGCTATTTTTGCTACATTTGGAATATCTAAACAGGATTTTATGAAAAAGCATTTCTTTTTATTTGCGTTTATTCTTGTCTCAATGGGCCTCTCGCTTCCAGCAAAGGCTCAATGCAACTGGCAAACCGTACTCAGTGACGGGTTCGAATACGCTACTGCCTGTCCTGATCTCATTCCTGGTACCACAATTCATACCATCCCTCAGGCCTACGCTGTTCATAGTGGCGCTAAGTCATTGTATCTGAATTTTGTTAATTGCGTGGGTGGTGTAGGTTGTTGTGCCGGTGATACCGTTTATATGAGAACTGTGGAGGTATGTAAAAATATGCCGATTCGTTTTACAGCCTACCTTACTACAAGTTTCAGCGGTCTTCAGTGTAATATGAAAATTGTCATTGTTGATGGGAATAATATGGTCCTTGACGATCAGCCTGCGATACAGGCTCCTTATGCTCCAAGCTGGACAGCATACACTTCTGCCAGTGTTACTCCGGGCACGACAACGGTTAAATTTATCATGATCACCAATGTTGGCGGTGGGAATGGCAATGACCTTTCAATGGACGATTTCCTGGTCGAAAAGTGTTACCCGAACAGCACTTCCAACTATACTCAGGCAAACCTGTGTACCAATATTCCTCAATACAATCTCTTTAGCCTTATTTCAGGGAGCCCTGACACCAACGGGGCCTGGACCGGTCCTTATCCTCTGGGCGGTGGTTATCTGGGTTCATTTAGTACCAATACAACGCCACTGGGAACGTATACCTATACCAGTCATTATTACGGAACCGGCAGCGGTTGCCCTGTCGTGACAGAAATGTTTGCGCTGAGTGCTTCGGCAGCACCTTTTTTTACCCTGGGTTCTGATACAATGATTTGTACCACACAAACAGTGATCCTTAACCCTGGTTTTGGTGCCGGATGGACCTATCTATGGAATACAGGTGCAAGTTCTCAGACTCTTGTGGCTAGCACAAATAATATCGGTGGTGATACAACGGCATATATCGTCACGGTTACTGATATCAACGGATGCAAGTCCACAGATGACAAAAAAGTCACTTTCGTCTTGTGTACCGGCATTGATAAGCCTGGAATGGATGATCTCCCCAAAATATTCCCAAATCCGGCTTCAGATCGCTTAATCATTGTTCTGGCTCAGCCACAATTTGCAGAAATTGTGATTCATGATTTAAGCTCCCGGATCCTCCTCAGGAGTCAATTTGATTACAAAACAGAAATCAATATTCAATCACTGGCGAAAGGGATTTATTTTTATAATATTATAGGGTCCAAGGGCTTATTATACACGGGAAAGCTGATAAAGGACTAATTTCATACTGTTCCAAAAACACTTAGGCACGAAAAGCGTTTACAAAATTATTATCTTAGGTGTCATGTGAGTGGCCTAAGTGTGCAAGCTCTCTGCATTGATTGCCCGTTCTGCTGATTTCTATGGTCCACAGGCGATTAACACCTTCATCGAACCTATGGTGGTCAGTAAATTGAAAGAAGGTAAAAAAGCAAATTACAATGTACTCGGGAAAGGGATGATGCGCATAGCTGCTCCATTTAATGCAATAGCGAGAGAAAGTATTGAGATGATTTACCAATATTATAGTCCCTATCTTTTCGATTCATCAAAATTTGAAGACCGGTTTTTCAAAGCCACTAGCTATGACGAAGGACTGAAGTTGATTGCAGAAGACAAACGATAGCAATCGGTCCCGCTCATCCTTCATATCTCATCCTTCACCCTTCATTACTCATCCCTCTGATAAAGTGTTCCATCTCAAAAGGGATTTCCATTGAGAATTCAGCGATTCCCTTCATCACGCCTTCTTCGAACCAGGGAGTTTGGTAGATGATTTTCTTTTTACCTTTTTTCTCGATCGTGTAGATGTTTTTCTCTCCTGTAGCCAGGATGTGACGGATTTTGGCACGGCTGTCCTCATTATGGCAATCCATCAGATTCTGACCAATAAGAGATGCGCCTCCTTCACTGGCGTAGTGTTCGATGGCATGGTGGTTCATGTAAGTGACAATGCAATTTGTGTCGCATACGATGATGTTGGAGTCGAGAAAATCTACAAAGGATGTCATAAGAATGATGAGTATTGAAATATAAAGAGACGTTTTGAAGGATTGATTGGGGTAATCTTGATGTGTTTGGACAAAATTAGGGAATTTACAGAAACTAAAAATCCGTGCTTCGCACATATTGGCAATGTGAAGTTTATCCCCTAAACAGGTGATACTGACAAAAAGAATTGACAAATTATCACCTGTATACGTGATAGATATGAATCATACTTTTAATTACTTTGGTAGCGTTAATCTATGAAGATGAAAAATCGAATACTTATTTTGCTAATCATTTTGCGAAACGGGCAGAATCACTTGCAAAAAAAATGAATTTTAAAATGGGGATAGCCGATGCCTATTTGAACTTGGGTAGTTCTTTAATAGATCTTTCCGACAATGAAAAAGCTATTGTTACTTTCAATCAGGCAATAAAGAGCTGACTTCAAGGAAAAGAAGCCGGAAGTTAAAATGGTAAAAACATCTCTTAACTATCATGCACGGATGTCTTGAAAACTACTATTTTCGTTGTAAATCTTTGCAATGAGAATCAAGTCAGGAGTCAAGCTATTATTTTTTTTACTTTTTCCATCACTTTCGTTCGGAATTCAAAATGAACCTTCAATTTTTGAAAAACATCAATTTATCCGGGGGAAAGATAGCTTACCCTACAGGCTTTTACAGCCAAAAAATCCTAAGGCAGGGAAGACATATCCCCTGGTGATTTTTCTACATGGCTCAGGAGAGCGGGGGAGCGACAATGAAAAGCAGCTTGCCAATGGTGTATTTCTATTCGCTGACAGCCTTGAGAAATACCCGGCTTATGTGATTGTACCTCAGTGCCCGGCTGGTCGTCGCTGGGTTGAAGCTGATTGGACCTTACCATTTCCTGTTCAACCAGAACAAATTTCGATTTCCCTTTCTTTGGTCATTCAATTGACTGACAGTTTGATGAATAGTCTTCCCATTGATTCCAAAAGAATTTATTTAACTGGCCTATCCATGGGAGGTAAAGGAAGCCTGGACCTTGCTTATCGATACCCGGATAAATTTGCAGCTGTGGTTGCGGTTTGTGGTAGTGCTGATGTTAAAATTGCCAGGATAATCAAAGATATTCCTTTATGGGCGTTTCACGGAGATCAGGATCCCGTCGTTCCATTTGCTGCTGACGATAGACTCATTGCCGCCCTGCAGGCCTCCGGCGGAAAACCTAAATTTACCGTTCTCAGGGGAGTTGGGCACAATGCCTGGGACTATGCGTATAAGGATCCGGAGGTATTGAGGTGGATGTTTTCGCATTAGAGTAAATTGGAAGGTACATTTAGTGTAGACCTTCAAAGGCTGATGACCTTCCTGGATGGCAGGAAAGTCTCAAGGTTCTTTAAACGCATCAATGACATCAATGTATTGCCATCGATCATTACATTTCTGAACTTTTTTTAGATTTCTTTTCATGGGGGCTGATTTTTAAATAATTGGTTCATCCTGATCAATAGAATTTACTAATTTTAGTCATTCAAAAACAAACATCATGAAAAGGAAATGGCCTAAGAATCTGTCAATGTATGCATTGACATGCCTGTTTTTTCTAAGTTCAGGATTTGTATCCTGCCAACAAGTCCAGAAAGCGAATCAAAATCCCCAGCCAAAATCTCAAGCAACAAGTGCTGAACAAACGCAGCGGATAAAAAAGATCTTATCTGCCTATAGTGCTTCAAAACTCACAGCCGCTGATGCGAAGGCGATTATGGAGAAATTCAGGGAAGCAGGAATTCACGTTGGACCCGAGAATAACAGCGCGATCATTGCCGCTGGTTTCGACCCTGAAAAACTCAGAACATTGGCACCACCACCGGATCAAACAGGCAAACCACAGGATGGCCCTCCTTCAATCGATGAAAGTCTTAAAATTGTTGAAGAGAAAATCTGCAAACCGCTATCGCTTACAACAGTGCAGAAAGTAAGCGTAAGCAATGCCTTTAAAGAATTTTATGCTGAGATGGGGAAAATTGTTAAAAATCCGGCAGCGTCCTCTGGTCCTCCGGATAGAGCAAAAGTTGAGCCTCTGGAAAAGACCAGGGATGCGAAAATAAAAACTGCCCTATCAGCTGAACAGTATATCAAATACCTGGAATTAGAAAAAGCAGCCCGGCCTGCCCGGCCCGGTGAAAAAACAAAAAAATAAAACCCACAAGAATTGACGTTCATTGATAACGTCTTCCTTTGACTTTATGGCAACACCTGAGAAACCTGGCTTCATCCAACTTTTCCTGGCACTTCTTGTGTTTGTTGTTTCATTTCCACACACACTCATGGCTCAGGACGCTCAGGGGAAAAGTGTCCTAGAGCTAATAGACATGGTCCGGGTAAAAGGATGTGAGTTCAATATGGGTACCAGAGGTAGGGCGCCGGATGAAAGTCCTATACATAAAGTATTACTGGATGATTATTATATCGGCAAATATGAAGTGAGCCAGCAAATCTGGGCCAAGGTGATGGGCAACGATCCGGAGGCGAACTATTTCTCGGGTTGCGATTCTTGTCCTGTCGAGAAAGTGAGCTGGCAAAACATCATGACATTCCTTAAAAAACTGAACGCCATGACAGCCATGCAATTCCGTTTGCCATCAGAGGCCGAATGGGAATTTGCGGCACGTGGTGGTTGTCTTTCAAAAGGATATCAGTATAGCGGGAGTAACTCACTCAGCCAAATTGCCTGGTACGAAAGCAATTCAGCATCAAGAACACATAAAGTCGGCAGCAAACGGCCCAATGAGCTGGATCTTTACGACATGAGCGGCAATGTATGGGAATGGTGTAATGACTGGTATGCAAGGGACTATTATGAACATAGCCCGAACGAAAACCCTCCTGGTCCTGAAACCGGGACAGAACGTGTCATGCGCGGTGGAAGCTGGTATTTCGATAATTCGGGCCTTCGCGTCAGCGACAGGGACAAGGGTGACCCTGAGCTACGATATGGCTATGTGGGATTTCGTTTGTGCAGATCAACTAATGGCGAATAACTGGCCAGACTTTTTGCTTTGAAAATCTCAAGCCCATTTAAATACGCCCAATAAAATATACAAGAATACACCCGAAAGGGTATAGCTTGGTTGATTTTGAATAAATAATACCCGAAGAGGTATAATTGTGTATAATAATATTATATTTGCACCCTAAAGGGTATAATAATGGAACTAGCGAGTTTTGTAAAAGAGAAACGAAAATCAGTGAATCTGACACAGCCAGAGCTAGCAGAAAAAGCAGGTGTGGGATTGCGTTTCGTCAGAGAACTGGAACAAGGCAAACAAAGTTTGCGAATGGATAAAGTAAACCAGGTACTTCAGTTGTTCGGGTATGAAGTAGGTGCTGTATTAAAGAAACCAACAACAGATTCCTAAGTAAACTGTAAAATGCGAAGAGCAGCTATAAAAATAGACGGTACATTAGGCGGGTGGCTTACACAGGATGAACATGGGTATCATTTTGTGTATGATATAGTATATGCATCCCAACAGGATGTCCGGCCAGTTAGTTTAACACTACCCGTGCAGGAAGCACCCTTTAAATCAAAGGTGTTGTTCCCTTTTTTTGATGGATTGATCCCCGAGGGTTGGCTCCTGGACATAGCAGAAAAGAACTGGAAAATAAATCCCAGAGACCGTATGGGATTACTGCTGGCTTGTTGCAAAGATTGCATCGGTGCAGTGAGTGTGGAAGAAATAAAAGAGGATACCCAATGAGAAGATGTTTGTATTGTTATCAATCTTTAGAAAACAAAGAGGAGGATTTTCACGCATCCTGCTCTAAGAAAATATTTGGCCAGCCCAGTCCTCCTTCATTGCCTTATTCAGAGGAAGAACTGGAACCCCTTGCCAAAGAAGTAATCCAAAGCCAGACTGCTGTCACCGGCGTACAAGCAAAATTGTCATTGCACATCACTGGATCCCATAATGATAAGGAGGGAAGAAGATTTACTATAGTGGGCTTATGGGGTGGTTATATTTTAAAGCCACCTACTGCTTTATATCCTCAATTGCCTGAGGTAGAAGATTTGACCATGCATTTGGCCCAATTGTCCAGGATTAGAACAACTCCGCATAGTTTAGTTAGATTGGCATCCGGCAATTTGGCGTATATAACCAGACGGGTAGATCGCACCAAAAATGGTAAGTTGGCTATGGAAGATATGTGTCAGTTAACAGAACGGCTTACGGAAGAGAAATACCATGGCAGTTACGAGCAAATTGCGAAGACCATTCAGAAGTACTCTACTGTACCGGGTTTAGATGTGGTGAATTTTTTTGAGTTAGTACTGTTTTCATTCTTAACCGGTAATGCCGATATGCATTTGAAGAATTTCTCTTTACTGGAGCAGCCAGGTTTGGGGATGACCTTATCACCAGCCTATGACTTGGTAAACACGGCATTGGTAAATCCTGCCGATGAAGAAGAATTGGCGTTGAATCTGAACGGTAAAAAGAAAAAAATAAAGAAGCAGGATTTTATTACAGGAATGAACTTACTTAAAGTTGGAGAAAAACAGCAACAGAACATTTTCAATAAAATGCTAAAATCAATGCCCAAATGGATAGAGCATATTGACAATAGTTTTTTAAACAACGATTTTAAAGAAGGTTACAAACAGATTGTTTCAGAACGATTTAGAGCCGTAGTCTAAGAATGCAAGAATGCCAGATCGCCAGAATGACAAAGTCGAGTGCAGCCAACATTCTTGCATTTTTGCAATCTTGCATTCTTGCACTCGACTTTGAGCCTCTCATCGGACTTGAACCGACGACCTACTAATTACGAATCAGTTGCTCTACCAACTGAGCTAAAGAGGCTTGTTTTGATTCCCGTTTACCCACTCCCTCCCCAATTTGGGGAGGGAGTGGGTGGGGTCCGTCGGGATGACTGGATTCGAACCAGCGGCCTCTTCGTCCCGAACGAAGCACGCTACCAGGCTGCGCTACATCCCGAAAAATATCCTAAGACAAGCTGTCTCCCCGGATGGACTCGAACCATCGACCCAATGATTAAGAGTCATTTGCTCTACCAACTGAGCTACGGAGAGATTAAGGGCGCAAAAGTAAGAAAAGTTTCGATTTGTAGGTCGATTTTTATGGGGAATATTATAATTGGTGTACCGGTGTGGCGGTGTATCGGTGTGGCGGTGTACCGGTGTATCGGTGTACCAGTCTGATTTGTTTTATCTTTACCGCGTGAAATCACATCCTCCCAAACAAAAATCAGCCCTGGAAGTCATGAAAGGAATTGAACAACCTTCTCAGGTTAATGAACAGGCTGTGAATATCTTACAAAATAGTAGCAGAAAGCTTCTGACAAAAGAGGATTATCTTCTTGGAATAAGGTCAGGGAATAGGGCAATACTCGGCCAGGCGATTACACTTATCGAAAGTACTTTACACAAGCACCAACTCATGGCGCAGGATCTTGTGGCTGCCTGCCTGCCGCTTTCAGGAAAATCCCTGCGGATTGGCATCACGGGCGTCCCGGGCGTTGGGAAGAGTACTTTTATCGAGGTCTTTGGGAAATATCTGACGTCGAAAGCTCATAAGGTAGCTGTCCTGGCCATCGACCCAAGCAGCCAGCGCTCAAAAGGTAGCATCCTGGGAGACAAAACCCGTATGGAAACCTTATCAGTTGATGCCAATGCCTTTATCCGCCCGTCACCTTCGGCTGGATCACTGGGTGGTGTGGCTCGAAAGACGCAGGAGACGCTTATCCTTTGCGAAGCCGCAGGCTTTGATATCGTGATTATTGAAACGGTCGGGGTCGGACAAAGCGAGACTGCGGTTCACAATATGGTCGACTTCTTTTTACTGCTGATGCTTCCGGGTGCAGGCGATGAGTTGCAAGGGATCAAACGAGGGATCATGGAAATGGCAGATGCGCTGATTATCAACAAGGCCGACGGTGACCAGAAAGTCCTTGCAAGCCTTGCCCAGTCTCAATATCAACACGCACTTCACCTTTTTCCGCCACCTCCTTCGGGATGGTTGCCGGTCGTGATGACTTGTTCAGCACAGTATGGCATTGGAATTTCTGAAGTTTGGGATCTTCTGAGTCAATACAGGGATCACGTCGGACAAAATGATTTTTTCAAGAAAAACAGGCTGGAGCAGACAAAAGAGCGGATGCATGGCGCATTGGAGGAGAGTCTCCGGCAACACTTGTTTGGGAATGAGCTTGTTTCAGCTTTAATACCCTTGCTTGAGAAACAACTTGAGGAAAACAAATTGTCACCCTACGTGGCGGCACAACAAATTATAGAAGCCTACCAGGCTGCAAAAAAATCATAACATTGGCTGAATCCCTCGATATTGAATCGTTCCTCGAAAAATCAAAAGACTATCTTGTCATTGACGTAAGGTCTCCTATTGAATACCAGCATGGTCACATTCCACATGCGCAAAACCTTCCTTTGTTTACTGATGAGGAAAGAGCTGCCGTAGGAAAGCTATACAGGATGCGGGGCCGTGAAGAGGCTGTGAAAGAAGGGCTTCGGCTGATTGGGCCCAAGTTGGAACAAATGGTTCATTCTGCGGAGATTCTGTCGCCATCAAAGACAGTCCTCATCTATTGCTGGAGAGGAGGGATGCGAAGTGCGTCTATTGCCTTCCTGCTTGAGACGGCCGGCTTTAAAGTCTTTCTGCTTCACAAAGGGTATAAGTCTTTCCGTCAGCATGTGATTAAGTCATTTCATGAAGCGGTGAACCTGCGTGTTTTGGGCGGAATGACGGGTAGTGGCAAGACTGAGATCTTGTCAGAGATGAAAAAGATGGGCTGTCAGACTATCGACCTGGAAGGCCTGGCGAATCATAAAGGTTCTGCTTTCGGGCATATCGGGCAGGCGGAACAGCCCACTACAGAAGCATTTGAAAATGCACTTTTCTATGAGATCCGGAAATTGGATCCACAAAAGCCTGCCTGGATAGAAGATGAAGGGATAGAGATCGGAAGGGTCCATCTTCCAAAGACGTTTTATGTCCAAAAGATGAATGCCCCGATACTTTTGATTGAGATGGCCCGGGAACTCAGGGCAGAACGGCTTGTTGTGGAATACAGTCAAATCAATGATTTACAGCTAAAGGAGTCAATTCAGCAAATTGAAAAAAAACTCGGAAATCTCGCGATGAAGCAAGCCCTGGAAGCCCTCGGGGATAAAGATTATCACAGTGTTGCCATGATACTTCTGGTATATTATGATGAAGCCTACCAGCATATGCTGAACAAACGCGGGAAAGAGAGCATTTCGCAGATCGCTTTGCATGGGATCGATGCAAAAATCAATGCAAGGATATGCCTTGAAATGATGTTACCCTGGAATTCATGAAAAAAATAAAACTAATACAATTTAGCCCGGGAGCCGGCTGTGGTTGCAAAATCTCACCGATGCAACTGGAAGTGATCCTCGCATCTTCGATGTCCATGCGAAATTATTCGAATCTGCTGGTTGGCAATGAAAGTCGCGATGATGCTGCTGTATATGACCTGGGGAATGGCACGGCTGTGATCAGCACAACTGACTTTTTTATGCCGATCAGTGATGATGCCTTTGACTTCGGTCGCATTGCTTCAGCCAACGCTATCAGCGATGTTTATGCCATGGGTGGCAAGCCTTTGATGGCGATTTCCATCTTAGGCTGGCCCTTGGAGAAACTCCCGGCTGAGTTGGCTCAAAGTGTTTTGGAAGGAAGCCGCAATATTTGCCGGGAAGCAGGCATTCCCCTGGCAGGCGGACATAGTATCGATAGTCTTGAGCCTATATTTGGCCTGGCCGTGACAGGATTGGTTGACATCAATAATATCAAACGAAACGATACGGCAAAGGCAGGAAGCAGTCTATATCTTACAAAACCTTTGGGTGTCGGAATTTTGTCGACTGCCCAGAAAAACGGCATTCTCAGAGAAGCGCATGCGATGATCGCCAGGGATTCCATGGTGAAGCTCAATGTGATTGGTGCTAAGTTGGCTGAATTGGAATCAGTTTGTGCCATGACCGATGTAACCGGCTTTGGCCTGATGGGTCACCTTGCCGAGATGTGCGAAGGCAGCGGATTGAATGCCGAGATTGAATTTAATTCAGTCCCGGTTTTTCCTGAAATAGAGGAATATTTATTACAAAATGCCATCCCTGGAGGGACGAAACGGAACTGGAAGAGTTATGGGCATAAAATTAACTTAAAGGATGATTATCAGCGAAATATCCTGTGCGACCCGCAAACGAGCGGCGGATTACTTGTTGCCGTGGTACAGGGGCATGAAGCGGAAGCAGAGGCGCTTTTTTCAGCAGAGAATCAATTCTTTCGTAAGATAGGCAGGCTGAAAACCAGGGAAGAAGGCGAAATCAGGATTAAGGTTTATTCGTATCCTTTGGGAACAGAAGCGATAGCAAAATACTGATACCAAGTATTGCAAGAACCACCAATAAAGAATGATTCGTTGTGAATCCAAGGTTAGCAAACTGGGTATGCATTAACATCTTCAAGCCAATGAACATGAGAAGCACTGCGAGGCCTTCTTTTAAATAATGGAAATACTTCATCATCCCCGACACCAGGAAAAAGAGCGACCTTAGCCCCAAAATGGCAAAAATGTTGGAATAAAAGACGATAAAAGGATCTTTGGTGACAGAGAAAATAGCGGGTACGGAATCAACGGCGAAGATAACATCGGTGAATTCAATAATGATCAGAACGACAAAAAGGGGTGTGATGAACCATTTCCCGTCTTCTTTCAAGGCAAAATGTTGTTCACGGTAGTCTGGTAATACTCTGAAGTGCTTTGACATAAATTGCACGACAGGATGTTTGGCAGGATCGATTTTCTTTACCGTGTTTCGCTCTCGATACATCTGCATCCCGGTAACCAGCAAAAACCCTCCGAATAGATACATCACCCATTCGAAACGGTTAATCAGTCCGGCGCTGATAAAAATGAAGAGGAATCGCATGATGATGGCGCCGAAGATGCCCCAGAATAAGACGCGTTTGTAATATTTTGTACTTACATTGAAAGAGCTGAAAATCAATAGGATGACAAATACATTATCTACCGAGAGTGAATATTCGATCAGGTAGCCAGTGAGAAATTCGAGCGAGAGGTTTTTCCGGTAAATAGCCAAAGCGTCTTCCAGGGATTTTCCACTGATGTTGATAGGGTGTTTGTAGGTGGCGATCCGGTCTTTCAGGGCATCCATGGTGGTAATCCCATGAATGATGTCACCTTTCCATTGAAGAATAAAGAAAAAGACAATTGCTATGCTGACCCAAACTGCTGACCAGATGCCGGCTTCTTTAAAAGAGATGACATGACTGTGCCGGCCGACAAATTTCAGGTCGAAAATAAGGATCCCAATGATTGCACATAGGAATACAGAGAAAAACAATATTTCGTTTGGATTCATAATTCTACACGAAAGTACATCATTTCATTGGAACTTAATGCTGGCAGGTCCGTATATTATAAAGAAGCCTGGCAGCCTTGAAAGCTGATTAGATTCAATAATTGTATAACTTTGACGCACTATTCAGATACTCAATCTACTAATTGATTTTTTCTATGGACAGCTTTATTGAAATGAACCCGAACCCCTTGGTTCAATATTTAAACAAACATCCCAAAGATTTTACGAAGGCGGATCTTGTTAAATACATTCAGGATCATAATATTGAGATGCTCAACTTCAGGTTCAGCGCGGGTGATGGCCGTTTAAAGACATTGAATTTCGTGATTCAAAACAGGAATCACCTGGAGAACATCCTTACCACCGGCGAGCGGGTTGATGGCAGTAGTCTTTTTTCTCATATTGAAGCCGGCTCGAGCGATTTATACGTGGTTCCGCGTTATAAGACTGCTTTTGTCAATCCTTTTACAGAGATTCCCACCATGGAAATACTCTGTTCGTTTTACAACAAAGACGGGGAGCCCCTGGCTTCTTCACCTGAATATGTGCTTCGCAAAGCTCATGAGTCGTTAAAGGCGCAGACAGGCTATTCTTTCGAGGTGATGGGGGAACTCGAATATTACCTCATCAGCAAAAAGAGTACATTGTTTAATTGTACTGATCAAAAAGGTTACCAGGAAAGTGGTCCATTTACCAAATGGGAAAAATTGCGGTCGGAGGCGATGCAAGCCATTGCCCAGGCTGGCGGTAATATAAAATATGGACATTCCGAGGTCGGAAATTTCAGTTTGAATGACCTGGAATATGAGCAAAACGAAATTGAATTCAACCCAAGTCCATTGGAAGATGCTGCGGATCAGTTAGTGATTGCCAAATGGATATTGAGACAACTTGCTTTCAGGCATGGCGTGACGATAACCTTTGCGCCAAAGATTACGGTCGGTAAGGCGGGAAGCGGGCTCCATATTCACACACGCCTGATGAAAGACGGTGAAAATGCCATGGTAGAAAATGGTATGTTGAGTGATGTCGCTAAAAAAGCCATTGCAGGCTATCTTTTCCTGGCTCCCTCATTGACAGCATTTGGCAACACAAATCCCACCTCTTATTTCCGCCTTGTTCCTCACCAGGAAGCACCGACAAATATTTGCTGGGGCGATCGTAACCGATCAGTTCTGGTGAGAGTGCCATTAGGCTGGTCAATGAAAAAAAGCATGGTTCATGATGCCAATCCTAATGAGCCAAAGCATGAATTAAACAGTATCAACAAACAAACGGCAGAATTCCGCTGCCCTGATGGTTCCGCGGATATCTACCTCTTGCTGGCTGGCCTTACTGTTGCGGCAAAAATTGGGCTTACGATGAAGAATGCCCTTTCATACTCGGAAAAGCGTTATGTTGATGTCAATATCTTTGATCACAAACACAAGGATAAATGTGCTTCCCTGAGTCAGCTTCCCTGTTCCTGTGTTGAATCGGCAGAATGCCTGGAGAACCAACGGAAGTTCTATGAGGAAGAAGGCATATTTCCTTCGTCGATGATCGAGGATGTCGTTCGAAAGCTAAAGGCTTTTGATGATAAGGAGTTACGTAGCAGGATTGGTAAAAGCAGGGATGAGATATTGAAGCTTGTGGAGACTTATTTTCACTGCGGGTAGCGGACTTAATGTGCTGATATGCAGGTGTGCACATGTGCAAATTAAGTGGGGTCAGTGTTGGTAGAAGTGCATTTCCTGGATGTACCGGTACACAGGCTCCGGGAGCCAATAACGCACATCCTTTTTGTCTTTTATTGCATTCCTGATAAAGCTGCTTGAAATCTCCAGAAGCGGGCCTTCCACCATGGTAATCCTGGGATGATCTTTAAATTCTCCAAGCGTAGCTCCGGGACGGGGATATAAATATATTTGAAAATATTCAAGAATCTGTTCATAGTTCTTCCATCGGCTGAATCCACTCATCTGGTCAGCACCCATCAGAAGCACAAATTCATGAGCCGGATACTTTTCCTGTAAGTAAGTCAAAGTGTCAATCGTATAAGAAGGCTGTGGCATTTTAAATTCGATGTCGCTAACCCGCAATCTGGCATTATCCTCAACTGCGAGGTTTGCCATATAGTAACGATGATGGTCGGCAAGCAGGCTTTCTTTTGTTTTGAAAGGATTCTGAGGGGAAATTACAAACCAGGCTTCCTTAAGGTCAGTAAATTCAACAAAATAATTTGCCAGAATCAGGTGACCGATATGAATCGGGTTGAAGGACCCGAAAAACAAACCTATTTTTTGTGAGCCACTTTTCATTATGAATTGAGAAAGGTGTTGACGACCTGAAAAGAAGCTGAAAGTGCATCTTCCAGCTTGTCATTGATAACGATTTTGTCAAAGAGGTGGCTGTGGTCCATTTCTTCTTTTGCCTTGGCGATACGTTTTTTCATGCTTTCTTCAGAGTCGGTAGAGCGCTTGCGGAGGCGTTCTTCCAGTGCATTTATAGAAGGAGGCATGATAAACAAGCTTAGCGCATGGTCTCCGAAGACTTTTTTAAGTTTCAATCCCCCGAAAACATCAACTTCGAAAAGGACAAAATGCCCGTTATTCCATATGCGATCAAGTTCTGAGCGCAAAGTCCCGTAGTAACTCCCGGGATATACTTCCTCCCATTCCATGAATTCTCCGGCATTGATTTTCTCCCGAAAGTCTTCTGCCGACAAAAAATAATAATCAAAACCGTCGGCTTCTCCATCCCTTAACTTACGGCTTGTAGCAGAGATAGAGAACTCGAGCTTCAATCCTGATTTCAGGAGATGATGGACAATCGTCGTCTTACCTGCCCCGGAAGGAGCAGAGATGATAACACAACGTTTTTGCACTGAGATACCTGTCATTTTAGTGGATACTTTTCGAAATAGTTTAAAGTTAGTAGTTAGTATTAGGGATAACGACCTTCTGAAACTAACTATCTAACTACTAACTCTATAAAACATTCGCCAATTGTTCTTTGATTTTCTCCAGTTCATCTTTCATCTGCACCACAATCTTTTGAATGTCAGCATCATTTGCCTTTGCACCTAAAGTATTGATTTCTCTACCCATTTCCTGTGCGATAAACCCAAGTTTCCGCCCGTTGCCTTCAGCTTCATTCAATGTTTCAATGAAGAAATCGCAGTGTTGTGTGAGGCGCACTTTCTCTTCAGTAAAATCCATCTTTTCGAGGTAGTAGATCATTTCCTGTTCAAAGCGGTTCTGGTCAAAGTTGGTTTTGTTGGTGAATTCGCTAATCCATTTCAACAATTTCTCCTTTTTTGCTACCATCCTATTTTCTTCATAGGGCAAAACTGCCGCAAGCAGCTTGGTGATAATACTCACTCTCCTGGCAAGTTCCTGGCTTAAAAGATTGCCTTCGTTTTGCCTAAACTGGTCTAAGTCGGCAACCGCAGCGTTGATGGTATTCACCAGCGAATTCCATTCTTCCTCATCAGGTTTCACAGAATCTGAACTCATAATGTCGGGGAGGCGCATCACCATCGACAAAAAATCCGGCTCGGTTTTCTGGCCCATTTTTATAGCAAGTTGCCGAAGCATGGTCGTATACTCCAGGGCAAGGTTTTCGTTTAAACTATGGATACTCCCGGCTTTATCTTCAATATTAATAAAGAAATCGATTTTTCCACGCTCCAATTGCCCTGACAACACATTGCGAATATCAGATTCCTTTTCACGATAGAGTGAAGGAATTTTCACGTTAAGGTCCATCTGTTTGCTGTTAAGGGCGCGGATTTCAACACTTACCTTACGTGAAGGGAGCTCCAGCACTGCTCTGCCAAAGCCGGTCATCGAACGGATCATAGTTTTTTTTTACAAATGTAAAATGAAATTTCATTTTATATTTGTAAAAAAACACCCATTGCCCTATAGAGACAATACTGAGCTGACCTATCATCTGTATGATGATCCTATGGAATTTTATGCTGCACAATTAAAGGACATTGATTCAGCGAAGAAATATATCTATATTGAGACCTATCGGTTTGGAAATGACGCAATTGGCAAAAAATTCAGGTTAGCGCTAAATCGGAAAGCCCGTGAAGGCGTAGAGATCAGATTGTTGATAGACTCCTACGGGTCACAGGTAAATCTTGCATTTTTTGAAGAGCTGGAACAATTGGGCGGCCAGATTCGTTTTTTCAGAAAGATCGTCTATACCATTGATTTCTTCACAAAGAACCACCGTAGAAATCACCGCAAGCTCATCATCATTGATGATCATATATCATATATAGGATCAGCCAACATTACCGGCTATTCGCTTAACTGGCGTGAAATGGTCATAAGACTCACCGGAGGAATTGCCTTGCCGTTTAAAAAAACATATCTCGACAGTTGGGATATGTTCAACAAATATACCTACAACAAATTTTCCTTTAAAAAGACGATACATTACAGGGATTATGAGATTGTGCAGGATATTCCTTCCATCTATCGTCAGCAAATCAAGAAGAAATTTGAACGTCTGGTGAAAATGGCACAGAAAGAGGTCATCATTGAAACGCCTTATTTTTTGCCGGGTTTTATGTTGAGAAAGGAATTGATGGAAGCCTCCCGCAGAGGTGTTGACGTGAAAATCATCATTCCCCAGCATAGTGATGTAACTTCGGTCGACCTGATCCGTGGCCGCTACCTGGGAATGTTTCACAAGAGTGGCATCAAGATTTTCTTTTATACATCTGACAATCTTCATGCAAAATGTATCACCGTGGATCAAGAGATTTTTGGAATCATGTCAGCCAATGTAGATTATCGCAGCTTCCGTTATCAGCACGAAATAGGGCTTTTCGGGAGTGAGCCTGGCATCATTCATGACCTCAACGTTCATTTGGTCAATACAATTGACACCTGTATTGATTTCGATTATGTTAAATGGATGAAACGACCTCGTTTTGAGCGATTCCTGTCGTGGTTGTTAGTACCGTTCCGACATCTCTATTGAGCTCCTGGGTGGATTTTTACTGACCAGATAAACTCCTGCAAATATCATCAGGGCTGCAAAAACTTTGACAAGGGTTATGGTACTGTTGTAAAACAGTATACCTGTGACAGTTGCGATAAAAGGTTGAAGATAAATGTAAAATCCAACGACAGAAGGTGTGAGGTATTTCAGAGAAAATGTAATCATCAGGTACGCAATAAATGTTGAACCAATAATTACATAAGAAAGAGAAAACCAGATAAAAGGGGTGATAATTTCCCAGTTTATTTTTGAGATAGAAGGACCTGCGATAGGGATCACGGCAATAAATCCAAAAAGGAAAACCCATTTCATGACTGTCATGGGATGATATTTACTCATCATGGGTTTCACCAAAACAAGGTAAAGACTATAACTGATGATATTAATGATGATGAATAGATTCCCCAGCATATTGGTATCAGCCAGGCTTATGACCTGCCCGTTCATGACGATTGAGATTGCACCGATAAACCCAAAGGCAATTCCCCAGGACTTGGTTGTTGTGATCCTTTCTTTGATCAGCCAATGCGACATAATCAAAACAAGGATAGGGCTGGTTGTAAAGAGAATGGCAGTTTCAACAGGTTTCGTTCGTTGTAATCCTTCGAAAAACAAGATTTGATTGATCACGACACCCAGCATAGCGCAGATCGCGATGAGGATGAGATCTTTTCGCAGGACTTTTTCTTTGGGGAAGAAAAGAGAAACGGCCCAAAACATTATTGCAGCAGTGCTCAGTCTCAAGAAAATGATCTGAAAAGGATCGAAAAATACAGGCATCATGCCCTTGGCGATCCAGTAATTAACGCCAAAGATCAAACTGCTTCCAAAGAGGGAAAGATGGGCCTGGAGGTTGCGGGTTAGCGGCATAGCTTTGAGTATATTTCAAAAGACCCGTTTTACACGTGAGCTGTCGAAGTATACAAAGGTATGGAATCTATGACTTATACCTGTCAGATATATTTACTGTGCTTTCGCCTGTAGGCCCATTTAAAGATAAGCGGGAAGATAAATAATGTCAGGATGGTTGCGGTGATCAGACCTCCGATCACAACAATCGCTAGTGGCTTCTGCGATTCAGACCCAATCCCTGAGGAAAGTGCAGCTGGGATCAGCCCGATGGCTGCCATTAATGCAGTCATAACCACAGGGCGTATTCTTGATTCAACACCTTGGTAGATCGCTTCATCAATATGGATCTTCTTGTCCAGGTTTTTCTTGAAAACCGAGATTAGGATGACTCCATTCTGGATACAAACGCCAAATAAGGCGATAAAACCGACACCGGCAGAGATGCCGAAAAATACATGGGTAAGGTGTAATGCCATGATCCCTCCGATTAAGGCAAACGGCACATTCAGCAATACGAGTCCTGCATCTTTAACATTACCAAAGGTGATAAAAAGTAGTACAAAGATCAAAACAAGGCATATCGGGACAACCTGGGTTAACCTATTGGTAGCCCGCACCTGGCTTTCAAATTCACCAGTCCAGATAATGGAATATCCCTTTGGAAATTTAACTGTCTTTTCAATTTTTTGCTGTGCTTCCTTGATCGTACTCCCAAGGTCTCTTCCGCGAACGGTGAATTTTACGGCAATTAACCTCTGATTCAGATCTCTGTAAATGAAAGCGGAGCCTGTTTGTTTCTTTATTTCTGCGATTTCTTTTAAAGGAACTTTGGTGCCCCGAATCGTGGGAATCATCAAATTCTGAATATCATCTTCATCTTTGCGGTAATCCTTGGGATAACGGATTCTGATATCAAATTTCTTATCGTCTTCATATAGCTGTGTAGCAGCCTTCCCGCCAATTGCCATTTCAATAATAGACTGACATTCTTCCTTGACGACTCCATAAGCAGTCATCTTACTCTCGTTGAGGTCGATGCTTACTTCAGGTTGCCCGATATTTTTCAGGATTCCGAGATCTTTTATGCCTTTCACATCTTTGATGGAATTGATACATTGTCGGGCCAGGGTATCCAATATGTTTAAATTCGATCCGTAAATTTTTATTGCGTTGTTGCAGTTAAGTCCGGCAACAGCCTCCTCAACATTGTCACGAATCGGTTGTGAATAGTTATAATTGATTCCCTGGATCTGTTTTAATTTGGCATCGATCTCGTCAATCAATTGATCTTCAGTTATTTTGCGCTTCCACAATTTCTTTGGGTAGAGGTTCACACAGGCCTGGTTCAGATAAAATCCACTTGGGTCTGTCCCGTCATTGGATCTGCCAGTTTGTGACAAGACACTTTGAACTTCAGGAAAACTTAAAATGATTTCGCGAATCTTATGCTCAAGTCTAACGGATTCCTGTAGTGAAATTGACATCGGCATCTGGGCTTCGATCCATAAAGCCCCTTCATTAAGTGGAGGAAGAAATTCACTCCCAAGGTAACGAAAAGAGACCAAACTGGCAATCATGATGACAAAGGCGACCAGCAGGCTTTTTCGCTTATGGCTGTATGTAAACCGGAAGATCCGCATGGTAGACCTGTGAATGAAAGACACAAAAGGATTGTTTTTTTCCCTGACGTCCTTGTTAAACAGATAACTTGAAAGGACAGGAACCAGGGTGAGGGTGAAAATCAAAGCTCCTAAGAGCGCGAATCCAAGCGTATATGCCAAAGGAGAAAATATTTTTCCTTCCACTTTTTGAAATGCAAAAATGGGAATAAGCGCTGTTATGATGATGAGTTTAGAGAAAAAAATAGCTTTTCCCATTTCGCCTCCCGTATTCTTTATGATTCCCAGCTTCGACAGCAAATTGTATTTTGGAATACCCACACTACTAGCCTTATGATCCAATGCAACAAAAATGCCTTCCACCATCACCACCGCCCCGTCTATGATAATTCCAAAGTCAATGGCCCCCATGGAAATGAGATTTGCTGACATTCCAAGGGCCTTCAGGCAAATAAATGCAAACAAAAGTGCAAGTGGAATAATCATGGAGACCACCAGGGTTGCCCGGATGTCAGCCATGAAGAGAAATACGATCAGGGTTACCAGGATGATCCCTTCCACCAGATTTCCAATGACAGTATGTGTACAGAAATCGATCAGATTGTCCCTGTCGTAAAAGGGAACCAGTTTAATATCCGTTGGTAGCACTTTTGAATTCAGTTCATCTACCTTTGCTTTAATTCCTTTAAGAATCTCATGCGGATCAAGCCCTTTTCGCATGATTACGATTCCTTCTATCATGTCATCATTGGCATTCATCCCGACCTGGCCAACCCGCGGAGATGATGTTTCAACGATTTCCGCAACATTTTTTACAGAAATGGGTGTTCCTTCAATATTCTGAATCACAATATCTCCTATTTCCTCCTTCGAATTGATCAAACCAACACCCCTGACTACATAAGCCTGATTATTTTTTTCAATAATATCTCCCCCGACATTTACATTACTTTTTGAAACGGCATTATAGACGTCAAGTGGTGAAATGTTATATTTATCAAGCAAGCCAGGATTGACATCAATTTCGAAAATCTTTTGCTGACCTCCGAAGGTATTCACGTCAGCTACCCCCGGAACACTGAGTAACTGTCGTCGTACCGTCCAATCCTGGTATGTCAGCAACTCCCTGGTATTCCTGTTTTTACTTTGTAAGGTGTAGCGATATATTTCACCAGTTGGACCATAAGGTGGCTGAACATCAGCCTCGACACCCTCCGGTAAAGTGACCGCTGAGATGGCATTGTTCACCTGCTGCCGGGCATAGAAATCATCGACATCATCTTCAAACAGAATTTTAATGACAGAAAGACCGAACATGGAAATCGAACGTACATTCGTTTTCCTGGGTACCGAATTCATGGCAATTTCAAGAGGTACCGATACAAATCGTTCAACCTCTTCTGCACTGCGACCGCGCCATTGGGTAATGATAACGATCTGCGTATTTGTAAAATCAGGGAAAGCCTCTACAGTAGTATTGACATAACTGTAAATGCCGGTTATGATTAATACCAGGGTCAGAAAATAAATAAAGAATTTATTTTTCAGCGAAAAGGCTACAATTTTTTTAACAAATGTATTCATGAAATCCCGCGGATATTAAATGAAGCGAAAATCAACCGTTTAATTCATTATATATCAGTAATTGGTTCGTGGAGATGACTTTTTCTCCTTCTTTCAAACCAACATTGATGTATGTTTTATCTTTCACTGATTTATAAATCTCAATGACCCTGGTCTCAATTTCATGATTGCTTTTATAAACCATTACATAGCTTTTACTGTTATCAAAAATCACAGCTTTTGATGGAATGCATATTTTATTGCAATTTTCAGAGTAGTGAACGATAACATTAGCAAACATCTCAGGTTTCAAAAGGAAATCAGCGTTATCAAGTTTTATCTGAGCTTTCATTACCCTTGTCACAGGATCCAATACACTGTATATTTTGTCAACTTTTCCTTTAATAATTTTATCAGGATAACTAAGGGTAACAATATCTGCGTCATATCCCTGCTGGATTTTTGAAATATCTGTTTCAAAGACATTGGCAATAACCCACACGTTTTTTAAGTCAGAAATTGTGAAAAGGTTGTTGCTATAATCTGTTCGTATTTGCATACCCGGTGTAATTGTTTTTTCAACGATTACCCCGGAAATTGGGGAAATAATATTCATTTCCGCACTGGGTTTCCCGCCATATACGGAGTTGATATTGTTTGTTTTACGAAATTCAGATTGCGCTTTCTCCAGTTCCTTTTTTGAGGTAATGTATTCTTTTTCTGAAGTAATCCCTGATTTATACATTTCTTCAGCGACCTTAAAATTGGCCTGGGCAATTTCAACATTTGACTTAGAATTGCTCAGGTCGTTCTCAAGACCTGCCATTTCCACGCTTTTTACAACAGCAAGCACCTGTCCTTTCTTTACACGATCTCCCAGGCTGACTTTTACTTCAGTTACATTTCCACTGATTATGGGATAGACTTTGACAACTTTTTCTTCATCATATGTCACTTTCCCGCTTAGTTTTAATTCGCTTTCAACACAAGATAGCTTCGAGATATCCAGTGTGATTGACTTTTTCATGGATTCACTCAGGGAGAATTTCTTATCCTGATTATCTTCTGGATCTTTACTGCCACAGGCGGAAAGGAGCCCTGTGAGTATGATCAGAAGGAAACTTAATCTTTCAATATTCATTATCCTTTTCATTATTAATGATTTACTAATGTTTTTCCAAGGCAATAATTCAATTCCTCGTATGTATCTATTCTATTATTATCCAGGTTGTTATGTTGAATGATGAAATTCTTATATGAATCATAAAAATCAATAAACTCAAGCAGGCTGATGTTTCGTTTTTCGTAGTTATGCTGTACTTCCTGGGTCAGTTTTTCATAACTGTCCACAAAGCCGGATTGTTGCGATGGCTGCAATTTTTCAGTTTCCAATGCTTTTGACCAGGCTTTCATGACATCATTCTTCACGACTTCTTTATAATTTTCCAATACATATTTTGAATTGTCCACCTGGCTTTGTGCTATTTTAATATTCCCCTGGTTCCGGTTTAAAATTGGAATATCAACGCCAACGGTAATGGAATTATAATCGCGCACATAACCACCGGCCCTATTCCAGGCTTGCAGGTTGAGGTTCAAATCAGGGTATGCCATCGCCTGTTGTAGTTTGTGGTTGGATACTGCCCAATCCAGGTTTGATTCCTGTATTTTTAAATCATAACGGTTGTTCATTGCAGTATCAATCAAGGATTGTAATTTCAAATTCTTCACATCCGGATAGAGCTGATTATCATTTTTGAGCAGAGGTAGAATAAATGGTCCTTCAATCGATAACAGGACTTTTAAGTCTGATTGTTTATCAAAAAGCTTATTCCTTAGTTCATTTTGTTCCATCTGGAGGCTGGTATTGAAAGCCTGTAAACGTGTCAACTCCATTTGTAAGACATTCCCCTTTTCCCTTTGTTGTTGATAAACGTCGATGGTTTTCGACAATGATTGTATTTCATTATCATAAACTTTGAGCGTTTGAACCAGGTAATATGAATCGTAGAACGTGGTCCTGAGTTGAAATTTTAAAGACCTTAGCAAATCATAAAAAATATATTCTGACTTTTTTAAGTTGATTTTTTGGAGATCAACCTGTTTATTTCGCTTTCCGGCCATCAGGAAGAGTTGGCTGGCTGTTATTGCGGTATTCCCTGTTTTTGTAAAATCAAATGCCTTGTGCGTTTCGAAGTTGTATATGTTTTGTTCGACCTGCAGGTTAGGGTTGGGCCAGAGTCTGGCCTGGATAATTCCAGCCTCTGCTGCATCAACATTGCATTTCTCTGCAAGGAGTAAAAGGTTCTTTGTGAGGAATTGCTTTTCCGCCCCCTCAATGCTAAGTTTAATTGTATCATGAGGCATCTCCTGGGCTTCCAGGTGATGCACATGACCAAAAACCAAAACAAAAAACAAACAGACGAAAGGTATTCTTATGAAGCTAGGCATAATCCGGTTCTTTTTTGCTGCAAAGGTGCACCCAGAAAAAGGAGCCTGAATTAAAACCAAATTAGAAAGTCAGCAGGAGATTAAAACCAGATTAGAATTATACTGAAACAGGGAAAATCAAACAAACAGTAGTTCCTTCATTTAATACGGAATTGATGTTCATTTTGCCTCCATGGATTGCAACGATCTTATCAGCAAGTGCCAATCCAATGCCATAACCTGAATACTTAATGGCATTATTCCCACGACAGAAGGGTTGTAGAATGTTTTTAAGATCTGAGGACGCAATCCCGATTCCTTTGTCAATGACATTGACAATCAACGCATCATCAGTATAAACGAGTTCACAAACAACGTTTTGATTTTCGGAGAACTTACAGGCGTTTTGGATTAAATTCGATATGGCAATCCCAAGCGTTTGTGGATTTCCCTTGATGACTAAAGACATTTCATCAGCCGGAAGGTTTTTGTATTCAATTGAAATATCAGCAGACTCGTTTTTCCTTAAAACATCATTTTTAATGTCCCATAATAATTCATCGAGCCGGATCTCTTTAATTTCAAAATCAGGACTTTCCTGGTTTGCCTGTGCCAGGTTTAGTAAGTTATTGAGGAGATCGGCTAATTTTTCAAACTCAAAAATTGCTGAAGTGAGGGCTGTCTTATACTCTTCGACGCTTCTATTCTTTGAAAGCAGGATTTCCATTTCACTTAAGGCAACTGTCAATGGTGTCCGCAATTCATGAGAGGCATTACTGATAAAAGTTCGTTGCATCACAAAGGCGGATTCCAGTCGGGAAAGCATGCTATTAAAGGTATTTGAGAGCTCATGAATCTCATCTTTGGCTTTTCCTTCTTCAATTCGTAAATGCAGGTTTGAGGCGGTAATTGTTTTCGCCTGCATGACCACTTTTCGTATGGGTTCTAATGCTTTTTTTGAAAAAAATTGTCCCAGGAAATAACTGGCTACCAAACTGACAATAAAGCTTATAAGAATGATAATCAATAGGTTGTCAAGTCTGTCTTTTTCATAGTGATTGCTTGCAGATACCAAAATCACAAAATCCCCCTGGTTGTCATGGTAAGAGATGCCAACAATTTTATAAGCTCCCTGTGTAAAATTGATTTCCCCTTCTCTTCTGATTTTACTCAGGGTGCTTTTTGAATAATGGATTTTATCATTCCTCGGCAGAAAGACACAATCATCAAATTGATCAAATACCTGGATAATTTCATCTGGCAGACTTTGAAGATACCTGGCCTTATAGGGTTCATAAGCCGTTTCACTGAGCTCATCTTTTTCAAAAAAGTACTGAGAAATAATAAAACTTCTTTCTTTCAGTCTTAAAAATGATTCAGTATTGGCATAGTCTTTCGCCATAAAATAAGTGAATCCCAATACAATGATGAGGATCACAGCGAAAATCCCGGTAAATTTTAAAGAAAGGGAATTTCTTATTTTCATTCCTGTTCGCGCATGATATAGCCCATCCCAACCTGGGTGTGAATAAGCTTTATTTTAAAATCTTTGTCGATTTTATTTCTCAGATAGTTTACATAGACATCAATGACATTTGTGCCGGTGTCAAAGGAAACATCCCAGACTTTTGCTGCAATGTCTTTACGCTCCAGGACTTTCCCCTGGTTTCTCATAAAAAGCTCGAGTAGGTTATATTCTCTTGCTGTCAATTTAATTTCTTTTCCATTCCGGGTGACAAGTTTCGTTTGTAAGTCCATCATCAGGTCAACAATTGCCAATGTCTCCGAATTGATAATTTCCTTATTTCTTCTGGTCAGCGCCTTAATTCGCGCCAAAAGTTCTTTAAAATGAAATGGTTTCACAAGATAGTCATCAGCACCCATATCCAATCCTGAGACTTTATCGTCAGTAGTGCCCAACGCTGTGAGCATGATTATCGGGGTATTTATTTTATTTTTTCTAATCTCATGGCATAGGTCGAGCCCGTTAATCCCCGGAATTATAATATCGAGGATAATCAGATCAAATTTGTTTTCCAGCGCCAGTCTTTTGCCGAATGTCCCATCGTAAGCAAGTTCAACTTCAAAGTTATTTTCCTCCAGGCCTTTCTTGATTTGCCGGGCAATTTTCTCTTCATCCTCAACAACTAAAATCTTCATTCCTAAAATTTTCTGTATCAAAAATAGGCATTATGGCAAGGAAAACCCAATGAAATTGAATTTTATTGGGTACAGGGCTTGTCCTGGAGTTAATAACGATGATCGTATTCTATATAAAATCTTTATATCCTGCATTGTAATCTTCACAGCGGCTTTATAAGGATACAACTTCCTTTGTATACGAAAATCAATAGTATAAAAGTGATGATGAAAGCGCATAAAGACCGGTCTACAATAAAGGGATTCAAACTCTTTTTCATAGGGAAGGCAAGAGATCTATATGATGAGCAAATCTTTCACAGAGTGACACTGATTGCCTTTTTTGCATGGATTGGTTTAGGATCCGACGGGCTTTCTTCTTCTTGTTATGGACCTGAGGAGTCATTCAGGGTATTGGGACATTATCCCTTCCTGGCTATAATCGTGGCACTGTTGATTGCCTTAACTATTTTCATCATTGGCTCAAGTTATTCACAAATCATCAAGCTATTCCCTTCAGGGGGAGGCGGGTATAAAGTTGCAACAAAATTACTCTCTTCGAAAGTTGGCATGGTGTCTGGTTCTGCTTTACTGGTGGATTACATTCTAACGATTGCCATGTCCATTTCTGCCTCGACAGATGCACTTTTCAGCATGATACCTTCTGCCTTTCAGCCCTATAAACTTGGCGTTTCTATTTTTGGCATTTTAATCCTGATTATCCTGAATTTCCGTGGGGTAAAAGAATCGGTGTTTTCTCTGATGCCAATTTTTATACTTTTTGTTGTCTCTCATCTTTTTGTCATAGGATATGCAATCTTCAGTCATCTTGGTCAAATACCTGCTGTTTATCATGATTCGGTCAGTAATTTTAAGGATGCCAGTCAGACACTTGGTACTTTCGGTGTTCTTGCCCTTATCCTGCGTTCCTACAGTATGGGAGCAGGGACTTATACAGGACTGGAAGCGGTAAGCAATTCAGTCCCTATCCTTCAGGAACCCAGAGTGAAGACTGGTTTGACAACCATGCGGTATATGATTTTTTCGCTGGCGATCACCGTGGTGGGCTTGATGTTTGCCTATGTGCTTTTCAATGTTCATCCAAGTGAATATAAGACCTTAAATGCTGTGTTGCTCGACAATTTCACAGCAAGCTGGGGTAAAGGCTGGTCGTGGGTATTTATATCGCTTACTTTATTTTCAGAGGCTATGTTGCTGTTTATTGCAGCACAGACGGGTTTTCTGGACGGACCCCGTGTGATTGCCTCCATGGCACAGGATAATTGGTTTCCAAGGCGGTTTACTGTACTGAGTGACAGGTTGGTTACACAAAATGGAATCTCATTTATGGGCATCATGGCTATTGTAATACTCATACTCACCAAGGGATCAATCAGAATATTGGTAATTTTATACAGTATCAACGTGTTTATCACCTTTGCGCTCTCACAGGCAGGCATGGTCAGGCATTGGTGGCTGGAACGAAAGACTGAAAATCACTGGAAAAGAAAACTTATCATCAACGGAATTGGCCTCTTTCTGACCGTCTTCATCCTTTTCACTGTTATTTCAATGAAATTTATGGAAGGGGGCTGGATTACGCTTGTGATCACCGGTTTATTGATCTTGGTTGTCACGCGGATAAAAAAACACTATAACTATTCTAATAAACTGATCACCCGGATGAACAACCGCGCTTTTCATTGCGTGGATGATATACTTTCAAAAGATAGTCCTAACAAACCTTTGGTTCCTGTCTTTGATGCGAATGGCAGGGTTGCGGTCATCTGTGTCAAAGGTTATAATGGTTTAGGCATCAATACCTTTTTTAAGGTAAGGAATCAATTCAGGGAATACACGAACTTTATTTTTATCGAAGTCGGGATTGTAGATGCAGGTAATTTCAAAGGACAAGCCGAGTTGCAGAACCTGGAGGATAATGTTAAAGAAAACCTTGCCAATTATGAAAACCTCGCCAGGCATTGTGGATTTTATGCAGAAAGTCATTATGCAATTGGCACCGATATCGCTGATGAGGTAAAGGATATGGCAAAGAACATTATCGCTGATTATCCGCATGCGATTTTCTTCATCGGTCAGTTTATCATTCCAAAAGCCACCGCCATGCAACGAATGTTGCACAACCAGGCTCAGGTGGCTATCCAAAACCGTTTGGCACACAAAGGATATATTATGGTAATGGTCCCGATTCGCAGTCACGCAAATGTCTGAAACTGAAACCACCGGACGTAATAGTAAGGAAAACAGCCGTCGAACTTTTTTGGCGGTACTTTCAAACACTTTTATTCGTTTAAAACCACGCAGGCAATTAGAAATTCCCGCATTATTTGTTTTCTGGGTCGCAACTTTAGGCATCACCTTTCTCTCCATTTATTTATGGATTTTTCATGGATTTAAAGCAGTTCCCATGCAGAGCCTGCTGACATTGTGGATCTTGGTATTCTTTGTGAATGTTTGTGAATCGTATGCGGAGACGGGAGAGGATAACAATATTGCTGATGATATTCCGACGATGAACAGGTCTGCGAAAAAATAGCGTCGGCATAAAACACGCTAAGCAGCGATTCGCATACATGCTTAGAATGAGTATATTTTCACTAGTAGGAAATATTAAACAGATCAGGTCAATTTATTGATATCTTTGATTTGGATACCAATGTCAAAACAAAAAACCTCAGCTGTTTCCCCAAGCAGGGAATATTTTGTCGCTGCCCTGGCAATTATGCTGGCTGGTTTGCTGTGCTTTCCTCTTACGTCAACGATTGGATATCAGACTGTTGGGCTTATCTTTCTGATCATGGTTGCCAGTCTTTCCCTATTCCTGGGTAGGGGCCCTGTCTTACTTGCGGCTATCCTGAATTTTGCCATTTGGAACTATTTCTTTATTCCGCCACTTTTTACTTTTCATGTTTATAGTCTTCATGACGCGATCACCCTTTTCGCCAATTTCCTTATCGCTATTGTCGGAGGCACGCTTATCCACAGGATCCGTAAAAACCAATTAGAATTAAAACGAAGCCGTGAAGATATTTCTGTATTATATTCCCTTCTCGAAGCACTGAATAATACGACTTCAATCAAGGATGTAGTCAAAAAAGCAAGGGAAGAAATTCAAAAACAATTTCAAATCGACATTATCATTTATTTGAAAGTGAAAGAAGGATCCGGGCTGGCTTCCAGGCCCTTTGGAAATACAGATTTTTCGAATGAAGAGGAATTTTCTATTGCAAGCCGGTGTTTCGAAGAGGGAATTCCTGCAGGAAATTATACAGATATGAAAGTCTCGGAAGGTTTGCAATACCTTCCCTTGATTGTTCCAAGAGGAATCATTGGTGTTGTCGGGTTTCAATTTGAAGAGGCAGAAAGCTCTGGAAAGGAACATTTTAATCTTTTAAATTCCTTCATCAACCAAATTGCTTTAAGCCTTGAAAGAGAAATGAATATTGACCTGGTAAAAGCCAATATGATTTTGCTTGAATCTGAGAAGCTTTTTCAGACGATACTCAATTCTGTTTCTCATGAATTAAGGACGCCCATCGCGATAATTACAACTGCAGTATCAAATCTTGATGATGAGAATACCTCCACGAACCCTGCAATCAGGAAGCAAATCTGTGAAGAACTAAACATCGCTTCCATGCGGTTAAACTTACTCGTAGAAAACATCCTTGATATGTCGAGGATTGAATCAGGACTCTTGAAGCTTAATTTACAATATACAGATGTTGGCGATCTTTTTGGGATTGCTTTGAATGAGCTGAAGACGGACTTGGCACGTCATGTAATCAAAGTCCATGTAGCAGAGGAATTGCCTTTGATTCTCCTTGATGTTAATCTCATGAAGCAATGTGTGATAAACATTTTGCATAATGCAGCCATTTATACCCCTGAAGGATCTGAGATAATCCTGAATGCATGGAGAAATGAGGAAAAGGAAGTTGTGGTTGAAATAAAGGACAGTGGTTCCGGGGTTCCCGGGGAGGCGCTTAATAAATTATTTAACTGAAGTTTCGCAAGTCATTGTTTAACATATGAACATTAAATAGTTAGCAAAT